>JBEKPH010000001.1:0-155466 GCA_049520915.1 Terriglobales bacterium
TCGCCCGGGCCGCGAAGCTCCAGATCAAGCTCGGCGATTTGGAATCCGTCATTCGACCGAACCATGGCATCGAGACGGCGTTCGCCTACTTCCGAAACCTTGGCGCTCCGCATCAGGATGCAGTACGACTTGGCCGCCCCGCGCCCGATGCGTCCGCGCAGTTGGTGAAGCTGGGCCAGGCCAAAGCGGTCCGCATGCTCGATGACCATGACTGTCGCGTTCGGAACGTCCACACCGACCTCGATGACCGTTGTCGCCACCAGAATCTCCAGCTTGCCCTGCTGGAACTCGCGCATGGTGTGCTCTTTTTCGTCGGCGTCGAGACGTCCGTGCAGCAAACCCACATGCAGCGTGGGAAAGATCTTCTCCCGCAGCTGTCGAAACATTTGCTGAGCGGCTTTCAGTTCGCGCTCCTCGTTCTCTTCAATCACGGGATAGACGACGTAAGCCTGATGTCCGGCGCTGATTTGCTTGCGGACGAAGTCCCAGACCTCAGGCGAGCGCTCATCCTGAACCGCGCGCGTGACGACCGGAGTCCGTCCCGGCGGAAGTTCGTCGAGGATGGAAACGTCAAGGTCGCCATACAGGGTTAAGGCCAAAGTGCGCGGAATGGGGGTCGCCGTCATCACCAGGACGTCAGGTTCTGGATCGCTTCTTGGTTCGATGGAGGGCCGGGCGTCCCCGCCCGGCAAAACGGGGCGAAGCCCCGTCACCACACTAGCCGTGTCATCGTTAGCGTTGCCGTTTCGACGTACCTCGTCGGATTTCTTCATCAGCTTGAGCCGCTGCATCACTCCGAAGCGGTGTTGCTCGTCCACCACGACCAAGCCCAGATTCTCGAATTCGACGCGGTCTTGAATCAGCGCATGCGTTCCGATAACAAGTTGCGCACCACCTTGCGCAATATGGCGGCGGATGTCGCGCTTGCGATCGTTCTCCAGCGAGCCGGTCAAGAGTACGATGCGGTATCCCGCGCGCTCCAGAATCTGACGGGCTGAAAAATAATGCTGTTGCGCCAGTATTTCCGTGGGCGCCATCAAGGCCACTTGGTAGCCGTTTTCGATGGCGATGATGGCGGCCTGAAACGCTACAATCGTCTTTCCCGATCCCACGTCGCCCTGCAACAAACGGCGCATGGGATGCGCCTGCTGCATGTCGGTGGCGATCTCCTTCAACACGCGCTTTTGCGCGGCCGTGGGATGGAACGGCAATATCTTCTTAATGGCGCTTCGTACACCATCATTGAGCTGAAACGCGACTCCGGTTTGTGCCTTCTGCTCGCGCCGTTTGAGTTCGAGCCCCAGTTCGATGAAGAACAATTCGTCGAAGATCATCCTTATATGGGCGGCGGTGCGGCTGGATTGCAGGTCGGTGAAGCTTTCTCCGGCGTCCGGCCAATGGGCCTTCCATAAAGCTTCCCGCACCGTCGCCAGGTTCAGGTGAGCGCGGACCTTGGCGGGGATGGGATCGGGCAAATCGGGATTGAGATTTTCCAGAGTCCAGCGGATGATCCGGCGAAACCAGCGTGGCGATAACTTGCCTTGGCCGGTGGATTCGTAGATCGGCACAATTCGCCCGATTTCCAGCGAGGCCGCCGCTTTTTTCTCGGCCTCGTCTGCCCCGCCCTCCTCATTGATATCGCCCAAAACCTCAAATTGCGGCTGGATGATCTGCAGATGCCCGTCGCGGTCTTCCTCGACCTTGCCGTAAAGCGCTAACATTTGTCCGGGCTGAAACTTGTCTTGCAGGTAGGTGGCATTGAACCATAGGCACTTCAGCTTCGATCGACCCTGGCCGACGGTCAGCTGGAAAATGGGCATGCGCTTCGTGCGGAAGAGGCCGGAATTGCGCACTTCGGCGATCACCGTGGCCATTTCGCCGGCGCGCAGTTCGGCGACCGACCGGGGGTTGAGGCGGTCCTCGTAACGAAAGGGCAGGTAATGGAGCAGGTCGTCAACCGTCCGAATACCCTTGGCGGCAAGGATCTCGGCGAGGCGCGGGCCAATGCCTTTGACGAACTGCACTGGAGTGGAGGGTTCCAGCATCTTATGTGATCGTAGCAGGGCGATGGTAGCAGCGGGCAGAGCGCGCGAATGGAGGTTGGCTTGAGCGACGACAACAGCCTGATGAAGCATGAGAAGAGCGGGAGTGCCGGCAGAACAAAAAGCCCGGCCATGAAGAATTTCCTCGATGCGCTCGTAGCGGTGCTGGCCGGGAACGCCGTCTATTATCTGCTGATGCCCCATTTGCCGGACGTGGCGCGGCATGGCCTTTTTCGCGAGGACTGGGGGCTGGTTGTGGACTTCGCCATCTGTTCGGTCATTTTCGGCGTAGTCAAATACGCCCGACGCCGCGAACAGTAACAATAGAGACACTAGCCTACGTAGGGACGGACGCATTCGTCCGTCCCCCGAGCGCAGCGAGGCAGAAACGTAGTGAGCAGAGACGATAGCCCTTCCTTTTCGTCTATCATGCGCAAGGTCGTCGTCGAATCACCCATGTTGAAGCCACGAAAACTTATTGCCGACCTAAGCCGTACCATTCGCCAATCCTGAGCCGTGAGGGTCTTACTCTCGACCTCAACGAGAGCATGGCCGGATGTTCTCCGCGCGTGTTGAAGCGCCTGCGGGCTCTTACTCCCGCAGATCTATCGCTTTATCCCTACCGCGAAACTGGAGAACGCCTCGTAGCTGATTTTCTGGATCTGGATCCAGCGCAGGTCTTGCTCACCAACGGCATGGATGAGGCCCTGTCGCTCTTGTTCTCGGCTTACCTGGGCGCGGACGACGAATTACTCTTCGCCGACCCCACCTTCGTCATGTACCCGATGCTGGGTCATGCGCTGGGCGCGAAAATGGTCCGCCCGCAGTCAGCGCAAGATATGGCGCTGCCGGTTGCAGCCATTCTTGACCACATATCGCCGCGCACGCGGGTCATTGCCATTGCCAATCCGAATAACCCCACCGGACTGGTGGCTTCGCGGGCCGACTTGCGGAAGATCGCCGAAGCGGCTCCCGATGCTGCCGTCCTCATCGACGAAGCTTACTTCGAATTTTGCGGCGCTACGCTGACTTGCCGAACCTCGACTTCTCAAAGCTTGATTCCCGACCTCGGGCAGCATCCCAACCTGTTCGTCGCGCGAACGTTCTCCAAAGCCTACGGACTCGCCGGTCTGCGCATCGGCGTTCTCGCCGGGCCGGCCGAGCAGATCGACTATCTTCGCCGGTTGAGTTTGCCCTTCAACGTCAATTCGGTGGCGTTGGCCTGTCTCGAGGAGGCGTTGGCGGACCGGTCGTTTGTGAGCGAGCACGTCGCCCAGGTCAAGCGCGGCCGCGAGCAGTTGGCACATCTGTTCGAGGAACTGGGACTGCAATTCTGGCCCAGCCAGACCAACTTTGTTCTGGCCCGAGTAGGATTGCCAGCGAAAGACTTCGTGGCAGCGATGCAACGGCGCGGGGTCGTGGTCCGCGATGCTTCGGGTAATCCGGGCTGCGAAGGCTGCATCCGCATCACCGTCGGAACGCCAGCCCAGATGGAGGGAGTCTTGCGGTCCATTCGGGAAGCCCTGGCGCACTGAATTCTCGATTTTTCGTTCCCCGCCAGGAGGGCCAGAATTCAGTTGAAGAGCGGTCATCCCCGCGGTAACATGGCGTAAGCCCTTTTGTCTAAAGCTGTTCGTTGACAAGGTCCTTACGGCTGGGCTATTCTAGTTATCTTTGCAAGTGAAGTTGGAAGTCCTGCGGCTGCCCGCCTGGAACACCTAGCGCGTTCTGCGTGGATAGATACAGATAGAATCAGGGCACTCAGCGGTCTTCAATTTTTGCGTTCTTAATTTTCTGGGAGATTTCCGATGTCAACCTATTTCCCCAAAGAAGGGGATATTACGCGCAAGTGGTTTGTGGTCGATGCGACCGGGCTGGCGCTCGGGCGTTTGGCCTCGCGCGTGGCTCGCATTTTGATGGGCAAAGAGAATCCGCAGTACACGCCGTTTATCGATACGGGCGATCATGTCGTCGTCATTAATGCCGACAAGGTGAAGGTCACCGGCATGAAGGCGGATCAGAAGATGTATCACCATTACACGGGCTATCCCGGCGGCATTCGCTCGGAAGAGATGAAGAAGCGTTTGGTGCGCAAGCCCGAGCTGATCATCGAAGACGCTGTGTCGCGCATGCTGCCCAAAAATAAGATGGGTAAGCAGATGTTTACCAAGTTGAAGGTATATCGAGGAGACAAACATCCGCACGAGGCGCAGAAGCCCGAAGCCAAGGTGTTTGCGTAGAAGATCAGTTCGCAGGTGTCGGGTCTCAGCGATCTGGCGCCGCGGAATTTTTCGAAAGGTTGAAAGCACCTGGGTTAGCTGATGGCTGACGGCTGAGTGCTGAGGGCTTACATGGCTGAATTAGTGCAATATTACGGAACTGGACGCCGGAAGACGGCGATCGCGCGAGTTTTTCTACGTCCGGGCAGCGGCGAGTTCAAGGTGAACGGCAAGGCGTTCGATGAATACTTTGTGACGCCCTCGCAGCGCATCGCGGCGAAGCGTCCCTTGGTATCCACCGACAGCGCCGCCACCTTCAACGTGCTGGCGAACGTGTGCGGCGGCGGCATCGCTGGGCAAGCGGATGCAGTGCGCTTGGGCATCACGCGCGCTCTTATGATTTTCAATGCGGAATTGCGCAAGCAGCTCAAAGCCGAGGGCATGGTAACCCGTGATCCTCGCGCCAAAGAGCGCAAGAAGTACGGACAGAAGGGCGCAAGAAAGCGCTTCCAGTTCAGCAAGAGATAGTCGATGGTCGTCGGTCGCTATTGGTTTGCGAACGACGAACGACCAAGGACGAACGACAGGTTTTTGGTCTTGGCTCTAACTGACAGCTGAAAACTGACAGCTGACAGCTGTACGTAGGAATTCAATTCATCCCCCCACCTCCCCTGAGTTGGGGTGGACGGGAATGGCAATCCGGGGCCTCTTAGCGTCCGGATGCAGACCAACTTAGGAGGTTGATTGGCAAACATTACGATGAAGGAGTTGCTCGAAGCTGGCGTTCACTTCGGGCACCAGACGAAGCGGTGGAACCCAAAGATGAAGGAATTCATCTTTGGCGAGCGCAATGGTATCTACATTATCGATCTGCAGAAGACGCTGAAGATGTTCAAAGAGGCGTCGAAATTCGTGCAGGATCTGGCCGCCGACGGCCGCATCATTCTCTTCGTGGGCACCAAGCGTCAGGCACAGGACGCGATTGCCGAAGAGGCGCAGCGCTGCTCGATGTATTACGTCAACCAGCGCTGGCTGGGTGGACTGCTGACCAACTGGATCACGGTCCAGAAATCCGTGAAGCGCCTCAAAGAGCTCGACGAAATGGCCACCGATGGCCGTTACGATCTGCTTCCCAAAAAAGAAGTGATCAAGCTCGAACGCGAGCGCAAGCATTTGCAAGCCAACCTGGCTGGCATCAAGAACATGACGCGGCTGCCGGATGCGATCTTCGTGATCGACTCCAACAAAGAGCAGATCGCGGTGCGCGAGTCCCGCAAATTGGGCATTCCCGTCGTCGCAGTTGTCGACACGAACTGCGATCCGAGTGAAGTGGATTACGTGATTCCGGGCAACGACGACGCGCTGCGCGCGATCCGTCTGTTTACCTCGAAGATTTCGGAGTCGATTGCCGAAGGTGTGCATGCCCGCGATGACAAGCAGATGGCCGATATTCAGGCCGTGGCGGCCGAACCGGAAGTGGTCGTTCCGGATGTGGCTGCCGAAGAGCTGTTTGTCGAGGTGGCGCCTGACGCAGCGGTTGCCGTTGCTGTTACGGGGCCCGAAGGCGAAGAGATTCGGATGGAAGATGTGTTGGGCAAAGGCACGCGGAAGCGTCCTTCACCCGCCACCGAAGATGTCGACGAACTGCAAGCGGAAACGCGACGGTTCTAGCCTTTGAGTTCTAGGCTTTGAAAGGTCACGGCTTTAGCCCCTAATGCCCGCTCAAGGCGAGATCAGACCCGCGCAGCTCATTTGTGCGCGGGTCAAGTTTTATAGACGTAGGCAACGTATCGAAACAAGCAGGTTTTCAAGGTTGCACTGTTTCCCGGCTTCAATCTTAGTTGGCATTCTGCGTTGCGCTCTGATTGGCCCTCCGACTGCCCCGCCTTGAAATTCTGACAAATCTGCAACATTGAAATCGAGGGTTTCATTCTGATGAGCACGACTATGGCAAATATTTCCGCTGCACAGGTAAAGGATCTCCGCGAAAAAACCGGCGCGCCCATGATGGACTGCAAGCACGCCTTGACCGAAGCCAAGGGCGATCTGGAACAGGCCATCGTTCTGCTGCGCAAGAAGGGCGTTTCGGTCGCCGCCAAGAAGGCGACGCGCGTGACGAGCGAAGGTTCGGTTGGCCACTACATTCACGCGGGCGGCAAAATTGGCGTGCTGGTCGAGATCAACTGCGAAAGCGATTTCGTGGCGCGCACCGACGACTTCAAAGAGCTGGTGCACGATGTCGCGATGCACATTGCGGCTAGCGATCCGAAGTTTGTCCGGAAAGAAGACGTGACGCCGGAAGCTTTCGAGCGCGAAAAGGATATCTATCGCGCCCAGGCAGCGGCCAGCGGCAAGCCTCCAGCCATCGTCGAAAAGATGGTGACCGGCAAGATGGAGAAGTTCTACGAAGAAGTTTGCCTGCTCGAGCAGCCCTTCATCAAAGACCAGACCATCAGCATTTCGCAGCTGATTGCCGCGAAAGTCGGCAAGTTGGGCGAGAACATTGTCGTCCAGCGCTTTGCGCGCTTCAAAGTCGGCGACACCACGGCGACCGTGGCTTTCGTCAAGACGAAGGCGGATGGTTCGGATGAGGGCGAGGCACCCGCTCCAGCCGCAAAATAACTGCTGAATTTCTTCGGGGGCGCTGCGGCGCCCCTTTTCCTTTGCGCTTCTGTCGTTTATGCTTTCCTTCGGTGGTTTGTTGGCCGAACGCGTCGTCGCTGTTTGCTCGTCGCTATTAGCTCATCGTTATTGACTCATATCCGTAAACTGTTGTCGCTCATTCAGCTGATCATCCTGTGCGAAGTGAAGGACCTGCCCTGCCATGCCTGCACCAGTCTTCAAACGTATCCTTCTGAAAATCTCCGGGGAAGCCCTCGCCGCCGATCTCGGGTTTGGAGTCGATACCAAACGCATTCATGAGGTCGCGGCCGAACTGGCCGATGTGCATTCCCTGGGCATCCAGATGGCGATCGTTGTGGGCGGAGGCAATTTCTTTCGCGGCGTCGCCGATCAGGCCAAGGATATGGATCGTGTCTCCGCCGATCACATGGGCATGCTCGCAACCGTGATCAATTCGCTCGCCTTGCAAGACGCGCTGGAAAAACAGAATGTCTACACGCGGGTGCAGACGGCGATTGAGATGAATCAGATCGCCGAGCCGTTTATTCGCCGCCGCGCCATTCGCCATCTCGAGAAAGGGCGCGTGGTGATCTTCGCGGGCGGAACGGGGAATCCGTACTTCTCGACCGACACAGCGGCCTCCCTGCGCGCCATGGAGATCAAGGCGGACGCGATTCTGAAAGCGACCAAAGTCGATGGCATCTACGATGCCGATCCGATGAAGGTGAAAGACGCTAAGAAATTCACGGAACTCACTTACATGGATGTGCTGCGTCTCGGGCTCAAAGTGATGGACTCGACCGCGATTTCTTTGTGCAAAGACAACAACCTGCCGATCATCGTTTTCAATCTAAATCAGAATGGCAACATTCGCCGCGTGGTGCTGGGCGAGAAGATCGGATCGAGAGTGAGCGCTTAGAAGTCGCTTCTGGCTTTGCTTCTGGCCTTTAGCGCACAGCGAAGGGCGAAAAGCGAAAAGCGGTTTATAATTCACGGTTCGATATCGCGAGTTGGGAGCTTAGAGAGAATGGCTCATCCTGCATTAAAAGAAGTCTACGCAACACTGAAGACGCGGATGGAGAAGGCGGTTGAAGACTTTCGGCGCGAAATGGCCGCCACTCGAACGGGACGGGCGAATGTGCACATGCTCGACACCGTTTCGGTGGACTACTACGGCTCGCAGATGCCGCTGAATCAGATTGCGCAGATTCATGCGCCGGAGCCGCAGATGATCACGGTTCAGCCGTTCGATGCGTCCCAGCTGGCGGTCATCGAGAAAGCAATTCGCGGCGCCGATCTCGGACTGAATCCCATGAACGACGGGAAGATGGTGCGCGTGCCGGTTCCGCCGCTGACCGAAGATCGGCGTAAAGATATGGTGAAGCATCTCCATCGCATTCTGGAGGAGCATCGCACAGCCATCCGTAATGTCCGGCGCGATGGCAACGACTCCATCAAGAAGGCCGCGAAAGACAAGAAGATCTCCGAGGACGACGAGAAGCGGGCGATGGATGAAATCCAGAAGCTGACCGATGACGAGATCAAGCGCATGGAAGAGATGAGCAAGGCTAAAGAGAAGGAAGTGCTGGAGTTCAAGTAGGACTCGGCAAACTGCAGATCCCTCGCTCCGCTCGGGATGACAAAGGGCTTAAGGGTTCGAAAAGACGCGATTGCCGCGCCTCTCTTTCGGTCTTAGACGAAGGCAAGCCGTCCCTACTGCACAGTGACCTTGACCTTCGCCGTTGTTCTCCCATATTGGTTTGTTGAGTAAAGGATGTAGGTTGTCGTCTTCGTCGGCACGACCGTCGCCGACGTTCCTCGTATGATTCCTACCTGTGGTGAAACGATGTTGTATTCGGACTTGCTGACGTTCCACGTTAGCGTCACGGGCGATCCGGCTGCGACTGTCTTGGGATTCGCAGTGAAGCTCGCGATCGTCGGGTTCGCTCCCTGCGGGATGTTGCCCGCGGTATAGATCGGGTTCATCAAAACCACTTCAAAGGCTGAGGCGGGAACACCTTTCAGCGATCCCAGGTCGTTGTTGTCCCAGCGATCGTCGGGCGCTCCGCTGATGTAGATCGAACTGCCGTTGTCGGCCATGATCATGCCGTATTGCTGCAGCGCGGCGAGGATGACTTTGGATTGAGGCGGAAACCCCGATATGTCGTAGCTCGCTTTGAGGCGCAGGCGCATGCCCATGGGCGCGGCGTAGGGATTGCTCGAGTTCGCGGCCCAATGGCTTGCAGGAGGAGTGAACGCCGCCTGGCTGTTCTGCAGAGTGAAGCGCAGCGCGTGCTGGATCGCTCCCGCCGCGTATTCGTCGTAGCGGGCGAGGCCGGGGAAGATGGGCAGTCCGGCGGCGTCGGCGGAGGTCCAGGTGTAGGGGCGTTGCTCGTTGCTCAGGAGGTCCCAGATGGCGGCCGAAGCGGCGTTCCAGTTATCTGTTTTCAGTTCATGCGAGTTGTAGAGTTCGTAGAGATAGCAGTTGTCGCGGTCGAGCACGAGGACGTGACGATCTCCGTTGCCGGGCTTGGGGTAGCCTTCGATCGGGGCGTTGGACGGGATGGGCATCGGTCCGGGATCGCTCTCGCTGCCGTAGGCGGTGAAGGCGACTTTTACCAGCGGCGAGGCGCTCTCGACGATGTAAGGGATGCCAATGGATTGTCCTCCGTAGAGTCCCGAGCCGAAGTCGGGATGGAGCGGCGTGCTGGTGCCGATGAAGCTGATGTAGTTGTCGGAATTGGGGTCGACGGGCGCGGCGGCGATGTTCTCGTTCCACAGGCTGGTCGAGGGAAAGGGCACGAATCCGTTGAGGCTGGCGCCGATGCCCGTGGACATCGCGCTGCAGTTGGTTTGCGCGCCGCTGGCTGCGACGAGCGAGGTCAACAGAAGAGTGCCAGTGATGAAAAGTTTTCGCATGGGGAACCTCCAGATGAAAATTGCGAGGCGATAAAGGGACGATAGCATGGGCCGCGCGAGGTGGCCTGACTCGGAGGTTCCATGGGGACGATGTCCGTATGACGGGAGCGGCCAGCTGGTGCCCCTCGTGCCCCCACCGGCGATGAACCTGGCCTAGCCGCTGGATGGGGGAAGTTTGTCAGTCGCCATCGAGCGCCGTTCGTGATGCGCATCGGTGCGGGGCTGGCCAGTAGAAAGCTCACATCTCTCTCTGGGAGCAGCACCACAAGTTGGGCAACGTACCGCGAGAATCTGTTTGGGCGTCGGTTCTTTTTTCATGCCGGGAGATCCATGTTCCGAAGTCGGTGCCGCAAGATATTCCGCCGTGAACCGTGATTACGCCAAGATGCAATGCGCGGCATCGGAATTGTGCCAAGCAAGAGATCAGCCGCCAGTTGTCAGGCGGCGGACTCGGCGGGTTTCGTTTCTGTCAGGCCGACCATGGCTTGCGTTAGCTGCAAATCCACCTCGTCCGCGATGACCATGATGTCCAAGAGCAACTGGTTCTGATCGAGTTCGCCCTTGTGAAGATGCAAGGTACGGAAGGTAACGACCTGCAAGACCCTCGACTCCTCGACCAGCATGGCGGGAGAGTAACGTTGGCTTCGCCTCTTTTGTCCGTGCGCCACAGCCGACGCAGAGATGCGCGGAAGTGTCCGCTCGGGAAGACTGAGGCGGCAAATCAGGTCGTGGAACAGTTTGGGCAGATAGCCCGCGCGATCTTCATTGTTGAGCGGACGGAGAGCGAGTGCTGGAACCAGGTTGATTCGCCGCAGCCATTCCTCGACTAAAGGTCTCAACTCCCGCCCCAGAATCGTCGCGACTGCATGTGTCTTCTCGCCCAACTTTTTCGAGCACCCCAACGGAAGAATGTCACGGGTAACGATTCGAGACTGTGCAAAACAGATCAGAAATCGTCTTTTTCGCAGACGACTGTAAGGGAAACGTGGACGAATTTTCGTCGGGCGAATGCTTTCAAGGACTTTTGGCTCTTAGCTCCTGGCTTCTAGCTCTAGCTACTAACTTCTGGCTTTAAAGCCGCCTTCGGATACATGAGTTTTTCATCCCGTGACGATGACAGAGCGAAACACAGGGTTCCTCCACTCCGCTTCGCTTCGGTTGGGATGACAGAGGTGTCAGCCGGACAGATATCACGAGCAATAGAAAAAAGGTGCTGGAGATGGCTCCGCACCCTTTTCGCAACTTATTTATTTAAATTTAGCCTATATCTATTATATCAATTTGGGGTACCCCGTACCGACAAGATTTGTAAGTTTATTTTCGTTGAGTTATGAGATGGTTAGGAGGGAAATGACGAGTTAGGGGGCTTGACAAGATTTTGGCTTGTCGAGAATCGGAGAGACTTCTTACATCCTATTGTGCAGGCGGTTGGGGAATCCCACCCAAGCGCAAAGAACGCGCTTGGATGGGGCACCCGGCAAGCAAAGAAATAGGAAGTGAAGAGGTCCTCGTTCTCTCCGGAGGCGACACTCCCATAATTTTAAAGATCGCGAACTACGACGCGATTTGTTGCTCGTTGCCAAAGCCCGGTGCTCCGCGAATCGTTTCTTACACGATCAGGGAAGAGTTGGCCTTCAACAAGACAAGAGAGCCTCTACCCTCGAAGCTCTCCTAATGATTTGCGAACAGTTAGCTGGCTTTAGCGAAGGGCGCATCGGACTTCGCGAGGCCGGACCGCAGTGATCGGAAGCCCTCGCGAATCTCTTCTGAGAGAAATTGGGGCTGCTCAAATGCGGCGAAGTGTCCGCCTTTGGGGAGCTTGTTGAAGTGGATGAGCTTGGGATAGGCCTTCTGGGACCAACTCAGTGGGGCAGGATAGAGTTCGTCAGGGAAGACGCTGACGGCGACCGGGATGTTGACTCCTTTGGCGTTGAAATACCCGAGCTTGCCCCAGTTCTCCCAATAGAGACGGGCGCCGGAAAGCGCGGTGTTCGTCAACCAGGCGATGGTGATGTTGTCGAGGATGTCGTCACGCGTTAGGCCTTCGGATTTTCCCTCGAAGACGCGTGCGATCAGCTCGTAGCTGCGCGCGTCGTGGTCGAGGAAATAAGCGGCCAGGCCGACGGGTGAGTCCGCGATTCCGTACAACGTCTGCGGCCGGAGACCCATCTGGAAGCCGTAGGCGATTCCCTTTTGATAGACGAACTGCAGACGATCGTAGGCGAGTTTCTCGTCGGCGGAGAGACCCGCAGGCGCGGGTGCTCCGGAAAAAGCCGCCTTGTCAATGTCGTTTGGAAAGATGCCAGGCATGTTGGTATGAATGCCGAGCAGTTCCGGAGCGGCATCGAGGCCCATCTGATCGACGATAATCGCGCCCCAATCGCCGCCTTGCGCCACGAATTGTGTGTATCCGAGGCGCTTCATCAGCACGACCCAGGCACGCGCGATGTGGGCGACATCCCACCCGGCGGTAGTGGGTTTGCCGGAATATCCATAGCCGGGGAGGGACGGAATTACCACATCGAAGGCATCGGATGCGCTGCCGCCGTGCGCGGTGGGATTGGTCAGCGGATCGATGATCTTCAGCTGTTCGATAATCGAACCGGGCCATCCGTGGGTGACGATGATGGGTAATGCATTGTCGTGTTTGGAGCGGACGTGAATGAAGTGGATGTCGAGTCCATCGATTTCGGTGATGAATTGCGGGAGGGCGTTTAGCTTTGCCTCGATTTTGCGCCAGTCGTATTCGGTCGACCAATGACGGGCGAGGGCTTGAGTGGTCTCTAGCTGCACTCCTTGCGTTGCATCGGTGACCGTTTCCCGATCAGGCCACTTGGTTGCGTTGATGCGACGGCGCAACTCGGTCAGATCGGTTTCGGGAACATTCACATGGAATGGACGAATTGTATTTTTGTCATCAGCCTGTTTGCGGTCTTGATGTGTGGTACTGATTTGGGTCATGGTGGCCTCCTTTGTTGGGTAGGTTGGGATTTGTTGGTTTGAGTCGTGAGCCGGCAGTGCAACGTCAGCCTGGGCAACCCAAGAATGGTCACGAATTATATCGCCTATCTGGGAAATTGTTGTCAAGGACGGCTGCGCTGGGAACTAGTACTAAGTGGGCTGGAAATTCGGGGGTTTAAACGTTACCGGGTCAGGTAAGGATTGCCCGTGATCCGCGTAGAAGAGATCGCATCTGGGAGCGGTCGAGCGGGGGGGCCGATTCACTTCATCGCGAGGGAGGGTTGTTGCGTGGAGACTCGCCGAGGAGATCGGCGAGGATCCAGACTGCTCCGGCGATCTCGAAGTTCTCGGCGATTTCGCTCCAGTTCGTATGACTGTGGGGCTTCGAAAGAACCAAGGGAACCCACACGAGAAGGCCAAAGCTAACGACCATGATTGTGAGCAGGCGAGCGGCGAGGAGCGTGATCTGATTCGCGAGAAGAGCGAGAGCTGCGAGCGCGAAGAAAACCGTCGTCGCCACGGCCCAAAACATTTGACCGGGCGGAACCCACTGAGGAACAAATTGGGCGGTAGCGTTGAGATAAAACGCCTGTTCGAGGGCAAAGGAAATGGTGCAGACGGCCAAGAGAATGCGGCCGACGCGATTCAGCGTTCCGCGCGAGGTTGAGGATAAGCGCGCATACACGAGTCCCGCGCCGACCACGAGAGAGAACTGCTCGAAGAAGTTGCCCCAGCTATTGTAGATCCGCGGAGCAGAGATGATTCCTGGCACGGTAAGTAAGGTGAACAGGAGAGAGGCCGCAAGCAGGATGGCTGCGCCGATTTTTGCGGTTTTAGCATACTGAACGATAGCGCCGCCGACGACGAGGGCAGCGGATGCGGCGTAGATCAGGTAGCGCTGGGGATGCGGGTCGCTGGAGTCGTGCCAGAGCAGGGCGATGACGCCAAAAGCCAAAGCCGACAATCCAAATACATGCTGGCCGAGGTTCGAAGTGGGCGTTGATGCGGTCATGTCGAAGCCGTGCTCGGCTCGGGAATTGGCAATTTTACCTCATCCGATAGCGAACGCCAGAGTTAGCCGTTTTCGACGCGGTCTTTGATATCGGCGTAGGCTGCTTCGATGAGTCTGCTGAGTGCTGGGGCGTTTGTGGGCGTTCCGGGTCTTAGCTTCACATGGCGCATGAACTTGCCGGTGCCTTGCAACAAGCGGGCCGGATCCGGGAGCGCTGCGCCTTGAAAGAATCCGACGTTTACGTGCGAAGTGAATACGTTGACGTAGGCGAAGGGCACGTCTCCCAAACAAGCAGTGGGACAGCCGTCGTGCAAGAGTTCGCGGACTTCGTCGCCGCATTCTCGCATTTCCTCAAACCACTCGTGCGCGATGGCTCCTAATTCGCCGGGATGTGTCTTCATCCAGCGATCGATGGCGGGGTCGTTCTCGACGGCGCCGTTGAAGCGCAGTAGGTCTTTTCTCATCTGCGGTCGACTTCCTGGTTTTGAGGTCTGTAGCTACTTAGCATTCCTCGCTCGTCTCCAGCAAAATCGTATCGAATTATAAGAGGGTGCCGGGTTATCTGCGAAGCACTTCTGCAAAGTCTCCGGCACCCGCGTTGTTGCCTGCCGTTGCGTCGTCATCGGCGTTTTATCTGTTGAGATGGCGAGCCTGAAGGAGCGCCGTCAGGTGCAGCATGAGGAATGTTGGTACCAAGAAAGCGGGGATCAGCACGAGAGGCAGCTGCGCCATGGGAGAGGTGGAAACAGGTCCATAAAGACTGGGAGCGAGCAGCGGGACGAGCGCGCCAATGGTTACGGCCACAGTGAGATCCAAAATGCCGGAGAGGTTCCAGGCGACAAAGCTCTTGCTCGCCGCAAAATTTGGACGGCGCAAGAGTCTCGCGAGCACGATCGGAGCTGTGGCACCGATCGCCATATCGCCCAAGCCGGCAGGCCAAGCGAAGATTCCGGGCAAGATCCGGTAGGTGTACAAAGTCAGAAAGCCGAAGCCGGCCCATCTCCAAGCCTGAATTCCCACAATGAGGCGAAGGTCAGCGGAAAGGATGAATTGCCGCAGTGGCGGGATGGTCCGATAGGCAAGCAAGAAGAGGGTCAAGGGAGCCAAAAGGCCGATCAGCAGCGCGAGCGGGGGCGCCCCTTTTGGCGCGACGAAGACACCGCGTGCGCCAAGCGCGAAGATGAAAACCAACCAAGCCAGGAAGAAGGCCGCAACATAAGAGCCAGTGGCGGATGGTATTGAAGTTTTGGACTGATTGATGCGCGGGAGAATGTTTTCCATAACGTAGCTCCTTTCGAGTAACTTGCATTTTGCAAGTTACAAGGAAATGTAGCATACTGACTTGCAGTATGCAAGTGACCCATCCGAAGAAGGAAGCCGATAAAATGCAGCCGAAGGCGAAAGCGCCCGACTTCCTGCGCTCGCCTTGTGCCATCGCATGCACACTCGATCTGATTGGCGACAAGTGGTCGTTGCTCGTAGTTCGGGACCTATTGCGGGGGGATGTGACCTATAGCGAGCTGCAGAATTCGCCGGAAGGTATTCCTACGAACATACTTGCCGACCGGCTCAAAAAATTGGAGCAGGCGGGCGTCATTGGCAAGTCTGCGTATCAAGAGCATCCTGTGCGCTACGTTTATAGACTCACGGAAAAGGGCAGAGGCCTGAGTGAAGTTTTGGGCGCGGTGGTGCGATGGGGGCAGAAGCATATTCCGGGTACCGTGGCTCTGCTGCGTCCAGGGGGGCAGGTCGAGCCAGTGCAAAAGCTGGCTGGGAAACGCGAGCGAAATTCGTAGGCGCGGTCGCTGTTACGGTGCGACGGTGTATTAGGTGAGGTGCGATTTCTTTCCTGAGTATTATACGTCTCAAAATTTGTCGAAATTCTTCGACTCTGTCGAATTCGAGGCATCCCATCCGTCAATGAGGTAGGAGCAGCCTTACAATGGCTGCCCAAAAAAGCTCGTAAGGAGAAAATCGAATGCAATTTGCCCTGTTAGTCTACGAATCACCGGAGGCTTTTGCGGCGCGGAAGAGCGATGGAACGGACGCCTATACGGGGGCGTGGCGGGCTTACCACAAGGCGCTGGTGGAATCGGGCGCGTATGTCGGGGGGGATCCACTAGAGGTGCCGGAGACGGGAACGATTGTGCGAATTAAGGAAGGGAAGCGGCGAGTGCAGGACGGCCCGTTCGCGGATACAAAGGAGCAACTGGGAGGATTCATCATCATGGAACTTCCGTCGGTGGACGCGGCGCTGGATTGGGCGGCGCGCTGCCCGACGGCGGCGTCGGGTTGTGTGGAGGTGCGTCCGCTAGCGCCGGCAGCGAAACACCGGATCACGTAATGAGCGGGAGCAGATGAGCGGAAGCGAGGAGACACATCGGGCGATCGAGCGAGTTGCGCGTGAGTCATACGGCCGGCTGGTGGCGTATCTTTCGTCGCACACGCGGGACGTGGCGAGCGCGGAGGACGCACTTAGCGATGCGTTGATCGCGGCTTTGAAGACTTGGCCGCGAGACGGTTTGCCCCAAAATCCGGAGGCGTGGTTGATGACGGCGGCGCGACGCTCGTTTATCGATTTGGTGCGTCACAGGCAAGTCGTGGAGGCGAGCGAGCCTACTCTGGTGCTGCTGAGCGAAGAGCGAAACGAGGCGACTTTGTCGGTCGAGTTCCCAGATGACCGGTTGAAACTGCTGTTCGTGTGCGCGCATCCGGCGATCGACGCGGCGATGCACACGCCGCTCATGCTGCAGACGGTGCTGGGGCTGGATGCGGCACGGATCGCGGGAGCGTTTCTGGTTTCTCCGAAGACGATGGGGCAGCGGCTGGTGCGGGCGAAGACGAAGATTCGGGATGGCGGGATTCAGTTTGAGGTTCCGCAGGATCGTGAATTGCCAGCGAGGTTGGATGCGGTGCTGGAGGCGATTTACGCGGCGTTCGGCATTGGGTGGGACGATATGGCGGGAGTCGATCAGCCGGGACGCGATCTGGCCGAAGAGGCGATCTGGATGGCGCGAGTGTTGCTGCAGTTGATGCCGCGTGAGGCGGAGGTCCACGGGCTGTTGGCTTTGATGCTGCATTGCGAGGCGCGACGGGCGGCGCGAAGAGGGCGCGATGGACGGTTTATTCCGCTTTCTGAGCAGGACACCGAGCAGTGGTCGATAGCGTTCATCGAGGAGGCAGAACGGCATCTGGCTGCGGCGTTTGAGAGCGGACGCACGGGCAGATTTCAACTCGAGGCGGCGATTCAATCGGTGCATGCAGAGCGGGCGCGCAGTGGAAGGACGGACTGGAGTGCCATCGCGATGTTCTATGAACAGCTGATCCGCATATCGCCGACGCTCGGCACGCGAACTGGATCTGCGGCGGCAATTGCGGAGGCGAATGGTGCGGCTGCAGGGTTGGCAGTGCTCGACGCGATTGCGGGGGAGGATGTTTCGGGTTATCAACCGTACTGGGCGGTCCGGGCTCACCTGCTGCAACGGCTGGAAAAGAAAACCGGGGCTTCAGAGGCATACGACCGGGCGATCGGATTGGCCGAAGATCCTGCGGTGAGAGAGTTTTTGCTTCAAAAACGGGGCTAATTTTTCCACGGCTCTGTCGAAATCGGCTCACGTTACCCGTCACCATTGTGAAGGAGCAAAACGATGAGCGATCAAAATTTCACGATTAGTTTTTTGGTAGACCAAACTCCGGAAGAAGCTTTCGCTGCCATCACCGATGTTCGTGGGTGGTGGTCGGGGAATCCGGGAATTGAGGGAACCACCGACAAGCTCGGTGCGGAGTTTACGTACCGCTACGAACCACACCACTACACCCGGCAGAAGATAACGGAACTCATTCCTGGGAAGAAAGTGGTTTGGCTCGTTCTGGAGAGCCGGATTAATTTTGTTCGGGACAAGAGCGAGTGGAATGGGACGAGAGTTGTTTTTGAAACTGGGAAAAGAAGCGGGAAAACCGAGGTTCGCTTCACGCATGTGGGTTTGGTTCCGGACTATGAATGCTATGGCGCGTGCTCGAACGCGTGGGGCTCTTACATAAACGGTAGTTTGCGGGGCCTGATCGCTGCGGCTGGGGACAGCTCAAGCAAAAAGAAAAACAGAAGTGTCGAAATCGGCTCTGCTGGCGCGTCACCGATATAGAGGCGGCTTAGCAGGCTAGGTGGCTGCCAGAGAGGTGAACGATGTGTCCATTTTGCTTTGCGACGATGGGACTAGTCGTTGCCGGAGCGGTTTCTACCGGCGGGCTGGCGGCGTTGGCCGTGAAAGTCTCTCGCAAGAACCGAACAGGGGAAGTCCTGCCAAACTCAGAGGAAAGGAAAAATCAAAATGTCGAACACGATTAGCGAACGCACAGTTGACAATCCGAAGGTAGTGTCGCGAGAGGAATGGCTTACGGCTCGGAAGAAACTCCTGGCCAGAGAGAAGCAACACACAGACGAGCGCGACGCAATCGCGGCCGAACGCCAGCAGTTGCCGTGGATGAAGGTCGAAAAGAATTATGTTTTCGATTCGCCGAGCGGCAAGAAAACTCTCGGCGAACTGTTCAACGGCAAGAGCCAGCTCGTTATTTATCACTTCATGTTCGGCCCCGATTGGAAGGAAGGTTGCCCGAGCTGCTCATTCAATATGGATCACACGGATGGGGCGCTGGTGCATTTGGCGCAACGCGATGTCTCTTTCGCGGCGGTGTCACGCGCGCCATTGACGAAGATTGAAGAGTTCAAGAAGCGAATGGGCTGGCGATTTGGGTGGGTGTCGTCGTTCGGGACGGATTTCAACTACGACTTCCGCGCATCGTTCACTCCGGATGAACTGGCCAACGGCAAAGTTCAGTACAACTTCGATCTGGTGGAATTCCCCAGCGCGGAGGCGCCGGGAATCAGCGTCTTCTATAAGGATAAGTCGGGCGCGATCTTCCAGACGTATTCGGCCTACGCGCGCGGGACGGAAAACGTGGTGAACACGTACAACTATCTCGACCTCGTTCCGAAAGGGCGGGATGAGGATCGACTTCCGTTCACGATGGCGTGGGTTCGGCATCACGATCGGTATGAGAATGGATATTTGGCGGATGCGGATAAGCCGTACTGGCCGAAGGAAGCGTCTTAAGAGCGGCATTTGGGAGACCCAGGTTAGTGCCCTGAAGAACGGGCACGAACCTGGGGCACCGAGGTTTATAAAGCTTTAAGACAACGCGTATAGATATTCGACGAAGGAGCGGACGGCTCCGTCGATCCCCACGACTTTTGGGTTGGTGGAGTCGATCAGATAGTACTCGTTGGGAGCGTGGGCGCCGGTTCCGTTACCGAGTCCGAAATGTCCGGCGGGAAGATTGAGCGGTTCGGACGTAAAGATGTAACCGGGCCAGGAGCCGGCGGATCGAGGCCAGAGGACGGGATCGAGACCGAGCTTGCGGTACGTGGCAAGTTGCGCCTGGATGAGTTTGGAATCGGGCGAGGTCTGGGTGGGGTCGTAGCCGCCACTCATGTTGACCTCGATGTCGCCGAAGCCGTGTTTGGCAAGATGGTCTTTTAGAAGCGCGAGCGTGCCGGCCGCGGTCATGTCGGGCACAAGGCGCATGTCGATCTTGGCGACGGCGCGATGGGGAAGAACGGTCTTGCCGCCGGGGCCTGTGTATCCAGCGACTAGACCCTCGATGTTGATGGTGGGCTTGGACTCGAGGAGCATGAGCGAGTCGAACCAATTCTTGTCGTGCACCCAGTGCTCGACTCCTAGCTGCTTCTTGGCGGTGGCTTCACTGCGGCGACGGGCGACCTCTTGAATCATTTTTATTTGTGCGGGAGTGAGTGGCTTGGCTTGATCGAAGAATCCGGCAACGGCGGGCGTGTGTCCATCGGGCTCAATCAGCGTGTTGAGGGCTTGCACGAGGTGCCAGGTGGGACTGTCGACCTGCGCTTCGAGGCTGGAGTGGACGTCATGCTTGGGTCCTCGTCCCCAGCGTTCCCCACTGGAAACGAGTTCAAGTTCGACGACTCCTTTGGCGCCGAGTGAAATCTGGACGCCTCCATCTTCGTCCTGGCCCGCTTCGGGTATGAAGACACCCATACATTTTTTCAAAGCGGCGGTGATTTTGGGTTGATGGACAACCTCGGGAAAGTGGGTGGAACCAATTTCTTCTTCGCCTTCACAAACGAGCACGAGATTGACGGGGAGTTTTTTCCCGGCGGCCTTAAAGGCATGAAGAGCGCCGAGGAAGGCGGTTTCTGGACCTTTCTGGTTGACAGCGCCGCGTCCGACGCAGATTTTGCCAAGGCCTTCTTTGTCGACGATGCGTCCTTCAAGCGGAGGCGAAGACCACTCGGAAGGCTCGAACTGTTTCACGTCGTACATGAAGTAGATGCCGACAGTGGTGGCTGCTCCGGCGTCGAGGAGCCCGAAGACTCCGGGCTTGCCGGAAGTGGGAATGATTTCGACGTTCGAGAATCCGGCATCGCGAGCGAGTTGGGCCATGAATTCAGGACCCTGCGGATAGTTGCGATTCTCGGCCGCGATGGAGGGTAAGGCGATCCAATCGCGGAGGCGCTTCACGTTCTCGTCATGCAGCTTCGGTATCTGGCTGAGCACCGACTGCAGGTCGGAGGTGTCGGCGGAGAGAGCAGGGATGGGCAAAGCGGCGAGGGCGGCCCCGGCAAGTGCGCCCTGGATGAAGTCGCGACGATTGAACGCGTTGTGGATTGAGTCAGTCAATGTATCCTCCATTGCCCGAATAAGATTGCCCGAACAAAGATGACGATCCGCGGTTGGGGTCAGAGTTGATTCCAGAAAGAGAATCACGTGATTTATATCGAGGGGTATCATACCAGTTGCCTGCGAAAGGGTTTCGATGCCGGGCTATGAATAGGGTAGCGCGGGTCCGGAGAATGAAGGCTTCGTGAACATTCTGGCGCGACTAGAGCAGTGGAAGGTGCAGGGCAAAATATCGCCGGGGCAGCAGGCACATCTGGCAAGCTTCTCGCGGGGAGAACCCTTGTCGCTTTTTCTCGAGCTGAACGTTCTGCTCTACGCCGGTGTGCTGGCGTTCGTTGCCGGACTGGGCTGGACCGTGAGCACGTGGTCGCAGCAACTCGGGGACGTACTCGTACTGGCTGTCCTGTCTGCGATCCTCGCGGCCAGTTTCTGGTACTGCTTCTCGCGCGGGCCGGTCTGGTCTGCGGCAGAGACGGATGCACCGACTCCGATTTTCGACTACGTGCTGTATCTGGGCAGCCTTGTTTGGTCATTAGAACTGGGTTACATCGAGAACCGTTTCCACCTGCTCTCGGGCAAATGGGATCTCTATTTGCTGGCGAGCGCAGTACTGTTCTTCTTTCTCGCTTATCGTTTCGATAATCGTTTGGTGCTGTCGCTTGGGCTGTCGTCACTGGCGGGATGGTTCGGACTCACCATCTCGCACTGGTCGGTGCATCCGGATGATGAGTATCGAGAGTATGCGCTTCTCTACTGCCTGCTGGTGGGCGTGGGCGGAGCGCTTCTTAAACGGCGCGGGCTAAAGCCGCATTTCTTCGGCACATATCTGAACATCGTGGCGAACGTTTTGTTTTGGGCGGTTCTCTCGGGCGTGTTTGAGCGGGAGGGCTACGCCGTGTGGTTTGTTGGTCTGTTGGCCACGTGCGGCGCGTCTCTTGCTTGGGGTCTGACGCATAGGCAGTTTGCGTTCGTTGCTTATGCCACCGTTTACGGGTACGTGGGGGTCAGTTCGCTGATTCTTCGTGGCATCAACGGTGAATCCGCTGTGCTGACCTATTTCGTTGTGAGCGGAGTGGCGATGCTAGTGGTGCTGGTGAAGATCGGACGGCGCTTCGGGAGGACGGCATGAGAATTTACGGTGCGTCGAGTGAAGAGACTCTGCGGGCCCGGAAATTCCTGAAGGAGTGGGTCGGCGAGGGCTTCGTCAGCAAGGAGCAGTATCAGTTGTTGGAAAAGGAAACAGTTTCTGAGCTGCGCACCACTAATATTTTCCTGCGGGTGGTGTTGTTCTTCTTCACGGTGATCATCGTCGCTGCGGGCGTCGGTCTGTTCTTCGCGGCTTTCCGGCCATCGGAGCAAGCCGGCGGCGTTATTTTTCTGATGTTTGCCGCGCTCTGCTACGGGGCCGCCGAATTTGCTGTCTTCCAAGCCGGGCTCTATCGCTACGGTATCGAGGAAGCGCTGGCCCTTTGCTCGATGGGCTTTTTGTGTGCAGGACTAGAGGACTTTCTTTTTATCGCCCACCCTTCTTCGCCGGCCGAGTTCATGGTTCCGGCCGCAGGCGTCCTCTCTTCGCTTTGGATATGGCGGCGCTTTGGGCTCTCCTATGCATTTCTTGCGGCGATGATCTTCGTCGTCTTTGTGCCGGGGTACTGGACCTCGTCGCATGAGGCGCAGCGACTGATCGTCGCGGGGTTCTATGCGATCGGACTTGGGGTCGTGTTTGCGGTACGCTCGCGTCACCGCTTCGATTATCTTGATGAGGCTTATTCGCTCGCCGAAGCGATGCTTTGGCTCGGCATCTATCTAGCTATCAATCTCAAGATTTTGTCTTTGGAACTGCCTGCGCAGCGGTGGATCGGCGGTTGGGATGACTCTGCGTTATTCGCGAGGCCGTTTTACTGGACGACGTGGGTGCTGATCTGGTGCCTGCCGCCGATCGTACTGGTGCGCGGCGTCCGGCAGAAGGACCGGTTCGTCATTGCGGTGGGCGCGATTATGGCCGTCCTGACGTTGGTCTGCAATAAACCCTATCTCGGCTGGGTGAGGCATACTTGGGATCCGATGATTCTGGGCGTGTTGTTGACTGGTGTCGCGATTTTTCTGCGACGCTGGCTGGCCGGAGGTCCGGATGGAATTCGACACGGCTTTACGGCTGCGCGCCTATCGGGAAAAGATAAACAGTGGATGAACGTCGGGGCGATCGTGCTTGGGCAGATATCGCCGCAGTCCATCACGCCAAGCGCGCAACCGACTGGTCCGGACTTTCGGTTTGGTGGGGGACAAACGGGAGGTGGCGGGGCTGGTGGTGAATTTTGAGGGTGCGGGGTGCGTGGGGCATCGGCTGTCGTTAATTCGTCGGATTGCTAACTCGTCGGTTCACTTCAGCAACTCGTCGACGACGGCTTCGACGTGAATGATGGTGGTATCGAGGAACTCGATGCCTGGATTGGGCGCGTCGCGTAATAGTAACGGGAGTTCCGTGCCGGCGAGGACTAGAGCTTCGATCCCGTCTTCGTTCTTCATCCGTTGGGCGATGTTTAGGATTTCGGTTCTGGTTTCGGGTAAGAATCGGTTCTTCAGCAGTTCTCCGATGTACTTGGCGTGAATGAGTTCCTGCTCCGATGCAGTGGGACGAACCAGGGCGATGCCGGCGCGCTGGAATTCCTCGGGATAGAAGGTTGCTTGCATGGTAAATCGTGTTCCGAAGAGGCCGACCTTCTGCAGGCCGAGTGTTTTGGCGTGATCACAGGTGACGCGCACGATACTGAGGAGTGGGATCGCGGAGCGGCGCTGGATTTCGTCGAAAACGAGATGCGGCGTGTTGGCCGAGATGAAAGCGAAGTCGGCGCCGGCTCGGGTCAACGTCTCGACACCGGCGGTTAGGTAGTCGGTGAAGTCGCCGAGTCGACCCGCGTCAAGCAGCGCGAGGCCTTTATCGACGTCGAGGCTGTTGATGATCACGTGCGGATAGCCGGCGTCGGGCTTGCGGGCGCGAAAGCGGGCAATGATGGAGCGATAGTAGTCGACGGTAGATTCGGGACCGAGGCCGCCGATCATTCCGCCGACTATGCCGCCAAGCTTCCGACCGACGATCTCACCATCTGTACTGAAGGTTCCCATATTACCGGCTAGAGATGCGCGGCGGGCACGTCAGGATTCGACTCTTGATCACGAGTGATGATGAAAGCAACGGCGTGAGGCGATCGCATAGGGCAATCGGGGCATTTCTAATGACATTTGTCAGTCTCACACGCTTGCGCATTCGGTCGATCTGGTACCTGCCGCTTTTTGCGATTTATGCTGTTCGGTCGGTGCGACAGGTGAAGAAGGCGGCTGGATTCCAGTGTGGTGCGCTATTGAATGACCGCGATTGGACTTTCTGGACGATGACGGCTTGGGACGGACTGGAAAGTATGCGCCGTTTTATGACGACGGGGGCTCACAAGAGCGCGATGCCGCACCTGATGCACTGGTGCGATGAAGCGTCCGTTGCACACTGGGAGCAAGAGGAAAGCGCGCTGCCTTCGTGGGAGGAGGCGGACCGGCGGATGCGGGAGGGCGGGCGCGCTTCGAAGGTCAAGTATCCGAGCGCCGGGCACGCCGGCTTGAATTATCGAAAGCCGCGACCGTCGGGCGGTTCGAGCATCTGATAGCGTTGTCGAACTAGAAAAAACCCGACACGCCCTCCCCCGAGATAGTGCCGGGTTTCCAGTGTTGTTGCGATCACGTCGTGCCGGAAAGGATATGCTTCCTGGTCGCAGTCGCATTATGTTCTTATCCGGTCGCATTGTCTGTGACGTTTGGTACAGGGCAGCGTGAGCGCCGCGGAGATTCTTCGTGTCCTTGCAAAGTATTTGTGAAGTTGTGCCTTCCCGAAATCGTTGTGAATCGTGGCCAAACCCCTAAACGGAGCACTCGATGCCGTTGTTATAATCCGCGTGTGAGGGAACCTCTTCCTAGGCGGCAACAGCTTCGGACGCCCGTGCTGCGACGTTCTTTTCGCAAACCGTATCCCATCGCCGTGCGCGGGGAAGGCGTCTACGTTTGGGACGCAGAGGGCAACCGCTACCTCGATTTTTCGGGTTCGGCCGCGGTGAATTTTATTGGGCACGGAGTCCGCGAAATTTCGGACGCGATGGCCGAGCAGGCGCGGCAGTTGGAGTTTGTTCATACCAGCCAGTTCACGACTGCCGTGGCAGAAGAATTCGCAGCGGAGTTGTTGCAGTTTGCCGGAACCAACTTTGACGGCGGAGCGGTGTACTTTACTTCCGGCGGATCGGAGTCGGTGGAGACTGCGCTGAAGTTGGCGCGGCAATATCAAGTCGAAATTGGCCAGGGGAATCGGCATCAGATTCTGAGCCGGCAGCAGAGTTATCACGGATCGACGCTGGGGGCGCTCGGGGTTTCGGGAAATAAAAAGCGGCGCGAGATTTATCTGCCGATGGTGCGGGAGTTTGCGCATATTGGGATTCCGTATTGCTATCGCTGTGCGTTTGATTGCACGGATAGTTGCTACAACTGCGGACAGCAATACGCGGCGGAGTTGGAACGGGCGATCGAGGCGGCTGGCGGCGCGGCGGCGGGATTCATCTTTGAGCCGATGAGCGGAGCGACGCTGGGGGCGGTCACGCCTCCGCCGGGATATTTGCAGAGCGTGGCCGAGATTTGCCGGCGTCATGGCGTGCTGTTGATTGCCGATGAAGTCATGACCGGCATGGGGCGCACGGGGAGAAACTTTGCGAGCGAGCACTGGGGAGTCGCCCCGGACATTCTGGTTACGGCGAAGGGATTGTCTTCGGGATACGCTCCGCTGGGGGCGGTGATTGCGAGTAAACGAGTTGTTGATGCAATCGCCGGTGACACGGCGGGCGGGCAGGAATGCCCGCCCCACACGGGTTCGGGAGCGTTTCTGCATGGGTTTACTTACAACGCGCATCCGGTATCGGTGGCTGCGGGACGGGCGGTGCTGCGGCGGATCCAGTCGCAGAAGTTGGTCAACGCGGCTGACTCGCAGGTCGCCGGAACAGCAGGAGCAGCATTGCGAACTGCCTTGGAAAGTTTGCGAGATCTGGACGTGGTCGGAGATGTTCGCGGACTAGGGCTGTTGTGGGGCGTGGAGTTTGTTGCGGATAAGAAGACCAAAGCCGCATTCGCTCCCGAGAAGAATTTTGCGGGAAGAGTCGGGCAGGCTTCGTTTCGGCGCGGGCTGTTGGTCTATCCCATGCAGGGTTGCGTGGATGGAGTGGTGGGGGATCATCTGCTGATCGCGCCTCCGGCGGTCATTTCGGAAGAGGAGATTCAGTGGGCAGTGGCGGAACTCTGGGCAGCGATCTTGGAAGCGGCCGCCGAAGTCCGATGACCGTCCTGCGGCGGACGGACGAATGCGTCCGTCGCTACATGGTTCGCGCTTCTTCGAGATCGATACGCAGTCGACAACTTCTCCTAGATCTCTGAAACATCGGGGCTTGGCGGTAGATCTACGTTTTACCCACCCTGCATTGTGAAATTTTCCGGATCGCCCCAAAGTGCCTTCAGAACGGAGGCACACATGACGATTTCAGCTTCAACTTCTTCGTTATCGCTGGCCGAATTTGCCGAACAGGGCAATCCTAGAACGTTAGACGAGGCACGGCAGGCGGGATCTCAGTCGGCGAGTTTCCATTCGGCGACGCGGGTTCATGGAAGTGTTCTCGCGGCGATGGAAAAGCGAACCCTGGTTTGGACGGCGGAGCGGATGCCGCCGTGGGTTTCGTCCGATCAGCTGACGGTTCTTGGCTTTGTTGCGCAGATCGCCACCGGCGTTTGCTACGCCCTCTCCGTCTACGACCGACGCATGCTGCTGGCGGCGATTGCCTGTCTTGCACTGAACTGGTTTGGCGACTCGCTCGATGGAACTCTGGCGCGGGTGCGACTGCGGCAAAGGCCACGCTACGGCTTCTATATCGACCACATCATCGACTCGATCGGGGCCGTCACGATGATGGGTGGGCTCGCGCTTTCGGGATATATGCATCCAGTGATTGCGGTGGGATTGCTGATTGGATTCTTGCTGCTTTCCATCCAATCGTATCTAGCGACTTACACGCTGGGCGAATTTCATCTTTCTGTCTGGGGATTCGGGCCGACCGAGTTGCGCGTTTTGCTCGCGGTGGGCAATCTGGCCGCGTTTCACTGGGCTTGGGTGATGGGCGGCCGTTTCCGGCTGTTCGATCTTGGCGGAGCGATTGGGCTAGCGGTCATGGCGGTGATGCTGTTGGTTGTTTGTTGGAAGAACACCGTGCGGTTGTATCGGGAGGAGAGGATCTTATGAGCTCTCAGCCGTCAGCTGTCAGCGACCAGCCGTCAGCCATCAGCCGTCAGGTAAACCGGAAGCAAACCGTTCTGCGATGGATTAAGTTCAACTTCGTTGGTGGGATTGGCATTGGAGTGCAACTGGCGGCTTTGGCCTTTTTTCGGTCTTGGTTGAAGTTTGACTATCTGGTGGCTACGGGGCTGGCGGTGGAGATCGCGGTGATCCATAACTTTTTGTGGCATGAGAGATTCACTTGGGCGGATCGTCCGGCAGCGCGGCCGATGGAGTCGCTCATCAGGTTAGCGAAGTTCAATGCGAGCAACGGCGCGGTGTCTCTGGTAGGAAACGTCATGCTTATGCGGCTGTTGGTTGCCGAGCTGGGATGTAACTATGTTGCGTCGAATCTCGTGGCGATCGGTGCTTGTTCGCTGGCGAATTTTCTTCTGGGGGAGCGGTTTGTTTTTCAGGCTGGGGCTGAAAATGCGGTCGGGTCCAGTTAGAACCTGCCTCGGCGTTGCTCGGCGGGACGGACGAATGCGTCCGCCCCTACGCGGGCGGACGAACAGGCAAAACGGCCCAGTTTTGGCGGTTACTTTGGGGGTTACGCGGCGAACTAACTCGGGATATAATCTTTCCAGTCATGCGTTTGAACGGACACATTTCGCTGCGAAGCTGCTGGGTTGAGGGACGCGCTTGTCCCCGCCGGTATCTGTCCGTTCTGCCTTCGCACGTGCGCGCCAATCTCTTTGGCAGCGACTAATTTTCTTCTTCGCTTCTTGCCTCGCTAATTGCCGATGCGCTGTTCGCTATGCGCGGTCCGCTCTTAGCCAACGCAACTTCTAAAGAGCGCTGTTCAACTTCCCGCGTAAGGGCCACTGAGAACTATCTGGAGGACTCCATGACCACAAAGACTTTGATCGACGGACCGAAGCTGAAGACTGCGATTCCGGGTCCCAATGCCCTGCGAATTCTTGCCGGGGACGACAAATATATTTCGCCTTCTTACACGCGTTCGTATCCGATGGTGGCGAAACGCGGCCGTGGCATTGTCGTCGAAGATGTCGACGGAAACGAGTTCTTCGATTTCTCGGCGGGCATTGCGGTGACCTCGACGGGGCATTGTCATCCGGACGTTGTAGCTGCGATTCAGAAGCAGGCGGGTGAGTTGATCCACATGTCGGGCACGGATTTTTATTACGAGGGCATGGTGGCGTTAGCCGAACGGCTCTCGACGATTGCGCCGATGCCGGGGCCGCACAAGTTTTATTACGGCAATTCTGGCGCCGAGGCGATTGAGTGCGCACTGAAGCTGGCGCGGTATCACACCAAGCGGCAGCAGGTGATCGCGTTCTTCGGCGCATTTCACGGGCGGACGATGGGCGCTCTCTCGTTAACGGCTTCGAAGCCGCAGCAGAAGCGGCGTTTCTCGCCGATGGTGCCGGGAGTGACGCATGTGCGATATCCCGATGTCTATCGCGGATGTGTGGATGGTCCCCAGGATGGCGATCGATTTGCGCTGGGATGCGCTCGCTATATCGAAGACAAGTTGTTCAAAACGGTTCTGCCGCCGGAAGAAGTGGCGGCGATTTTCGTCGAGCCAATTCAGGGCGAAGGCGGATATGTAGTGGCTCCTACGGTCTTCATGCAGGAATTGCGGCGAATTTGCGACAAGCACGGCATCCTGCTGGTGGTGGACGAAGTGCAGAGCGGCGTGGGGCGTACCGGCAAATGGTGGGCGGTGGAGCACACGGGCGTGCATCCTGACATTGTGTGCATGGCGAAGGGGATTGCTTCGGGGATGCCGCTCGGCATCACGATGAGCAAGGCGGATTTGATGGATTGGATTCCGGGATCGCACGCGTCGACGTTTGGGGGGAATCCGGTGTGCATTGCGGCTGCGCTGGCTACACTCGACGTGATCGAAAAAGAAGGGTTGTTGCGGAACTCGCAGGAAGTTGGCGAATACATGATGGCGCGCATGGCGGAGTGGCCGAAGAAGCACAGAATTGTCGGCGACGTTCGCGGGCGCGGCTTGATGATTGGGGTCGAGATCGTGAAGGATCAGGCGACGCGGGAGTTCGGCGCGAGCGAACGGGACCGCATTGTGGAGTTGGCATTCGAGCGCGGTGTTCTGTTTCTGGGGTGCGGTCCTAGCACGGTGCGCATTGCTCCTCCGCTGATCGTGACGAAGGACGAAGCGGATGTTGCGATGGACGTGTTGGAAGAAGCGATCGCGAGTGTCGAGAAAAACACCTAGACATGCGACTGGATACGCGAGGTGAGCGATGCCGAATGGAACGGTAGAGTCGATTTACATCGCGGGTGCTGCCGAAAGCAAACCGCAATCGGTTGGTCAGGTGGCGGCGATTCCGGGAAGCGGACTCGAGGGCGATCGCTATTCCCTGAAGACCGGCACGTTTTACAAGCCCGAGCCAGATTATGAATTGACTCTGATCGAGGCGGAGGCGATTGAAGCGCTGCAGCGCGATTATCAGATCGAGCTTTCTGAGGCGGACACTCGTCGCAACATCGTGACGCGAGACGTGGCGCTGAATCATCTGGTGGGCAAGGAGTTCACGATCGGCGATGTTCGAATTCGCGGCATACGGCTGTGCGAACCTTGCGATCATTTGCAGAGGCTCACGGGGAAATCGGTGATCAAGGGATTGTTGCATCGCGGCGGACTGCGGGCGCAAATCCTCACACCGGGCACGATTCGCGTCGGGGATCCGATTACGGTCGTTTTGTAGAAGCGTGTTTCACGGCTGTGCTCTCGAAGTTCGTCGGCATCTTCCGTTCTTGTGTTCGGTTCGCGTCTTTGCATCCTCTGACGGGCAAGTCTCGTGGCAAAAAGAGAAATGGGATTTATGGGCGACATCACATTGCGCGAACTCGTGTACGGCAAAGGCGCTCACGCGGATCCTGTCGCTTGCATTGAGGATATCTCGGCAGAGTTGGCCGCGCGGACTGTGGCAGGTTCTCCGCATTCAATTTGGCAGATCGTGGAGCACATGAATTATTGGATGGAACACGATCTCGGCAGAGTTGCGGGGGAGGAGCGAGCGTATCCACAGCGGGCAATCGAAAGCTGGCCGACGCATCCGAATCCTGCTGGCGGGAGTTCGGCCGTAGGTGACGAGTGGAAGGCTACGACTCGGCGCTTTGCGGATTTGCTGGCGCGGTTGGCACGACTTGCGGAATCCGACGAGCAGGAGTTGGCGCGCGTGATTTATAACGTCGGATCGGCGGAAGCTCCTCGGGAATCGACGGTGCATGCCATGCTGTGGCAGATCGCGGCGCACAACAGTTATCACGCCGGCCAGATTGCATTGCTTCGCCGCCAGGCCGGCGCTTGGCCTCCTGAACGTGGCGGCGATACCTGGTAAGAGCTGCTGGTGATTGCCATCCGGTAACTCGAATCAGGTAAAGCCGGGTCCACTTCGTTCGCTTGGCCTTTACTCGGCATTCACTCTGCGAACGCAGACTCCATCCACAGGAACTTATCGAAAGGAGGCGCCATGCCGCGCTTTACATCTCGCACTCTTGTCGCGCTCACGTTTACCGTAGTCGTTTGGGCCTCGGCCTTTGCTGGAATTCGCGCGGGGTTGCGAGGATATTCTCCGGCGAACCTTGCCATTTTGCGATTCTTAATTGCCTCTGGCGTGCTCGCTGTTTATGCAGGGATTGCGCACTTTCGGCGTCCGGCACTACGCGATATTCCAGGGCTGGCGCTGACGGGGGCGATCGGAATCAGTTTCTATAATCTGGCGCTGAATTATGGCGAAACCCGAGTCACGGCAGGAGCGGCAAGTTTGCTGATTGCTTCGACTCCTATATGGACAGCGGTTTCTGCCCGCTTCTGGCTGCATGAGAGGCTGACGGTGATTGGATGGTGCGGCGTTCTGGTGAGTTTTGCCGGCGTGGCGATGATTGCGAGCGGTGAAGGGGAAGGGATACGGCTGTCGCGGCAAGCGCTGGTGGTGCTCGCGGCGGCGGTTGCGTCCGCGCTCTACATGATCTTGCAGAAGCACTATCTCGGGAGATATAGTGCGCTGGAAGCGACTGCTTACGCGGTGTGGTTTGGCACGGCGATGATGCTGCCTTTTGGCCGCGGCTTTTTTCGCGCGGTGCGCAGCGCGCCGTTATCGGCTACGTTGCCGGTGATTTATCTGGGCGTGGTTCCGGGAGCGCTGGCGTATGTCGCGTGGTCGTACGTGCTTTCGCATGGAGCTGCGGGGCGGACGACGAGTTTGCTGAATCTGATTCCCATCGTTGCGATCGGCATTGCGTGGATGTGGCTGGGTGAGGTGCCTCGACTTATTTCGCTGGTTGGCGGGGCGATTGCGATCGGCGGAGTTGTCCTGGTGAATACGGCGGGTAGAAAGAAATCGATTGCCGAGAAGCCGGTTCCTGCCGAGACTTTCGCTGTGGCGAAAGCGGCGAATTGATCCCGTCGACAGGTCGCGAATGGATGAGATGTCTGGTGATGGGGGTCACATCGCGCGCGGGTGAGTGCGGCTAGCGTTAAAAGTGGAAAAATCCCAAATGTTTGCCGGACGCCTGACGCAAACTGCAATGCGCGCACTGGATTGGCTGGCGGCGAAAACTCTGCCACCCGAGGATTTGCCGGCGCATCAACTGACGGGACGGCGCGGCGAAGAAGATGCTTACTTCTATCTGCGCCGTCGGGGATACACGATAATCTCGCGTAACTTTCGCTCGCCGAACCATCGTGGCGAACTCGATCTGGTCGGTTGGGATCGGGAGGTGCTGTGTTTTGTCGAAGTGAAGACGCGTACCTCGCGCGACTTCAAACCGGCGGAAGCCGCGGTCGATCGCGATAAACGCCGCGAGTTGATCATGGTGGCGCGCGATTTCTTGCGCCATATGTCCGCGCCGCCGCAATCGCGGTTCGATGTGCTCGCCGTATACTATGAGCACGGCAACAGCCAGCCCTCGTTTGAGCTGTTTCAAAATGCGTTTTCCGTGTCGTACAATCGAAAGTTCGCGAACCCCACTGAAAGGATTTAGTACGTGCCTGAATTAAGAAAAGACCCCATCGTGGGCCGGTGGGTGATTATTTCCACGGACCGCGCCAAGCGACCCACCGATTTTTTGCGCGAGGGGATGAAGGCGAAGGGCGGATTTTGTCCGTTCTGTTACGGGAATGAGAGCAAGACTCCGCCGGAGATTCTGGCTTATCGCCCCAGCACCAACGGCGGCGCTCCTCAGAAAGACAGTCCCGGCTGGACGACGAGGGTCGTGCCGAACAAGTTTCCTGCGCTCGGCATTGAAGGTACGTTGAACAAACAGGCCGAGGGCATGTTCGACAAGATGAATGGCATCGGCGCGCACGAAGTGGTGATTGAGACGCCGGATCACGCGGCGACGCTGGCGTCACTCCCCTCGAAGAGAATCGAAGACCTGCTATGGGCTTTTCGTGACCGCATTCTTGATCTCAAGAAAGACCGGCGCTTCAAATATATTTTGCTCTTCAAAAATCACGGAGAAGCGGCGGGCGCGTCGCTGGAGCACTCGCATTCGCAATTGATCGCGCTGCCCATTCTGCCGATTTACGTGACGGAAGAATTGCAGGGGTCAAAGCAGTACTACATCTATAAAGAGCGGTGCGTGTTCTGCGACATCATCCGGCAGGAAACGGATAGCGGGATTCGGGTGGTGGCGGAGAATGAAGACTTTCTGACGCTGGCTCCGTATGCGCCGCGGTTTCCGTTTGAGTCGTGGATTCTGCCGAAGCGGCATGAATCGGCGTTCGAAAATTCGTCGTCGCACATGTTCGAGAACCTGGCGAAGGCGTTGAAGTTACTGCTGATGAAGGCCGACCGCGTGCTCGACAATCCTCCGTATAACCTGGTGGTGCATACGTCGCCGGTGCAGGATCCGACGAATGAGTACTACCACTGGCATATTGAATTCATGCCGAAGCTGACGAAGACGGCGGGATTCGAGTGGGGAACGGGGTTCTATATCAATCCAACGCCGCCGGAAGAGGCGGCAAAATTTTTGCGCGAGGCTAGCGTGGAAGACGCGGTGCCGGGAGTGGTAGGCGTGCGGTAGGACTTCATGTTCGCGAGGTGATAGGTTGTCAAGAAAGTCAACGTATCGGAGCGACTAGAGCCCCTTGATGGATAAGGAGTGAAGTCGGGATTCTTTGCCAACTGCCGCCAATGGCGCAAGTGGTCTTCATTGATTGGAGACCGGGATGTCCATATAAATCTCCTGCCCCGGTTCAAGCCGCACGGGGGTGTCAAACGGTCGCCGTGTGCTAGATTGTCCGGACATAGCTGTCACCATCAGGATTATGTCCTTCCCCGGTGGCAAAGAAACGCGAAACGATCCATCGGCCACAATTTCACGACGGTTTCCATCTTGATCTATGAAAACCAAGAAGGCTTTCGTCGCAGCACCACTGTCAGCGTCGATGACCTGTCCAGTTACCACTCCGGATTTCTTGCCCAACGTCACTTTGGCCGTTGCTGACCTATGACGCTTGGTGAGAACAACTTTTGCAACTTCGACCTTTGCTTCCGCGTCGAGGCTATTAAACGGATCAGGGTAGCCATCTTCATCTTTTTGGGAATAGAGCTTATAGGTCCCCAATGGGAGACCACGGCCAAAATCGAAACCCCCATTTCTGTCCGTCTTCACCGAGCGCGGCTTAATACCGTCGAAGGTGAGGAACTGTGGAACGGCATAAACCGTAGCACCCACCACAGGGCTTCCGCCTGGGTCTGTAACAGTACCTTTGATCCGCCCGTCTAGGTGGTTCTTTGTCTGGGAGTTCGCAAAAACACTTGTCGCGATCAAGGCCATAGCGAGGAAATACTTCATAGGGCCACCTGAGAGCCTAATTATAGATCGGGATGACGTTCATGCCTCTGGGGCCGTCGCGCATGCATCTCCAACGAAGCGCAATGCTTATTGAAATCTTTCTTCTGCAATTTCTGAAATCAAGCGATTTCACTCCTTGACAGTAGCAAGTGAGGCACGATATTACGTCGGCTGAACCGCAGCGCTAGCCTTGCGTGCGGTCGAGAACTTCGGCGTGCCACGCCATCTGGATAGCTTCCAGTTTCGATTCGTTTGACTTTGTGGGATCGTCTTTGAAGTCGGGCAGTGCGATCACGTATTTGTGCAGGTCGGTGAAACGTACCGCGAGCGGGTCGATCTGGGGATGAGCTTCCGACAACAGAATTCCGATGTCTTCGGGGTCGCTCCAAGTGAGTTCTTTTGGCATAATGGATTCCTTCAAAAATATGCTGCGTGCCCTCGGCGGCTGAAGCCGCTTGATTTTTGCTTGTAATGGCACGACTAAAGTCGTGCCCTTCCCGTGTTCACCCGTTTCTTTAGTGTTCTTCCGAAACGTAATTCCGATTCCACGCGGGAATCTCGACCACCACTTTGCCAGGTTTCGTGATAACGGTCTGGCATCCGAGGCGTGAGTTTAGCTGAAGATCGGCGGCCATGTCGAGTTTGTCCGCTTCGTCGTCTTCCATCTCGGAGATCAGGTCGGCGCCTTCTTTCACCCAGACGTGGCAGGTGGTGCAGGCGCAGTTTCCGCCGCAGGCGTGATCGAGATGGACGCCGAAATTCAGCGCTACGTCGAGCAGAGACTCTTGTTTGCCATGGTCTTTATAAGGCAGCTTGCCATGTTCGAAGGTTACGGTTTTGCCTTCTGGAAGGAAAGTGACTTCGACGGTGTTCTCGCCCGGAGAATCGACCGTGGCGGCGCCAGCGGATTGGTTTTTTTCGTCAGACATAAGGCTGCAAATGCAGATTCCTCACTTCGTTCGGAATGACAAACTTAAAATAGCGAATGACAAATTTAGATCCGTCCGGGATGACAAGTTCGAGTGCATAGAAACGTCTACTTGAATTCCGCTTTCGCTACAGGATGGCCAGCGTCGCCGGCTTCGTCGAAGTCGGTGCCGTCCATGGTTTTGCCTTTGAGAGCAGTGGTTACGGCCGTATCCATCATTAATTCCGCCAGACGCATGGTGGCTTTGTTTAGCGCGTCGATCGCTTCGCGGATGGCGTGGTAATCGTCACCATCTTTCACGGTGGCCAGAGTTTGCTCAAGCGCATTCGCGTTGGAACGTTCTTCGCCGGTCAGTTCCGGCCATGCCGGTCCATTCTTGGCTTTGCCGAGCGCCGTCAGGATGGTGTCGGCTTCGCGCCGCGCTTCGATGACCTGGCGCTGGCGAAAATCTTCTTCGGCGTAGTCGAAGGATTCGAGGAGCATGTTCTCGACTTGTTCGTCAGTTAAGCCGTAGGTGGGCTGGACGTCGATTTCCGCTTCCTTGCCGCTGCGCTGCTCGCGGGCAGAGACGCGCAGAATGCCGTTGGCGTCGATAAGAAATTTAACTTCGATGCGCGGCATGCCCGCGACCATCGGCGGAATGCCTTTCAGGTCGAAACGCGCCAGCGAACGGCAGTCACGGGCCAGTTCACGTTCGCCCTGCAGCACGTGGATCGCGACGTTCGTTTGTCCGTCGATTTGCGTGGTGTAGTGCTGCGTTGCCGACGCGGGGATGGTGGAATTGCGCAGGATGATCTTGTCGGTCACACCGCCCGCGACTTCAATTCCAAGCGAGAGCGGGGTGACGTCGAGCAAGAGCATGTCTTGTGTGATTTCAGAACCGCCTCCGAGGATGTTGGCTTGGACGGCTGCGCCTAGAGCCACGACTTCGTCCGGATTCAAATCGGTGTGGGGCACGCGGCCGAAGAGATCCTGTACCAGGCGACGAACTTTTGGAATGCGCGTTGATCCGCCTACCAGGACGACCTCGTCGATTTGATCGGGTTTGAGGCCGGCATCCTTGAGCGCTTGTTTACAGGGGCCGATGGTGCGGTCGAGGATGGGCTGAATCATCTGCTCGAAAATTTCGAGCGAGATCTCGCGCTGATATTTCCTGCCATCGGGGAGATCGACATCGAGCTTTGCCGAGGGTTGGGATGAAAGAGCAATCTTCGCTTCGATGACGGCTTTGCGGATTCGGGCAGCGCCTTCGGCGTTTCCGCGATCCTTGCTGCGAAGGTCGATTCCGAGATCGCCGCGAATATCGTCGATGGCAATGGCGATGAGGAGATTGTCGATGTCGTCCCCACCCAGATGCGTGTCGCCGTTGGTGGCGATGACTTCGAAAATTCCGTCGTGAAGTTTGAGAATCGAAATGTCGAAAGTGCCGCCGCCGAGATCGTAAACCACGATGACGCCGTTCTTCTTCTTATCGAGACCGTAGGCGAGCGACGCGGCGGTGGGTTCGTTGACGAGGCGCAAGACGTTCAGGCCGGCTATGCGTCCCGCGTCTTTGGTGGCCTGACGCTGCGCATCGTTGAAGTAGGCGGGGACGGTGATGACGGCCTGGGTTACGGGCGCTCCGAAGAAGCGCTCGGCGTTTCGCTTGAGCTGGCGTAGTACGAGAGCTGAAATTTCGGGCGGAGTGTAGGTGCGGTCGCCGATCTTGATGCGCAAAACTTCGCCTTCGTGAAGGTCGTCCGCTAACTGGAACGGGAAGAGCTTGAGTTCGTCCTGAATGTCTTCAACGCCGCGCCCCATGAGGCGTTTGACGGAGTAGACGGCACGGTCGGGAGTTTCGATCAAATATTTGCGCGCGGCATTGCCGACGATGATCTGGTTTTTCTCATCTTTATCGGGGGCGAGAGCGACGACTGAGGGAACGAGATTCAGCCCGTCTTCGCCTGGGATGACGACGGGCGCGTCCCCCTGCATGTACGCCACAAGGGAGTTCGTGGTGCCGAGATCGATGCCGACGATGTAGTCAGAGGACATTTTGTAATTTTGTAATCGGGTAATTTGGTAATTGAAGGCCTTGAATTGCCGCGGGTTTTGTAAATTACAAAATTACCCGATTACCAAATTACAAATCCTATTCCATTGCCTCGTTCACGTCGCGAACGAGGTTCCGAACATAATTTCTACGGTTTAGCACATCCAGCATGTTGTTGAGAATCTGCCGCCGGTCGGCTTCTGTGCCGCTGTCCGCGGCCTGGTCCCAGTGATTCCACTGAGTCTCAAGTTCATCGAAGAGCGCGTCGTATTTTTCTTCCAGCGAGAGCTTGGCCTTGCCGATTTCTTCGAGCAGGGCGGGATCATCTTCGCCTAATTTCTTTTGAACGCGCAGTTCTTCGAGATGCATGTTGAGCTCGAACACTTCTTCCAGCAGATCAGCAGGCACGACTTGTTGCTTGAGTTCTCCGCTGGCGCGGGCCTTTTCCGTGGCCTGCTTCGATTGCTCTTCGAGTTCGACACCCTCGATGCGGAGCAGGTATTCGGTGCGCTTGATGGGATCTTTTAAGGTGCGGTAGGCGTCGTTGAGCATGGAGCTTTGCTCGAGGCTCCATGCGCGTTCGCGATCTTCCGCTTGTCCGAACACGTCGGGATGAAGGCGGCGGCTCAGTGCGTAGAACTCCTTTTCGAGCGCTGCGGTATCGAGATTCAGCTTGCGAGGAAATCCGAAAAAAGTGAAATAGTCGACCGGTTTGGGCGGCTGGACCTTGCCACAGGAACTGCAGAAGTGAACGGCGCGCATGGTTCCGCAGGACCAGCAAGTGGGTGTGGCCTCCGCGGAGGAGTCGGCCGGCGGTCCGGGCATGATCAGCGACGATTTGGATTCTGCGTTTGCCATACAAAAATTTGGGCGAGCGTTGGCTCGCCCCTGGAGCAACTTATTGTCTACGGACGAGCCTCGGGCCTTTTCACGGGGCGGAGCCCCGTCACCACACGAGCACATTCGCTACGAGAACGAACTGCCGCAGCCGCAAGACTTCGTCGAATTTGGATTCACGAAGACGAAACCTTGTTGCATCAGCGTTTCCTGATAATCGAGCGTCATCCCGTGCAGATAGATGAAGGACTTCGGGTCGACGAAGACCCGCACATCTCCGTATTGAAAGACACGATCGCGCTCGCGCGGTTGCGTGTCGAATCGTATGTTGTAACTCAGGCCCGAGCAGCCGCCACCTTGCACGCCCAAACGCAGGCCGCCCTGTTCCGGCGAGACGTTTTCTTTGACCATCGCCGAACGAATCTTCTTCAGGGCGTTCTCCGTCACCTGAATGCCTTTCGCCGGAGGCGTGGGCGCAGGGCGTTGGGGCGCCTGCTCTTTCACCGTTTCGTCTTTGACTGCCTGGTCCATAATTCTCTGAATTCCCGTAGACGCAGCTTGCCGCGACTCTTTTTGCCGGGGAGACGGGGCGAGCCCTGTCTCTACAGATGGTGTTACTGCGCTGCCTGTACGGTCGCGGGCTTCGTAGCTTCCTGCTTCTTCTTCCAGTCGCCGATCGCGGCGCGGATGGCGTCTTCCGCCAACACCGAGCAGTGAATCTTAACTGGAGGGAGGGCGAGCTCTTTCACGATCTCAGTGTTCTTGATGGCGAGCGCTTCGTCGATCGTCTTGCCCTTGACCCACTCGGTCGCGAGCGAAGAAGATGCGATTGCCGAGCCGCAGCCGAAGGTCTTGAACTTTGCGTCTTCGATGACGTTGGTCTGCGGATTCACTTTGATCTGAAGTTTCATCACGTCGCCGCATTCGGGAGCGCCGACAAGTCCTGTGCCCACGTCGGAGTCCTTCTTGTCCATGGATCCTACGTTGCGCGGATTGTTGTAGTGGTCGATTACTTTATCGCTGTATGACATCTGTAATCTCCTTGAAAAGTTTTCTATGCCAGCCCCCAAAGGGGCATTTAATTTCTGACCGCCTGTGACATCGCTAAAGCGATGCCCTGATACGAATCTTTGCTAGTCGCCTCCGTTGGTCAATGCGCTTCGGCGGCCCATTTCACACTCTTCAGGTCTACGCCTTCTTTCGCCATCTCGTAGAGGGGCGAGAGCTCGCGCAAACGTAAAACCGTTTCAACGACGCGGTCGGCCACGTAATCGATCTCGGCCTCCGTGTTAAAGCGGCCGATTCCGAAGCGAATCGAACTGTGGGCCAGATCGTCTCCTGTGCCGAGAGCCTTTAAGACATAAGATGGCTCAAGTGTCGCCGAGGTGCAGGCCGATCCGCTCGAAACTGCGATATCGTTGATGCCCATCAGAAGCGACTCGCCTTCTACATAGGCAAAACTGATGTTCAGGTTGCCTGGCAGATGGTGCTCCATGGAGCCGTTAATGTAGACCTCGTCGAGGCGGCTCATGATGCTGTCTTTCAGGCGATCGCGCATGGCTGCCATTTTGATGGCTTCCTGCGGCATTTCTTCCTGAGCGATCGCGCAAGCCTTGCCCAGGCCGGCGATGCCGGGAACATTCAGCGTGCCGGAACGCATGCCACGCTCGTGGCCTCCGCCGTCGATGAGGGGGACGAGTTGTACGCGGGGATTCTTGCGCCGAACATACAGAGCGCCCGCTCCCTTCGGACCGTAGAGCTTGTGTCCGGTGATGGACGCCACGTCGATGTTCATCTTGTTTACGTCGATGGGAACCTTCCCGATGGCTTGTACTGCGTCGGAGTGGAAGATGACTCCCCGCTCGCGACAGAGCTTACCGATCTCAGCGATAGGCTGAAGGACGCCAATTTCATTGTTGGCAGCCATGATGGTGACCAGTATGGTCTTGTCGTCCATGGCGCGCTTCAGGTCGTCGAGATCTATGAGGCCGCTTTTTTGGACAGGCAGGTAGGTGACGCGGAAGCCGAATTTCTCGAGATGCTTGCAAGTGTCGAGCACGGCTTTGTGTTCGGTCACGGCGGTGATGATGTGGTTGCCCTTCTCGCGGTACATTTCGGCGACGCCTTTGATGGCGAGGTTGTCGCTCTCGGTAGCGCCCGAGGTGAAGATGATTTCTTTCGCAGTCGCGCCGATCAGCTTAGCGATACGCTCGCGCGACAACTCGACTGCTTCTTCCGCCGCCCATCCGAAGGGATGATTGCGGCTGGCGGAGTTGCCGAACTTCTCCATGAAGTAGGGCAGCATTTCTTCCAGAACGCGTGGATCCATCGGCGTAGTCGCGTGATTGTCCATGTAAATCGGCAGCTTGATTCCGTTGGGAGCTGCGTGATGTCCGTTATCTTTACTGCTGGTGCGGGTCGCCGTCTTCACATCGGTGCTCATGATTACCTTTCTCCTTAACTTCAAACCGGCCCCTAAAGGGGCTTTCAAGCTGGATCAATTTCGGCATCGCTAAAGCGATGCCCTGATACGAGGCAAAAGCCCTGCCCTGATACGAGGCAAAAGAGCTGCGACGTGATACGAAACCTGATTACGTCGAAATCGTGACTAGTTCGGTTGTCTTCTTCGGGTCTGGCCCGTTCGTTCCGCGGACAGCCGTTTCTTGCGCCGTTAGATCGAGAACTTCGGGCTCTTCTTGCATCTGTGAAATCTTGATGTTTTTCAGGACCTGCTCGATGCTTTCATTTACTTTGCGCAAGGGCTCGCGAATTGTGCAGCGATTGCTCTGGCCGCACTCTCCTCGGACGGTCACACACGAGGTGATGAACAACGGTCCGTCGATGGCTTTGATTACCTCGAACGCCGAGATCATCTTCGGATCTCGCGTTAAGGTGTAGCCGCCGTTGATGCCATGCTGCGATCGGATCAATCCAACTTTGGCCAGGCGCTGCAGGATTTTTGCCAGCGCTTCCTGCGGAATGCCGTACGCTTCCGCGACATCTTTCGCGCTGCACGCGCCCTGGTCAGCATGCTCGGCGAGATGCTTCATCGCCATAAGGCCGTAATCCGCTTTCTTGGTCAGTTTCAGCATGGTGGCAATGCCGACCTTTCTAGTCGGATAAAAAGCCGACTGTTTCGGTCGCATTTCGATTCTAGCTTGAGTTCCAGATGAGCGCAAGGGCCGTCAGTAAGTGGCTGAAATTACGGGTGGAACGGTATCTTTATGCTGGCAAACGGGTTAGTGGGAATACATCAGGGGCCGAGCGGAAGTCCTGAAGATCGAGAGGCTAATTTTCTGGCTCGCGCTGCTTTTTCAGGCCACCCAACACCAGGCCGCAAATGCCGTCGGCAAAGGTCTCGTCCAATTTCTGGTGGCGTATGAGAAAGCGCATGTAGATTGGGCCGTAGAGGGTATCGAGAACGAGATCGAGATCGGTGTCGGCTGGGAGCTCTCCTCGATCAATGCCGCGCTGAAGGGTTTGGTAGGCTTGCTTGCGACGGGGCCACAAAAATCTCTCGCGGAAGGCTTCGATGAGTTCGGGATCGGATTGGCCTCCGGCTAATAGGGCGGCGACGACCTTACCGCGCTCGGAACGGAAAACTCGGATCAGACGGCGCATCTGGAGGGTCATGTCATCCTGCACCGAGCCGGTATCGGGGAAGAGAAGTTCATCATTGGCGCTGACGGCGAAGGCGTCGGCAACGAGAGCGGCTTTGGTGGGCCACCAACGGTAGACAGTTGTCTTGCCTACATTGGCGTCAGCGGCGATGGCTTCGATACTGAGTTCGGCGAATCCGCCGTCTTCCTTTAAGAGCTTGAGCGTGCTCCGCAAGATGGACTGCCGTGACTCTTCGCTACGAGGGCGACCCGGGAGGCGTTTCTCTCCGGAAGCGCCGTTGCCGTTGGTCCCAGACGCGCCGTTTGTAGCGTTTCGCACGGGGGCGTCCGGAATATGGTTTTGAGCCATGGCTGAAGTCTAATATAATTTAAATCCGAAACGTACTGTTTTGAATCTATTTTGGTCTGTGGGCATTGTGGGCGCCTGGGGTTGGTAGTGTTGTTTCTTCCAGTTCCTTTTTTCGCAAGCCAGGTTTAACAGCTTATTAGGGCTTCACTTTTTTCTTATGTGGATCGTCGCATTAGCGCTTCGCCGCCCTTATACGTTCGTGGTGATGGCACTGCTCATCATCATTCTCACGCCCATCACGATTGACCGAACTCCGGTCGACATTTTCCCGAACATCAATATTCCGGTGGTCAGCGTGGTGTGGAACTACACCGGTTTCTCGCCGCAGGACATGGCAGACCGCATCGTGACCAACTCCGAGCGAGGATTTACGGTCACGGTCAATGACATCGAGCATCAGGAGTCGCAGTCGCTCGCCGGTCTCGCGGTGATCAAGATCTTCTTCCGGCCTTCCGTAAACATTGCGATGGCGGTGACGCAGGTGACGGCGATTTGCCAGACGGTGTTGCGCGGATTGCCCGCGGGCACGACTCCGCCACTCGTCATTACTTATACGGCTTCGTCGACGCCAATTGTGCAGTTGGGTTTAAGCAGCAAGACGCTTCCGGAACAGCAGTTGTTCGACCTCGGCCAGAATTTTCTGCGCACGCAATTGAGCACGGTGCAGGGCGCGGGCACTCCGTATCCGTTCGGCGGCAAGCCGCGCCAGATTCAGGTGGATCTCGACTCCGCGAAACTACAGGCTTATGGCTTGTCGCCTGCGGATATCGTCAACGCGGTTGCCGCGCAGAACCTGATTTTGCCCTCGGGGACAGCGAAGATCGGGCCGACGGAATACAACGTAGAAATGAACGGGTCTCCGCAGACGGTGGCCGAACTGAACGATCTGCCGGTCAAGACGACGAGCTCCTCCACGCTTTACATGCGCGATGTAGCGCATGTGCGGGACGGATTCGGCCCGCAGACCAATATCGTCCGGCAGGATGGCGCTCGCGGAGCGCTGATGTCGATGTTCAAACTGGGCGGAGCGTCGACCCTCACCGTGGTCAAGGATGTAAAGACGGTGGTGGAAAATGCTTCGAAGTATCTGCCCCCGGATCTCAGTCCGCAGCTCACGATCAAGGCGTTATTTGATCAGTCGCTGTTCGTCCGGGCGTCGATTCAGGGAGTGTTGCGCGAGGGCCTGATTGCAGCTTGTTTAACGGCTGTCATGATCCTGCTCTTTTTGGGCGATTGGCGTCCCACGATCATCATTGCCGTGTCGATCCCGTTGTCGATTTTCGTCTCGGTGCTCTTGTTGAGTGCGCTTGGCGAGACCATCAACATCATGACGCTAGGCGGACTGGCGCTGGCGGTCGGCATTCTGGTGGATGACGCAACGGTGGAGATCGAGAACATCGAGCGCAATCTCGCGATGGGCAAGGAGATGAAGCAAGCCATTCTCGATGGCGCTCAACAAATTGCCGTGCCGGCGCTGGTATCGACGCTGTGTATCTGCATCGTGTTTGTGCCGATGTTCTTTCTGGCAGGCGTCGCCAGATATCTTTTCGTGCCTCTCGCGGAAGCGGTGTCGTTTGCCATGCTGGCATCGTATTTGCTTTCGCGAACGTTGATCCCGACGATGGTGATGTTTATCATGCGCGGGCACGAGCACAAGGCTGCCGAGACCAGGAATCCCCTGGTCAAGTTCCAAAGGAAATTCGAGCGGGCGTTTGAGAGATTTCGTGGCACCTATCAGGGACTGCTGGAAACCACGCTGGAACATCGGCAATTGTTCGCCGTTTGCTTCGTCGCTTTTTGCGTCTTGTCACTGGGGATCGTGTTCTTTCTGGGCGAGGATTTCTTCCCGCAAGTGGATGCAGGGTTGATTCGTTTGCATTTTCGCGCTCGGCCCGGCCTGCGCGTGGAAGAGACGGCGCGTTTGTGCGATGAAGTCGAGCAGGTGTTGCGGAACGAGATTCCGAAGGAAGAGTTGCAGACGGTGCTCGATAATATCGGCGTCCCGTATTCGGGTATCAATCTTTCGTACGCGAGTTCGGGCGTGATTGGGAGCAGTGACGCGGAGATTTTGATTGCCCTGGACCCCGAGCATCACCATCCTACGGCGGGGTACATACGAAAGTTGCGCCGCGAACTTCCGGAGCGGTTTCCTGGCGTGGAGTTCTTTTTTCAGCCGGCTGACATCGTGTCGCAAATTCTAAACTTTGGATTGCCGGCGCCGGTCGACATCCAGATTATGGGCGCCGATACGAACACCAATTACGAGATTGGCCAGAGAATCGCAAATCGAGTGCGTCAGATTCCTGGGGCCGCGGACGTGCATGTGCAACAAATGCTGAGTCTGCCCACTCTGCATCTCGACATGGACCGTACGCGCATTAACCAGGTGGGACTGACGGCTCAGAATGTGGCGCAAAGCGTGCTCATCAGCTTAAGCGGAAGCTTCCAGACCGCTCCGACGTTCTGGCTGAATCCGAAGAATGGGGTCACGTATAACATTTCGATTCAGACGCCGCAGTACCACATGACGTCCATGCAAGACTTGATGAACACGCCGGTGAGCAGTGCGAGCGCGCAATCCCAAGTACTTGGCAATCTGGTGCAAGTTACGCCGACGGCGCGTCCTGCCGTGGTGAACCACTACAATGTGCAACCGGTCATCGATGTTTATGCCAGCACGCAGGGGCGCGACTTGGGCGGTGTCGCGGCGGATATTATGAAGGCGCTCAAGCCCTTTCAGGATAAGAAGAATCTTCCGCGAGGAACGCAGATTGTAGTTCGGGGACAGGTCGAAACCATGCGGTCTTCCTTCTTCGGATTGGGCGTGGGATTGCTCGGAGCGATCGTGCTGGTCTACTTGCTGATTGTGGTGAACTTTCAATCGTGGCTAGATCCGTTCATTATTATTACGGCGCTTCCCGGAGCGCTGGCGGGGATTTGCTGGTGCTTGCTGATTACCCGGACGACGCTGAGCGTTCCTTCGTTAACCGGCGCGGTCATGTGCATGGGAGTGGCGACCGCGAACTCGATTCTAATGGTGTCGTTTGCGCGTGATCGAATGGATGCGGGAGTTCCGGCGTTGCAAGCGGCGCTGGAAGCAGGCTACACGCGTATGCGCCCGGTTTTAATGACGGCGCTTGCGATGATCATTGGCATGGTTCCAATGGCGCTCGGTTTTGGCGAAGGCGGCGAGCAGAATGCGCCTCTCGGCCGGGCTGTAATCGGCGGTCTCTTGTTTGCAACCGTCGCGACATTATTCTTTGTGCCTAGTGTGTTTACGATTATTCACGGGCGCCGGCAGGCAAGGTTGGCGCCGCAAGAGAAGTAGAGTTTTTCGCAATTGCAGGGAGAGACGATTATGTCGGTAGAGACGCCGGTAACGACGCAAGAGAACGAGACACAGCACCCCCATCATCCTGAGATTAGTGAGCCGCCGAAGGTAACGCCGGCTCCGGCGGGGCGCGGAAGCATTCTGATGGGCGCCGCGCTCCTGATTCTGATCACGGCCGGCGTGGTAACTTTCATCAATCGCAAAGGTGAAACCGACGCGCTGGCAAAAGAGACCGAGGTGATCGCGGTTCCCACGGTTGGGGTTACGCACGCGCAGTCGGAGCCCGGCAACGATGAATTGATCTTGCCGGGAAATTTGCAAGCCTTTGAGGAGTCTCCGATTTTCGCTCGTACCAACGGCTATCTGCTGCGTTGGTATAAGGACATTGGCAGCAAAATCGAAAAAGGCGAATTGCTGGCGGCGATCGATACTCCAGAGGTGGATCAGGAACTTTCGCAGGCCCGAGCGACGCGCGATCAGGTGAAATCGGCATTGGGATTGGCGAAGATTTCGGCTGATCGATGGGCGAACTTGCGCAAGTCCGATTCGGTTTCGCAACAGGAAGCCGATCAGCAAGCGAGCGGTTATACGCAGGCGCAAGCAAATCTTGAGGCAGCGGACGCGAATGTGCGCCGCCTGGAACAACTCGAGTCATTCAAGAATGTGTACGCGCCTTTCTCCGGCGTACTCACGCGTCGAAATGTCGATCCGGGCGCGTTGATCAATTCGGGCGCGCAAGCGACGGGAAAAGAGTTGTTCGATATTGCGCGCGTTGATCCGCTGCGCGTTTACGTGAGCGTGCCGCAGGCTTACGCGCCGTCGATGAAGGTGGGAGTGAAGGCGGTGGTAACGCTGCAGGAGTTTCCCGGACAGAAATTTTTGGGCACAGTCGTGCGCACCGCCGACGCGATCGATCCTGCGACGCGCACTCTTAACACAGAAGTTGATGTGCCGAACAAAGACGGTAAGTTGCTTCCAGGATCTTTCGGGCAGGTGCATTTTGCCACGGGCACGGCTGTGCCGCGGATTACGATTCCGGCGAACGCGATGTTGTTTCGCGCCCAGGGAGCGCAGGTCGCCGTGGTGGATAAAGATAGCAAGGTGCGTCTGCATGCAATCGCGATTGGACGCGATTTTGGCGCAACGCTCGAAGTTCTTGGTGGAGTTGACGTGAGCGATCAAATCGTCGTCAACCCGTCTGACTCTCTGGAAGAAGGAGAGGCAGTCCATGTAGCTAAGCCGAGCTCGGGGGATGCACATTCGTGAAGCCGGGGCTTCGGCACAAATCTGTCTTTCGTTCACCTTCACGCCAGGCTCGGATACGGAGATAAGCGAATTCATGATTCTGTTTTTTCCCAGGCAATCGGAACGTCTAACGGTGAAGCGATCGATAGCGGCCCGGCTTAGTTTGAAAGGCGCGCTGCTAGCGGTTTCTCTGCTTGTTGTGAGCACGGTGGGCTGTACGGTCGGGCCGAGGTACAAGCGTCCGACGGCGCAGGTACCAGATACCTGGAAGGGCGAAGGGCCGTGGCAGACTGCGGCCCCGAAGGACGCGATTCCGAAGGGCGCGTGGTGGCAGGTTTTCCACGATGCCGATCTGGATCAGTTAGAGCAACAACTCTTGCAGGCAAACCAGTCGTTGACCGCGTCGCGGGATCGCTTGCTGGAGGCGCGTTCGCAGGCGAGGATAGTATCCGCAGCTTTTTTCCCCACGGTCAGCACGGACCCAAGCGGAGAGCGGCAGAGGGTCTCGCGGAATCGTGCGTTTGTGGGCGGGGAGTTGCCGCCCTTTACACAGAGCAATTTCACCGTTCCATTTTCCGTGAGCTACGAAGTGGATCTGTTTGGGCGCGTGCGTCGAAATCTGGAAGCTGCCAACGCTTCGTTACAAGCGAGCGCCGCAGACCTGGAAAATGTGCGACTGGTGCTGACCGCTGAACTTGCGGCCGACTATTACAACTTGCGCGAAAGCGACCGCGAAATCGGCGTGGTGCGCCAATCGGTGGAGATCCAGCAAAAAGGATTGGATCTGGTCAACCGGAGGCATGATGGCGGCGTCGCATCGGGATTGGAAGTGGCTCAGCAGGCCGCTTTGCTTGACTCCACGGCAACGCAGTTGCAGTTAGTGCTGCAGCAGCGGGCGCAATACGAACATGCGATTGCGGTTTTGTTGGGGAAGCCCGCATCCTCTTTTAGCGTAGCCGAGGCGCCATTTAACGCGATTCCTCCGGCGATTCCGACCGGGCTACCTTCCGAGATTCTGGAGCGCCGACCGGATGTTGCCGCCAACGAACGTCAGATGGCGTTTGAAAATGCGCAAATCGGGATCGCGATGACCGCGTTTTATCCTCATATTTCGTTGAACGGGAGCGGCGGGTGGCAGAGTAGCGATATTGCTACGCTGGTGAACGCACCGAGCGCAATGTGGGCGCTCGGGGGTGATTTGTTGCAGCCGGTGTTGAATGGCGGGCGCAATCGAGCGAACCTGGCTCTGACCCGCGCAAGCTATGACGAGTCGGTCGCCAATTATCGCGAATCGGTGCTCGAGGCGTTCCAGCAAGTGGAGGACGGACTCGCCGGTTTGGTTTTCCTCGCACAGGCTTCGAAAACGCAGCTGCAAGCGGTTAGCGACTCCCGGCGCGCATTGGATATTGCGAATGATCGCTATGTAGGCGGCGTTACCACGTATCTCGATGTCATTACCGCGCAAGCCACTCTCTTGACCAATGAACGGCTGCAGACGCAGCTGCTCGGGCAGCAAATGACGACTTCCGTTTTTCTGGTGAAGGCTTTGGGCGGGGCTTGGGACGCTTCCGATCTACAGCATGAGCAGGTAAAGCCCGCGCTCATTCAGGCTATACAACAGTAACTGTGACTGATTTGGAATCGCGAGCTTAATCAGGCAGGTGGTTTAGGCGCGAAAACTCACGTTCGCACGATCGAGATTTCGATCGCGCCGGATGCAGAATCGGCGGGGAGCGTGGGACTCCCCGCCAAGGAGACTTCAGGCGGTGTGCTGCCCTTGACCGCCATCGCGAGAACGAACTTCACGTTCCGCGAGTAGCCAATCCTGACTTTCGTCGCCCTGGTTTGCTCCTGCGGTTGCCCGACGCTCGAGGTAGAGTTCGTAGGCGCGGCGGCGAATCGCATCCTCAAGATTGAGATTCACGGTGCCCCGGTTGATCGCCGTGACGGTCGCTGTTTTGTCGCTCTTGCGCGCCACTTTCTCGATCACTTTCTCGATCACGGGCGTGGTTTCTACAGCCGCAGGTTGAACGGCTTTCTTGCTGCGGGAGGGAACGGTTCCAGTTGTCTTACGAGCCATGCAATTTACTCCTTAGCAAATGACTAAATCAACAAACTTCCTTACAAAACCAACGAGACGGCTTACCAATTTCCGGATATCCGTAGTTCGATTTGTTGCGTTGACCTGTGCCTAAATAATAACGCGCATCGCTGTGGAAGTGACCGACAAACTCTGGCCCGCGTACAAAAAAAGGCACTCTTTTGGACAGGAGCATAAGGACCTGGCTAACTGGAAAGTGCAAAGTACTCTGGTAACTTGTCGAAAAGCGATCGGTGCAAGCAGGATGATATGGGAAGAAGGAAACGGCACTTCTATGGCGTCAACCGGTCAAGGGTCGGCAACCAAGGCTACCAAGGCCAGTATTGTCGATTTAGAGAACATGCTTTCTGACAATCCGAGTTGTGACCGGGCCTGCCTGAAACTGGCGCAGATTTTGCGCGTGCGTCGCAGCGAAGTGGCTCTGCTGCGCTTGGAAAAGGGCAGTCTGCGTTTTATTTTTCCGGCGGAGTTGCGATCGGCGGGCGTTTTACCGCTGAGCGGATCGGCGGTCGCAGCGCGCACCGCGTCGACTCGCACTCCTCTTCTTTCGAATACCTTCATGCGGGTGAAGCATGTCAGCCTTTTTGAGGCGGTGAAACTGGGACTCGGATCCGAGGATGAAGATCGGGGCCAGGAACAGATGCCGATTCAAAAAATCATGTCGGTACCGGTGGTGGAATCGGGAAATGTGATGGGAGTAATTCAAATTTCTCGTAAAGGATTAGACGCTTCGTTGGCGGGTGGCGACTTCACTGGAGAAGACTTGAAGCAACTGGAAAAGGCGGCCGAGGTTCTTGCGCGCATGCCGTTCATGCAAGAAGGCGCGGAAGTTTAGAGAGTGTGTAGTTAAGAAGGCAGTAAGATCGCGATCACTTATTCGTATTTGTTTTACACCGCGCGTCCAGCAGAGAATCCCGACGCCCAAGCCCATTGAAAATTGAAGCCGCCGAGTTGTCCGGTCACGTCGACCACTTCTCCGATAAAAAATAATCCTGGAATTGTTTTCGATTCCATCGTCTTGGCAGAAAGTTCGTCAGTATCAACTCCTCCCGCTGTGACCTCCGCCTTGCCGTAGCCTTCGGTATCCTCGACCTTGATCTGCCAGGCGTGCAGTTGGTGCTCGGCGTCCGTGAAAGCGCGATCGGAGTTCCCCGCTAAGGGATGGGTTTCGAGCCAGCGATCGGCGAAGCGGCGCGGTAGAAATTCTCTGAGCAGAACTCTCCAACTCGACTCATCCCGGGGACCACGAGAACCTAATTCGGAGGCGAGGGTGCGATCAGGCGCGAGGTCAAGTCGAATCGGAGCCATGCCATCCCAGTAAGAAGAAATCTGAAGAATTGCCGGGCCGCTGAGGCCATGGTGAGTGAAGAGCATATTTTCGCGAAAGGTCTGTTTGGTATTGAGCGCTCCAGCAATTACTTCGAGGGAGACTCCGGCTAAATCGCTCCAACGTTTCCGATCTAGAGCACGGAATGTCAGAGGCACGAGAGCGGGGCGCGGGGGGACAATCTTCAAGCCGAATTGCCGCGCCAGATCGTAGCCGAATGAGGTCGCCCCGATTTTTGCGATCGAGAGGCCGCCGGTCGCGACGACTAACCGCGCTGCCGCGAAAATTGCATTTTCGGTTTGGATCACAAAAGGGAACTGGTCGTCGCCGTTCTTGTTTCGGCGTACATCTTTTATTTTGGTATTGCATTGGATCTCCGCCGCTCCCGCGCCGCGACACTCTTGCTCGAGCATTCCCGTGATGTCGCTGGCGGCTCGATCGCAGAACAGCTGGCCAAGCTTTTTCTCGTGATATGGAATGCGATGCTTTTCGACCATCGCGATGAAGTCGGCTGGGGTGTAACGGGCGAGCGCAGATTTTACAAAATGCGGGTTCGCAGAGAGAAAATTGTCGGCGCTGGTATGCAGGTTGGTGAAATTGCAGCGGCCACCGCCGGAGATCAAAATCTTTTTGCTGATGCGGTCGGCACGTTCCAGCACGAGGACGCGCCGGCCTCGCTTGCCGGCCTCGATGGCGCACATCAGGCCAGCCGCGCCTGCTCCGAGAATAATTACGTCGTAATTCTGATTCACCCGGGACCACCCGCTAAGCCAAACGAACAGAATTGAGCTTAGCAGGCACTATCGTGATCGCGCGGCTTAACGCCGGAGGGAGGACACGTATGCTTTTTCAGCGCCCTTGATTCTTCCGCGCCTCGCGCATCGCTCTTAAGGCAAAAGTCCGTAGATATCTAATTCACCACCCGTGGGCACGAAGACCTTTCCGCTGGCAATTGTCGGTACCGTGAATTTCAGGGCGAGTCCCGCGGTATCGCGAGAACCAGCTTGCGAACTGTCATAGAGTTCGGTGGCGACGTTCGCAGCCTCATAGGCATGCAGCACCAAGGGCCCGCTACTCGACGGATCATTCTCGTTGTAATTTGTGTTGTCTGTGTCCCAGATGATGCCGTTGGTGTCGCCGCCGTTTGCCGACAGAGAAGGAGTGGCACCGTGCTGGGTGTAGACGGTGGTTGCCGAAGATGTGGGGCTCGTCGACATCAGGCCGGTGTCAGCGCTCCAACTGAAAGCGCGCAGCACGTCATGACTGCTGTGATAGTAGATCGAGCCATTCCAATACGCAGGTGTCGAGAAGATGTTGTTGTACTGCTGCGTGCCGGTGTGGACCGTCTGGATAACGTTGTTCTGATTGGGCGAGAACGAACCCATTTCGTCGCGATTGACAACAAAGATATTGCCGTCTTTTCCTCCTCCGATCGTTTCGTGAGGAGTGCTGGACGAATTATTGGGCAGCAGGATATTGGATCCGCTGCCTAAATCGACGTCGTTCTGCTCAAGTACCAGGGCGTTATCGGGCGTAAAGTAATCCAGCACGGAAAGATTCGCCGGGTTTAGCCTGAGGAACGAATCGCTATAGCCAGTCGTGATCTGGTCGCCCTCATCGACCCCGGACATTAGATATAAATCGCCCGTCATATCGTCGATTGCGATGGCGCCGCCGCTGGCCCACAGTCCGCCTCCACCATTGTCGTTCGGCGTGTCATTGAAGACTGCCTTCTGTAGCAGAGAGTCTTTGTCGTACGCCAATACCCAGCCGTGAGTGCAACTGCCGAACGGAATGTAAATGGCGTTCGTGACGGGATCGAGAGCCAGGCCCATGCGCTGATAACAGTCGTTTCCCAGGGTGATGGTATGGCTGGTGCCAGTTCCTTCGGTTCCCGTGACGGACGCGTTGATCGCCATAGGACCGCCGAACTTCTCGGCGCCCGAGGTGACGTCCAATGCATGCAAGTAGAACGGAACATCCGTGTCCGAGGTCTCAGAGACCAGATACATGGTGTTGGTCGTAGCATCGATTACCGGAGTCGACAGAATGCCGACGTAAGGATTGACGCCTGTTACGTCGTCCTTGGTGACGTGTGTTCCGAGATTAACCTTCCAAAAAGGAGCGGTCTGGGTGCCCGTCGCATCGAAGGCATAGACCGTATTGTTTTGCGTAACTGTATACACGACAGCGTGGTCGCCGCCTGCGATCGATACTGCGGGAAGATAGAGGGGCTGGGCGTAGATTTGACCATCCACCGTATACGCGGCGATTCTTCCGAACTGAGAGGAGTTCACGTTGGCGGTCGTCAAGGTGGTTTCTTGCGTGAAAGCGCCGTCGCGGGAGTCATCATTATGGTAGGTAAGCACGGCTCCGGGCTTGGTGTTGATGACCGTGAGGGTCGTGGTCGCGGTCAGTGCGGGATACGATGTGGGCGCCGCCGCGATGGCGTGTTGGGCGGTCGCTGCTGGCGCGGTGTAGAGACCGGCGGAGCTGATCGTTCCAGTGGTGGAGTTTCCTCCCGAAACACCGTCAACGGACCACGTCACAGTCCCTTCCGATAAGCCTTGAACGGTAGCGGTGTATTGTTGCGTCCCGCCGGGGACGACGGTGCTTGGCCCGGGTGAGAGGGAGAGCATAAATACGGTAGCAGCGCCATTCGCGCTGAGCGACGAGTTGGCCACACTGGTTGCAGTTACCGTGTGATTTCCCACCTGCGATGGAGCAATATACAAGCCGGAAGAGTTTACGGTGCCGACGGAGGAGTTGCCGCCACTAACTCCATCGACCGACCATTTCACTGAAGTATTCGAGTATCCCGCCACGGTCGCGGTGAACTGTTGCGACGCGCTCGCAGCAACATCGGCGGAGGCAGGACTCACCGCCTCAGTTGGGTTAACTGTGACAGAGGCGCTTGCGCTCTTCGTCGTGTCCGCCGCGCTGGTTGCGCTAACAGTATGGCTGCCTGCGAGCGATGGCGCGGCGTAGAGCCCGGCCGCACTGATGGTGCCGACGGAGGAGTTGCCGCCGCTAATCTTGTCGACCGTCCAAGTGACGGCGGTGTTGCTCGTTCCTTGCACGGTCGCGGTGAATTGCGTGGTGGTATTCACATTCAGGCTGGCGGACCCTTGATTTAGCTGAACGGAAATTGGGCCAGAGGGACTCGAAGAGCCAGACGAACCACATCCGGAAAGAACAAGAGTGGTGGCCAAAGCGAAGCTGTAAAGCCAAATTCTAGTCATAGATGTGAGACGGTGAGCGCAAAGATTACATGCCGTCGAGTAATAGTTGCCTCCACCCCTGTAAGGGTTGCCGACTTCAGGCCGGATGCGAGGAAGTGGCGTAAGCGAGGCTAGGAGAAGAAAATTCGCCGCGGGTGGGGATTGAATGCGAAATGTCGCCTTTGTAGAAAGAGGTGAGAGACCGACCGCGGTCAGCTAGGAGTGACTTCTTGCCGTTCATCAACTTCCGATAAGTCTTGCGAGCGCGTATGGAAGTAGCCCTTTCAGGATGATTTCGTGGGAATCGCGAAGGTATAGTGCGAAGGCATAGTATTTCGGAGAATTCCAGGGCAGTTGAAAAAGCCGCTACGCCGCAAGAAGCTAGGGCTGCCCCTCGGCGTCCGGTTGCGCGACCAAGAGCAGCACGATGCCAATCACGGTGAACATGCGAAAGGCGGCGTCCTGGCCGTTCCAAGTTCTTGATTGCCACATCAGGAACCACTCGCCGCCGGCCGTCAAGAAGGACACCAGCCACATGAGTAGTGCGAGCGCGAGTGCGGAGATGGCGATGTGCTTGGCTTGATTGAACTCGGCAGTCGTTCTGCGCAACGCGCCTGCCAGACGCGCTCCGCCCCACCACAAAAGAATCATCGTCAACGCTTCCCAGGCGATAATCGAAAGGTAGAAGGCGGTATGCAAGGCTGGCGCATTCAACGCCCTCCACATTCCGTGGTTGCCGGGGAAGGTCGAATCCATCATCAGCACATGGCGCACGAATTGAAAATTTGAGTCATAGTCGGTCGTGTTGTTGAGCACGACGAACGAATAAAAAAGCGCCACGGCGAAGACAAGCGAAACCTTGGCGATGCGCAACGTCATTGTTTCTCCGTAGCTGACGGCATCGGAGCGCGGGAAGGTGCGAAAGCGCGGAAATAGGCAACGAGCGCTGCAATCGTCGCGTCGTCATAGCCAGGATTTCCCGGCATCTGCGCATTCGGATTCCTGGACTGTGGGTGGCGTATATAGGCGGCAAAGTATTCTGGCGAGGCCGTCGCCCACGCCGAGAGCACTAGCCAGGGATGTCCCGCCTTTGTTCCGCCTTCTTTGCCGCTGTTGTGACAGCGAAAGCAATTCTGTTGCGCGATGCGATAACCATCCTGCACTAACTTGTCGGCAGAGTGAGCGCCACGGGGTGCGATGGAGTCGAGGACTCTCTTCTCACTGCGGAGTTCCAGGCGCACAACGCCCCAGGGAATTTGCGCTTCGTCGGCGTGGGCAAAGATCTTGAAACTCGGCGTGAATGTGGGATGCGAAATCAGGAATGGCCCCAAGTCTTGCCCATGGCCCTCCGCATCCTTCGGCCAGCCCGACGGCGGTTGCCCGTTGATCGTCAAAACCAGCACGGGACGATGCGCTGCGACGTAAGCGCGAGGATAATTCGCACGGTATTGATCGTCACAGATTGCCACCACTATAGCGGATGCGGGCGCGGCCGCCAGATGAAGAATTAACTCCTCCAGTGACACGCCGCTAATTTGCACCGGCGCCTTGAAGTTCGCGTCGTCGGTAACGGTATAGCTTACCTGCGGGAAGGCCAGCAGTTGATCGCGCGAGATGTAGCGGTTCGATCCCGGAGGCAATCCGGCAAGTTCGCCACCCAACTCGAGATCGGATGTCGAGGAACGAGATGGGTGCAGCACCAGCCGAGGAAGAGACGTTGGAGAAGAATCTGCGCTGGACCGTGAGTTTGCGCTCGCCTCAAAACGCGGGGACAGTGCAGCGGCCAGCAAGACGCTGGCGCAACCCAAAAGGCGAATCCGCGACGATAGCATGGGATATATTAGCGCAACGCTTCTTGAGCGCAAGGCGCAATTCGCGTTCTGAATTGTGTTAGATTGACTGAACTTTGTACATCTGCGCGCACTCGAAATGCGCACTGGGGGGCGGAAGAAATCGATGGCGGCAGGGATTGAATTGCGGCTGCGAGAGCTCGGCGTAGTTTTGCCGCCCCCGCCAACTTCGGGTGGCAACTATGTGCCGGCGAAGACGGTGGGCAATGTGGTGTATCTCTCCGGCGTGATTTCCACGAGCGCAGATGGAGTGATCACCGGAACCGTGGGCCTTGACCGCTCTGTCGACGACGCGAAAGCCGCGGCCCGGGCCTGCGCGTTAACGCAATTGGCCGTGCTGCAACGGCAACTCGGTTCGCTGGATCGCGTGAAGAGCATCGTAGGATTAAATGGCTATGTGAACGCGGTAGCGGGATTCGCCGATACGCCGCAGGTCATCAATGGCGCCTCAGATCTTTACGTGGAAATATTCGGTGAAGCCGGCCGCCATGTGCGCACGGCGATCGGTGTTTCCGCCCTGCCGCGCAATGCACTCGTCGAACTGCAAATGACGGTGGAGGTATAAGGGCGGAAATGGCCGAGTATTCCCTTTCCGCAAATCCCTTCCACTCGCGATGGAATCGCGCGCTCGAGCCCCGACTCCGCATCGCGCCCGGCGACACCGTGCATCTGGAATGCGTCGATTCCAGCGGAGCGCTGGTGCATCCGGCGATGACCCTTCCTGACTTTCTGAAGATCGACCGTGGACTCATTCACGCGCTGACGGGACCGATTTTCGTGGAGGGAGCGGAACCCGGCGACGTGCTGCAGATCGATGTCATCGAAGTAGCCCACAGGGGTTGGGGATGGTCGAGCATAATCACGGGTCTCGGATTTCTGAAAGATCGTTTCGCTGAGCCTTACTTCTTTCAGTGGCAGCTCGAGCATGCGGTCAGCGAGTCGTTGGCCCCGGCCATTGTGCCGCTGCGGCCGTTCTGTGGCGTGATGGGAGTTGCGCCGGCCGAAGATGGCGAGTTTCGCACACGGCCTCCGGGGAATTTTGGAGGCAATATGGATGTGCGTGAATTGTCGAGTGGCGCCACGCTCTATCTGCCGGTCTTGAACTCGGGAGCTCTCTTCTCTGCCGGTGATGCTCACGCCGCGCAAGGCGACGGGGAGGTGTGCATCAACGGCATCGAGTGCCCGGCCGATGTGACCTTGCGATTCCACCTGCACAAGCGGCGAAGATTGACGGGACCGTTGATCGAGTCCCCTGCTTATCGTTCGCGTACCGAGGAGGACGCCTGGATCGTGGTGGAATCGGCTACCGACGCCATCGCGGCGGCGCGCGCCGCCACCTCGCGCATGATCGATCTTCTGATCGACCGTTGGGGCTTTCTGGACGTCCACGCCTATTTGCTTTGCAGCGTTGCCATGAACCTGCGGTTCAGCCAGGTAGTGAACGAACCAATGATTACGGTCAGCGCTCTGATTCCGAAGCAGGTGCTGCCGTCACGAAAACTCTTCTGAGGACGCATACCTCCGCTGAGACGCTTGCTATGCCCGTCGACAACGAGATGATCAATGACCCCGAGGTAGTGGCGGAGCTACGCGCGCTGTATCCGCAGTATGAAACGGCACTCGTGCGCAACGATGCGGAAGTATTGACGAAGATGTTCTGGGCTTCGCCTCACGCGATGCGTTTCGGTGTGACGGAGAATCTCTACGGCATCGACGAGATCGCACCCTTTCGCAAGGGCCGTTCCCCGGTGAATCTGGAGCGCACGATTCGGCGGCTGGACATCGTCACCTTCGGACGCGACTACGCCAGCATTACTCTTGAATTCGAGCGCACAGTCGAGGGGCGGATGGTCTTTGGCAGACAAAGCCAGGTCTGGGTGCGCCTTCCGGAAGGCTGGCGGATTGTTGCGGCCCACGTTTCGCTGCTGCCCTGATTTTCGCAGTTCGGTCCTGAAAGATTAATCAGATTTGTTGCCGTCACGCGCTCGCGCGCGGCACTCATTTCGCGCGGAGTTTATTTCGCGCTAAGCGTGACTGACAACATTTGTAGTGGAGCTTGCACAAAGCGCTGCTGTAACTCCTCGGCTGACTCGAAGACTTTGCCTTCCACATGCCGCGCGGGAAAGAGAAAGTCCATCGAAGGCTCGGCAAAAGGATAAGGTTCAAGAACGAAGTGCCGCGGCGCCACGGCTCGCACTTCGACGCGGCTGTATCCTCCATCGCTCAGCGGCAAAGAATGCAAGAGGTGCGCGGGACGGCGGAAGTCCACGCAGGTGAGCAGCGAGAGATTGTCGGTCGCTTGCAACAGGCGGAAGTGATCGAGTACGGCGCCTTCGCTCACCTGTTCCGGAGTATATTGCGGATCCGCGGCGATTTGCTTCATCAGCGATTGCTGTAGCGCTTTCTGCTGCAGGAGAAATGCGTCCAGCAGAGGCAGTTGGCTGGGCGCAATGGTCGAGCGGTCGGCATGATCGTTGAGCAGGCTGTAGGTATGCATCGAGATGAGCACCGCCGCATAAGGATCTTGCGTGGCGATGAGCCGCACGGCGCGGTCGCGCACCGCGAGATAATCTTCCAGATCGATCTCTTCGAAGGCCGAGTACTTGCCTACAAGTTCGGTCGAAAAGGCGCTGGGCTTTCCCTGCCGGGTGATCTGCGGTGCAGCATCGCGCGCGGCCCAACCATCGTCATGGCATGAAATACCCTTCAAAACGTGGGCGCGCGGCTCGGGTGGAAGAAAGCGGTCGTTCCCCCAACGCTCGGCGAAGGCGCCCGCGAGGCGAGCGTGGTCGGGATGCGTGACCAGCCACCAACCGCTGTCGCTTTCCAGTCTCAACATGGGCCGTTCTCCTCATTTATTGCAGGAATTATTGCGGGAACTGACTCGCTATTAGGAACATTTCACTCCACCTCGGGCGTTCGCGCAGATTCATGCCAGCGATGCAAGAAATACCATTCGAAAAACATCACGACAAAGAAGAAGCTGAACCCCAGCACCGTCGCCGCGAAGACGAGAGCAAACAGATAGTCGGTTTGCAGTTGAGAGGACGCATAGAGAATGGAATATCCCAGTCCGCCCTGGCCCACGCGGCTGGAACCGGCATAGAGTTCTCCGGTAATGGCACCGATGACGGCAATGCCGCTGGCAATGCGAATTCCGACAAATAATGCCGGCACCGCGTGCGGCAATCGCAGCTTGAATAGCAACTGCGAGCGCGAGGCGTTGTGCATGAGGAAAAGGTGCACCAGATTTTCCTCGACGCTGATCAGGCCTTGAGTGGTGTTGGCGATAATCGGCGCTAGCGAAATAATGAATGCGATCAGGGTAACGGAAAACGTTCCGGCTCCTATCCACATCAGAATCAAAGGCGCAATCGCGACGATGGGGACAGTCTGCAAGAGCAACGTGTAGGGGTAGAGCATCCGGCGCACCCAGCGGGATTGCGCAAAGATGAGCGCCACGGCGGCGCCAACCACGATGCTCGCCAGCAGTCCCCCAAGCGTTTCTTCTGCGGTTATCGCGAAAGAGGTTGCCAGCGATGGGAATCGTGCTTCCACCGCCCGTGCCACTGCCCACGGAGAAGGCAGCATGAAGCGGGGGACTCGAAAGATCCACAGCACCAACTGCCATAACAACAAAAGCGCGCCAAACACAGCCAGGGCATTCGCCAGGGTAATCAGCCTTTGCTTCATTGCGCGCGCGCTCCTCGCAAGGCATGCGACACCTGTGCAACCAGAGCTTCAAATTCGGGAGCGGTCCGCGACGCTGCGGTCCGCGGCTGCGGCAGATCGATCGGAATGGTGGCGTAGACGCGTCCGGGATTGGGCTTGAGCACCACAATCCGGGTGGAAAGAAAAACCGCTTCGGCCACCGAGTGCGTGACGAACACGGCGGTCCACTTCTGTTCGAGGCGCAGGCGCAGCAATTCTTCGTTGAGGTGATCGCGGGACATTTCGTCGAGCGCGGCAAAAGGCTCGTCCATTAGCAAGAGACGCGGGCTGGTTGCGAGCGCCCGCGCAATCGAAACGCGCATTTTCATTCCGCCTGAGAGCTCACGCGGATAGGCGTCCACCACAGCGCGCAAGCCAACCAGATCGAGCAGAGCGCCGGTCTTCTCTTGACGGCGATGGCTGCTGACTCCTTCCAATTCGAGCGATAAAGCCACGTTCTGCCGCACCGTGCGCCACGGCAGCAAGGTGGGATCCTGAAAAATGTAAGAAACCGTCTCCCGCGCATTCTTCGGAGTCATGCCGTCGACGCGAATCGTTCCTGTAGTCGGCAAGATGAGCCCGCTGATTAATTTCAGAACCGTCGATTTGCCGCAGCCGGAAGGCCCGATGATACTGACAAATTCGCCCTTGTGAACGGTGAGATCCACGGCCTCGAGAGCAGCCCGGCCATTGCCAAAAAGTTTGCTGACGGCGGAGAATTCGACCTCTGGCACCGCTACGTGAAGCGTCATGGCTCCGCCTCAGCCACAGGCAGGTACAGCGCCGAGGAATGCTCACCGCTGTGATAGACGAACTGAGTCGAGCGCCGCCAGTCCAACGAGGTGGCGCGGCAGGACGGCACGCCGCTTCCGGGATTGCGGTCATAAAGCGGGAACGCACTGCTGGCGATCTCCAGACGAATGCACTCCCCGGCCGCGAAAGAGCATGATGTCGGTTCGAGCGCGAACTCCCAGCGATGAATCGTGTCGGCGGCGTAACCGGTTTCCGCAAAAAGCCAGCTGGAGCGGGCGATTCCGAGGCAGATAAATTCCGCCGTACCGTTAGTGCGCAGTCGCAGGAGCTTGGCCGTAAAGTCTGTGAACGCGGAAGAAGTCGCGCAGTAAATCACGATACGAGGCCTGCCGAAGATGCGTAACGGACTCTGCAGCGGGGCTGTCGTGTAGACGAGCAAATTATTGCCGAGTTCAAGGCTGGCTTGATCGAACTGTCCACTCTGCGCTGCTGGACCGCCCGGCGCCATCACCGGCACTTCTGGATCATGGACGAATACGTCACACGGTTCCTCCGCAACCGGAGGCGTTGTTGAAAGGTTGCCATCCCCCTTGCGCGAATTCGCTTTGCCGGCGCTGCGCAGGTAGAAGGCGTAGTTCGCATCGAACGGAAGAGCGTCGGCAGACTGCCATCGGTTTTCACCAAGCACAAAGTGGCGGACGCGCGGCTCACTAGCGAACTCTGCGGAATCCTTGAGCCAATGATTGAACCAACGCAGCAGGACGGAATCTGTATCGAGCAGAGCTTCTGGCCCTAAGTCCGCAGTGCCAACGCGATCGCCCCAGGGAATATGCACCCAAGGTCCGGCGACGAGATATTGATGGTGCCGTGCAAAATCAGTGCCTGCCCGATTGCACAGTGCCGTAAAACCTTCGATGGCCCCGGTGAGATAGGTGTCGTACCAACCTGAGAAATGAAGTGCGGGAATGAGAATTCGGTCGAGTTTCCGGCTCACATCCATTGCAGTCCAGTAGCCGCCCGGTTCCGCGTGATCGAACCAGTCGAGAACATAGGGCTGCATTCCTTCACCATCACCGTGCAACGCTGGATGAGAACGAAATGGCAAGACACCCGTCTGTGCCGGGAGATTCGCCCAGGCGTGTTCCAGTTTGTCGTTGGCCTCGCGGAGTTGCTTACGGCGCGCGTCCGCCTTCATCATCTGCAATCCCCAACCCAGGGTCGAGGCCAGACGCAACGCTCCGTTGTGATAGAACCATCCGTGATAAAGGTCGCACGCGGTCATGCCCGGAGCGACGCACAGCAATCCTTCAGGCTGTTCGGCAGCGGCCAGAAGTTGTGTCATCCCCTGGTAAGAGAATCCATACATGCCGACGCGGCCATTGGACTCCGGCCGTGCACGCAACCACGCGATGGTCTCGGCGCCATCGCGCGCTTCGTGGCGAAAGGGATAAAACTCGCCTTCGGAATCTCCCCGGCCGCGCACATCCTGAATGACGACGTTGTATCCCCGCCTCGCGAACCACACGGGATGCGCGTACACCACGGTGGAGGCAATGTCGCGCCCGTAAGGCTGGCGCATGAGCAGCGAAGGCTGAGCGCCACGTCCCGGTGGGTAGTAGTGATCCGACACGAGTTTGGTTCCGTCGGACAGTCGGCAGCGTGCGCCGCGTTCCAGGCGCACTCCGTTGCCACAATCGACCAGGCGCGTTTCGCTCATGGTGTCGGTTGCGGATGAGAACGATTCGGAAAACGAGCCATGGCTTCGAGGGCCGCAGCTAAACGCGTTGCCGCCTGGTCAAGCCAGCGCGCGCCGTTCTCGGCGGAGGCTGGCCGCGGATCGCCCATCACTCCACTCGATGCGATGTCGCGCGTCAGCCACGCGAAGGTTGCCGGAGCATTCTCCGGCAAAAGCAATTCCGGATTCGCAATGTCCGCAATGTAATTGACGGTGTATGCCGAACGATCGACGAGTTCTGGCACTGAGGCCAGCAGCAGCGCTGTCTCCACTTCGCCGGCGTGAAAGCCGTAGGCTTTTTCCTGCGGACTCAGCCCTTCCAGCGCAATCCCTCCCGAACCATGCAGCGCAAAAGTCCTGAGGCCGAACTCCGCGCGCAGGTCGCGGGCCATGACGTCGATGAGCGCGGTGTTGCCGCCGTGAGTGTTGTAAAGGACGACTCTTTGAAATCCGGCCCTGGCTATGCTGGCGCCAAGATCGCGCAGCACCGCCATGAAGGTTGCAGCGCTCACCGAAAGCGTTCCGGGAAAACCGATGTGCTCGTTACTCTTGCCATAGTGAACTGGAGGGAGTGCAAACACAGAGAGATCGGATGGCAGTTTGCCCAAGGCATGACCGAGCAATAGGTTGTTGAGAAGCGTGTCGGTAGCCAGGGGCAGATGATGTCCATGCTGCTCGATCGCGGCGGTCGGAAGCACCAGCAACGTCGACTCGCGTGGCAACGCGTCGACCTGCTTCCAATTCAGGTACGCGAAGTTACGCTCATCGGGAATCCATGTCTTCATCGCGTGGGAGCCGCTTCTGTGGGGAGGGTCTGCCTTGGCATCGTTTCAACGACCGCGTCCTGCGGTTGGAAAGTAATCATCTTCCCGGGATTCAGCATTCCTTTGGGATCGTAGCGCTGCTTGGCGAGCAGTTGAACGTTATCGGCGCGGTAGCGTCCGCCGCCTTCCACGTTGTTTACGTGCGGATTGGCAACGTAGACGCCAATCTCGCGGCAGAAGTCGATGATCTCGTTCAGCCGATCCTCGGTCGTGTAGTACACCAGCGGGATGGAGCCCGGAATAACCTGCCCAGCGCCATTCTTCATGAACTCGATGTGAAACAGAATTTCCCGCGCGAAACGTTCTTTCAATCTGCGAAATTGCTCGCGTACGCTGGTGGGATCGAACCCACATTGCAGATAGGTCCACGCCGGATCGTTCTTCAAGGCCCACAGCGTCGTATGGTTCCAGGTGTAGTCGGAAAGCAAGGGTAGAGTGCGCAATCCTTCGTACGGGGCGGCGTACGGAACGGTTGCTCCTGCCTGCGACGCGGCGGCTTCGAGGGCCGCGAGTTGCGACGAGGTGATCAAAAAAAAGATCAAGGCTTTGCCTTGGGGCGCATATTGCTTTACAGGTCCGAAGAACGATGGGATGGGCCACTCGAAAGTCGTGACCAGCCGCTTCGTCCACGACGCGCCCGTCGCGATGCGCTCGCTGAAGTCGAAGGCGGAATCGAAGCTGTCGAAAGCAACCACACACTGCGACCACTCCACGGCGCGCGTCAACGCCAGCCAGATGCGCGTGATGATGCCGTTCGTTCCCCATGCGTGCAGGATGTCGTGGACCGCTTCTCCTTCGTGCCGCACCAGGCGTGGCTCGGCTTCCATGGTGACGACCTCAAGTGCGCGGACCGTGGAGAAATCGCGCAAGCCGCCGTGCGCAACGGATCCGATCCCGCCGGAGCCCCCGCCGAGAAATCCGCCAAGCGATGCCTTGATGATGGTCGAGGGATAGCAGCGCAACTCCCAGCCAGCTTTGCGCGCGGTATTTTCCAGAACGCCCAGACGGACGCCAGGTTCGCACACCGAGACGCCGTCGTCTTGAATCGCGTCAATCCGGTCCATGCGCGATAAATCCAGAACGACGCCGCCATGCAAAGGGACAGCTTGCCCGTAGTTGCCCGTGCCTGCGCCTCGCGCCGTTACCGGCAAATTCTGGCTGCCACAATAGCGAAGAACATCCCGAACTTCGCCAGCGCTCAACGGCTGCACCACGACGTCCGCGACTTTTCCGTCGAGCTGAGATTTAAGGACCGGCGAATACCAGTAGAAATCGCGCGAAAGCCGCTGTACCATTTGCGGCTCGGTGAGCACGCGTGACTCATCGCCAAGAATTGCCGCGAAGGCGCTGATGTGGAGTGCGTCCATGTTCAAATGGTTTCGTCGCCAGGAGTCCTGGCTCGCTTCGCGCCCGCGCGCATTCTTCTTGCCAGCTTCTCGCCGGTCGCCGTTTCCGCTTTCTTTCCAGTCCACGTGCGAAACGCCCGCTGCATATTCGGATGCGTGAAGAGCGCATTGCACAGGCCGCGTAACACCGGACCGTCAACGATGGTTCGCATGTCGGCGCGCCCAGATACTTCTTCCGCCGGAACGAGAATCTGGAGGCAGTGCCGGTTGGCGTCGGCGATGGTCGCTCCGAAGACGACGCGATCGAGCCGGGCCCAGAGCGCGTTCGCCATGCACATCGGGCAGGGCTCGCAGGTGGAGTACATCGTGAAACCGGCCAGATTGATGCGCTTCAGTTTCTTACAGGCCAGACGCACAGCTCTCAACTCAGCGTGGGAACTCGGATCGTTTTCACGGCGCACCGCATTGGTGGCGCGCATCAGACGTTCGCCGCTGCGTGTGTTCACAATCAGCGCGCCAAATGGTACCGGATGTTTCGTCTGCAACGTGCGCGCGGTGAATTCGTAAATCTCACGCATGCGCTCTTCGTCCAACGCTGTGGCGCCTGGTCGTGCCGTTGCCAAAGCCGCCATCGTCGCAATTTACACGACCCTTTCGACGAACAACAATCGGAAAATCCGTTTCGTCGGATGACTAATTCCTATTGGCGGCAGCGAGAGCGCCGGTGCTAGGCTGCTCTCCAGCCGCGTTTCGAGGTTCCATCGCCCGGACTAAACTGTTGATCGCTTGGCGCAAATCGCACTCTCCAGATTCGCTTATCGAATGAAGAAAAAACTGTATTCGGATCGCGTTGGCTGTTGTCTGCTCTTGTCCCTGGTCTTCCTTGCGGGCTGCCATCATTCGTCGACGCAGGCGGGGGCGCCCGGCGGCCTGACGCAAGTGACCCTGCAGGCGGACTGGTATCCGCAGCCCGAGCATGGTGGCTTCTACACGGCGTTGGCGAAAGGCTATTACAAAGAGGAGGGCTTGGACGTAACCATTGTGCCCGGTGGGCCCTATGTTGTCGGCGAGCAGCAGGTCGCCGGGGGAGCCGCGCAGTTCGGCATGGGATCGTCCGACAGAATTCTGGAGGCCATCGGCGACGGACAACCGCTTGTCGCCGTGGCCGCTACCATGCAGCGCGACCCGCAAGGCATCATGGTGCGCAAGGACTCGACCGTTCGATCTTTCGCCGACCTCGATGGGCGTACGATTGCCGTCAAGTCCGGGCAGACATGGTTCGCCTATCTGGTGAAACGCTATCAGTTGGATCGCGTGCGTGAGATTCCCGCTACCTACAGCGTCGCGAATTTTGTTGCCGACCCGCGGTACATTCAGCAGGCCTTCGCCACATCGGAGCCTTTTTTCGCGCAGCGCGCCGGCATCGAAACGCGTGTGCTGCTGACGAGCGACGCTGGCTACAACCCCTACCGCGTCATGTTCACGACGCAGGAATTTCTGCAACAGCACCCAGACACGGTAGCGAGGTTTGTACGCGCTTCGCTGCGGGGATGGCGCGACTATTTGAGCGATCCAAGCGCCGCCCACACGGTTATCGCGAAACTGAATCCCGCCCTCAATCCCGAATGGATGCAGTTCAGCTGGCAAGCCTTGCGTGATGGGAACTTCGTCACCGGCGATCCGAGTGGCGCACAACTCGGGCTGATGACCCCTGAGCGCTGGGCCACAATGTACAAGCAACTTTCAGACCTGAAGATGATCTCGCAATCGTTCGATCCAGCGAGAGCTTACACGCTGCAGTTTATCCAGCCCCACGAGCCATAGAACCAGAGTCGAGCCCCCAATCGGACTTGATGACGCCGAACTCCCGATCGCCACGCGATTTGGGCAGTGCCCAAAAACTGGAATCGCGCCCAGAGCGAGGACAATCGGATCCCGTCCGCTCCTCCCCCGCACTCGCTCAAAACGAGTCAAGTCAATGACTTAGATAAGGCTCGCGATGGTCGCCTGGATGCACCCAGTTCCATGAATACGCGGCGCCTTTGCCGGTGCTGCGATATTGGCCCGAGCCGTTTGTGTCTTCTGATCGCTTATGTTGATGCAGCACCATCCGATTCGCGAACTTCGTAGTGCGACGATTGCGCTGTTTCTCGCCGCAGGATTTGAAGGACTTAGGCAAATTGTCTTGCCCGGTTTCTCGGTCTGGCAATCTCATATTGCCATACCCTTGTTGTGCGCCTCGCTCGTTTTCCTGCTGATTTTCGAGTTGCTTTGCAACGGCCAACCGCTCGCCGCACGCCTCGAGGTAGGGCCCACCTTCTCTGGACCCTTCGTGAAGAGGCTCCTCGATACTGCCGATATCTCCAATGACGGTGGCAGGTTGAGACGTTGGCCCCCGAATTTCGAGGGGGTCGATGGCAACATCGGCCCGGAGATCGCGGAGATGGCAACTGGCGACAAAGAAGAGAATGACCAGCGGGAAAGCAGCGCTCCAGAAGTCTCCGTCGATCTCAGGAAACTGAAGCGAGCGGAAGACAGCCTGCGAGAGAGTGAGGAACAGTACCGGGTGCTGGTGGCGAATATTCCGGAAGTTGTGTGGAAAACGGATGCCAACGGCAACGTGATTTTCGTCAGCCCGCAAGTAGAAACGATTCTCGGATATTCTTCCGAGGAATTTCGCCGGCGGGGCGATTCTCTCTGGTTTAACTCGGTCCATCCAGATGACAAAGAAAAAGTGGGAAAGGCATTCGAGTCTCTGATTCACGAGGGAAAGTCCTACGATCTCGAATGCCGGGCCCGGAGAAAAAATGGAGAATGGTTTTGGGCGCATGACCGGGCCGTGGCTACCGTGGATGCCAACGGTGATCGAGTGGCCACGGGTCTTCTTTCGGATATTACTGCTCGCAAGGCGGGCGAAGAAATGCTCCAGAAACTCGCCTCTGTCGTGGAGTACTCCGAGGATGCCATTATCGGTAAGGATGTCGACGGCGTCATTACGAGCTGGAACCGGGCTGCGGAGAAGATGTATGGCTACACGGGGGATGAAGTTGTAGGAAGAAACGTATCCTTTCTGTTGCCACCGGAAAGGCGTGCGGAAATTCCGCTCATAATGGAGCGGATACGAAGCGGCCAGCCAACAGAATGCCTCGAAACCGAGAGACTCACCAAAACCGGCAGCGTCTTAGATGTATCCCTGACGATTTCGCCGATTAAAGACGCAGCGGGTCGAATTACAGGAGCTTCATCGATCGCGCGCGACATCTCGCTGCGCAAACGTTCCGAAGAGCAATTGCTGTTGCAATCGGCGGCCCTGGAAGCGGCTGCCAACGCAATCGTTATCACAGACCACGAAGGCAAGATCGTGTGGGTCAACCATGCCTTTACCACGATGACGGGCTATGGCAAGCAAGATGTTTTGGGCAGGAATCCGAGTCTTTTGAAATCCGGAGAACAATCGGCAAGTTATTATGCCGATCTCTGGTCAACCATCTTATCGGGCAAGGTCTGGAAAGGGCAGCTCGTTAATCGCCGAAAAGATGGTTCAACCTACACCGAAGAAATGACAATCACGCCGGTGATGCGAGACGCAAGCAATCCGGCGAATCGATACTTCATTGCCATTAAGCAAGATGTTAGCGAGAGGAAGCGGTCCGAAGGACTGTTGCAGGATAGCGAGAACAAGTATCGCGTACTGTTTGAGGACTCGGCCGATGCGAACTTGCTGATGGATGAAAAAGGTTTTCTTAAGTGGAATTCGGCCGCCCTGGAGATGTTCGGCTACTCAGCTGGGAATCTCAATCTGCACCCAGCGGACATCTCGCCGCCGAACCAACCTGATGGCACTTCCTCGCTCGTTGCAGCCGAACAGAAAATTGCCGCCGCCTTCCGCAGAGGGACGGAACGATTTGAGTGGTTGCACCAGCGCAAAAGCGGCGAGGTCTTCCTCGCCGAGGTGTGCTTAACGGCACTGACGCTCAGCGGACGCCCGACGTTGCTGGCCAACATCCGCGATATCTCCCAGCGCAAGCAAGCGGAAGAATCGCTCCTGTTCAAGAACGCGCTGCTCGAGGCACAGGCGGAGACGACCATCGATGGCATCCTCGCCGTCGACGAATCCGACCATATCGTTCTGACGAACCGGCAATTGGGATTGAGCTTCGAAATACCGGATGATGTGATGAGCACGTGCGACGACGTGGTCCTGCGCAAATACGTCTCCGATCAAATTGAGGACCCAGAAGCATTCCTCGAAAAGGTCAAGTATCTTTATAGTCATCGGAACGAAAAAAGCCGCGATGAGCTTCGACTCAAGAACGGAAAAGTGTTAGACCGGTACTCGGCGCCGCTCGTCGACTCAAAAGGACAGTATCGTGGCAGAATCTGGTACTTTCGCGATATTACCGACCGCAAACTGGCCGAACAGCAGGTTCAATTTCTCGCCTACTACGATGCGCTCACACGGCTCCCCAACCGGACGCTTCTGCAGGATCGGCTGGGCAAAGCCCTCGCCGAGGCTCGTCGGCACAATTGCAAAGTCGCCCTTCTATTTCTCGACCTCGATCGCTTCAAAGACATCAACGATTCTCTCGGGCACTCCGTTGGCGACCTGCTGCTGCAAGCAGTTGCCGAACGCCTAAAAGTCTGGGGGCGGGAACAGGATACCGTCGCCCGTCTCGGCGGCGACGAATTCCTGCTTATGTTGACTGGACTGAAAGACCTGCCCGACGCTGCAGTCGCCGCGGAGCGGCTGATGGATGCAATGTCGGCTGAATTCGTTATTGAGGGTCATTCACTGACGATCGGATGCAGTCTGGGTATCAGCATCTTTCCGGAACACGGCACGGATTGCGAAACGCTGATCAAGAACGCCGATGCCGCCATGTATTGTGCCAAAGACAACGGACGCAACAATTTCAGATTTTTCACCGCGGACATCAACGCTCAAGTCATGGAACGCCTGACCTTGGAGCACAGCTTGCGGGGGGCACTCGAGAAAAAACAGCTGTTCTTGATGTATCAACCGCAGGTCGACATCGCCTCAGGGAATATTACCGGTATGGAAGCGCTGATCCGCTGGCAGCATCCGGAGATGGGCCTGGTGCCGCCCGACAAGTTCATACGCATTGCGGAGAATAGCGGCCTGATCATGCCGATCGGTGAATGGGTGCTCCGAACCGCCTGCCTGCAGGCTCAGAAATGGCAGGATGCAGGACTGCCCGCAGTTTCCATCGCTGTCAACGTATCCGCGGTTCAGTTTCGGCAAGAGGGCTTCTGCGATCTCATCCGCAAGGTGTTACAAGACACGCGCCTCTCGCCGCAATATCTGGAACTCGAACTGACAGAGAGCCTGTTGCTCGCGAACGCGGATGTGATGTTCTCCGTGGTTCAGGAATTAAAGGCCATGGGCGTCACGCTGGCGATTGACGATTTCGGGACCGGATATTCGAGTTTCAGCTACTTGCGCCAGTTTCATGTGAGCAAGCTCAAAATTGACCGCATGTTCATCCGGGATGTCGCCGTAAAGCCGGATGACGCCGCCATCACGACCGCAATCATCAGCATGGCGAAAAGCCTGAATCTGAAGGTGATTGCCGAAGGCGTCGAAAATGAGGCGCAAATGTCGTTTTTGCGCGCCCACCACTGTGACGAAATTCAAGGCTACTATTTCAGCAAACCTCTAACCGCCGACAGAGCCGCCGACAAATTGCGCGGCGGCCATCTCGAGCTGCAGGCCAAAGGGCAGGCCATTGGGATTGCAACCACTCACTAAGGAGTTTGGCTGCGACTCAGCGAGTGGCATTGGCTCAGTCTCGACTTCTTCGCATTGTTACCGCAGTAATCAGCAACCGCTAGTTACCATTTTTCCCTCATTAATCGAGCGCTAGTATGAGCATCATGCGGACCACGTGTGACAAGGCTAGCGCGCTCAACTTCGCTTTCGTTTTTTCGACAGGAATGCTCCTGGCGTTAGTCGCCGCCGCTCCGGCCGCTAGAGGCAGCGATCTGCCGTCCCCATCGCCCAAAGTTGTATCGGTCACAGAGGCGACCCATGACGGAATCAGCAAGATCAATTTATTGTCGGATGGCAGCCATCTCTATTTGACAGAATGGCCAGCGGCCCAGGTAATCGCGAAGCTGTCGCTGGAAGGCGCAAATCGATCCGTAGTTGCGAGCCCTTTTTCGAATGTTCGACTGGTTGATCTCTCGCCCGACGGCACGAAGCTTTTGGTTTCGGCGATTCAGCCTGGATCGCGGGGCAACGAGTTCTGGACTTTGCCGGTGGGCGTGGGATCGCCCGAGAAGCTAGGCGATCTTACCGGCCGCGACGCTGCCTGGTCGATGGATGGCAAGCAGATTGTTTTCGGCAAAGGGCCAGTTCTCTCTCTCGCGAGTTCAACGGGGAAGCAAGTGAGTGAACTGTTCACGGCCAACGGATCGGTGTTCGCGCCACGATTTTCTCCGGACGGCGAACGGGTGCGCTTTACGGTCAGCGACAGCGAACAGAACGCGACTGCGCTGTGGGAAGTTGGCCGAGATGGATCGAACCCGCATCCTCTGCTTCCGAATTGGCAATACGCGTCGACCGCATGCTGTGGCAGTTGGACCGCCGACGGTCGCTACTACATATTCCAGGTCACGCAGACTCTTCCGAATACAACGACCATTATCACGTCGCTCTGGGCTTTGCCGGACGCTGCCAAGAGCGGCAGCGAGCGCGTGTCAGACCCAACTCCGGTTCCCTTGACGGATGGTCCAATGTCGTTCGGGAATGCCTGGCCTGCCCGTGATAACAAGAACATCTGGGCGATTGGCGTTCGGCCCTCGGTAGAGGTCGTGAGGTACGATCCGGCCCGGAAAGATTTCGTTCCCATTGTCGGGGGCCTCTCGGCCACCGATCTCGATTTCTCCGCCGACGGCAAGTTCGTCACCTATGTCGCAATTCCCGAGGGCACATTGTGGCGCTGCCGTGCCGATGGCACAGAACGCCGCCAACTGACATCCTCTCCTGTGCGCGCGGCATTGCCTCGCTGGTCGCCGGACGGAAAGCAGATCGTCTACGTCAGCATGCTACCGGGGCAGCGGTGGAAGTTATCGTTGATCGGTGCCGATGGCGGACCTTCCCGCGAGATATTGCAGGATAGTGGCAGCCAGATCGACGCGAACTGGTCGGCCGATGGCACTCGAATAATGTTTGGCGATTACGCGCTCGACACGGGAGGCATCAGCATCCGGATTCTGGATTTGAAAACACACAAAACCACAACGGTTCCTGGGTCGGAAGGGCTGTTCAGTCCCCGCTGGTCGCCCGATGAACGTTATATCGCGGCCATCTCGCCGGGCAACAAGACGCTGAAGCTGTTTGATTTTAAAACCCAGAAATGGTCGGATTGGCTCACCGCGGCTGGGGCCGTGAACTATCCTATCTGGTCGGCCGACAGCCAGTATCTCTTCTACGACGATTTCATCAACGACGACGAATCGATTCGAAAAGTGAAGGTCGGCGAATCCAATGCCGAACGGGTTTTTGTGCTGGGCGTGTTCGAACGTTACCTTGGCGCGCTGGGTCCCTGGAGCGGGCGCGCCGCGGACGGCTCGTGGATGTTTGTGCGCGACCGCAGTTCGCAAGAAGCCTACCAGTTGAGCGTGGATTTACCGTAATTTGCTGCACGAGGGAGGATCATGCTGACACGAGAAGTTGCGGAGCAAGGTCAAGGCCCGGGTCGCGGGATGCGTCTCTCCCTAAGCCTGCTATCCGTCCCCACACTGTTTTTGATATTGAGTTTCGCCCGATTCGCCCCGCTGGCATACGGACAGACGGCGGCAGCAGAACGGACTTTGATCACTCGTATCGAGCCCGAGTACCCCGATACTCTGAAGCGTCTCTACATAGGCGGAACGGTCCGGATTGAAGCTGTCGTTGCTGCCGATGGAACGGTGGAGAGTACACAACTGATTGGCGGAAATCCGATTCTTGGCCAGACCGCGATGCGCGCAATCAAGCAATGGAAGTATGCGCGAGGCAAGGCCAAAGAGACGGTAATTGTGAAACTCGAGTTCGACCCGCACAGCTAGAAAATCAGAATATCGATTTCAGTTTTCAGAAAATCATCGACGGTTGGGAGTCTGCGGGCTTTCCTGGCGAATGCAATAAATAAGGTATCCGACCACGGCAATATTTAAAATGAGTACCAGGATCTTGATGGGACTTGGATGTCGGTGTATTTCGTAAATCTCAAGGGGAAGCAGCGAGCTTGTGATGATAACGCTGAACCACTCAGCCCATCGTTTCACCAGCCAGAGCCCGATGCCCTCGGTCAGAAATAATCCCGCGTAAATAAAGCTTCCGATTCCAAAGCGTTTTATCTGAGCTGGGGTGAGATTACCTACCTTCTGAAGCGCCCTGTCGATGTACCGATTACCCGGATCCAGGCCGAGCAACTTCACCCAATGTTCCACTACGGTCGCCACGTCTTTATGAAGTAGATGGAGGGCACTCATGCCGACGGCGATTAGAAGAACCGCCTTTAGCAGTTTGAACAGCGCGATCAGACGAATCACCCGATTATCAGCCGATTGCATAGGGCTATAGTAGCCCAGCCCTCTTCTTGAGATTGGCATGACACACTCAGCGCCGAACACCAGTCGGATCGCGCCCGCGGTCTCCCCGAAAAAATCACGAAAGCGGCTACAAAACGAGTACAAGCGAATTGGGGGATTGAGCATCTCGCTTGGAATCACCGAGCAACGGGGGGGTTGGTAGCGCTAACGGGAATCGAACCCGTGTTTGAAGATTGAGAATCTTCCGTCCTAACCCCTAGACGATAGCGCCCCTTGGTGGGCTCACAACAAATTACGATTATAACAAAAGCTCGTTCCACACCATGGTTGGTCCGGATGCCGTTGACTGTCACGCTTGTTGCCCTCTTGGAGCGCGAAACACGGTTTGATTCTTCCCAATTCCGCGAAAAAATTTGGGGAAGCCTTGACAGCAGTGAACGGTCGAGCGATACTCTTTTAGGCGAACAAAAAGCGAATATAGTCCGCCGCTTGGGCTCGTCTGCCCTCTCCGTTCCCTGACAATGGTGCAAAAGTATGTCTGCCTCTCCGGTTTTTACGTCGGCGGCCCTGGGCCGCCCTTTTATTTTTTCCGTGCCGCCGTTTCCCGCTACTCTGCGCTCGGGCATCGAGACGAGCGTCCATGCAAAGAAGACAGCGGAGATTCTGTCCCGGATGGACGCCCTCTCTAAACTGGCGGCTGTGGCTCCGGCTTCGCGCCTCGATGTGCGTCCCTTGCCGGAAATGGTTTCGAGCGGGATTCCACATTTGGATTTGCTCACCGGCGGCCTTCCGCGCGGTTGTCTGACGGAAATCTGCGGTGCGGCCTCTTCGGGACGTACGAGCGTTTTGCTTTCAGCATTGGCCCACGCGACCGAACGCGGAGAGGTCTGTGCCTTGGTGGATGCCAGCGATGCGTTCGATCCGGTATCGGGGGCTGCGGCGGGAGTGGAGATGAGTCGCTTGCTGTGGGTGCGATGCGGAGAAAATTTTTCTTCCCGAAATGAAGACTCCGCGCCTGCGCGCAAGCCGGGCTCCGGAAAAACTGACGCGTGTCAGAGTATGCCGGAAACGCTCCACAATGATTTAGCTCAACGTATTTCTTCCGGCATACCTCAAGTCACTGAAAAAAAGTTTGGCTTTAACCGCTGGCAACGGCAGTTGGGACAAATGCTGAAAGTGACCGATCTGCTACTGCAAAGCAACGGTTTTGGAATGATTGCGCTCGATTTGGGCGATATCCCCGCGCAGAGCGCACGCCGAATTCCGTTGGTTTCGTGGTTTCGCTTCCGCCGTGCCGTTGAAAATACTTCGACGGCGCTGCTGGTCTTGGAACAACAGCCGATCGCCGGGAGTTGTTCGTCGTTGTTGCTGAAAGTGTCAGGACGCAGGTCGCGGATTTCAGGAAATCGGCAGGCGCCTTTGACCCTGTCGCATTCGGAATTATTGGATCAGTTCGAAATTACTGCGGAGTTGTTGTGCTCGCGATTGGGAAAAAATTTGCAACGCAAGCCCGTGCAATCGATGAGGGCCAGTTTCAAGAGCCACGCTGCCTGGGCAGGATAAAAAATCAGGTCTCAGTTGTCGGTTCAAAAGCGTATCGATTGAATGTTGCCAAAAGGATCTGATCTGAGAACTGACAACTGACAACTGACAACTGAGACCTACTTCCTATGTTTGCCTGCATTTTCATTCCCGATTTTCCCGCTCAGGCGATTATTCGCCTTGAGCCCGAATTGCGCCTGTGCGCCGTTGCCGTGCTTGCAGGACGAACTCCCCTGGAAAAAGTTGTGGCCGTCAATGAAAACGCGCGGCAGATGGAAGTTGAGCCCGGCACGACGAAATCACAACTCGAAGCCTGGGAGAACCTGGTGCTGCGCGCGCGTTCGGAGGCGCACGAAAAATCCGCACACGCCGCCCTTCTGGATTGCGCGCAATCTTTTTCTCCCGAGGTGGAAGACACCGCGCCGGATGTTGTGCTGCTGGACCTCGCGGGACTGGAGCCGCTGTTGGGCCCGCTGCCAAAGATTGCCCACGATCTGGCGCAGCGTGTTTCCCAGATAGGGTTGCAGGCGAACATTGCCGTGGCGTCGAATCCGGACGCTGCACTGCTAGCCGCTCGCGGCTTTTGCGGCGTCAGTCTAATTCCGCAGGGTTGCGAAGAAGAGCGGCTGGGAGATTTGCCTGTCGATGTGCTGCTCGAGAGTTTTTCTTCCGACGCGCAAGAGGCCGCGCGCTGGGTAGGAGTATTCGACCGTTGGGGGATTCGCAAATTGCGGTCGTTGGCGGCTCTTCCGGAAGTTCCTTTAGGCGAGCGACTGGGGCAACCGGGCATTCGTCTGCAAAAGCTGGCACGGGGCGCGGCTTCGCGCAACTTGCGAGTGTTGGAGCCGCAGCAGGTTTTTGTCGAGAGCGTGGAATTGGAATATCCGATTGTGCTGCTGGAGCCGCTGGCATTTCTGCTGAACCGCATGCTTGAACAACTGTGTGCGCGCTTGCGGGCGCGAGCGCTGGCCGTACAAGAGTTGCGTCTAAATTTCGAACTGGCCGCGAGTTCCCGCTACGATCAGGCTTCTTCAAACGATGCTCTCACTCGAACGTTTACCCGTAGCCTGCATTTGCCGACGCCGATGCTGGACGCGAAAGTATTTCTGAAATTGTTGCAACTCGATCTGCAAGCGAATCCTCCCGGAGCGCCTATCGTAAAGATTCATCTGGCAGCAACTCCGGCGCGTCCACGATCGTTGCAGAGTGGATTGTTTCAGCCGGTTTTTCCTGAACCGGAAAAACTGGAGCTGACACTGGCACGCATCGCGGGCATTGTGGGCGAGGGAAGAGTGGGCTCGGTGGAGTTACTGGATACGCATCGGGAAGGGGCCTTTGCCGTCCGTCATTTTGCGCCGGTTGAATCCCCGCCTGTTTCAAATCAAGTTCAAAATCCGTTTCGAAAGCGAAAGGTTATGTCTCTGCCAGAAAATGACAGCGCGTGTGAACTCGAAGAGAAACTTGCGGAGAGCAAAAAGGAAATCGCCGCGGAGAAAATGAGCGCCGTGATCGCGCTCCGGCTCTTTCGTCCGCCACTCAGCGCCGTGGTTACCGTACGCGAAGCCAAGCCAGTGCGATTGCGCTGCCCCGATCGCGAAGATGTCGCCGGTGAAATCGTATGGACCGCCGGCCCCTGGCGCTCTTCCGGAGACTGGTCCGAGCAAGAGGGCTGGTCGCGCGAGGAGTGGGATATCGCCATTTCGGTTGCACCCGGACTCGTACTGTACCGCCTGGTGCAAGACAAGTTTGGCGGGAAGTGGTTTGTCGAAGGAACGTATGACTGACAACTGACAACTGACAACTGACAACTGACAACTGACAACTGACAACTGACAACTGACAACTGAAAACTCTCATGTACGTTGAACTTCATTCCCGCTCCGCATTCAGCTTCCTCGAAGGCGCTTCAATTCCCGAGGAACTGGTTGTGGTGGGCTCGAATCTGGGAATGCCGGCAATGGCATTGCTCGATCGGGATGGAGTCTATGGCTCGCCGCGTTTTCATCTCGCTGCCAAAAAAGCAAAGATCAAAGCGCATATCGGAGCCGAAATAACGGCAGAAAATATTTTCTCCGTGTCAGAGTCTGCCCGGAGTCTGGCCGACGGCTCTCCCTGTGGCGCATTTCGTCTCCCGCTCCTGGTTGCTTCGCGCGCCGGATATCAAAATCTCTGCCGCCTGATTACAAGAATGAAATTGCGCGTTGGCCGCAAAGAAGGCGGCTGCGCCTCGTCTTCCGATTTTGTTGAGCATGCCAGCGGTTTGATTTGTTTGACGGGAGGAGAAGAAGGTCCGCTGGCGGCCGCGCTCAAACAAGGCGGACCCCGCGCCGCCCTGCAAGCGGTGAAAAAACTAACGGAGATATTTGGCCGCTCCGCTGTTGGTTCCCCGAATGTGTATGTCGAATTGCAGCGGCACTTTCATCGTGATGAGGAATATCGCAACCGTGTGGCGATGGAAATTGCCGAGGCCTTGCACCTACCGTTGCTCGCAACGAATGGTGTGAACTATGCTGCCCCGCCTGAGCGCCAGTTGGCCGACGCATTCACTGCGCTGCAGCATCATCGCACGCTGGTGACTGCTGGTCGTCTGCTGGCGCGCAATGCGGAGCGGCATCTCAAGTCTCCCGCCGCCATGCGCGCGCTTTTTGCGGATATTCCTCACGCCATTGCCAACACGGTTGACCTTTCCTCGCGCCTGGAATTCACGCTCAATGATCTGGGATATGAATTCCCGCGCTTTCCCGTGCCGGAAGGCGAGACCATGATGTCGTTTCTGCGCGAGCGCACGCGGCAGGGTTGGCAGAGCCGGTATGGTCGGGCGGATCCCGAACTGAAGAAACGGGCGCGCCGGCAAATTGATCGCGAGTTGAATTTGATCGAACACCTGCAATTAGCCGGATATTTTCTGATCGTCTGGGACCTGGTACGTTTTTGCCGCGAACAGAACATTCTGGTGCAGGGCCGCGGATCGGCCGCCAACAGCGCCGTTTGCTATTCGCTCGCCATCACCGCAGTCGATCCCATTGGCATGGAATTGTTGTTCGAGCGGTTCCTTTCCGAGGAGCGCGGCGAGTGGCCCGATATCGACCTCGATTTGCCGAGCGGCGATGAGCGGGAGCGCGTGATTCAGTATCTCTACCGGCGTTACGGACAACGCGGTGCGGCTATGACCGCGAACGTCATCACCTATCGCAACCGCATGGCCGCGCGCGAAATGGGGAAGGTGCTTGGATTCGACGAGGAAACGCTGAAGCGAATTTCAGCGGCCGTCGCCACATGGGAATTCAAAGACGAGCACGACGCGCTCGATCGCCGGCTGCGCGATGCCGGGCTCGATCTCACCCATCCGCGGATCCGCAAATATTTTGAATTGTGCATGGCCGTGCAGGATCTGCCGCGGCATCTCGGCCAGCATTCGGGCGGTATGGTGATCTGCGAGGGGCGTTTGGATTCGGTCGTGCCGCTTGAGCCTGCTTCGATGCCCGATCGTGTTGTTGTGCAATGGGATAAGGAAGACTGCGCGGATATGGGCATTATCAAAGTCGATTTGCTGGGCCTCGGCATGATGGCAGCGCTAAAAGATTCGATCGAACTGATTCACGATCACTACAAAGAAGACGTGGATCTGGCGCATCTCCCGGCAGACGATCCGCTGGTTTATTCCACGCTGCAAAAAGCGGATACGGTGGGAATGTTTCAGGTCGAAAGCCGTGCGCAAATGGCCTGCCTGCCGCGGCTCAAGCCCGTCAAGTTCTACGACATCGTGGTGCAAGTCGCGATCATACGGCCAGGTCCGATTGTCGGAAATATGGTGAATCCATTTCTCAAGCGGCGGCAGGGAAGGGAAGAGGTTTCCTATCCTCATCCCTCGCTCGAAACAGTACTGGGCCGCACTCTCGGGGTTCCTTTGTTTCAGGAGCAGTTGCTGCGCATGGCGATGATCACCGCCAATTTTACGGGGGGTGAAGCCGAGGAATTACGGCGCGCGATGGGCTTCAAACGTTCCGAAACGCGAATGAAATCGATTGAAGAAAAGCTGCGCGTCGGCATGACGAGAAATGGAATTCTGGGCGGCACACAAGAGCAGATCATCCAGTCGATTACCTCGTTCGCTCTTTATGGATTTCCTGAATCGCATGCCGCCAGCTTTGCCCTGATTGCCTATGCCAGCGCTTATTTGAAGTGCCATTATCTGGCGGCATTCACGGCGGCCCTACTCAATAATCAGCCCATGGGTTTTTATCATCCTTCGACGATTGTGAAGGACGCACAGCGGCACGGATTGAAAGTCCGGCCGATGGATGTGACGCGCTCGGATTGGAAGTGCACGCTGGAAACAGTACCCAGTACTCAGTACCCAGTACCCGGTAAAAACAGCGCCAGGCCGAGTTGCGAAAGTCTTGCTCTGCGTCTTGGACTGAAGTATGCGCGCGGGCTAAGAGAGCCAGCGGGGCAGGCTTTGGTTCGGGAGCGCAGTCTGGCGCCCTTTACTTCGGTTCAAGATCTTGCCCGGCGCGTCCCCGAGTTGCGCAAGGATGAGTTGACAACGCTGGCAGAGATTGGGGCATTGAATGAAATTGGAAATCCTTCAAAGAAACATGAAGGTGCGGAGAAGAACGATGAAAAGAATTCCTCCATGCCTCCGTGTCTCCGTGGTGAAAAATCGTTTCATCGCCGTGACGCGATCTGGCAGGTGGAACGGGCGGTGCGCTGGTCGGGGCCTTTGCTGGATGAGTTGCCGGAAACAGATGCGGAATCTCCGCTGGCGATCATGACCAATGAAGAAAGGCTCGTGGCGGATTTTCGCTCGACGGGATTGACCGTTGGGCCGCATCCCATGCAATATCGGCGCGCCGAAATGAAGCGGATGGGAATCTATCGCGCTGCCGATCTCGCGAGCCTTCCTCATGGACGCCGCTTGCGGATCGGGGGCTGCGTGATTGCCCGCCAGCGCCCGGGAACGGCGAAGGGAATGATGTTCATGAGTCTGGAAGATGAAACGGGAATTGCGAACGCGATTTTCTCTCCCGATCTGCTGCAGAAAAATCGCGTGCTGCTGATTTCCGAGAGATTCTTGATGATCGAGGGAATTCTGCAGAATCAGGACAACGTGATTCATATACGGGCAGAAAAAGTTCACCGCTGGCTGTGACCCGGGCAGAAACGGTGTCGCACGACTTTCATTGAGCAGCAGATCCATGTTGCGAATCGGGATTGTTCGTTTACAAACTCTTACGTTCCTCTCCGGCAACCTCTCGAGGTTCTTCTCAATCTAACCAAGACATTCAAGTTACGTCCTGAGTGCCTTGATTCGGGGCGATGGAGTCTTCGCAGTGAGCTGTCTTCCCCCAGTCCAAGCCCGCCGTTATTCATCCTTTCGCAGTTCCGCAAAGTTGGCTCTACGGGCAACTTTTCTGGCAGCGACGTTAGTTTTCATTGCTTTGCCCGCTTTTGCCGGCCTAGGCGAAGACGTAAGTTCTGTGCAGGCCGATCAAGCCCACATGCAAGGCAGTTTGCGAACCACGCAGGCGCAAGCCTACACACTGCACGAGATTCAGGCTCCTACGGGAACTGTGGTTCGTGAGTATGTTTCTTCTTCTGGAAAAGTGTTCGCCGTGGCATGGCAAGGGCCGTGGCCTCCTGACATGAGGCAAATCCTCGCGAATTACTTCACCCCGTACCAGCAGGCGGCTCAAGCCAGGGCCAACTTGCATACGGGCCGAAGCCCCTTGACGATCTCGCAACCCGGACTGATCGTGCAATCCGGAGGACACATGCGTTCGTTTGCCGGACGAGCCTACATCCCGGAAATGCTGCCGCAAGGCGTTAGCGCGGAGGCGATCCGATGAGTGCAATCACCTCGGCGGCGAACGCAAATAAGAGGAGCGTGAATAATCAGATCCATTCCTCCCGACGCACACTCCTCCATCGGTCGTTAGCGATTCCAGTTTGTGGAGCGCTACTGTTTACCGCCGCCTGCGGAGGTAGCAGTTCCTCACCCAGCGTTAAGACGAATCCGGGTTCCAATGTTCTGGCGATTTCGGTAAACGCGGGTCCGGCCGGCAACTACGCCAATGGCGCCTTCGCCAGCGTCACCGTATGCGCTCCGGGAACTTCAACCTGCCAGACGGTCAACGATGTTTTGGTAGATACCGGCTCTTCTGGATTGAGAATTCTCTCCTCGGTGCTGACCGCCACGCTGCCGGCTCAGAAAGCGGGAGACGGCAATCCTGTGGTTGAGTGTCTTCCATTTATTACCGGATATACGTGGGGTCCGGTGCAGACCGCCGACATTGAACTGGCGGGCGAAAAGGCCGGTTCAGTGCCCATTCAGGTGGTCAGCGACACCGCCTACCCCGTTCCAACCGACTGCGCGGACTTTGGCACATCCGTCGACACCCTCTCGTCTCTCGGGGCCAATGGCATTCTGGGCGTGGGCAGCTTTATTCAGGACTGTGGCCCCGCCTGCGTTTCGACGGGAAGTTCGAACCCCGGCCTGTACTACGAGTGTCCTGCATCCGGATGCGTGGTCGTGGGAGAAGCTTTGGCGCAACAAGTAGCAAATCCGGTCGCGTCTTTTTCCGCCGACAACAACGGCGTACTCATCGAACTGCCCGCTGCCGGCAGTCCCGAGAATAGTCTCAACGGCTCTCTGATTTTTGGCATCGGCACGCAGTCCAACAACGCGCTCGGCACGGCACAGGTCTATTCCGTCGATGACTACGGAGATTTCGTCACGACCTATAAGAGCCAGACCTACAATCAGAGCTTCATTGACAGCGGCTCGAACGGACTCTATTTTCTGGGTAGCGGTGATACCGGGCTTCCCGTCTGCGCAGATGCCGACTACTTTTATTGTCCTTCTACCACCCAGACGCTTTCCGCCACCAACTCAGGCGCCACTGGATCGCCCAGTGGAGCGGTCAGTTTCAGCGTAGCCAACGCCGACGACCTTTTTAATAACAATCCCAATGCGACGGTGTTTGGCCAACTGGCCGGCCCGAACTCTTTAGGCTTCGACTGGGGACTGCCCTTTTTCTACGGACGAAATATTTTTACCGCTATCCAAGGAAAAAGCACGCCCGGTGGAACCGGCCCGTACTGGGCATACTAGAAGCCAGCTTCTTTTTGCGCCGCGAATTCTGCAGAGAACTCGCTTTCAACAGTCCGGCTTCAGCAGTCGATAGATCAGGCAGTCGAAAGTTTTCTCGCATTATGGCGCAGCGACCGGCCCTCGGTTAACCCGTAGAGCTCTTCCGCCAGATTCTTGGCGTGATCTCCAATGCGCTCCAGCGCCTGTGCTGCTAGAAGAATGTCGAAATTCTTTTGTCCGGTGGGAGTATTCGGTTCGGCCAGATGCCGGTGAAAGAGCGAGTGGCAGATGCGATCGACCTCCGGATCCGCTTGCAGTACGTTCTGCGCCTGCGCCACATCGCGTTTTAGAAACCCTTGATGCACCTGCTCCAGCATGATGCAAAGCAGGGAAGCCATCTCGATGAGTTGCCGCGAGTCGGCCGCCGGCAATTTTTCGCGTCGTGGTTGCAGTTGCATCACTGCGCTATAAGCCAGGTCTCCAATGCGTTCGAGATCGGTGATGAATTTCAGGCAGGCGAGCAACTCGCGCGCCGTAGCTTCGCCGACGCGGGTTATGGCTTCGGGGAGTTGTTCGTCGATCTTGCGTTCGATCTGGTCGAGCTCTTTCTCGCAATCCTTGATCGCCAGAAAAGCAAGCCGCGATCCAGTTGACAGGTAGTCTTTCACGTTGAACACGGCGTCGTGCGCGATCAGGCATCCGCGAATGACCAGGGCCGTCAACTCGTCTTCGCCGAGATCATCGTTGCGGGTTTCGGGATCTGCCGAGGTGGAACGCGCTCGCGCCTGAATCGGTCGATTCTGTCTCGTTTGCGTCGAAGTCTTATGACGTTTTCTTCGGGACGCCAAAGATTTCTTCTTCTGTGTCATGGGGAGACCGCACCGCGATACACCAATACTATCCAAACTAGGATAAAGCGCGAATGTGAAGGGAATGTAAATCCAGCGCCAGCCTATTTTTTCTCCAACGCCGCGGCTTGGTCTTCGGCCCGCTTGGCATCTTGCTCTTTACCCACACCACGATAGGCGTGCGCCAACAGGCGTAACGCCTCCGCATTCTTAGGGTCGTCTTTCACAAAGCTTTCGAGATCCGGCAAAGCTCCCGCAAAATTGGATTGTTGAATTTGCGCCTCCGCCAAGCCCAGGCGGCCATCCTTATTTTCCGAGTCGACCAGCAGCGCGGCTTCGAATTGATCCTCCGCATTCTTCGGATCTTTCAACCGCAGATAAACATGGCCGAGCATCAGCCGCGCGGGAATTTGGCCGGGTGCCAGTTTCAGGCTGGCTTCGAGCGCGTCCCGAGCCGCTGGCCAGTCGCCGGATTTCACTGCAGCCTCACCCCATTCAGAGGCGGCGGTGGAATCCTCGGGCCGCAGCGCACACGCTTGCTTCAAGTGTGCCGAGGCTTTTGCGAAATCTCCAGCCGCAAGTTCAACCTCGCCCAGTTGTCGCAACGCGGTCGGCGAACCAGGATCGAGTTGTAGCGCTTTCTCCAAAAATTGCCGCGCATCGTTCGGACGGTTGTCATCTCCGGCCAGCATCGCGTCGTGCAGAAGATTTTGCACTCCGATTTTGTCCTTTGGATCTGGCAATTTCTCGTCTGCCTTGCTGGAGTCGCTTGGTGGCGGAAGCTTCGCCTTCCACTTCGCCATCTCCGCCTGCAAGCTTGCCACTTTCGCGCTGTCACTTCCGTAGAGGTTCTTCAACTCCTTGGGATCCCCCTGCAAATCGTAAAGTTCAGCCCGCGGAGCTTCGATCAACTTTGAGTTCTCGGCGCGAAGAGCGCGCAGGGGCGCCCATCCCCAACGTAGCGGATAATCGGTCTCACCAAACAGTTCGCGCTCGGGCGCCGCAGACCTAGTCGTCGCCGCATTCCCTTCGATCAGAGGAAAGAGCGATTCACCGTTCAGTTCAGACGGCGGCGCGATGCCGGTTGCGGAAAGAATCGTCGGAAGAATATCGGTGGTTCGCACCTGCGCTTCAATGACGATACCTCGGAGCGCGGCGGCCGGCGTTTTTAGAATGAGAGGAATGTGCAGCGTCGAATCGTAGAGAAACAAGCCATGGGTGTCCTCTCCATGCTCGCCAAGTCCTTCGCCGTGATCGCCCGTAACAATAATGATGGAGTTGTCATAGACTCCAGCCTTTTTCAGATACGCAATCCAGTGCGCCAGGGCGGAGTCGGCGTAGGCAATTTCGCCGTCGTAAGGGTGATCTTTATACTTCTCGGAAAACGGTGGTGGTGGCTCGTAAGGATCATGCGGATCGTACATGTGTACCCAGACAAAGTGCGGTCCATTGCGATGCTTGTCGAACCAGACCTCGGCGTGGTCCACAACCTCCATGCCCCGCCGCTCAACGCGTCCAAAGCGTTGTGTGTTCTTCCCCGCTGCGTCTTTACTGTCGGTCTTCGGGAAATTATCGTAGAAATCAAAGCCGCGATCGAGACCGGGCGCCAGCGAATTGCTATCGAGAATCACGGCTCCAATGAAAGCCGCAGTCTGGTACCCCTGCTTTTTGAGTAATTCCGCAGCTGTCACGTGCTGCGGCGAGAGCGGAACGCCGAAATCGGTAACGCCGTGCACGCTCGGTAGGAGTCCCGTAAGAATCGTGATGTGCGACGTGTTCGTAATCGGGCTGTGCGTGTAAGCGTGTGTGAAGCGTATGCCGTCGGCAGCGAGCGCATCGAGCGCGGGCGTCTCGACGTTCTTGTATCCATAACATCCGACGTGGTCGGCGCGCAGCGTATCGATGGTGACAAGATAGACGTCAGGCGGGTTTTTTGTCGCCGCAGTCTGCGCCATTGCTGCAGTTTGCAGCAGCAAGATCGGCGTAAACAAGGCCGTCACAAGAATAAGAAATTGTACGGTCCCAGAGATAAGAGCGAGTCGTCGCATAAGCGCTCAGCCTATCACAATCCGTCAGGGCAATTGACCCTCCAGCCCGGCCGATTCGCCCTGCCCACTCGACAACATGCGATAAACTGAACTCACCAATGCAGCCCCTGTTTGCTCGTTTCTTCCGCAATTTGGCGATCATCAATCTGGCCGTCAGTCTCGCGACCTTTGCAGCGTCGCTCGCTGCGGCGCAAACACCGGCCAAGGAACCGCCGAATGTGCTTTTCGTCACGATTGATACGCTCCGCGCCGATCACGTCGGCTGCTACGGATACAAACAAGTCAAAACCCCCAATATCGACAGCCTCGCCACGGATGGCTCCCGTTTTGAACGCGCTTACGCCGTCGTCCCAGTAACACTACCGTCGCACAGTTCGATGATGACCGGAACCTATCCCATGCTGAGCGGTATGCATGATTTCAGTGGCAACAAGCTGAGTCCGCTTCAGCCCACCCTCGCATCGGTGTTGAAACAATCTGGCTATCAGACGGGTGCAGTGATCGCCGCAGCCGTTTTGGATTCACGCTTTGGACTGAATCAGGGATTCGACTTCTATTACGACCACTTCGAATTCAGCCGCCTCGATGAAGCCAACCTCGACGAGATGGAGCGTCCGGGCAACGCTGTCGCTGATGTCGCTCTCGATTGGCTGGCAAGAAATTCGCAGCATAAGTTTTTTCTCTGGATGCATCTCTACGATCCGCACTTTCCCTATCATCCGCCAGAACCTTACGCGACCGAATACGCAACGCATCCTTATGATGGTGAGATCGCCTTTGCGGACGAGCAGCTCGGTCGCGTCTTGCGATTCCTGAAAGAAAAAGGAATCTATCAGAACACCATCATTGTGCTCTGCGGCGACCATGGCGAAAGCCTGGGAGAACATGGCGAGAAGACGCATGGCTTCTTCATCTATAACGCCACGATGCATGTGCCGCTGATCATCCGTCTGCCAGAAACCTCGACCGCTCGCACCGTCGCCGATCCAGTCTCTCTGGTTGATCTAATGCCCACGGTTTTGAGTGCGGCCGGATTGGCAACTCCGTCGCAGGTGCAGGGGCGCAGTCTGCTTTCCGAGATTCGCGGCGTACCCTCGGGCGCGGATGTCGCGGCGAATCGCGATCGCACTCTTTACGGGGAGACCTTTCTGCCGCGCATCCATTTCGATTGGAGCGAATTGCGTGCATCCGAGAATGCGAAATATCACTTCATCGAAGCCCCGAAACCCGAGCTCTACGACCTGACGAAAGATCCGGCTGAGTTGCACAATCTTTTTTCGGAGAAGAGCGCAGTAGCCGACGAGATGCGCGTCCAGCTCAAATCTCTCATCCGCGATTACAGTGCGGGAAAAGAGATGGCCGAAAAAACCGGTCTTGATCCCGCGCTGATGGAACGACTGAAGGCGTTGGGTTATGCCGGATTCTCTGGTGGGGGCACGTCGACCGCGAAATCCGAGAGTCTGCCCGATCCCAAAGATCGCATTGCCACCTATGAACTGATCTCCGATGCCATCGCCGACAGCCAGCATGGCCGCTATCAGGAGTCGATCGACAAATTGACGAATGTAGTGAAGACAGAGCCAAACTCCGTTCCCGCCCACTATCTGCAGGGACTGGATTATTACCGCCTCCAGAAGTTCGCGGAAGCGGTCGATGAGCTGACAAGAACCGTTCAGCTGAGCCCTGATTATGCGCTTGCCTTTTTCAATCTCGGAATGGCGCAGGCCCACGCTGGCCAAATGGACGCCGCAATCGCGACCCTGCAACGAACTCTGCAACTCGATCCCACGAACTTTGAGGCGGCTTACAATTTGGGCGTGGCATTTATCCAGAAACAACAATTAGCGCCGGCGGCTGACGCTTTTCGGCAATCGGTTGCGATTTATCCGGACTTGGCGCGCAGTCACCGCGCCTTGGGAGAGACGTTGCTCTATCAGGGAAAAACCGACGAGGCTATTGCCGAGTTGCGCCGGGCCGTGGAATTGGCGCCACAAGAACCGGCCATGCATGAGTCGCTCGCCAAGGCACTCACCATGAAAGGGCTTTCGGCCGAAGCAGACGAGGAGACGCGGCGCGCACAGCAACTGGCGCCGCAATAGACGCATGCTCCGAGCGCGCGCAGGATCTCTCCTGGCTCACGATCTGGCATTGTTCGTCGTTCTTCTCGCAGGCTCCTCTTTCGGGCAGAGTGTTGCATCCACGCCAGCGCCAGACCGAACGCAATCCGTCGCCCATCGCCCGATCGTAGCGAAGTCAGCCGTCCGATCATCCGTCCGCGCGAAACACAACGTCATCCTGATCACCATCGATACCCTCCGCGCCGATCATGTCGGATGCTACGGTGCGCAGATGGTGAAGACTTCCACCCTTGATGCGCTGGCGCAGGATGGTGTCGTATTTGAGCGTGCCATTTCACAGGTGCCGCTGACGTGGCCCTCGCACGCGGTGATCCTGACGGGTACCTATCCTTTCCAGAATGGCGTGCAGGATTTTACCGGACAGCCACTCGCTCCACGGTTTCGATCGGTTGCGCAAACATTCAAGCAGGCTGGATACTCCACAGGCGCAGTCGTGAGCGCTTTTGTGCTCGATCGTACCTGGGGACTCGCGCGCGGGTTCGACTTTTACGACGATGCCTTCTCGGCCCAGACCTTCGAGACGAAGGAATCAGGACTGGTCGACCGCCGCGCTGCGGAGAGCGTCGTCCACGCCATCGCATGGCTCAAAAAGAATCAGCAGCATCCGTTCTTTTTCTGGCTGCACCTTTATGATCCGCACAGCCCTTACGACCCGCCCGAGCCCTATCGGACCGAATATCGCTCCCATCTTTACGACGGCGAGATTGCCTACGCCGATCACGAACTTGGAAATCTGATTTCCTGGCTCAAGCAGAACCATATGTATGATTCTTCGCTCATCGTTGCGCTCAGTGACCACGGCGAGTCGCTTGGAGAACACGGCGAAGATGAACACGGTTTCTTTGTTTATAACGCGACCGTTCATGTTCCTCTCATCGTGAAACCGCCTGCGGGGAGCGGGATTTCGCCTGGTCGCCGCAGCGAGCCCGTAGAAACGGCGGCTGTGGCGCCAACGCTCCTGGAACTAGCAGGACTGAAGAATTCGTCAGATAGGATTCACGCACAGTTTCAGTCGCCCGCTCTGTTTGCCGCGTCGCTATCGAAATCCGAAACGAGCCCGACACCGAACGACCCCGCCTACAGTGAGACGTTTTACCCATTCAGTTCTTTTGGATGGAGCCCGCTGCACGCCTTCGAGAGTTCCCGCTTCCACTTCATCGAGGCGCCCAAGCCCGAGTTGTACGATCTCGAAACCGATCCGGGAGAGACCCATAACATCCTGCCTCAACAACCCGCCACGGTGGCAGTGCTCCGGGAAAAGCTACAGGCGCTTTTGGCGCACAATCCGTTCCAGGGGCGGGATGCGGCCGCAGGCAATCTCAGTCCTGATGCGCAGGCAAAACTGCGCGCCCTCGGCTATTTCGGATTTCGCGCCGCCGTGTCGCCCGAATCGCTGAAGCAGGGTCTCGCGGATCCGAAAGACAAGCTGTGGGAATTCAACTCCATTTTGAAGGCGGAAGACGCGTTCCAGTTGAAGCAGGACGATCGCGCGGAAGCATTGCTCACCGAGGTTCAGCAACGCGATCCGCAGATTTACATCATCCCATTTCTCTTGGGAGAATCGGCGTTGCGGCAACAGGATTGGCAGAAGGCCGCGACGAATTTAGAGCGGTGCCTCGAATTGAATCCGAATTTTGACAACGCGATGACCGGATTGGCTCGTGCGCTCGCAACTCTAGGGCGAGGGGACGAGGCGAGAAACTGGCTCGACAAAGCGTTAAAGAGCAATCCGCAGAATTACCAGGCGTGGTATCAGGAAGGACTGCTGGATACCGCGAGCGATCAAAAAGCCGCACAATCCGATTACGAGAAGACAGTTGCTATCCAGCCAAATTTTTCCGCGGGCCAGCGCGAGTTGGGAATGTTGCTGTTTCAGCAGAAGGATTTCGCAGCGGCCGCGCCTCACATCGCGAAGTCGATCGAGCTTGGATTGGAAGACGCGCGTCTCCACAATTTTCTTGGCATCTGCTACAACCGCACGAATCGCACACTGAAAGCGGTCCCGGAGTTTCAGCGGGCGATTGCCATGGATCCGAAATTGGCCGAGGCTCACCTCAACCTCGCCTTTACCCATCAACTCTTACATCAGTACAAAGTCGCGCATGAAGAGTACGCAACCGCCTGCCGCCTCGCAGAAGCATTCTGCAAGTACGTGCCGCAACACTAACCGCCCGCTTCAATTCAGCTGTTTTCCAAGTGTGGGGACGGCGCGACCGTCGCGGACCAGTTCTACTTGCCACCCGCCGCTCTCAACCGTTGCGCCGTCGCGCGCTCTCGCTCCTCATCAGCCTTCTGCCCCAGTTGCGCATACGCATCCGCGAGAAACCTGTGGGGCTCGGGCGATTTAGGCATGAGTTCAACAGCTCTCAATAAATTCGGTATCGCGCCCGCCGGATTTCCCGTAAGCGCCTGTGCTCGGCCCAGTAGCAGATGCGCGCTGTAGTGGTTCGGCCGAAGCTCGATCACTTTTGCATATTCCGGAATTGCATCCGTCAGCCGATCTTCTCGCGCATACGCCGTTGCCAGCGACAAGTGCGCTTCCGGCCAGTTGGGTGAGCGGGCCACAGCCGTCTCAAATTGTGTAGCTGCTCCCGCGAAGTCTCCCGTCTCAAACAATGCCGATCCCAACTGATACCGAGGAACCGTGAGGTCCGGCCGCATCTCCACGGCCTTGCGCAGAATCGGTAACGCTTTCTCGTATTCCTTCAGCGCTGTCAACGATGTCCCCAACTGCAAGTAGGTGATTGGCAGGTTCGGTTCCAGCGCGATCACCTGCTCAAGCAAAGGAACCGCCTCCTCGAAGCGATTATCCTCTCGCGCCATCTCGGCGTGATGCAGTAGGTTCACCACATCAACTTTTTGCTTCGGATCGGCACCCGTCTCCTTAATGCCCGGCATGCTCGCCGAACTGCTGTCGGTGGCTACGTATCCCAGGGCATTGAGTCGCTCCTGTAATCCGGGGTCGGCAACGACCTTCGGCGCTTCTTTCGTGGTGCTTGTCTTCTGGCGGAACGCCTCAAGCTGGGCGTCCAGCGTATCGGCGACTGCCGTGGAAGCCGCAGCAAGATTACGCTCGGCGTTCGGATCGGCGGATTGGTCGTAAAGTTCTTTAGTCGGCGCCTCAACAAACAGATACTTTCCCGTGCGCAGCGACCGCAGTGAACTCCATCCAAACGTCCGGTGCGGATAGTCGCTCTCAGAGTAGGCAGGCCGATCCTGCGACATCGGCTTATTCATCGCCGCCGATTTCGAGCCGGGCGTTTGCAATAGTGACAGTAGCGATTCGCCCTGCACTTGCGCGGGAGTGTCGATTCCCACGCTCTGCAGAATCGTCGGCAGCACATCCACTAGCCCGGCGCGAGTGTCCACGCGACTTCCAGCCGATTGCTCTCGCGGCAACTTGAAGAGCAGCGGCACGTGGATCGTCTCATCGTAAAGAAAAATTCCGTGCGTGGTTTCGCCGTGCTGCCCGAGCGCTTCGCCGTGATCGGCCATCACCGCGATCAACGAGCCATCATAGAGACCGAGAGCTCGCAACTGATCGAGCAGTTTTCCCACCGCCGCATCGACATACGCGATCTCGCCATCGTAGGGTTCGGCAGCGTACTTCGTCTTAAACGGTTCGGGAGGATCGTAAGGATCGTGCGCATCGTAGAGGTGTACCCAGATGAAAAACGGTCCCTTTTTGTGTGCATTCAGCCACGGCAGCGCGTGCGCCACAACCTCGTCACCACGGCGCTCAATGGAGTGGTACCGGTCTTCATCCTGGCGTCGCCGATGAAACCCCGCATCGTAGGTGTCGAATCCCCGCTCAAAACCCGGCGCGGAACGCGTTTCAGGATCGAGAACGAGCGAGCCGACAAAGGCCGCAGTGTAATATCCGTTGCCGCGAAAAATGTAGGGAGCGTAAGGCAAGTCCTCCGCCAGCGGCACCGCGAAATCATTAACCTGGTGAAACTGCGGATAAGTTCCCGTAAGAATCGTCGCGTGCGACGCGGTCGTGAGCGGCACCTGCGAGTAGGCATGTGTGAACACCACCGACTCCCGAGCCAGGGCGTCTAGATGAGGCGTCAACCCGCGCTTGGAGCCCAGAAAGCCCATGCGATCGGCGCGCGTCGTATCGAGCGTAATCAGAATGACGTTGGGAAGATGCGCTTTAGAAGCCGGCGCCGCCGGCGCAGCGGCACGAGCCAAAGTAGCAGCAAGCAGGCAAAAAGCACACAGCAGACAGCGATTCAGAAACATGGGATACGAAAGTTTATCACCTGAGGTTCGGTGGAGCGACGGGCGTCTTCGCCCGTCCACTCGAGGTCTAGACGAGCGGAGTAGGACGAGCCAGATAAGTACGTTTACTATGGCCCCGCGGCCACGCTCGCCTTCCCCTGCAGCCGCTTCAGAGTTTCGCGCGCCTTGGGAGAAAACGGCGTGTCGGGAAAGTTCTTGAGATAGCTCTCAAGCTCCGCAATCGCCTCTGGAGTACGCTTGTGTTGCAGGTAGAGATTCACCAGTTGCAGGTACGCCTGCGACATCTTCGGATCCAACTGCAACGCGCTTTGTAGACTCTTCTCCGCCAGTTCCGGACGATTGGTGCGAGAGTAAAGCAATCCCCCCAGAAAATGCCCAAAGGCAGAATCCGGGCGGCGTTGCAATCCATCGTCGATCTCCCGCTCCGCCGCAGGATAGCGCTGCGTTGTAATGAACACATTGGCCAGATTGAAGTACGCCTCGACGTCATTCTGATTCGCCTTCAGCGCGGCCTCAAACTCGGCTTGCGCCAAATCATATTTCTGACTCGCCATATAAATCGAGCCGAGATTGTTATGCGCCGGATAAAAAGTCGGCGAAATCCCGAGCGCCTTCTCATAATGCTGGATCGCCTCGTCCGTTCGGCCCTTGTGATCCGCGTCGGTCCCTTTGTCGAATTCTTTCAGTGTCTTCTTCGGAAACTGCCGGTAGTATTCCGCGGGATCAATCAGGTAGGGATTACTGCCCTCGACGCGACCAGGCAGGGGATCTTTTTTGGCGTTGGCACGGGGAATGAGCGTGATCTGTACCATGTTTGTTGTTGAAAAAGCAGGATTGAGGTCGGTGGTCATACTGACCGGTTCGTACTCGTCGTCGTTTACGGTGACTTTATATTGGTTCGCGAGCAGGTTGTAGAAACCGTAGCTTCCCCTGTCATCGCAGTAAGCGGTTGCAATCGGCGCTCCTCGCATTTCCAGCGTAACCATGACGGGATGAGGCGGAAAATCGCCCTTGAGAACCCGAACGCTCCCGATGATTTTTCCTATTTCGTTTTGTTGTCCAAAGAGTTGGGTTGTGATGAAGAGGGCTGTCAGAAATACCGACCACCACAGAACACGCGCCTTTTCCATGGGTTCACTCCGCCTAAAACACCCTTCGTCAATGGAAAAAGGGCTTGTTCCCTTTTCAGGAACAAGCCCTCTAAGCGGCCAGCCGAGCGGTTAGAAGTTGAACTTCACGCCGAACTGCAGTTCACGAGGATTGAGCGTTCCAGCCGCTTGGCCGAAGTTTGCCGATGTGTACTTGTTGTGTGCCCCACCGCCCGCCGTAGCCAGGATGAAGTTGGCGCGGTTGAACACGTTGAACCCGTTCGCATCGAACTTCATGTTGAGACGTTCGGTGATTTTGAAGTTCTTCGAGAGGGTCATATCTGCTGACCAATTGCCAGGGCCGACAAATGAGTTACGGCCAAGGTTACCGGCGCAGGCAAGGCACGGTGCCGTGAATAAAACGTTCGGCGAAGCATACTGATAGCTCTTCAAACCGGTTGTGGGATCCACGTTTACAGTCCTGCCCCAACCGTTCGCCCAGCTGTCATGGCTTACTCCCGCAACGCTTGAGGCCGACGAATTCGGTCGATCATTTGTCCCGCCGTCCAAATTGAAGTCGCCTCCGAGGTTAATGCAATTTCCGCTGTTGATTCCAGACTGACTACAATCGCCCGAAAGGTTGGGCTGTGCAGAGGTGAATGGCTCCCAATGAGCTCCGGTCTGGAACGACCAGATTCCGTTGAGATTCCATCCACCAGCGATTGCACCAGCCACACCCGTCAGGTTTTGTCCCGGCAACTGCCAAACGTAGTTGATGACCAGGCGGTGACGGATGTCATAGATCGAATCGCCTCGATCCAAGCCCGGCAGTGTTTGATCGGTCGTGTAACCTTCTCCCGCACCCGCGCCATTGGCCGTGGTAGCACCACTGTGCCACGTTGAGCCGTTGTCGATCGAATGGCTGTAGGTATAGTCGAGGTTGAACAGCAGTCCGTGCGACATCTGACGTTTAGCAGAAAACTGGAGCGAATTGTAGTTGGAGTTGACTGAATTCTCCCACGTGCGGAGTTTTAGGTAGTTCGCGTTGAGTCGGCCACCCAGACCGTACAAAGTTCTGCCGAAGTTGTCGACCGTGGTCGTTCCGGCGGGCAGGTAAGACCCGGGCTGACGGTTGATGTCTTCGGAGCGAAACAACTTATGGCCAGCCGTTCCCACGTATTTCACGTCGATTACCGTCTTGGGCAGAATCTCGCGCTGGATGTCGAGGTAGAAGTTGTAGACGTAGGGATCGCGAACACCTTGCGGCATGACGATTCCTGTTAGGTTCGCAAAATTGGGATTCGTTGGATCCCATCCACTAATATTGCCGGAGTTCTGCGCTTGCGAGGATGGTCCCATGTTTCCGGGGTTGGTGCCAGGGCCGGTGAAGACGACTGGCACATTGCTCACCTGGTGACAATTTGCCGTTCCCGTGCCGTCGCAGACGGTTGGCCCGTATACGATGTCCGCTCCAGGAATCTGCACTCCGCCGATCGCCTCATCGAACGAATAGTACGGCAGATTCCAGCGTGAGTTGGAAAGCGGGTTGTAGAGCGTTCCCTCGTAGGCCACGCCGAAGCCGCCACGCAGAGAAGTCCTGCCATCGCCAAATACATCCCAAGCGAAACCGACGCGCGGTCCAAAATTGTTGTGGTCCCCGGCCCCCAACGTGGCAGACGGCGCAAAGCCGCCCGGTCCGCAAACGCCGGCCAGAGGCGCTAGATTTTCGTTATCGGTGATTCCGGTTGTGCCGTTGCAACCAGGTAACCCGGCCGCTATGTTCGCGTTAAATAGCCTGTTGAGCAGGCCATCGCTTGGCCCAAGAGTGAACGAGTTTGCGGTGCTGGGGCCAAGAAGAAACGTGGTCGCGACGTTACCTTCTTCGTGATGACGTTGGAAGACATCGTAGCGAAGACCAAGATTTAGGGTCAGGCGCTTGGTAACCTTCCAATCGTCTTGGAAATACGCACCAAATTCGATGTTACGGAAATGACGGATATTGTCACTCAGAACCGCAGTCGGATTTTGGTTATAGGAGGAACTCGGACACGGCGCTTTGCAGATCCCGGGGTCAACTCCGTTCGCTTGGACATAGGGTGAGTCACCCGCAAAGTAGACTTGGTCGTAGAAGTAGTAAGAAGGTCTACCGACGTTAAACTCGCTGTTCTCGATGTTACGCCGGAAATCCACACCCACCTTCATGTTGTGATTGCCATGTCCGATCGAAACCATGTCGGAGTAGGTGTAAATGTTGTCTTTAAATGCCTGCGGATAGCCGTTGTAAGAACCGAATCCTGCCGTTCCGTCAGCGAACCCGACAGCAGGGACGCCGCCGTGGTTGACAGTTGTCAGCAGATTTTCCTGAGCATAACCCGCGCGGAACTCATTCAGAATGCTTGAGCTGAACGTATGGACAAAACTCAACGAACCCTGCGGTAGGTTGGCGCGAAACGGATTACTAAAGCCACGCGTGCACGCTGCGCTGCACGGACCGAACGAATCCGTGTTACGGTCGTAGTTGTACTGAACGTAGAAACGGTTGTTGCTGTTCCAGTTGTAGTCTAAGCGAAGAGAACCCTCATTTCCGTTGAACAGGTTGCCGAGGCTTTGTGTCTGCGAACCGAAAGTAGCGACACTGGTTTCTTGGATCGAGGCCGACCGGTTCAACGTGCCGCCTTGGATTCCCGGAATGTTGCCGCAGCCGTCGGTCGTCATCGTCGCTTGATCGGCCGCGGTGACCCCGAAAATGTTCGCCCACTTCTGCGCTTGGAGCATCGTTCCAACGCCTGCGCTCAGGGTCCCGTTAGCATTTGGCAAACAAAGAAACTTTGTGTAATCGCCTCCCGTGTATGTGTCGGCAGTAAGGCCCGTGGGTTGGCCCGTATTGGCAGGCGCAAAGTCGCTGTACAGAAGAGAAGCCACCGAATTCAGCCCCGTATTCGCAGTTGTGACGGCGGTCCGCCAAGCTTGAGACTCCTGCAAGATGGTTTCCGGCGTACCCTGAGTTTTGAAACGATCCCCTTGCAAAGCGAGGAAGAAGAAGAGCTTGTCCTTAATAATCGGACCGCCCACCGTGACACCAAACTGATTGAAGTGCAGAGGCGATTGCGCAGTCTGCGTCTGATTCAAGAAGAAATAGTTGGCATCGAGATCGTTGTTACGAATGTATTCCCAAGCGCTGCCATGCCAGGCGTTCGTGCCGGCTTTGGTTACCAGGTTTACCGTGCTGCCCGCGCTGTTGCCGTATTGCGCGGACATGTTCAAGGTCAACTGTTGGAACTCTTCGACCGAATCCTGAATGGGTGTGTTGATCGGACCGCCGCTCAGATCTTTATTCGAGACGCCATTGACCAGGAATCCGTTGAAGTCTTCACGCAATCCGTTGACAACGGTGTTGTGGCCGTTTTCGAAGTCAACTCCAGTCACATTCACTGCGCCGGAGGTCAGTTGCATCAAGTCAAACACGTTGCGGCCATTCAGCGGCAGGTTGTTGATCTGCGTTGAACTTACAGTCGTGGCCAACTTGGAATCTTCGATATTGACGTCGGATGCAGCGCCAGTCACTTCAACTACTTCCGAAGCCTTACCGATTTGGAGTTTCGCGTCCACGTGCGAGATGGTGCCTGCGTTCGCTGTTACGTCGTTGGCTTCATTGGTTTTGAAGCCCGAAGCCTCGACGATAATCTTGTAGGTCCCAGGCGGCACCTCTTTAATCGTGTAGTTGCCGCTTGAGTTCGTCGTCGCGCTCAGGCGTAAGTCGGTCGCCGGATTGGTGACCGTGACTTTGGCGTTGGCTATGGCGGCACCGGTTGGATCGGTCACGGTTCCGGTAAACTGGCCATTCTGCACCTGCGCGATTGCGCTTACGGTCAGAGCCAGCACGGCGAATACTACGAGGCAAAACTGCAGTCTTTTCATTTACCTACCCCCTGGAAACTTGGTGACGCTTGTTTTGTGGAATGCACGAGCCAATCGAAATCTTCCTGTGAACCTTGATTGCCAACTCCCAATTACCGATCCGGGATCTTACAATCCAAACTCGAAATCGTTCTGGAGTCTGTCGCCAAAAATGCTGCGCTGGAGTGCGCAAAATTCTGCGCCTCAAATCGTGTTTTGTCAATCCGATCTTACTGATTCTGCTAGTCGATCCGGGTGAAAGACGACTTGGGCTCACACCGCAACCATTAAAGACGAATAGTGCTTTTGAGCTAGAGTGGCACTTCAGGCTCCAAACACAACTACTCTCCTTTACAATCACTTACGGTGACCGCAGTAACGATGTCTATGGCTAACGGGAGATTAAAAACTACGAAAATACCAAATTTGGAATTTACGGGAGCCGGGGGACCAACTTAATTGTCATCCTCGGAAGTGCAGTGAAGGACTCATGCTCAACCGATTTTGCCGATATTGATTTGCCAACATCTATTTGATCATTTTCCGGAGAGTCCGCGCGCCTCTCGAATCGTTAACACTTGATCCGCTCCCGTCGCTCCCACTTTGTCGACTTGGCCGCTCGGCCAGCGAACGACAATTCCGTCGACTCTGGTCGCCGTCCCCAATCCGAAATGGACCCGCGGATCGCTCGAGCTTTCAAAACTGCTTCCCGCCCGCACCTCGGCATAACGCGTCACCCCTTCGACCGTGATCTCGATCCTCGCGCCATAGCCATCGCGATTTGACTTGGTGCCGATGGTCTTGATCTCCAGCCAATGACCCGCCGCCGGAACCTCATTGCGCAGCAGAACCGGCGATGCATCCAGGTTCGTGATGAGAAGATCCTGCCGACCGCGATTCCAGAAGTCGGCCGTCAAAGCGGCGCGGCCGACGTATTTCTTCGACAGTGCGCCTCCCGTCTTCTGTCCCACTTCTTCAAACTTTCCAAGCTTTAATTTGTCGGCCCCGGACTTGTCAGCCCCCGACTTATCAGACGACAAGTTGTGAAAGAGAAATGGACGCTCGGCATAACCCACGCCGAACGATTGCCCCTCCACCTGCGGATCGACATGGCCATTGGCGATAAAGATGTCGGGCCATCCGTCATTGTCATAGTCCAGAAACTTCGCGCCAAACCCTAAATAAGGATTGCTGATCGCTCCAATGCCAGCAGGGCCGGCGGCGTCGGTAAACTCACCGCCGTGATCGTTGTGGTAGAGGTTGTTGTCATCGTCCGAGAAATTCGTCTTTACGATATCGGGCCATCCGTCGCGGTCGTAGTCGGCCGAGTCCGTGCCCATCCCAGCCTGCTCTCGTCCATCGGAGCTGTAAGCCACGCCGGCCTCGGCGCCTACCTCGGTAAATCCGCCGTGGCAGTTGTTGTGGTAAAGCAAACTGGGAGACGAGTCGTTGGCGACGTAAAGATCCAGGCATCCATCTTTGTCGTAGTCAAGCCACAGGACGCCCAGCCCGTAGTAGCTGTCTTTGTCGATGCCAAGTTTCTCCGTGACATCGGTGAACGTTCCGTCACCGTTGTTGTGGTAGAGGCGGTCACGCGCGCCTTTTAATCCGCGCGGGCCGCAATTGACGGGAATGCCGCGATACTGGCAGAAGACGCCGCTGCCGAATTCCGGCAGGTGGTTCATATCGACGTCGACGTAATTCGCCACGTACAAGTCGAGGTTTCCGTCGTTGTCGTAGTCGCCGAAAGACGCGCTCGTGCCCCAGCGGTCGGCATTGGCGACTCCCGCTTTCGCCGTAACGTCGGTAAAGGTGCCGTCATGATTGTTGTGGTAAAGGGCGGAGCCGTGGAATCCCGTGATGTAAATGTCCGCCCATCCGTCGTTATCGAAGTCGCCGATCGCAACGCCGTATCCCCATCCGCAAAAGTTCAGGCCCGACTTTGCTGAAACATCGGTGAACGTCCCATCATGATTATTGTGGTAGAGGCGCGGCGGATGGCATTTCCCCGCCTCATAGTCCGCGATCGTCGATCCGTCGACGAACAGGATGTCCATCCATCCGTCGTTGTCGTAATCGAGCGCGGCCGCGCCTCCGCACTGCGTCTCGACGATGTAACGTTTTTCCAGACTTCCGCAAGTAAGCCGAAAGTCGATTCCGGCCGCCCGCGTAACGTCCACGAAAAGAGGCGCGATCGGCAGGCCCTTCGCGGCCACATCGTGTTTGCTCGGCGATTCCTGCCTAGGAGGCGTCGCCCCACTGGAATGTCCGCTCGCGGGAGTCGCACTCGTCTGCGCGACTCCAGGACTCATCCATTGACTCAAGATGACAGCCGCGACAAAGGTTGCGGTCGCAACTTTCTGTTTTCCCATCCGGCGGATTGCCAATTGCTTCGTTATCCATCGAGTCGCCATCAGTGATCGCGCCCCGTAGCCATTCCCGCAGAGGCGGGCTGAGCTTTCTTGAGGTCGCTGAAAACTTCTAGTTCACTCCTGGCTTCATCCGTCTTGCCAAGTTTTTCCAGCACGCGCGACAGTTGATAGTGCGGGCTCGGATCTTTCGGGCTCAATTCCGCCGCCTTTCGCAAGGCCGGTTCTGCCTTGGCCGATTGGCCGGCCAGAGCTAGCGCCTTGCCCAAGTCGTACCAGACGTCCGGATTGTCCGCGTCCAGTTCCGTGTCGTGTTGCAGATAGGTCACAGCCGCCTCGTATTTTCCGCTGCCCACGAGTGAGTGACCCAGTGCATAAAGAACGACCGCATTCTCTCCCGAGCGCCGCAACTCTTCCATATATTCACTGATCGCCTCGTCATTGCGCCCCAGGCTGAAGTAAGCGAAGCCGAGATGGTAGTGTCCCAGCTTAATCGCAGGATCGATTTTCAAAGCAGTCTTGAACTCGTCAATTGCCTGCAGGCTGCGATTCGAATTCAGATACGCCCGGCCCAGCAGCACGTGCGCCAGCGCGTCCGAAGAATCGATCTTGATCGCCGCATCTAACTCGTCGGCCGCCGCCGCATAATCCGTCTGGCTCAAATACACCAAGCCGAGATCGTAGCGCGTTGAGTAATCTTTGGGATTCAATTCGCGAGCGCGCCCAATTTGCTCCTGCGCCTGCTTGAGGTCGCCGCTCTTGAAGTAGGCGACGCCCAGATAGTGCCGGAACTGCGCATCCCGCGGCCACCGCGAGACCGATCGCTGCCCCAGCAAAACCGCGTCCTGCAACTGCCCCGCGTTAATCTCTCTTAACAACTGTTCGCGATTCTGCGCCTGCGTTTGATTCTGCGCCTGGGCGAACTCCGGCCGCCCCAAAGTGGTAAACGAAATTGCAACTAAGAGCGCCACGAACAAAGCGGGAGCATATCGGGATGAAAGGCGTTTCACTGCTGCGGCCGCGTCGCATCGTAGAAAACATTGGAACAACCTCAGCCCCGCCGGCCTCCTCGTCACCGCATCCTTTATCATCGTATCGACTGTCATCGTATCGTCTTTGCGCAGCCAGTCGCAATGCGCGATGGTTGTCGGTTCGCATCTCTTACAGGCGGCTCGCGAGGCTTATGCACGCCAAATATTTTGTTCGGATGTTCACCTACGATTCCTGGGCCAATCGCGAGTGCATTGCCGCGATGCAAACGGCTGCCGCACTTCCTCCTGACGCCTTGGGCCGCATGGCTCATATTCTCTCCGCGGAAAAATTATGGCTCGAGCGCATCCTGCAGCAGTCTCCGGCCATGCCCGTCTGGCCGGCCCTTTCGCTTGAGGATTGCCTTAAGCTGGAGGAAGAAGTTTCATCCGCCTACGGAAATTACCTCGCCCGCCTCGCCAATCAGTTCGCGCCCGGCTCCCTCGACGACAAGGTCGAGTATCGCAACACCAAAGGCGAAATTTGGACGAGCCGTGTTGAAGATATTCTGACCCACGTGCTTCTTCATTCGACCTATCATCGCGGACAGATCGCTTTGCAGTTGCGCGCGGCGGGATCGCAGCCCGCCTACACCGACTTCATTCATGGTGTTCGGCGAGGTTTCATCGAATAATCTTAGGAGCGACGAATTAAGGAGCGAGTAATCATGGATCTAGGAAACATACCGCGAGTCTGGCTGCCGTTGGCCGGCGGCTCAGTCGCTTTGGGAGCCATCTATCAATCGCCGCACGTTCCCCACGGAACCCTGCGCGTGATCGGCTTGGCAATCGCTATCGTCGGATTATTCGGCGTCATCCTCGCGCGATATACGTTGGGCAAGTCGTTTTCGGTTGGTGCCAAAGCCACGGCGCTTGTGACTCACGGAATCTACTCCCGCATTCGCAATCCCATCTACGTCTCGGGAATGCTCTTATTCTTCGGAGTCTTCCTCATGCTCGGGTATCCTCAGATGCTGTTGATTTTTGTCGTCCTCGTCCCGTTGCAGGTCATTCGCGCTCGCCGGGAAGCCGCTGTATTGGAAGAAAAGTTCGGCGACGAATACCGCGAATATCGCAAACGCACATGGTTTTAGCCTCTGCTCTTGCCGTGGATCCGCCTCATTCACTGCTATTATTTCTGCAATGAAATCCGTTTCCATCAAGTTGCTCACGGCACTATTCTTTTCGTTCATTGCGTCTGCTCTCTACGCCGCCGACGAACCCAAACTCAGCCCGCTTCCCGCGCCCGTTTCGAACAACGCAGTCGCGATCTCTCATGACGAAGGCGGAGCCAGAATCTTCTCCTTCATGGGCATCGGCCCCAAGAAGACTTGGGACGCCATCACTACCAGCGCCTACGAACTCGATCCCGGCTCCGGCCGCTGGACCGAGATGCGTCCCGTCCCCGGCGTGGCGGGCCGTTTGGCGGCATCCGCTGTCGCTCTCCACGACCAGGTCTTCATTTTTGGAGGCTACGTCGTTGACGCCCAGGGTGGCGAGAACACTACACCCGATCTCAACGTCTTTGTCCCGGTCGAGAACCGTTACTATCGCGGCAAAGATATTCCCGTGCCCGTCGATGACGCCGTCGTCGGCCTCTTTCGCGACCGCTACATCTACCTCATCGGAGGATGGTCCAGCACCACCGGCGACGCCGTCAGCAACGTTCAGATCTACGACACCGACACCGATAAGTGGATGGAAGGTACGCCGCTCCCCGGCACGCCTGTCTTCGGACACGCTGGTGCGATCATCGGCGACACCATCGTTTACGTCGATGGAGCCTACAAGAATCCAAATGGCCCGAATCCCAAGTACGTCACCTCCGACGAGTGCTGGGAGGGCCGGCTTACCGATTTGAAAAAAGGTGACATCACAAAAATCAGGTGGACCAAGCTCCCGCCTCATCCCGGCACCGCGCGTTATCGCGTTGCCGCCGGTGCGGGCGCGCTCGAAAAAAAACACGGGAAGATTTATTTCTCCGGAGGCGCCGACAACCCTTATAACTACAACGGAATCGGCTACGACGGCCAGCCCTCCGAACCTTCTAACGTGACCTTTGCCTTCAACGTTTACTCCCAGCGCTGGGAGACGATCAACGAAACTACTCCCGATCCAACCATGGACCATCGCGGCCTGTTGGTGAGTCACCGCGGCCTAATCATGGTAGGCGGCATGGAAAAAGGTCAGCAAGTCACCTCCAAAGTAACGGTAGTCAAGCCCGTCCACTGGAAGTAAACCAATTCTGCGAGGCGACCGGCGCCCTCGCGTTTCTCGTGTTAGTAAGCTCGTGGCAGAGGTAAGTTCCTGCCAGAGGAAAGATCGATCCTTTCACCGCGTTGTACGAATAATTACTCTTTTCCACCGCCGGAGTTATAATTCCCGCCATGGAACTGCCACCCAGTACGACGCGCGCCTACCTCTGGATGCAAACTCTCGGCAGCCCCTTCGTCTGGGCGGTCAATGCGTTCCTTGCCGTGCTCTTATGGGGCGACGTAATGGCCTCGAGGTTTCCCCAGACCGATGAATACTTTCGCTACCTTGCCCAAGTAACTGACCTTCCCTGGCATTGGAAAGTGATCATCACGCTGGCGGTGAATGTTGTCCTTTTCGTCGAAGTATCGTTTCGAGCTGTACGCAAGCGGGAACGCCAACGTGACGAATACCGCACGAAACTCCAGTTGATTGATCAGGCTCGGCCATGCATCATTCTTCGCGAACCGGAGGCGCAGTATGTCGAGCCGATGCAGATTCAGGCCATCGGCAACGTGACCAGTGTTGTTTCATTCATGAGAGTGCGTTTTGTGAACAAGCCCGTCGGACCGCCGCTCCCGAATTCCGTTGCTCACGGCGTGCGCGCCAAAATCCGTTTCCTCGAGCCGACTCCCGAAGGCAAATTGCTCTTGACCATCGAAGGCAAGTGGGCGGATAGCGCGCAGTCCTCCACTCGAGATTTCCGGCAACATCGCAACCACTTACTCAAGATGGATTTTGGCATCGAAGAAGAACGTAGCCTCGACATTGCCTTTCGCGATGAGTTCACGGGCGAGTTCTACGCCTTCAATAACGACAACTACACTTATCCGCAGATGAAAAAGCCCGAACACCTGCTCTCGGGCGGGCGCTTCATCATCCGGATCAGTTTGCTCGGCCCGTGGGTCGACCAAACCTACGAGCTTCTATTTTCCAATGATTCGCAGGGAGCCCAGATCATGCGATCTCTGTCATTGCAATGACCGCTTCCGAGGCTCGACGTTACGAGAGTACTCGCGTAACCATCCCTGCCTCCAAATCCCGCTTTAATCATCCTTTTAGGCCTAGACTTTAATCATGCTCCGCCGCCAAATCCAGAAGTCGCTCTTTGTCCTCGTTCTCCTAAGCACATTTCTTTCCGGCTGCGGAGTCTCCAACCCTTTCTGTGATAGCGCCCGCCCCAAGCCCCTACTGACCTCGCTCGCGCCGAACCCTGCAACCATCGCTGAGATCCAGCAGGGCCTGCTGCTCACCGCAACCGGCGGAAACTTCTATTCTTCTTCACTCTTCATCTGGAACGGCGCCGCCTTGCCCACCACCGTCGTGAGCGCTTCGCAGATACAAGCCACGATCACCACCGCTCAGATCTCTGCTCCCGGAACCGCCCAGGTTGTCATCCACACCCCCGCCAACCTCGCAGGAGACTTAGGTTGCGACAGCGGCGGCAACAGCCCGGCCGTGACCTTCACCGTCACCGATTAGAGCTCATAAATTATTTTGGGACGAACACAACGTTCAGATGTGCCGTTCTTGAACCTCTCATCCACCGAGGGTGCCCCATTTCTGCCCTTTGCGCAGAAGTGGGATACCACAACCACCCAGGGGTACAAACTCCGCATTCAACCTTTGCAAAACGCATTTGCTTCTACCGCGCTCGCGCCAGCACCAGCGTGATGTCATCGGGCTGTTCGTTGTCGCCGATCCAGTCTTGCACGGCGGAGGTCACGATTTCCGTGATACGCTCCAGCGGCAGATGGCGATTCGCGCGGATCAACTGGATCAGCCGCTCCTCGCCGAACTCGTCATAAGCGTTTTCTGGTTCGGTCACGCCGTCACTGTAGGTGACGAGCAGATCGCCGGGACGCAACTGCACGGTCGCTTCCGGAAAACTCAAATTATCGAACAAGCCGACGACCGTGCCGCCGCAATCGAGCAGTTGCGCCGATCCGTTCTCGGAAATAAGGATGGGCTGGAGATGACCGCCGTTCGCATAGGTCAGCCGCCGCGTCGCTCCGTCATAAATTGCCAGGAACAAAGTCGCGTACTTGGCCGCAGGGGTGCTCTCATACAGCTGATGATTGAGGAGCGCGAGCAAAGTTGCGGGCGAGGTGTCGGCGCCGCGCGTTTCGGAGGCCAGCATAAGCGCCGAACCTCCCATCGAACCGACTAGCGCAGGTTCGCGCAGTACAGGAACGTCTTCGATGCTGTAGGCGCGCACGGCAGAGTGGATGGTCGCCATTAGCAGCGCCGCCGAAATTCCTTTGCCGCTGATGTCGCCGACTGCCAGCATCAACTTGTCGGAATTGAGCGCGACAAAATCGTAGTAGTCGCCGCTCACCGTGCGCGCGGGACGGCAGAAGCCGTGGACTTCGAGCGTGTCGAGTTGCGTGATCAATTTGGGATAAAGCTGCGCCTGCACTTCCTGGGCAATCGCGAGTTCGCCTTCGAGGCGCTGCTTCTCTTTTTGCTCGCGCACCAGATCTTCGATGGACGTGGTCATCGAGTTGAAGGAAGTTGCGAGCGTAGCCAGTTGATCGCTGGACTGCACCGAAATGCGATGCCTGAAATCGGCGCGATTAATGTGCTTGGTTGCTTCGTAGAGCTGTCCGACGGCCGAAGTGATGCTGCGGGTGAGCTTGACCCCAATCAACAGCGCCAGGATTTCGATCAGCAGGAATACTCCGGCGATGGACCACAAAATATATTCGACGCCCTTGGCGTATTCTCCGCGATCGGCAAACAAACGAGCTGCGAGCACAGAAGGCCGAGTCTCGACGAGAGCGAGCGCTCCCAATGGCGATCGCGTTCCGGTCTCCCAATTCACGACCGGCAATTGGATCCTCACCAGAGGAATCTCGACATCCATGAAGTTGCTTGCGGCTGGATTGGCCCCGGCGGAGAAAAGCTGCGCGTGTAACGTCCCATAATCCGGAGCAAGCAGTGGTCTGGTGTCGGTCGTTTGCGGCCGAGTGCTTGCTTGCCCACTCCAGCTTTCGGTGCCGAAGAAAGTGATACGTCCCAGTCCTTCAGCAATCGTCTCGGCGAACTGCTTGTCGAGAGGTTCGCTCAAAATGACGCGCAGAGAATCGGTTGCGGTTGTTACGACGCTGGCCGTCCGCAAGTAAAGCCTGCCGTGATCGCTCACGATGTCGCCGAAATCGCCACTGATAAAAGTAGGAGATCCCAAGCCCGCCGCGCCTTGCGGACCCGAGCAAGTGGCTTGCGTTTGTTTCCCATCCCAGGCGCAAACCTGCCGACGCGACCACTCCGGACGAAGCGGCCTGGTGTGCGATATCTCCGTCTCCAGCTTTCCACCTTCGGCCATGTGGGTGGAAAGGTGGTGAGCGATGGCGCGGTTGGCCGTTTCCATCCCGTGCAGATGAGTCGCGATGTCAGAGGTCACAACAAAGCTGGCAAACTGCCCCGCATAGAGGTACAGCGTGATCAGCGAAATCATGACCAGCAGAACGACCGGAATCACGCCGATGAAAACATAGGTCACGATGAGCCGATTTCGCAGACGCCACAAAAGTTTCGAACGCAGCCAGCGGTACGCGGACACCGCCAGCAGCACGATTGCCACGATGCTGAGAAAGATGATCCAGCCGGAAAGGATGGCTGCCATGGCGAGACTTGCGTGTTGCGTCAGCGCCCGCAAAACGAAAAGCAGGAAATCGAGCGCGAGCACGTAGAGCGCCGCCCAGACGATTCGGCTCTGCGGCCAGAGCCCTTGGGCGCGCAACCTGCTCTCGAGTTCCAGAGAAACCAGTCTCATCCGTTAGCCTGATTCGCCGCCGATTCTACGACTTCGCGCGCGCTTTGCTACGCATCGGCGTTATATCTCAGGATAGATGTCGAAAAAGGCCGACAGACTCGTTTTCAGTTGCTTTTCGATCTCGTCTTTGCTGCCCTCGAGAGTGTGCATGGTGACATGCGCATCTCGCCCGTTTTTCAGCTTGATCGTCGCCGAGCCTAACTCCGCGACTTCGTCGGAGGGTAAGAGACGGAGTCCGTAAACCAGCGTCAGGTTTGCCATCCTGAGATTGTAAGCCAGATGGCGTCAGGGGAGTAATGGTGCGCAGAATGTGGAAATGCGGCCAATTTCTGGCGGTCGCGACCTTCTATCCTGGAGGCCACTGCAACGATCGTCCGCCGATGAGGTGGACGTGGAGATGAAATACGGATTGTCCCGCCCGCGGGCCGACGTTCAGCACGGTACGGTATCCGTCTTCAATCGACCGCTCCCGCGCGATCTGAGCGGCTGCAATGTGGCAGCGTCCGACCAGTTCCGCGTCCTCCGCGGTAGCCTCTTTCAGGCCGGCAATGTGTTTCTTGGGAATGACCAGAACGTGAGTTGGGCCTTGCGGGTTTAAGTCTTCGAAGGCGAAGGTGTGCTGATCTTCGTAGACTTTCTTGGATGGAACTTCGCCGCGAATGATGCGGCAAAACAAACAATCAGCCATGCAAAACTCTCTCTCTCGCCTGGGATTACGATCATCCGGCAAGTCAAACGGAGCCCTTTGTTCCCGACAACTCTGACCAGGAACAATAGCACCGCAACAAACTGTGTTGCGCAAAATTTTTCAGTCGAGCCGCACCAGGAACACTGCTCCCTCGGGCGTCTCGGTTTCGCGGGCCAGAGCGGTGGCACGCTCGCGGTCATCGTTCATAACCCGCACACGTACCCACCATCCCCCGACGGGGCTTTCGAACTTCAGCACTTGGGCCGTCTGGTAACGCCTCTGCAGGTGGTCGGCTAACTCGGCCGCTTCTTTCTTGCCTGCGATGGAGCCGATTTGCACTGCCCACCGGCCTCCGATTTCGAGCGACGCCGGGGCTTGTAGGACCTCGAGACGGACTTTCGCCGTACCCGGTAAGTACACATCGAGAGCCTTCGCTGCCGCGAGCGAAAGGTCAAGAATGCGACCGTTGACGAAGGGTCCGCGATCGGTGATGCGCACGATTGCGGTATGTTCGGTTTTTAAGTTTGTGACACGAACGATCGAGCCAAGGGGCAAGGTGAGATGCGCTGCCGTCATCGCGTTCATGTCGTAGACTTCGCCGTTGGATCCTCTCCGGTTGTGATAGGGAGCGCCGTACCAGCTGGCTAATCCGACTTCTTCAAAGATCGGTTTTGTGTCTGCGGGGATTTCGATCTTCTCGTTTTCGGAAGTAGGTGGCTTCGATGGCGGAGTGGAGGCGGTGCTGGGTTGCGGAATCGCGGGAGGCGGCGGGATCTGCGCCTGGGTAGCTTTGTGGCCGCAGCCGCTCAGAAGCGCACTGCCGAGCGCCACAAGAACCAGCAGGCATGGCACGAGAACATGCGCAAGGAACCGGTGGCGCTCACGTTTCGAGATGGGGCTGCGGTTCTTGAATGCATGTCCGGCCGAGAATGGTTTCAAGAGCTCTTGCGGTGTGTCTCGAGGTAGTCGGCGAACTCCGCAAGCTTGCCCGCTGCCGTCCGCAAGGCCTTCGAGGAGTGCGTACGCACTGCCGGCACCACCTCGTCGTTCAAGTAGTTCACCAGTTCCGCCGTCTCTTTTTCGAGAGTCTCGGCAATATTGGCCACCGAGCGATTGAAGCGCACGGAAGCCTCTTCCACCTTGCGGTCGAATTCGGTCATACTCACCCTGCCGGTTTGGATTCATCTTCACGCGTTTCTCGCGCTCACCAGGCTTCACTATTATGGTGTGGCCAACTCCCCCGGTCAAACTCACCTCGTGGGGAGGCGGTTGGAGCGGTTTTCGGCAGGCAACCTGTGACATTGCGATCTCTGGGATTGGGATTAGGTTCGCGATACAATCCTGCCATGCGTTTGAGGATCCCTGTTGACGTGCTGTCTCGAAGTTTGGTGTGCCTGCTGATGCTGGCCGTGACCGTTCTCTCTGGGTGTACGTTTTTCAAAGAGGCTCCCGCGAAATCGATGTCTCAAACCACCGGCGGCGAGGGGATGGAACGCGTCTTCTGGAAGAACGTGCAGGCGGGGAACTGGGTCGAGGTCGATCGGGCCATTGCGTCAAACTACTCAAGCGAGACGCCCAGTGGAGAACTTGACCGCGACGCGGCGATCGCGCAGTACCGGTCGTGGCAGCTGAAGGATTGTTCTCTCGGCGAGCTGAAGACTGAGCTGAACGGAACGACCATTGTCGTGACCTACACCATCACCTTGAACGGCACGGTCAACGGATCCTCCGGTTCGCAGCCTCTGCCCTCGACGCCGCAACATATGATGACGGTGTGGCAGCAGCAAAAAGCGGGATGGGTCGAGATCGCGCATAGCGTCAGTCAATAAGAATGCGCGCTGCGAAAGAATTCCAGGACAGGCAACGCGAAACGAAAACTCGTAGCTCGGTTCGCGGCGTGCGGTTGCCCACGGCTTCGCGCTCGGCGAATGGGGCCGTTTCCGGCAATGCGAATTCCGCTAAGAGTGTTGCCAACTTCCGCCGGTCGCTGCTGAAGTGGTATGACGAACATCGCCGCGATCTTCCGTGGCGGCAGACGCGCGATCCTTATCGGATATGGCTCAGCGAAATCATGCTGCAACAGACGCGCGTGGCGGCTGTGCTTGAGCATTACAGAATTTTCCTGGAACGTTTTCCGGACGTCTATGCGCTTTTCGCCGCTTCCGAAGACTCGGTGCTCGCCGCTTGGAGCGGATTGGGTTACTACCGCCGGGCCCGCATGTTGCATCAGTGCGCCAAAGAAATTGTCGAGCGCCACGGTGGAAGTTTCCCGCAAAGCTCTGAGGTGCTGCGGCAACTTCCGGGTATCGGACGTTATACCGCCGCAGCTATTGCGAGTATCGCCTTCTCCGAGCCTGTGGCCGTTGTCGATGGCAATGTTGAGCGCGTCTTGCGACGCCTCTCGGGGACTGAACTGACGAAGGAGCAAGATTGGCAGCAGGCACAAGCGATGCTGGCGCCATCGCGTCCGGGCGACTTCAATCAGGCAATGATGGAGCTGGGCGCAACGGTCTGCGTCCCGCGTGAGCCACGCTGCCTTCTGTGTCCGGTCCGAAAGTGTTGCGTCACACAGGGAGACCTCCCGCGCGAGGCCCCGGCGTCGCCGCAGAAGAAACGGCAAATCTGGTGCGCCTTGCAATGCAGCGGCGTCGACGCGGGCACGAACGCCAAGGTTCGGCTCGTGCAGCGTTCCCGGAAAGAATCGCTTATGCCCGGGATGTGGGAGCTTCCAAATTCGATGGAGGCGCCGCGCGCCACGCCGTATTTCGCGCACTGGCGCACCTTTCGCCATTCCATTACCGTTACCGATTACACTGTTCATGTGTTGCGAGGAGCGCCGGCGCGGGATGCGACATTTCCGGGAGATTCGGTTGCTGCGAAAGCCCGGTGGGTGGCAATCGATCGCATCCCCCACATTCCGTTGACCGGACTGGCGCGGAAAATCCTGCGGGCTGGCGGTCTCATCTAATTAGTGTGTCGCTGTAGGATGTATTGCTAAAAATCGATTGTTTCTGAATCAGTGTCGTTAAACTTGTGAGGCACTCATGAAGTGGCTCCATCGCATGTTCGGAGGTCCAAAAGATATGACGGCATTGCCGGCCGGAACGAAAGCTCCTGATTTTTCCTTGCCCGCCGTCGGTGGCGGCAGCAACTTCTCATTGCAAGCCGCTCTTAAACAAGGGCCGGTGCTGGTTGCGTTCTTCAAGGTTTCTTGCCCGACCTGCCAGTACACTTTTCCCTTTCTCGAGCGTATCCACCAGGCGCATGGTGATACGAAGATTTCGGTTGTTGGCGTCTCGCAGAACAATGAACGCGAGTCCGCCTCTTTTTTGAAGGAATATGGCATCACCTTTCGCACGTTGCTTGACGATCCGAATGGCTACGCGGTCTCGAACGCCTTTGGATTGACCAATGTTCCAAGCCTGTTCCTGATAGGGCAAGACGGGAAGATTGAGGTCAGCAGCGTGGGTTGGATGAAGCAGGAAGTGGAAGGAATCAACCACAAACTGGCCGCCGTACGCCAAACCGCGCCGCCACCTATTTTTCAGCCGGGAGAAGACGTCCGCGACTTTCGGGCTGGCTGAGGCTCGAAGAACTGATCCCGCGGTCGCGGGAGAGAATCGTCAAATGGTAGGGGCGTCCGAATGGCCCCGACGGCACGGCCGCGCTACGCCTCAGGTAACGCTGTTCTATACACGATTTCCATTACAATCGGGGACACATTCACTCACCATCAGACTTGAGGTGCGCCGTTTGCTGACTCGAAAACTCACCCTGTTAGTCGCTGTTCTGCTCGGAATTGGCACTGTGGTCGCGCAGAACGCGCCGCCGAAGCCCCGCGCGGAAACTCGCCTGGGCTCGCATCTTCCGCCAGCCGCAATTGCGGCGATGCAGAGCATTCGTCCCGAAAACATTGAGCAGCAGGTGCGCTTTCTCTCGCACGATTTGTTGGAAGGGCGCGGTACTGGACAGCGTGGCGGCGATATTGCTGCTGAATACATTGCGACGCAATTTGCGCTTTACGGGCTGAAGCCGGCGGGTGACAAGGGCTCTTATCTGCAAAAAGTGCCGATGGTTGGAATCACTACGGCGGCCGATACCCGATTCGAGCTTGTGCCCGAGCATGGCCAAGTCGTCGATCTAAAACCGCTTGAACAATACGTTGCCTACGATCAGACGCAGCAACCCGAATCAACCGTCGACGCCGAGATTGTTTATGTCGGATATGGCATTGAAGCGCCGGAATACAACTGGGACGACTATAAGGGCGTCGATGTCAAAGGCAAGGTTTTACTGATGCTTGTCAACGAGCCGCCTTCGGACGATCCCAAGTTTTTCACCGGGAAGGCTCTCACTTACTACGGCCGCTGGGTCTACAAGTATGAAGAGGCTGTGCGCAAAGGCGCAGTGGGCGCGATTCTGATTCATCGCGAAGATATGGCGAGTTATCCCTGGGAAGTTGTGCGCAATTCATTTTCTGGCGAGAAGTCTTTTCTCAAACTCGACGGCACTCCCAAATTGAAAACTGCGGCGTGGATTCATCTGGATGTCGCTCGCAAACTGGCCTCGGATGCCGGCATGAATCTCGACAAAATGATGACCGATGCGCAGTCGCGCGACTTCAAGCCGGTTGCCATGAAGTTCCGTTTGTCGGCGCACATGGTAAGTAAGATTCGTCCCTTTGAATCGAACAATGTGGTCGCGGCTCTTCCCGGCTCCGACAAGGAACTGAAGAACGAAGGTGTCTTCTACACCGCGCACTACGATCACTTTGGAATTCGTCCCGATATGAAGGGCGACAACATCTTCAACGGCGCGATGGATAACGCGACGGGCTGCGGCATCGTCCTCGAAATTGCGCGCGTTTATGCGCAGGCTGCGCAAAAGCCGCGACGGTCCATCTTTTTCTCGGCGGTGACGGCGGAAGAACAGGGCTTGTTGGGCTCAGAATACCTGGGCAAACATCCGCCGATACCTGCGGGTAAGATTTCCCTCGACCTCAATTTCGACAATGTGATGCCCCTCGGCGCGGCGGAAGAAGTCGAAGTTTCCGGCGCTGAGCGGACTACGTTCTACCCAGCAGTGGAGGCGATGGCGCAGGATTTCCGCTTCAAGATTCGTCCCGATGCGCGTCCCGAAGCCGGACATTATTATCGTTCCGATCACTTCAGCATGGCGCGCGTCGGCATTCCCTCGTTCTCGATTAACGAAGGGATGAAATTTAAAGGACACGACGAAGCCTGGGGCCTGGCGCAGGATGAGGATTTCACCAAGAATCGCTATCACCAGCCGAGCGACGAATATCATCCCGGCATGGACTACACGTCAGACGCGGCGATGGCGCGCTTTGGATTCGCCCTGGGATGGGAAGCGTCGAACCAACAGCGCCTGGTCGATTGGAAGAAAGGCGATGAGTTCGAAAGGCCGCGTCGCGCCAGTCAGCAATAACTTGGCGCGGACACCCATGCCCGCGAGATCGCAGCAAGAAAGATCGTCGCAACTTCAAAGGGCGCAGACGCGAATTTCCTCGTGTAACAAACATCGTTACCGTGAGCATTCCTCCGCTGCACTAGCGTAACTTTGGAGCGTTCCAGAGACATGCTAGCCTGCTGCTTAGTACTTGCACTTTCAGCAATTTGCGAGCAACCGTTGAATCCACACGAGTTGCCATTCAAGAGACGATGCCCAAGCTCCCGATCTTCCGCCTGCGCACCTCTGAACCGCCGAGCCGGCCTGACCTTCTTTACTACGGCCCCGCATTGGCATTCAGCAATTTGCAGCTTGGCGTGGACAATCTTCGCTACGACGTTTTCCTGAGTCCCCGCATTACCGCGGATCTGAGCTTCCACATCGCACGTTACATTCGCCGTTTTGGCGAGGTCGAATCGCTGCTTGAGATGGATGTTCCTTCCGAGACGCAGTCGAAGTTCATACGCGCCGCGGAAGGTACGACCAAGTTGCGCAAAGCCGGGCCGTCGGATCTGAAACCTCTACTGGTGTCGATTCATCTGGCCATCCTGAATCGAGCCAAAGCGGAAGGCAATCCGTCGATCGATATGCTGGGGCGCCTGGCGGTCCTCAAGTTCATACGGACCGAACTGCAATCCCAGTTTTCCCGGACCCTCGAACAATGCCGCATGAAATCGAAGTCGCTCGAGGGTGTGCGGCAGCTAAAAATGATGCAGACGCAGGAACTTGTTTCTGCGTTTCAGGTGGGCAAAAGAATCATCCTGCGCCGCGCCGGGCAAGAGGTTTTTCACCTGCTCTGCGAAATAGAGAAAGAAACGCTGGCCCGCACTCGCCGTTCGCTGCTCGGCGAGTTGCCAGCCGACGCCTACCGTCTATTTCTCAATCCGCTCATTCTCACGGAGGATGGCCGCGACGACTATCTCTGCGCCGAGCACTATTACATGTTCGGCAACTTCGACAAGGATCCTGACCGTTTTTCCAGATTGCGGCAATTTGCTTTGAATTTTCTGCGCGAGTTGGGATACGGTGAGGCCGTCGACGACTCGCACCTGGAGCAGGCGCTGAACGTTCCCGCGAACGCCGCTACTCTGGTGGGCACCGGAAGTGGCGAAGACATGACCCCGCAGGATCGCCAACGCCAGGAGCGGCTCGATATCTGGACGCGTATGTTGCAGCGCGAGGGAATTCTGTCCAACATGGTGGCGTCGTACGAGGCGGTTCCTCTTCTCGCCGAGTATGCGCCGCGAGTCAATCCGCAGCAGATCAAGAACGCGCTGATTTTTCGCGAAGAAGCGCAACGGGTCGAACGAATCATTGGCGAAAGCCGGCTCAACTCCGCCCGGCTCTTTGCCGCGATCGGGCGTGTCGCATCGTGCCGCGGCTCAGAGCGCAATCGTTTCGCGGCCCGGCTTTTGAACGACCTCTTCAGTTATCACCGGGATCTGCGTGGCTTGGGAGCGGTAGGCGCCGGTTTCGACAGCATCAACCTCGTCAGCGATGACAAGATTCGTGCGCTTTCGTCGCTGAACGGCATGCTCTACGAATTCTTGCTGCCTGAAGATCAAAAGGCTACCGAGGATCGCGTCGCTCATCACGTAATCCTCAAAGCCGATGTGCGCGATTCGTCGCGGCTGACTCGCTCGCTCATGGAAAAAGGCATGAACGCCGCCTCGTATTTCAGCTTGAATTTCTACGATCCCGTCAACAAATTGCTGGCGAAACACGGCGCGACCAAAGTCTTTCTGGAAGGCGACGCCATTATCGTTGCTGTTCTCGAGCGCGAAGGCGAAACCATGCTGAGCGTCGGCCGCACCTGTGTTCTGGCGTGGGAGATTGTCAGCCTGCTTCACGGCTACAACGAATTACTCGAACGATCGGGCTTGCCGCAGATGGAAGTCGGCTTGGGCATAACCTACCAGGATTCCCCGCCGCTTTACCTTATGGATGGCGAACATCGCATCATGATCTCGGACGCCATCAACGTGAGCGACCGGCTCTCTTCGTGCAACAAACGCGTCCGCAAGAAGGTTGCGCCCGATGCCGGAATCTTTCAGGTGTATTCGGTTCAGATCGGCGGCGAAGGGAATCACGGACCGGGGAACGAAGATGCGGAGACCGGCGCGGAAGAGATGCGTCTGAACTACAACGTCGGCGGAATCTGTTTGAGTGAAGAAGCGTTCAAAAAACTGCAACAGGAAATTACGCTCTCGGAATGGGCCGTAGATCCGCGGAACCCTGGTTTCTCCGGACCATGGATCGACAAAGAAAGCGACTATTTTGTCGGCACGGTGCCGGTCGCCAATGGAGTGTTTCGCAAGATTGCCCTCCGCAAAAGCCGGATCGCCCAAGTCGACGTTCGCGACTTGTCGATTTTGCGCTGGACCGATCGTTATTACTACGAAGTTTGCGCCAATCCCGCCGTCTATGTGGCGCTGACGGATGAAAAATCAGTCTCAACCGCGCAGTAAATTTCCCGCCCCACTGCTTCTGCTCGCGCTACCTTCGCGGCGCTAAAAATTTCTGCGAACTCGAAACGGAATTTCCACAACCGCCTCTAGTGATACGGCTTTTCCCGACCGCTCTGCCGGCAAGAATCTCCATCCAGCCAAGGCGCGCGCCGCATACGAGTCGAGCCGGTCATCCGGGCTGTTCAAGACGCGAATATTGCTCACCTTGCCGTCGGAATGAATTACCGCATAAAGCGTGACGACGCCGTGCACATTTGAGCGCATCAGCTCTAATGGGTAGCCGGGATCTGGTTTTTCCGTCGCCACCGGCTCTAACAATTCTCCGTCTTTATGCCCGCCGTCAAGTTCGGCGAACTTGATCACCCAACTGCCCGTCGCTGAATTCAAATTGGGCATATTGAGGGTGCGGCCGTAGACGCGCTTTCCGCCAAAAACCTGGCGGTCCACCTCGGTAATCTTGTCTTCGGAAATCGCAGCCGCCGGGCGAGCGCTGGAATGCGCCCCGGGCCGACTTTCAGAGGAAGAGAGGCTCGCAACTTCCTGGCCATTGCCCGCTCCAGTGTGGGAGCCATCAGCGGCACCTACGTGCAAGCCCGCGGGCAAAGAGCCATTGGTGCGCGCGTTGAGGCCGGTGCCCGAGTTTCCGCGAGTGCCCAAGCCCTTGGCATCGGACTTCGAGCCCTTCAAATCAGGCGTTCCGGAAGCGCCCGGTTTTCCCTGCGGATTCGCAGAAAAAGTTCCCAAGCGATTTCCGCCCGCAGAGACGGGTCCAGTCGGTGCAACGGGATGAATGCCCAAGGCGACGAGTCGTCCGCCTGAGCTTGTGCCGCCTCCAGACGACATGCTCGGCGGAGGAGCTACCGGTTGCGCGCCGCCCCCAGGTAGATGTCCTCGGCCGCGCGCCGCCAAAGAATGTTGTTCCGACAACGCTAACTGCGGCGCCGGCGCGACGACCTGGCTCGGGCCAATGTTGATCTGGCCGGTGCGTCTCGAAGTTTGCGCCACTTCCGGAGGCGGTTCCACGACCGCAGTCTCAGGCCCAGTCAGGCCGCGCGTTTGGTGGTTCGTCAACTCTGGCGGCGGCGCGATCACATCCGATTTCAGCGCAGTACGAACCACGCGGTTGGGATCAAATTGCACGTCCGGAGCGGGAGCAACTACCTGAGTGTCAGGCGCGATGATGCGGGTCAGCGGAGCACGCGTGGCATCCAGCGGAACTGCCGGAACGACCGCCCCAGTAGCTACGATGTTCGGCATCGGAACTTCGTGGTCAAGCTTCAGGTTGGGAGGCGCAACGATGGTTTGCGAACGGTTGTCGGCTTCGCGCGGCACCGAAAGGATGGGTTGCTTGGCGTAAGCAGGGTCGCCCTTTTGCGTCTTGGGAGCCTCGGCTGCGCCCGTATCCAGAGGCGGCATGTATTCGTCGGGCGTATAGGTGACCAGCGAGGACTTGTCGAACGCTGCGCGATCGAGCAGTTTCTGCTGGCGCATCCACGAAAGCGACATCGTGACGATCAGCGCAAGCGCCGCTGCGTGCAAGACCACCGATTGCAGGAAGCGTCCCCACGGTAACTTCTGGTCAACAAAGACGTCCTGCCACAATCCCAGTTCGTATCGAGAAGGGTCTGCGTCCTGATGCGATGGGCGACTCTTGCGCCAGAATTCGGCACTCGCGGGGTCGCGTTCCGCCAAAAATTTCGACAAATTTTTCTCCGGAGATTCCATCTCGGCTCCCAGTTGCGTTTTAGCCAACTCCTGATTTCTTTGCTGTGGAGATGCCCCCGAAAGGCGGGATCCACGGCGGCTAGCAGGCGCGCCGCGAATGGCTGAATCTGTTACGGGATTATAACCGACCGCAAGAGATTATTGGCCGCGACCGCTATACTGGCTGCTGCGAGGTGAGCATGGCATTTCCCACAACCCGCTCTGGTGCGCGGCAGCTTTCGGGTCTTGTTTTAATTCTTTGGATGCTAGCCGGCGCTCCCGCGAATCTCGTCAGCCAGAATAAAACGGGCAATCAGGTGGGCAACGAAACGGGAAAAGATGAGGCCGCCCATTCCACTCCGGCCGGCGCTGGCTATTCGGGGATGTATGGCTTCCTGAAGGATGGGGAGTTTGTGCAGGTGACCGTAGAAGATCAAGGGCGCGTCACAGGATTCATCTCACGCTACGGCGATTCAGAAAGCGATCGCGGCGTTTTCCTCGAGCACTTTTTCAAGTCAGGAAAGATCGATGGCAATCAACTTTCTTTTACCACCGACGCCGCACACGGTGTCTCCTACGAGTTCCGGGGGACGGTTGAGCGCGGGGAGGGCAAGAACGCGGGCGACGAGGCTTATTACGTGTTGAAGGGAACTCTCGTCGAGAACGCGATTGATCAATCCAAGAAAACGACTTCTAACTCGAGTGCGGTTGTGTTCAAAAGCTTCCCGCGAGACATGGCTCATCCAGTAGCCGAAAAGAAGTAGAATTCCGTTTTTGCGGGTAATTTTGTGAGATTATGCCTTTAGAGAACGCTGGGGCCACCTTTCAAACCTACTGCTGTTGGGACACACTCTTAGCTTGGTCATTCGACCGAAGGAGCTATTTATGAAAAACGTTTTGCTGCTAGCGGTATTGATGTTGAGCTGTATGTTGCCAGCTTTGGCGCAGGAAAAGGAAAATGACCGTATCAATGAGTCCGCGGTAGTGATCCGCGAGATTCTTGGCATGCCAGACGGAATTCCCAAGGACCTGCTGAACAAAGCGGAGTGCCTGGTTATCTATCCGTCGGTAAAGAAGGCGGCATTCGTGGTGGGAGGCAGCTACGGCCGGGGCGTAATCATCTGCCGCAAAGGGCACGACTTTTCAGGGCCGTGGAGCGCACCCGCAATGTTTGCGCTGGAAGGCGGAAGCTTCGGCTTCCAAATTGGAGCGCAGGCCACGGACTTCGTTCTGCTGGTGATGAACGAGTCGGGCGCGAAGTCGGTGATGTCGAGCAAGGTCAAACTGGGCGCCGACGCATCTGTCGCCGCCGGACCTGTGGGACGCGCGGCTTCGGCGGAAACCGATATCGTCCTGACGGCCGAGATTCTTTCTTACTCTCGATCCAAGGGGCTCTTTGCTGGCGTATCCCTCGAAGGTTCGACGATGCGCTCGGACGATGGCGCCAACAAAGCGCTCTATGGGAAGGAATTGAGCGCCAAAGAGATCGTGCGCGAGGGAAAGGTGCCGTCTCCCGCGTCGGCGCGACGGTTGCGAGCGATTCTGACCAAAGCATCCCCCAGCCATATCGTGAAATAGAGCTTCAAATTTGACCGTTTCAGGGATGGCGTGTCTTCACAACCGACGGAGTTTCCAGGTTGGTGACACGCCACTTCTGTGCCGTTGACTTCCACAACCTCTTTTTTGTAATCTGCGTTTACACCGGAAAGGAGGTGGTCGGATGATGAGTTCTGATTCACATAGTAGACGTATCAATACCAGACCAGGTGAGGTGGCTGAGTCTTAGGGCGGTTGCTCTAAGCGGAGTTCTCGAGGAACCTTTGGTCGGGGGAATCGGGAAGAGTCTCTCGCAAACAATCCGTGTGTTTGGGCTGATCCGCCGGGCATAAGTTGTGTCCGGCACCGGAACGAGCGAGGGGCCACGAGAGTGACCACCTCAGTCAATCCCAACCAGTCCACCGAACCAGCCCGCAGGCTGAAAAGCTTGCGGGCTGTTTTTCTTTGGAGTTCTCAGTTCCCGGTTCTCAGTTCTAGCCTACGTAAGAAATCAGGCGACTGGCGGGTTTCCCTCCGCGCGTGCAAATTCTAAGAATTCCTGTATCTTTGTCTGCACCTTTGCACGGCCAATTCTGAGACCTGAGACCTGAGAATTCTCCTATGGATGACAAGCACTACCGCGCCCGCATCACCAAGCGCGCCGACTTTGCGCCCGATCTCTGGATGATCCGCATCGATCCTGGAGCCGAGTTCAAATTTTCTCCTGGCCAGTATGCGACGCTTGGCGTCGAGCGGGAAGGGCGTCGTTTAGAGCGTCCCTATTCGATCGCTTCTTCGCCCCATGAAAGCGAACTCGAATTCTTTTTCGAGTTGGTGCCCGAAGGCGCCACCACGCCTCCGCTGTATGATCTTCAACTCGGCGACGAAGTGCTGGTGCGCAAAGTTGCGAAGGGACGCTTCACCTTCGACAACTCGCAATCCTCGCGAACAAATCACCTGATGGTCAGTACGGTGACTGGGGTAGCGCCGTTCGTCAGTTACCTGCGCACCCTCGTCAAAGACTGGAAAGAAGGGAAGTTCGCCGGCGATCACAAATTGTTTCTGTTGAATGGCGCCAGCCGCTCTTGGGAGTTTGGCTATCGCGAAGAGTTGGAAAAGTTCGCCAAAGAGGCGCCGTGGTTTCGTTGCATATTCACGGTGAGCCGTCCCTGGGAGGACGACAGTTGGAAAGGTGAAGTCGGCCGCGTCGACGAATTGATTCGCAAGTACGCCGATCGGTGGGGATGCACGTCGGCCAACAGTGTTGCGTATCTATGTGGCCATCCCGAAATGGTCGAGCATGGTAAGGGAATTTTGAAGCGCATCGGCTTCAGCAAGGACAACCTGCGCGAAGAAGTGTATTGGGTTCCAGGAAAGCCGACCGCCGAATAGTTTGATTGCAAATGGAGCGCCGGGCGTCCCGCCCGGCCCCCACAGATTCCCCTGATTAATTGAACGAATACGAGTCATCGCCGTCTAATCGGTCCCAATCGCATCCAGTATGGCGTCGTTAATTGCATACGCCGTGCCGTCGCTGCCGATCATTGTTGGCGTATACGCTTCGCCGATGCCGGTGGAAAGCTTGATCGTTTGCGTGAACGAATTTGAAGTCAGGTCCCAGCGATAGAGGTTGCCATCCTCGCTGTTGGCAAGAATCGATTTCGTAAATGGATCAACCGCGGCGGTATTGATGCACCATTCTTTCACCCCTCCTGGCCAATCCGGATCGGGTGTCACTCCCAGGATCGTCAGAACTTCGTTCATGACGAGCACCTTCGGAAGGATCGGATCATGCTCCGTAGCATTGGGATCGAGGATGGCAATGCGGTTGTGTCCGTCGCCCGTGCCTACACCCGCATAGTTGTTGTACTTCGTCATCAGCAGGTATTTCGAACTCCCCGTATAGCTCGGCACGAGCGATGCGGGGACCACGGAAGCCGTGTCGTCCCAGCCAAAGCTTCCTGGAATTTTCGTCTTCGAGAGATCGCTGTTGTAGTGCAGCAACCAGCCGCGGTCATTGTGATTGGGAAAGGGATTTTCCAGCACACCAAAATACACATCGCCATCGGGCCCGACGGTGGGTGCGGCGGAACTTCCGTCAAACAGTGCCGCGTCCAGTCCCGAAGAAGGATCAGTCAAGCGCACGCGGCCGATGGGCGCAAGAGTGGCGCTGTTCAGCGCGACCAGATATCCATAGTTATCGTTGTCCATGGCAACGTAGAGAATGCTGCCGTCGTTCGAGAGTGCAGGAGCGCAACTGATGGCAACTTGCGTGATCGAGGAATCTCCGCTAGCGCTTGCGGCCGACACCCATGTGCCCATGCCGTTGGGCGCGATGCGCGCGATTCCGCTCTGCAGGTTCAGCGGAGTCGAACCGAGGACGAGAAATCCGAAATACAAATTACCGGCGGCATCCGTTGTGAGCGGAGTGTCGATCTGCACATTTTGTTTGTATGCGGTCGGATTCTTGTTGAAGTTCTTTGCGCCGTAAAAATAAAGGTGGCTGACGGCGCCCTGCGCTTCGTCGGGATTTTGGCGCACCAGAACGCGGCCCGCAATGTCAGGAACGAATAACTGGTTGCCGGATATCGTCGGTCCCATGCCCGGCACAAAGCTGGCCTCCGGAGCCTGATAGCCGGTCGCCTTGGTCCAAAACCGCTTCCCCGTGGCGCCATTGATGCCCTCGACTCGAAAACTGTTTGAACCGGTCTTCACTGAAACTACCACCGTGTTCGCTGCGGTGATGAGTGGCGATCCGTAATGGATGAAAATCTCGCCCTCGGGCGGATGCAGGTCCACCGGGGTATGCCAGTGAATCTTGTCGAGCGGTTGCGATTGCACTGTTGAAAGCGCCGTGTGCTGCTCATCGTGCGAGTGTGTCAGCCATGCTCCGGTTTGCGCCGCGACCCTGGGTGCGAGTAGAACCACGAATGCACTGGCCCAGATCATGACCGCTGAAAAAATCAACCCGCGTCTTGCCGTCTTCATTCCCATCCTCCAAATTGTCTTTTGTTTATTGTCGTTGCAGCGACCGCGAAGTTCTCAGCGCATCGCTGAACAGCTCAGGCGATTTTGGCAACAGCGTAGCAGTCTACCTTGTAGGAGTTGTCAACAGGAGGTAAATCGTTAGCGACCGCGTGAAGTGATACGCCATTGCCGTATAGCCGCGAATGTTTTCACTCTTGTTCTGCGGGCGCAAAGAAGACGAGTATTTCCAGCTCTTCCTCGATGTCGTAGAAACGATGCTCCAGTTCTGCCTCGACAAAAATCACGGAGCCGGCTTGCACCTCGGAGTGTTCCGAACCCGTCTGCATGCGTCCTCGTCCGCGAACTACGTAGTACATCTCATCTTCGCGATGCGGTTTCTGCCGGTCGACCGCGCCTTTCGCCAGAACATAGACTCCGGCGCTTATCGCAGGAACGCGCAAAAATTCAAAATAAGACTTGGCCCACTTCTTCTGCTCGCCTAGTAGTTCGTCGATGTGGAAATGCAGACCCAAGACGGTCCCCCTCATCCCGCCAGAAGTCGCGGAATCCAACGTTTTTACTGAGAACTGACTACTGAGAACTGAGAACGGGTTTTCCTACCCCACTGCCCCGTGGAAAAAAATGTCGGTATATTGCTGCACGAGCGCCTCTCCGGTCAGCGGACCATCGGGTTTGTACCACTGATAAATCCAGTTGATCATGCCTACCAAAGCAAAGGCTGCGGCCCGAGGCGTGACGGTGGACGCCGAGTTCTTTTTGCGCTGCACATCGGCAATCAGGTTCTCGACAAAAACCAGATAATCCTTCTTTCGACCATTGATCTTGCGTCGCAGCGCCGGCGGTAGCGGATGATTTTCGTGCAACATCACCGTAATTTCCCGGTCTTCGGGGCTAAGCACAACTTGAATATGCAGGCGGATCAGCGTTCGTAACCGCTCCTCGACTCCGGCTGCGCTCGTGCCGTCGATGCGGCGCACCACGTTGATGACGCGATCCTCGGTGAGTTGCATCGCGTGCGACATGATGTGAAAGAGGATTTCGTCTTTCGACTGAAAGTGGTGATAGAGTCCGCCCTTGGAGAGCTTGAGCGCCGCCGCGACATCGTTCATCGAGGTCGCGTCGTATCCTTGCTGCTGAAAGAGCCGTGCGGCCGCGCGCAAGATCTCCTGCCGCGGTTCAGGTCGCGGATCATTCCCGGAATCGTTCCGAAGACCAACGGTCGCGTCGCGAAGCATCCCCAGATGGTATCGCGGAATGGCTGTTTGACTCTACTAGCGCATCGGCTGGAAGTGCGCGCACTCCTCGGGGGTCGGTGGTGTTGTGCTCCCTTCCTTGTTCGCATCCCAACGGATTAGATTCTTTTCGGTGGCACAGAAGCGACGGGCTCCTGTGCGGTTGTAGTTTACTGGCGCTGCAGCGGCAACGTAGCTCGTGGCCGCGCCGCGCGCCGGACGATTGCTGACCACGGTGAATACATATCCCGATTTTTCGCCGTCGGTCAGCACTTCATCGATGAGGCAAGCATTTTCGGGAGCCGGTTTGCACGAATCCGGCCCACCGAGCTCGGCGAGCGACGAAGCGTAGCCCAGAGTTGGATAGGTCGTCTCATACGACGCCTGCGCCGTCTCAATCGTCTTGATCGCCGCGATGGCGGACGTTTCGTTCGCTTTGATCTTCGCTCCGATCACGCTGGGAATCGCAACTGCCGCGATCACCAGGATGATCCCCAGCACAATTACTAACTCGATAAGCGTGAATCCTCGTTCACGTTGCATGGCTTTGTCCCTTTCGACGAATGTTCCGCTCTCGCGTCATCGAGAGCAGACGAAACAGGGAACGGCCTAACAACAAGAACTTGCGAGAAAGAAGCGATAGGAGAGATTCAGACTTCTAAGCGTGACGGATCGTGAACCACGGCTACTCCGTTCGCCAGCGAAAACGCATCACCGCGACTGCGCCGAACAAGAGGGTGAAGCCCAGCAAGATGGCAATCGGCGTTATCGCTGCTGAGAAGCCCAGTCCACGCCAGGTCATGCCGTCTAACCCGTCCATTGCCCAGCGCGTCGGAATCACAATCGTCAGGCGCTGCAGCCACTTGGGAAAGACGAACGTCGGTACCCATGCTCCGCCCAGCATCACCAGGACGAGCGTCGCCATGACGGAATAGCCGCGGGTGGCCTCGACGGTTTCGCCGAGCGCCGCCACCATCAGACCGAATGCGGCCGTCATCAACGAAAATGCGGCGCATACGCCGACGAAGCCCACAAAACTGCCCTGGATTCGAACGCCAAACACCACACGCGCGAAAGAGAAAAGCACCGTGAGAATGAATCCCGCCGTGAGCGACGCACTCACTGCACGGCTGCCCAGCAGCATGGTTCGCGAGAGCGGAGCAGCCCGGAGCCGCTGCCACAATCCCGTCTGCCGCAACATCAGCAAGGTGATTCCAACATCAAGGCCCATGAACAGGATGAACTGAATGCCCATCCCTCCAAAGGAATGCGCATAGCCGTTGTACTCGACGTTTCGTCCCGACGTGACCGCTTCTTCTTTCGTCTGGAACGGCATGCTGAGTCCGCCGCTCGCAGGCCCTTGCGCAGCGGAGCCGGTGCGCTCCTGTTCCTGATTTAGCTCCTGCACCCCGCCAAGCAAATCGTGCAACGCTTTTCGGTTAGGCGCAGAAATCTGCGGATCGTTCTCCACACGCGACAGCGTTTGGTTCACCACATCGCGCCCGGTGCGGCCGCTGAATATCTCTTTGCTGACGGCCTGCATGACCGCTCCGCTCAGAATGCCCTTCACCATGCCCAGCTCCACGTTATGCGAGGGATCGTAGAGCACCCCGACCTGCGGCTTCGCCTCACCCGTGAACAGAGCTCGTCCAGCATCCCGCCCAAAATATTTGGGGATGATAATCGCCGCCGTGGCCTTGCCTTTGCGAACCAGTTCCCGCGCGGCATCCAGAGTCGATGGCTTGACATCGAGGGTCGCCTCACCGGAGAGTTGCGCGATAAGACCGCGCGAAATGTCGCTCCCGTCCTGATCGATCACCAGCACAGAAACTTTGCTGATCTCGGCATTGCCGCGCTGACCGCCGAAGAGGTAGCCAAAGAACGATGCCAGCAGAATCGGAACCACAAGGCCGACAATCACGGCCCTCCGGTCATTGAAGAAGAGTTTCAGGTCTTTGCGGACTAAAGCCAGGAAGGGAATCATTACGAGTCTCGTAGGCTCCTTCCTGTGAGGCTAAGAAAAACCGTTTCCAGATTCGGCTGCTCGCTCGCGACGTGCCGGAATGAATGGCCGTTCTCCGCCAGCCATCGAAGGACTCCCGGCGCGCCGCGGGAAAGGTCGTGAACGCCGACGCGCAACGTACTTTGTTGGAGTTCTGCTGACTTCACCTCGGGAAGAGCCAGCATCTGCTCCGGCTGAAAACCGTTTGCGCTCTCGAGCTCCACCGCAATCACGTTGGTCACAGGCAACAATTTGTGCAGGTTCGACAAAGTATCGTTCGCAACAACCTTGCCGTGATCAATGATCACGATGCGGTCGCAGAGGCGTTCCGCCTCTTCCATGTAGTGCGTGGTGTAGATCAGTGTCTTGCCGCGTTTCTTCAATGTTTCCAGATTGTCAAAGATTGCATTGCGGCTCTGCGGATCGACCCCGACCGTCGGCTCATCCAGCAAAAGAATCTGGGGATCGTGCAGCAAGGCTGCCGCGAGATTCAGCCGCCGCTTCATGCCTCCGCTGAAGGTTTTCACTTTGTCGTTCGCGCGATCGGCGAGACCCACGAGATGCAGCGCATCGTCGATCGCCGACTTCGCTTTCGCGCCCGCCAGCGAATAGAGCGCCGCGAAAAAAATCAGGTTGTCGTTGGCGGTCAGTTGCTCGTAAAGCGCCATATCTTGCGGAACGAGCCCGATCTTCAGCTTGACCGGATCGGTGTCGCTCTGGACCTGCTTGCCTTCGATCAAGACCTCCCCGGAATCGGCATTCAGCAATCCCGAAATGATCGAAACGGTAGTCGTTTTCCCCGCGCCATTTGGACCGAGCAGACCGATGGTTTCTCCACGATCGGCCCGAAAGCTAACGCCCGAAACGGCGACCAGCTTGCCATAGTGTTTCGTGAGGCCATTCACTTCCAGCATGATCGAGAAAGTCTAACATCGCGGCATTTCGCGGCCGTGACTTCGACATCCGCTCCCCTCAATGGTCAACGCGCTGCTCGCGGCTGCGGTTGACAGCGCCTCCTCTAGGTAGGTAGCATCTTCTAGACCGACCGGTCGGTTGGGCGGTCTCAGCTATAATTCTCGGTTCAAAAAATTGTTAATCGAACTGTTCAATCGATTCATGAAGGAGCTTCAGTGGCCACAGTTTTCTATCAGAATGATGCCAACCCCTCCGCGTTGAAGGGCAAGACCATCGCTGTATTTGGATACGGCTCGCAGGGACATGCGCAGGCGCAGAATCTGCGCGACAGCGGATACAACGTAATTATCGGTCTCGATCCGGAGCGCGCATCGGCCAAACAGGCGCGCGCCGACGGCATGACCGTTTTCGCTCCGGCCGAAGCCGCCAAGCGTGCCGACTACCTGCAGATTCTGACTCCGGACGAGACACAGGCCGCGTTCTACGAATCGGCCATCAGGCCGCATCTGCGCAAAGGCAAGGTTCTTGGCTTCTCGCACGGCTTCTCGATTCATTTCAAAACGATCAAGCCGCCGAAAGATGTAGACGTGGTCATGATTGCTCCCAAGGGCCCCGGGCACCTCGTGAGGCGCGTCTATGCGCAGGGCGGCGGAGTTCCCGCGCTGCTGGCGATCTACCAGGACGCCAGCAAAAACGCCCGTGAACTCGCTCTCTGCTACGCCCACGGGATCGGTTCAACCCGCGCCGGAGTTCTGCAGACGACTTTCAAAGAAGAGACGGAGAGCGATCTGTTCGGCGAACAGGCAGTTCTGTGCGGTGGACTGACTTCACTCATGCAGAAAGGTTTCGAGACGCTGGTTGCTGCCGGATACGCGCCCGAGATCGCTTATTTCGAATGCGTCCACGAAGTGAAGTTAATCGTTGACCTGATCTACGAAGGTGGCCTGAGCCGCATGCGCTATTCGATTTCCAATACCGCCGAATATGGCGATTTGACGCGCGGCGAAGTCGTGGTAGGCGATCCAACGCGCAAGGCGATGAAGAAGGTCTTGAAGCAGATTCAGAGTGGAAAGTTCGCCGCGGAGTGGATTAAAGAAAATAAAAAGGGTGGCAAGAAATTTGCCAAGCTGCGCGAAGCCGCAAAGAAACATCAGATCGAAGAAGTCGGCGAACAGTTGCGCAAGATGATGTCATGGCTGCCGGCCGAGAAGAAGAAAGCAGCCGAAGCCAAGCCCGCCGAACCGAAACTCGTCAACGCGTAATCCGAAGCTGCTGGCCTCTGGCCACTAGCTCTTACTAGAACCAAAAGCCAAAAGCCAAAAGCCAAAAGCCTCTTCCCTCATGACCATTGACCTCAAGCATCGCAGTCGCTTCATCACTGACGGACGCGACCAGGCTCCGGCGCGCGCCATGTACAAAGCCATCGGCTTTACTGACGCCGATCTCGCCAAGCCGCTCATCGCCGTCGCCAACACCTGGATCGAAACCATGCCCTGCAACTTCCACCTGCGCCGCTTGTCGGCGAAGGTGAAAGAAGGCATTCGCGCCGCCGGCGGCACGCCCATGGAGTTCAACACCATCGCCATCTCCGACGGCGAAACCATGGGCACCGAGGGAATGAAGGCTTCGCTCGTGAGCCGCGAGGTGATCGCCGATTCTATTGAACTGGTTTGTCGTGGACAGCTCTTCGACGCGGCTGTTTGCGTCGTGGGATGCGACAAAACGATTCCCGCCGCGGCCATGGCCCTCGCCCGCATGAACTTACCAGGGCTCGTTCTTTACGGCGGGACGATCGCTCCGGGCAAGTACAACGGCAAAGATGTCACCATCCAGGACGTCTTCGAAGCCGTCGGTGCCAACGCCGCCGGCAAGATGAGCGACGCCGATTTGCTGGCACTCGAAAATGTGGCGTGTCCGGGCGCAGGCGCATGCGGCGGCCAGTACACCGCGAATACCATGTCGACCGTGATGGAGTTCATCGGTCTCAGTCCCATGGGCTTCAATGGAATTCCGGCCATGGATGCGCGTAAAGACGACGTCGCCTTCCGCTGCGGCGAAGTCGTCATGAATCTTCTGAAGAAGGGAATCAAGCCCAGCGACATTCTCACCCACGCCGCATTCGAGAACGCAATCGCGGGTGTGGCCACGACTGGAGGTTCGACCAATGCCGTGCTCCACCTGCTCGCGATTTCGCGCGAGATGGGCCTGCCGCTCGATATCGACGATTTTCAGCGCGTCAGCGAACGCACTCCGCTGCTCGCGGACCTGAAGCCTGCAGGAAAATATGTGGCCGCCGATGTGGATGCCGCTGGGGGGATCCAACTCATCGCCCAGCGCATGTTGGAAGGAAAGTACGTCGATGGCTCGGCCATCACAGTTACCGGGAAAACCTTTGCCGAAGAAGCCGGCCAAGCGAAAGAAACTCCGGGCCAGATGGTGGTCGCTCCGTTGAGCAAGCCTCTGAAGGCCACCGGCGGGCTTGTGATCCTCAAAGGCAACCTCGCTCCCGGAGGTGGCGTCGTTAAGATGAGCGGCCACGAGCGAGCATCGCAAACCGGGCCTGCACGAGTCTTCGATTCCGAAGAAGCCGCGATGAAAGCCGTCACCAGCAAACAGATCAAAGCCGGAGATGTGGTCGTGATTCGCTACGAAGGCCCCAAAGGTGGACCCGGTATGCGCGAGATGCTTAGCGTAACCGCGGCGATTGTCGGCGAAGGCCTCGGCGAAAGCGTAGCCTTGCTCACCGACGGCCGCTTCAGCGGCGCCACCCGCGGCCTGATGGTTGGCCACGTTGCTCCAGAAGCCGCTCTGGGCGGGCCGATCGCCGCGATCCGTGAAGGCGACAAGATTACCATCGACACCAAAGCTCGAAAACTCGAGCTGGAAATCTCCGACGCGGAAATTTTTCGCCGTATGGCCGAATGGAAGCCTCCTGTTCCGCACTACAAGACGGGAGTCTTCGCCAAGTACGCGGCCCTCGTGCAGTCGGCCTCCGAAGGGGCGATCACCACACCCGTTCAGCACGGCCACTCGAGATCGTAGCTTGCTCACATAACCCGATTGTCGTCTGAGCGGAACGAGGGAACGCTGCGATTACTCCTCCGTTAGCTTTCTATCCCCTGACTTGTTTAGACTTCTCCTTCGTCAGAAGGAGTAAGTCATGTCGAAAGCGATCGTCCGTTTCTTCGCCATCTTAGGTGCCCTCAGTCTTATCGGAACAGTGATTGTGCTGGTGGACGTAATCGGCGCGAAGGGCAGTGTTCCCTCCAAAACCATTCTCGAAGCAAACTTCGAACAAACGTTCCTCGAAGACGCCCCGGAAACACCGACTGCGCGCCTGCTACTCGCTCGCAAAGAAACGCTGCGCGACTTGGTCGACGCTATCGATAGAGGGGCCAGCGATACTCGCGTTGTTGGCATGATTGCGCGCATCGGCGCCGCTCCCATGGGCATGGCACAGACGCAAGAAATTCGCGACGCCGTCCAGCGTTTTCGCGTGCACAAGAAATTTGCTGTCGCCTACTCGGAAACCTTCGGCGAGTTTGGTCCCGGCAACAGTGCTTACTATCTCGCGACCTCGTTCGATCACATTTACTTGCAGCCGTCCGGGGACGTGGGTCTCACTGGCATCATCATGGAAACGCCTTTTATCAAGGGAACGCTCTCGAAACTCGGCGTTACTTTTCATGGAGATCATCGCTATGAATACAAGAATGCGCTCAACTTCTTTACCGAAACCAAATACACAGGGCCGCATAAAGAAGCGATGACCGCGATCATGACTTCCTGGTTCAACCAGATGAAAGAGGGAATTTGTACCGCGCGGCAGATCGATCCTGCGCAATTCCAGTCGATCGTCGACGCTGGGCCGTATCTGGGGAAAGAAGCGGTGACTGCGAGGCTTGTGGACGCAGTCGCGTATCGCGATGAAGTTTACAGCGACGTCAAGAACAAGGCAGGCGAGGGAGCGGAGTTACTTTATCTCGACCAATATCTCGACCGCGCCGGACGGCCGCACGATCATGGGAAGCGAATCGCGCTGGTCTTCGGTGTTGGAGGCGTCACGCGCGGCGCGAGCGCTTACGATCCGGTGCAGGGCAGCCAGAATATGGGCTCAGACACGGTAGCCGGCGCCATTCGCGCCGCCGACGAAGACAAAGATGTCAAAGCAATCCTGTTCCGCGTGGATAGCCCCGGAGGTTCCTATGTCGCCTCCGATACTATCTGGCGCGAAGTCGTGCGCGCGCGCCAAGCAGGGAAGCCGGTGATTGTTTCCATGGGTAATCTCGCCGGTTCCGGTGGATACTTCGTCGCCATGGCCGCCGACAAAATCGTGGCCGAGCCGGGAACGATTACGGCCTCCATCGGCGTGCTGGGCGGCAAAATGCTGACTGGCGGACTATGGGATAAGGTCGGACTCTCATGGGACGAGGTGCATCAAGGCGAGAACGCGACCATGTTCACTGGAACCCGCGATTACACGCCCGCCGAGTGGGGGCGCTTCCAAGCCTGGCTCGATCGTGTCTACCTCGATTTCACCAGCAAAGTTGCCGATGGCCGCAAGCTTCCCAAAGAAAAAGTGCTGGAGATCGCAAAGGGGCGGGTCTGGTCGGGGCAGGACGCCAAGAATCTTGGTCTCGTTGACGAACTTGGAGGCTACGAGACGGCGCTGAAACTGGCGAAGCAGGCGGCCAGTATTCCGGACAAGGACGATGTAAAAATTGTGATTTATCCGCGTCCTAAGAGCTTTTTTGAGAGCGTAATTGCCCATCGCAGTCCGGACAGCAGCGACAAAGAGGCGGTCGGCCAAGCACTCGCCCGTATCCTCGAAGTCGTGCAGCCCGTCGCGCGCCAACTAGATGCCGCGGGAATTAAGGGCAACCATGATCAGGACGAAGTGTTGAGGATGGTGCAGTTCGAGCAGGGGAAATAAGTGGGGTCTTAGCAGTCCGGACTAATTCTTGAACGATTTAACTGACGGCTGATAGCTGAAAGCTGATCGCTACACGCCGAGTTTCTTCACTTCCTCGTTGTAATACTTGCGATAGAGGATCGACCATTCCTCCGAGCCCTCGATGATGGTCTTGCGCTGGCTTTCGATCTTCTGCCGCGCGGCCTGATCAATCCGCGCTTCTTGCATCAGGAGGCCTTCGAGGATTTTGCGCACTTCGAGGCGGATGGTATTGCGATCTTCAATGAACTCAACTTCGTTCAGTTCAGCCACGGCATCGGTGACCGTGTGGGCGAGTTTATTGACTTTGTCGCGACTCAATCGCACGAAAGAAAATCCTCCGGACCGCGCTCGCGGGCGATCCTAAAGTACGGCCTTATATTTCTTGACCAGCTCCGTCTTCACTTTTCGGAACATTTCCTGGTAGTTGGCGCCACTCTTTTGTAATTCGTCCGAGTAGGCCTCGAGGATGACCCGCACCTCGTCATTGATGCGGTCTTCGAGCGCCAGTTCGTCGAGCAGAGCGGCATGCACCTTCTCAGTGAGGGCAGGCATGGCTTTGGTCTCGATGAGACCGCTGGCTACCAGTTTTTTGGAAACTTCGCGGGCCAGATAGCCCACATATTCTTTGGAAAAGAGCATGATTGCGGCGCTGTTTTGTAAGGGAAAGTTTAACACAGGTGGACCGCCGCGAGTCGTGAGTCGGGGTCCTTGGCAAGACTTCGTCCGCTCCCCGGGCCGAGAGGGTTCGCAACCGACGAACGACCGATGACGACCGACGACTTACACTGGCGGGCTCGCCGTTCCAAGCCGTACAATAATAGGACTTCATGTCTCCACATCCAGACGATCTAACGCTCATGAAAGACGATATGACGGCCTTCATTGAAGGTCTGGGCATGCGCCGCTTTTTCGGCTATGTCGAATGTGAAGAGGTTCCAAGCGTGCTCTGGGACTCGGGACACAATCCCGACGGCTGGAAAGATTTCGTGGAGTTGGCCAAGTCAACGAATGCACCTTTCCTCACCATGCATTCCTGGGCGCTCGACCGCGAAGAACTCGACCGGCTCACCCAGCAACTGCAAGAGGGCGATTTCCGCAGCGAGGAAGATTTGGAAGAGAGCCGCTGGCTGAAGTCCTACCTGGGTAAGACGGGTTTCGTGCAACTGGGATGGGCCTATCAGGGCTGTGTCTTCGTCTTCGAAGCAGGCACCGAATGGTACGAGCACTACCAGCATCTCCGCGAGTTAGCGGACGACAGTGGCGGCTTCATGATCGACGAACCGGATCAGGACGAAGAGCGCTAGGCGTCCTGTTCCACTTTCTCTAGTCAGGCCGATTCGATTGCCTGAATTTCTTTTGCGATCTCAGACGCAAGTTCCTCCATATCGACGGGGAAGCGGCTTCGCGCCATCTCTGGAAAATCCGCAAGAATTTGCTCGTAACGCCGCAGGGGCTTCGCGCCAGGTGCGGCAAAACCGAGCAACTCCGACATCTCGCAACTCGGCGAAATCAAGGTGGATGTGCCCGACGCAAGCGCTTTCTGCTCATGATGGCACGCGACCACGTTAATGAGTGCGGGGGGAAGATCCCAGGCCGCCAAAAGTAAACGGCCGGCTTCGCAGTGATCGATTCCGCACAACTCCCGCTCGCTCGCGAGTAGATCCGCAGGCTGCACTACGGATTCCCGCACCAGCTCCGAGTTCCGATCAACGACCCGCGTATACGCTTTCGGCATCGTCGTTGCGAGCGCAACTTTGCCAATGTCATGGAAAATTCCTGCCGTGTAGGCGAAGTCTTTGTCCAAGAAACTCCACCGTGCAGCGCGTTCGGCCAGAATGGCGCAGGCGACACTATGGCGCCAACAGGACTGCATAAGCGGGGTGAACGCCTCCCTGACATAGGCCTTGAGGCCGAAAGCGATGACCACGCTGCGCAGGCGCTGACGGCCCAGCAACATCGATGCCTGGAGCACGCTGGTCACGTTCTTTGAAAAAGCGACCAGCGGAGAGTTCGCGACGCGAAGTACCGCGACCGAGAATGCGGCGTCCGAGCGGATCAGGTTGCAAAGATCGATCAAAGACGAGTCTGTGCCCGACATCAGGTTGAGTGTCTTCAGCGCGATCGCCGGGAAGGGCGGAAGACGCTCCGGATCCCACGGAAGTTCGAGCGGTTCCCTCGCTTTGGCGGGGCTTGCAGATGGTGTCATCTTGCTCTCGCGTTTCTTTCTCCCGTACTGCCAGCGTTGTCCCGCTGCGGGTCAGGCTTGTAGTCTTTCTATCGACCCCAGTTGACGTTTGTCGAGGCACTCTGGTACGTCTCCTAGCCTTCATCGTGCCTGCCCGGGCTGCTAATCTAGTTTGCTAATCTAGTCCTTCCCGAATCCCTCTCATGCGATGGACCTCTAACCCGTGCAATTCTCCCAAAGCCAGGGTATTGGCGGCGGCGTTGCATGACGCCAAACTTGGGATTTCTCCTTCCGCCATGGCCGTGATTGCCGATCTTTTGGTATCTCGAGGCGTCGACGACCCGGAAGCGGCCGCGCGTTTTCTATCGCCGCAGTTGAGCGACCTGCACGATCCTTTGCTGATGAGCGGCATGAAGGCAGCCCTCAATCGTCTGGAGGCGGCGATCGAGCGGGAAGAAAAAATCCTGATTTACGGCGACTACGACGTCGATGGCACGACCGCAATCGTTATTTTGAAAACGGCGATCGAACTTTGCGGAGGTGCGGCCGACTTTCACGTGCCACACCGCATCCGCGAAGGTTATGGCATGCGCGACGAAGTGATCGAGCGCGCCGCGGCTGACGGCGTGCGCCTGATTATCAGCGTCGACACCGGCATACGCGGATTCGCCGCCGCGGAAACTGCGCAGCGGACCGGCGTCGATCTGATTGTTACCGATCATCATCTGCCCGGCGTAGACGGCGTTCCGAAGGCGCTGGTGGTGGTCAATCCCAATCAGGACGGTTGCGATTATCCCTGCAAATTTTTGTGCGGCGCGGGTGTGGCCTTCAAACTGGCGCAGGGCTTGATGCAGCGCCGTTTAGAGGCGAAGGATCACAATCGCTTGCTGATGTCGTTCATGAAAGTGGTCGCCATCGCGACGATTGCGGATTCGGTTCCGCTGTTGGGCGAAAATCGCGTCTTTGCCAAGTTGGGATTGCAGGGCTTGCGGCGTCCTGTGAATGTCGGACTGAAAGCGCTGCTGGAAGTGGCGAAACTCGGCGATGGGCGGGCGCTGACGGCAACCGAAGTAGGCTTTCGCATCGCTCCCCGCCTGAACGCTGCCGGACGCATGGACGTGGCCCGGGATGTGGTCGACCTTTTCAATGAAAAAGATATCGAACGTGCCCGCGACACTGCCGGACGCCTCGATCGGCTCAACGCGGACCGTCAAGAAGAAGAGCGGCGCATCCTGGACAGCATCTGGCGGCGTCTGGAAGAAGAGCCTGCGCTCCGCGAGGCCTATTGTGTGGTCCTGGATGGCGAAGGTTGGCATCGGGGCGTCATCGGTATTACCGCGTCGCGAGTGGTGGAGAAGTATGGACGGCCGACGCTGATCATCTCCCGCGAGGGGGAAGAGGCGCATGGCTCGGGACGGTCGATTGGCGCATTTCATCTGCTGCAGGCGCTTGAGTCGTGTCCCGCACTATTTTCGCGGTATGGGGGACATGCGCACGCGGTCGGCTTTGCTCTGCCCAGTGCCAACGTCGAAAAACTTCGACAGCATCTGGACGGCTACGCGCGGGCGTGGCTCACGGAGGCCGATTTCGAGCCCCAACTGGAATTTGATCGCGAACTGCCGCTCGGAGAGGTGACTCCGGAACTGCATCGGGCGCTGCTTTTGCTGGAGCCCTTTGGGATGGATAACCGCGAACCGATTTTTGCCGCGCGCAATGTTCGGCTCATGAGCCCTCCGCAGGCCGTCAAAGACAAACATGTGCGGCTGCGTGTGTCCGGGGGAAGAAATGGGTCAGAGATCAGCATGAGTGCAGCGGCGGCGCAGGACTTCACACCGCGCTGTCATCCCGATGCGGCATCGATTCCGAAGCGCGAGCATGATCTGGCAAGCTCAAGTGCCACCACCACCCAAACATCTTCTTCTTCTTCTTCTTCTTCTTCTTCGTGGCGAGACAATATTTCATTCAAGGCGATGGGATGGAGGATGAAGGAATCCTGTGACCGCTTGCAGTTGCTGGCGGGCGACCGTCTTGACATTGCCTACTCACTTGGTATGAACGATCATCCGGAGTTCGGCGGTCTGGAACTGAGTTTGAAAGATGTTGTGCGTACCCGCTGATCACAAGCCCGGCGGCTTGGTTAGGAATTTCCGGTCAGCCTCGGAATCAATAGATTAAAGAAGCGTTCTGGATCGACGCCTACGGCGACTCTGGCGTTGGGATGGAACGACAAGTCAGGGCCGGGTTGTGGAGGATTCGCGTTGGCATAGGGCGCGGAGGCTCGCGCGGGTGCGTGGGCGTAGCCGACTGTCATGCCGGCGGTGAACTCGCCTTCGGTTTCAACCTCGACGTAATAGTCCGCCAGTTTGAGAAGCTTGGGATCGATGAGGCTGGCGACGGTGAGCGGGTCGTGCATGGCGATCACGGTCGCGTCAATTCCATGATGGGCTCGGTTTAGGGTGGCGCGCATGATTTTGCCTGCGGCCTGGCTCACTTTGTCGTTGCTCGCCTCGAGTAGCCGGACGTGTTCCTCGCGCAAGAGGACTTTTTCGGTCACATCGAGACCGACCATGGTGAGTGGAACTCCCGCATCGAAAACGATTCGCGCCGCTTCAGGATCGACATAGAGGTTGAATTCGGCAGCGGGCGTGACGTTGCCGCCGGAGAGCGAGCCTCCCATGATGACGATCTCGGGAATCATGCGGGCGATTGCCGGGTCGGCACGCAGGACGGTGGCGATGTTGGTGAGCGGACCAACGGCAACGATGGTGATCTGTCCAGGATTGGCACGGATTAATCGTGTGATCAGTTCGACTGCGCTCTCGGCAACGGGCTTCAATGTTGGTGCGGGGAAGTCGACGCCGCCGAGACCGTTGACGCCATGAACGTATTTGGCAGTGATCAGTCTTCGTACGAGAGGGACACTGGCTCCTCCTGCGATTGGAATGTCGGTGCGGCCGGCGATCTCAGCGAGGCGCAGCGCGTTGGGCAAAGTCAATTCCCGGGGAACGTTTCCGGAGACGGCGGTGATGGCCTCGACCTTGAGTTCGGGCGAGCGGAGGGCGAGAAAGATCGCCATGGCATCGTCCACGCCGGGGTCGGTGTCGATGATGATTCTGCGAGGAGTGGCTGGCGATGCGGTCGTGGAACCCTTTGGATTTTCGGCGGCGCGAGCGGGCAGTGCTCCAACTAGATTGGCGGCTAGCGCTCCGACTGCTGAGGTTGCCAGGAATTCCCGGCGCGTATGTGTTCCGGATTTCAGCTTTAGCGTCATGACACTCCCATAGCGTTCGAGTGATGCGGCGAATCGCTCGATCTCGCGCGGGGGTAAGTATAGCGCGTAGATTCCGGCGGGCGAGCGTGAATTTGGAACCGATCCTCTATAATTGCGCCCACACATGGCTTTGTCCGCAGGTACGAAACTGGGTCCGTATGAGATTCTCGCGCCGCTCGGAGCGGGTGGGATGGGCGAGGTGTATCGGGCCAAGGATACTCGCCTGGGGCGCGACGTTGCGCTGAAGATTCTCCCCGAATCGTTTTCGCGGGACGCGGACCGGTTGCGGCGTTTCGAGCAAGAGGCGCGGGCCGTGGCTGCGCTGAATCATCCGAACATCCTCGCCATTCACGACATTGGTCAAGACAACGGCTCTCCATTTCTGGTTTCGGAGTTGCTGGAAGGCGAGAGCCTGCGCGCGGCTCTGGATCGCGGACCATTACCGCAGCGCAAGACCATCGAATACGGAGTGCAGATCGCGCACGGGCTGGCGGCGGCGCACGAAAAAGGAATTGTTCACCGCGACCTGAAACCGGAAAACATTTTTGTCACGAAAGACGGGCGCATCAAGATTCTCGATTTCGGCTTGGCGAAGTTGGCGCAGACGATGGGCGCAGACTCCGATGAAGTAACGCTCACGAGTGCGCACGCTGGTTCGCACACGGCCGCTGGTGTGGTGATGGGCACGGCCGGTTATATGGCGCCCGAGCAGGTACGGGGCGAGACCGCCGATGCGCGGACCGACATCTTTGCGTTTGGGTCGGTGCTCTACGAGATGTTGTCGGGTGTCCGCGCTTTTCGTCGCGACACCGCGGCCGAGACGATGACGGCGGTTTTGAAGGACGATCCGCCGGAGTTGACGGGCACGAGCCGGCTGGTTTCGCCAACGCTCGAGCGGATTGTCCGGCGGTGTTTAGAGAAGAGTCCGGAGCAACGGTTTCAGTCGGCGCGCGATTTGTCGTTCGCGTTGAGCGCGCTTTCCGGGACAGAGACCGGTGTTGCTGGCCGCCTTGCCGTGGCAGCGCCGCGAAGGGTGCCGATTTTGCTTTGGCTTTCCGTCGCGCTGGTGCTGGCGGCGGTGGCCGGAGTGACGTGGTTCGTGGCGCGGCGTCCTGCGCCTACGACGCGCATGCAGTTTGCCCTGGCGGTTCCTGATGAGATGAGTATCAGCCACATGGCGCTGTCGCGCGACGGTTCGATGCTGGTGTTTGTGTCGCCGGACGAAAACTCGGCGCTCCCGATGCTGTTTGTGCAGCGCGTCGGATCGTCGACGGTGACGCAGTTACCGGGCACCCAAGGGGCGAGTTATCCCTTCTGGTCGCCGGACGGCGCTTACGTGGGATTTTTTGCGAACGGAAAGTTGCAGAGGATGGCGATTTCCGGCGGCACTCCGCAGATACTCGCAACGGCTTTGGCTGGGCGCGGCGGCAGTTGGGGAACGAAGGGTGTCATCCTCTATACGCCGGATGCGCAAAGCCCGGTGCAGCGCATCAATGCGGACGGGACGGGGATGGTGCAGGTTACACAAGGCATCCGCACGGCGCAGGAGGAAACGCACCGCTGGCCACTTTTTCTTCCCGACGGCGACCATTTCTTATTCTGGGCAGGGAGTTTCGGAAATCGCAAGGACGACACCTCCAGCGCCATCTACCTGACTTCTCTCGAAGGCAAAGAGAAAAAGCTAGTGGTGCTTTGCCATTCCAATTTTGGCTACGACGCTCACAATCTGTTTTATGTGGACGACCAGAGGCAGTTAGTCAGCGTCGCTTTTGACGCGGCTACGGGTAAGATCTCTGGGAGCTCGACCGTGATCGCGAATGCCGTCGGATATCAACCCGCCACGACCTGGTCGGCTTTCACGGTCGCGGAGAACGGAACGCTGATCTACAACACCAGCGTTGGGGCGGCGCAGTCGGCGCTGACTTGGATCGACCGCTCGGGCAAAGAGTTGGGCCAGATCGGAGATGCCGGCATCATGGCCAATCCCACGCTTTCGCCTGACGGCACTCGCCTTGTGGTCGATATCAGTGATACGAAGGCGAACAACGTAGATATATGGATCGAAAGCACGGCGGGAGCCGGCAACTCGCGTTTTACGTTTGACCCGTCGGAAGAAGTTGTGGGCGTATGGTCGCGCGATGGAAAGACAGTGGCTTATCGCAGTGACTCGGATGGCGCGGCGCTCTTCTTGAAACCAGCGACGGGACTGGAGCGGGAGCGAAAGAGATTTACGATGTCGACTGCTTCCATGGACGATATCGTCCCCAATTCGTGGTCTTTGGACGACCAGCAGATTCTGTTTACTCGACAGGGAGCGTCGGGCGAATATCTGGAATTGCTGCCGGTCGCTGGCGGCGAGCCAACGCGATTTCTGGCGAGCAAGGGGAGCGAGACGAACGGGCAGATTTCTCCGGATGGAAAGTGGGTGTCGTATGCCTCGGATGAGTCGGGCAATTGGGAAATTTACGTGACATCGTTTCCGGGTGCGGCGGGAAAATGGCAAGTGTCGAGGGGTGGCGGTTCGGAGCCGCGCTGGCGCGGAGACGGCAAAGAAATCTTCTACCTCGCCACGTCGGGCATGTTGATGGCGGTGCCGGTCAACGGTGAACAAATCTTCGCGACGGGGACGCCAGCGGCCTTGTTCCAGGTTCATGGCCGCGCACCGATCTCATCGACTGACGTTTTTACATACGACGTGGCGAAAGATGGCAAGCGTTTCTTAGTCAATCGCTATGTGAAGCCAGAGCATGTGCCGCCGCTGACGATTCTGCTGAACACCGCGAGCAGTGGCACCGTGTTCTAGGGTCGAAGGCGTTTTGGCAATCCGCGCCCGTTCTCTAAATGCTGGTTCTCTGGGAATGTCTACCGTGTGAGTAGACATTTGCATTAGAATCATTGCTGGGGCCTGGGGCGCCGACTTAGGAAGACGGAGACTTACGAATGATCAGAAATCTGCGAAATCCCGTGCTGGCCGCTCTAGCGCTGGCGATGTTGGTCCAGCCTCTTGTTTTGGCTGCGTCGGACGCGACAACTTCCGGCGACGAAGGCGCTTGGCAGCGCGATCTGCTGGCGTGGCGAGCAAAACGCGCGTCTGGCCTGCAGGCTCCGGAAGGCTGGCTTTCTCTGATCGCTCTGGGCTGGCTGAAAGAAGGAGACAACACCTTTGGCACTGCGGACGATAGCCGCATACAGATCGCGGCGAAGGCTCCGGCGCGCATCGCGGTGGTTCGACTGGATAAAGGTGTCGTCCGTTTGTTGGCGCCTGCCGGGGGATTTCCCAAGGATCTGCTAGTGGATGGGCAGCCGGCGAAGGAACAAACTTTGTTGGCAGACGATGCCGAGAAGCCATCGAAGCTCACCCTCGGAACTTTGACGGTGATTGTGATTCATCGCGACGAGCAATTTGGACTGCGGGTGAAAGATCTGGACGCGCCGACGCGCACGGGCTTTCACGGACTCAAGTGGTACGACCCGAATGCATCGTATCGCATTCACGCCAAGTGGATTCCCTACAATCCTCCGAAGATCCTCGATATTCCGACGGTATTGGGCACGACGACACATATGCCAGCGCCGGGTGCGGTTGAATTTACGCTGGATGGAAAAGTGGTTCGGCTCGATCCAGTGCTCGAAGACCCGAAATCGACCGACCTCTTCTTTATTATGCGCGACGCAACCAGCAAGACCACGACGTACGGGGCGGGTCGCTTTCTGTATTCGGAACTACCCGACCATGGCGTAAATCAGCCTGGCGAAGTTTGGTTGGACTTCAACATGTTGCTGAATCCGCCGTGTGCGTTTACGGCTTATGCGACGTGTCCTTTGCCGCCGCCGCAAAACCGGCTGAGCGTTCCGATTCCGGCGGGAGAACGGCGATATCACGACTAATTATGCTCGGCGGGCAGGCCCGGCGCCCCCGGACACAAATTCAATTCCTCAAATCGTGGATAATATCCCTGTCAGCTATACATCTTCTTTTTGATCGGGGAGCTCTATGAGGTGGGTGTTGATTGTGCTTGCCGTGGTTGGCATCATCGCTTCTTCGCTGGCTTTACGGGAGCATTACCGCACAGACGCCTCGCCTTGCAGCATTAATGAGCGTTGGGACTGCGGCATCGTGAATCACAGTCCGTATGCTGTCCTTTACGGAGTTCCGGTGGCGGTGATCGGCATCGCCGGATATATTCTGCTGGGCGTGCTGGCTTTCAGGAGGGCTTACCGGCTGATGCTGCTGGCGGCGCTGGGCGGCTTAGGGTTTGCGCTTTATCTGGCGCATATCGAATCGGTAGTACTGGGAGTCTGGTGCATTTACTGCGTCATTTCGCTGGGCGTGATTTCTGCCTTGAGTTTGCTCAGCTTGGGGACAGTGATTGTGAGTCGGATGGCCCGGTCGCAAAAGGCGGTGTGAATTCACGCCAAATCGGAAGCAATACGTGAATCCGCGAGCGCCGGGCTAGTGTCGGCCCAAGCGCCCCCAGATCAGTTTTCTCCAAACACTCGCTTGTGCCGCATCGCGCGGCTTGGCGTGCGACAGGAAAAGCACGTCGCGGAGCTTGACCGAGCCTCTGCGATCGCAGTTCGCGAGCTCAAACTCATTGAACCTTGGAAAAGCGGCCGCGAGGCCCTTCTTTACCTGTGCAGAAAGCGGCTCCCGGCCATTCCTCCAGTAAATGGCGACGAACTCGACGAGGTCATCGGCGCGCTGAATGACACGATCGAGTGTCTCCGCCACCAAGCGACGATGGGTCTCGTGACGAGTCATCTCGCGCACCAGAAGCAGGGCGGCCTGACGAAACTCAATCTTGCTGCGAGCTTCGATGGCAATCGCCGCTACTTTTTCGGCTTCGATCCTGGGCAGCAGCTCGGCGATGCGATTCGAGATCGCCGCGTGGTCTTCTGGAAGCCGTAGTTTCATGATGAGCGAGCGCATGCGCTCCTCAGGCGACTGACTAACCTCGGCCGACTCGCGAAGCGCTGCAGAGGGGTTCGTTGGATCGAGTAAGTCGTAACGGGCCATTTTGTTAGTCTCCTTTCTCGGGCAGGGCCCGAAATCGCATCTTCTCTGCTGGTCAGACTGGGGCCACGAGTTCGTCCAATTCTGAGCAGTCACGCTCGAACCGCAAGAGCAATCCTTGAAACTCGGCCATGGTTTCGACCGAGCGGTTGGTTTCGACAAACAATTCCGCTTCCGTACGATCGGCATTCGGGAAGAATCGCTTGTAGAGTTCAACTTTTTGCGATTCGTCAGCTTTACCCATGAAGAGCTTGTAATCAATGCGCCCAGGCCTGAGTAAAGCCGGATCCAGATTTTCGACTACGTTGCTGGTCATAACAAACAACACATTCTCGGGAGCGCTAAAGCCATCGAGCGCATTCAGCAGCCCCGATAAGGTGACGGTTAGTCCAGCGCTGCTCTCGATCCCGTCACTCGCCTTCGATGCCCGTCTTTCGGGAGCGGGATTTTCAGGAACTCTTGCTTTGCCGCTCGCCATGCAATCGATGTCTTCGAACAAAATCACCGAGTTGGGTGAAACATCGTTAACAGCCGTCGCAAGTGATCGGTCATTGAAGCCTGCGAGATTCAACGCGTACACATGCATCTCGAACTGCGCTGCCATTGCCGATACCAACGAGGTCTTCCCCGTACCGGGAGGACCGTAGAACAGATATCCCCGGTGATAAGGAACGCCCAACTGGCGATAGCGGTGCCGCGAGTTTCTGAATTTCGCGATATCGCGGATCAGCTGATCTTTTTCTCCCGGCTTCAGGATCACCGAATCCAGCAGTCTTGGCGCATAGCCCGCGACACGGGTCCAACCGTCGTCGTAGACGAACAACGAGGACTTGATGACAGAGTTCTTTTCGTGACACGCGACCACTTCTTTCACAAAGCGCTGGAGAAAACACTGCTGCCGTCCTATGGTGTGAAAAGTCAATGATTCCGTGCGACGGCGCGACGATCCTTTCGGGTCTTCATTTCGGTAAAAGTAAACGAAGAACGGGCGCCCTTCGTGCCAGAACCAGTGACGACCAGGCGCCGGGATCAACGACAGTCCGTCGTTGCGGATCGTAGTGTCGAGGTCCACACGCCGAACCCGTTTCAGAAACTTCTGCTCGAGTAGCCACTCCTTCACCCAGAAGAATGAAGCGTCATCGTCATTCACGGTAATCATCATCGTGGTTTGACCGACGAACCACTCCCACAGCCTCTCAGGAATGGCGCGCAGGTAAACGCCTAGGCCTCCGACGATCATGAGCAGTAAGCCACCAGAAGCAAACTGGTTATGGCCGCTCGATAGGTTTTTGATAAGTTCGCTCATAAATGGATCTAAGAAACGATTTATTGGTCGGGGTACATGTGGACACTTCGACCTCACCCGCGAGCGGGTTTGCCGCCACGCACCGAAGAGCGCTTGCGACATGAGGTTTCTGTGGCCTTCGCCACCGACCCTGTGAAAAGTGAAACTGGGTTCAAACAGCAGACCGCTCGCGGCCAAGCCGGGGCGGAGATCGAGCTGCGGACGCGTTATCGGCGCATCGCCGACACGATCGCTGAGCACGATTCAACTTACTGTTTTGTTTTGGGCGCTTAGATCGTCGAGGACTTAGTAACTTACGAAGTCGAACGACGCCCTAAGCCATATGCAACCCGTTTCGGGTAGCCATGGCATAAGCAGCACGTTATGGGTTGTGCTTTTAACCGCCATTTTCTGGGGCGTCCTTTCAGAAGAAGATGTAAAAGAATGCCATGACTTTCACGCATTCGTCAAGAGGGCTGTGCAATTTTATTTACGATAGTTAGTAAGTGGTGGCGTAGATGCAAAACCCTTCACCACTAAGGGCACGGAGGCACACCACGCCCCGGCGCGCTGGTGGTCGATCGAAAACAGAAAGAATAAAATCCATCCAGCAACGAACCGGTAGACTCTACAACATTCCTATGTCATCCCTCGAGCCGTGGCTGCGCGGTACTGAGATCGAAGTTCCCGCCGTCGGACGCGCGATTCTTCATGCGCTGCGGCTGGCGGAAGAAGACCTGCATAAATGGTGTGGAAGTCTTTCCGACGAACAGTTGAACGCTCGTCCCGGGGACGCGCCGCCCGTTGCGTTTCACATCCGTCATCTTTCTCGTAGCCTGGACCGTCTGCTGACTTATGCCGAAGGACGAAGTCTCAGCGGCGAGCAGGTCGCTCGACTGGGAACGGAACTGGATGCGGGCGCAACGCGTGACGAACTGTTTGCAGAGTTGGGCGCGGCGCTGGCAGATGCGTCCGTGCGGGTGCGGGCACTCGCGGGGAAAAATCTGGAAGAGGCGCGATTCGTGGGAAAGAAGCGGCTGCCCACTACTCTGGGAGGACTGCTTGTCCATATAGCCGACCACACCCAACGGCATGTCGGGCAGGCGATTACGACGGCTCGGCTCGTAGCATTTCGTTGAGAATGCGTGAGCCGTGGAGGATCGGTGAGCGATTTATCCTACAGCCCGATGCCGGTGCCCAGAAAACTATAGAGCAGGACGAGCAGGACGATCACGGTGAAACTCACGTACAAGTAGTCTCGTTCGATGGAGAATCCAACGATCGAAAAAGAGACGCGCGCAATCGGAGTCGCGATGAGCAGCAAGAGTCCGAGTTGAATCAGGCCGCGGCCCCGACCGTTTCGCACACTCTGGATGACGCCGCGAATTGTTCGGAATTCCGATGGCTCCCCGCGAAAGATGTGGTAATCGGCGGGTTCGTGGGCGTGACGGGAGAGGTAGACACAGGCTCCCGCGAAGACGATCGCCGCCGAGAGCAAGACTCCCCACCGCAACAGGTTGCCCAAGACGAGTTCCATCTGCCGGTCTCGCCAGGGCTGCGGTGTGAAGGGCTGCGATGGACGGGCCGGCGTTTCGGCGGGAGGCATTAGATTTTCCCCCAGAAACCTTTATAGAGCATTTGCAATCCTAGGACGAGGATCACCGCGCTGAATACGAGGCGCAGCGATTTCGTTTCGGCCTTGACCAGAATTCGGCTGCCGAGCAACGAACCGCCGAGCACACCCAACATTACCGGCATAGCGAGTCCCGGATCAACATATCCGCGACTGAGGTAAACGCCGGCGCTGGCGGCCGCCGTCACTCCGATCATGAAGTTGCTGGTGGTGGTCGATACTTTGAAGGGAATGCGCATCGCCTGATCCATGGCGAGCACTTTGACGGCGCCCGAGCCGATGCCAAGCAAACCAGAAAGCGCTCCTGCGCCGAACATCAGGCCGAAGCCGGTGGGAACGTTTTGAACGTTGTAGTGGCGCTTGCTTTGATGTTCCGGGAAGCTGCCGTTTAACCGCAGACGCGTGGCGAGCGGATCGGGAGGCAGATTGCGCTGAGCTTCTGGGCGCGGCTTGCGAGAGAGATAGGCGGAATAAAGAAGGACCGCGCCAAAAATGATGGCCAGAGCGGCGGTAGGAATCCAAGTGGCCAGAAACGCGCCGAGCAAGGCGCCGAAGGTGGTAGCGATTTCCAGAAACATTCCAATTCGAATATTCGAAAATCCCTCTTTCACATACGCCGCAGCCGCGCCGGAGGAGGTCGCGATCACCGACACGAGGGACGCTCCGATCGCGTAGCGAATGTCGACGTGGAAGAGGATCGTCAGCAGCGGGACGAGGACGACACCGCCGCCGAGTCCGGTAAGCGATCCGAGAAGGCCTGCGACGAACGAGACCATCAGAACGACAGCGGTGAAGGTCAAAATTGTCATGCCATGATGATCATTGGATAAGGTGAACAGACGCCCCTGAAAAGAAATCGCATGGAGGCCATACGATTTCTCCTAGGGTACCATTTCTTTTCGAGAGAGGAATGGGCGGGAACCTAGGAGTGCCGCCAGGAAGAGTAGTGATGGGGGATGGTCGGAAAACGATTGTGATTATTCAGAGTACTGAGCGCTTGAGCCCGCACCGGCGGGCTGTTGCTCAAGGTCCATGGGAATTTCAAGGCTTCGCGCGCGCGGATCAGTGACGATCGTAAGCCGAGCGAACGAAGCCCACGCTGCGAGACTTACGCAGCAAAGCTTATTGATTGATCCAGACGACGCGCGATTTTTTCACATCGGCGCGCTGCTTCTTGAGCTCACGCGCGGCGGTGCCGAGGGGCACGGGCTCGACCTGCGGAAAGTCTGAAAACGGCCGCTCTCCCTGGGCTAACGTGTAGCTTGTGTTGCTGAGGACGGTTTGTTCCGAAGACATGGCGGTATAGCTCGCGTGGGCCGGATGGCTTGGAGCTTCGAAGATTACGGGTTGAGTACTAATCGAATATCCTCCGCCGCCGTAGTTCTGTGCAAAAGCGGCTGCGGACGAAAGCAGACAGAGAACGAACAGGGTCTTTTTCATAGCAAGTCTCCCGATTACGGAAGCGGGGACGACATCCATCGACTGCGGGGGGCTTGGGATGCGCCGCACTCCTGCACTGGATTAAAGCAACTGGGATACCACGGCGGATGGGGCTAAAATGGCCATTTACAGGCCTTTTTCGCGAAACAGGGCAATTGTTTGCACACTTTAAGGAGCTACAAGGACGACTCGTCGGGGGTGGGGACCGGACTGGGTAAGCTCTTTGGAGCCGTGTACAATTTCTGTTGAAACTCCTTTTGATTGGCGAAAGCTGGATTGGTGAAAGTATGTTTGAGGGAATTGGCGGATTCGCGTGGCTCGGACGGGCGTAGGCAGCTCGTTGCGCTCGTTTGGACAAGACGCCTCAGTCTTGAATCAAACCGTGCGTCCGGGAACATTGAAGCGCACCCTGAAGTTTGCTGCTCCGTACGTACGGCTTCTGGCGGTATTCCTCTTTATTGTGGTTCTCGACGCGGCGGTGGGCATCGCGAATCCTCTGATTTATCGTTCCCTGATCAACAACGGCATTCTCAAGGGAAATTCGTCTCTTGTGATTCACCTCGCGATTCTGGTTGCCGTGCTGGCCGTATTCGACGGCGCCTTCGGACTGACACAGTCGTATCTCTCGGCGAAGATTGGAGCGCGCATTGTTTTGTCGCTCCGCACCAAGCTTTTCGAACACATCCAACAAATGCCGTTGGCCTTTTTTACGCGCACGCAGACGGGCGCCCTGGTTAGCCGACTGAACAGCGACGTGGGGGGCGCGCAAAGCGCTTTCACCGACATTTTGTCGAATGTAGTGGGGAACGTGATCACCGTCGTCTTGATTCTGGGAGCGATGGTCGTCCTATCGTGGCAGATTACGCTGGCGGCGCTGGTTCTGCTGCCGCTGTTTATTTTTCCGGCGCGCTTCTGGGGACGAAAGTTGCAAGCCATCACGCGCGAGAGTTACGACCTGACTGCTGCCATGAACAACCTGATGGTAGAGCGCTTCAACGTCGCGGGAGCGCAGTTGGCAAAACTTTTTGGGCGGCGCGAGGATGAGAGCAAGACGTTTAGCGCGAACGCTTCTCGGGTTTCGGATATTGGCGTGAAGCGCGCCATTTACGGGCGCATTTTTTTTACCGCGCTGATGCTCATGGCGTACTTTGCGACCGCGCTCGCTTATGGGTGGGGAGGGTTGCTGGCGATCCGCCACGTTCTCGATATTGGCACTGTGGTCGCGCTGGTCTCTTACCTGGCGCGGATCTATGCTCCGCTAGTGGGGTTGTCGAATATTCAGGTCAGCGTCATGACGGCGCTGGTTTCGTTCGAGCGTGTTTTTGAGGTGCTCGATCTCGAGCCGATGATTCGGGAGAAACCGGATGCCATCGCGATTCCGGACGGCCCGGCGACTGTCTCTTTCGATCACGTTTCGTTCCGCTATCCCTCCGCGTCTGAGGTCTCTCTGGCATCGCTCGAATCAATTGCGGTGCGCGACAAGACTTCGGAAAAAACTGTGCTGCACGACATCAGCTTTGCCGTCGGCCCAGGGCAACTTGTGGCGTTGGTCGGACCCTCGGGTGCGGGGAAGACTACGATTACGCAACTGGTAGCGCGACTCTATGACGTGCAGAGCGGGACCGTCGCCGTGAACGGCATTGACGTCCGCGACGCAAAACTCGACTCGCTGCACCAGCGCATCGGCATCGTGACGCAGGACGCCCATCTTTTTCACGATACGATTCGCGCCAATCTTCTTTACGCGAAACCGGACGCGACTGAGCAGCAAATCACCGAGGCGTTGCAAGCGGCGCAAATCTATCCGCTGGTTTCTTCGCTGACCAAGGGTCTCGATACGCTGGTGGGCGAGCGCGGCTATCGCTTCTCCGGCGGAGAGAAGCAACGGCTTGCGATTGCGCGCCTTCTGCTCAAAGCGCCGAACATCGTCATTCTCGACGAAGCAACGGCGCATCTCGACTCGGAATCGGAGGCTGCGATTCAGCGCGCACTTGAAATCGCGCTTGCGGGGCGGACGTCTATCGTCATCGCGCACCGTCTTTCGACCATTCTTAAAGCCGATCAGATATTGGTGGTTCAGGACGGGCGCATCGTGCAGAGTGGCCGGCACGCCGAATTGCTGGAGCGGCAGAGTCTTTACGCGGACCTGTATCAGCGGCAGTTTGCGCAGCCGGATGTCACGGTTTGAATCCGTAGACTCCACCGTATCGACGTTAAAATACGTCCCTTCGAACATCCCTTTAGTAACCTGCTGTAAACCCTCTGGCCACACTGAACCATTTACAATAGATATAGTCAGATTGTGGGGTAATTGGAGTGGATAGCCAGACCAGAACCAGAGAACGACAGAAGTTGATGTTGGATTTGTTGGAGAGAAAAGTGCGCATGCGCGCTCGTCAGATTTACGAGCAGCGCGGCAAGGTGGAAGGCCAGGAACTGGAAGACTGGGTAAAAGCCGAGTCGGAGGTTCTACAGTCCGGCATTCTGAAGCCGCTTTGGAATAAACGCCACGAGCGGGAGTTGGTGGAAGCGTAACGAAGTTCAACGACTCCCGATAGTCGATCGACTCCCCGCCACAAACTCTTTATTCATCTTCTTTTTTCCGAAGCTTCTCGTCAAAGCTGACTCGAAGCCACGCAGAGCCGTGTCAGATCGTGGCCTCCGCCCCTTGGTTTTGCCCAACGAATCTGATAGCTTTCAGCCTCAGCGAATCACGCGAATTTTCCGCGCAAAACTTTTTCTGGGGGTAGACGTGCGATCGAGCAAAATTCTATTAGCAGTTTTTCTTTGTTTGTCATGTGCCGGATTAATGCTGGCGCAAACGCCGTCTGCGGCCGACGAGGCCTCCCGGAAGCTCGCGCTCGACATGTTCAAGCAGTTGATCGAGATCAATACGACCGACTCGGTGGGGAGTGTGACGGCGGCGGCCGAGGCGATGGCGCAGCGTTTTCGCGACGCCGGATTCCCCGACAGCGACATTCATGTTCTCGGCCCGAACGACCGCAAGAAGAATGTTGTCGTGCGCCTGCACGGATCAGGGCAGCACAAACCGGTGTTGCTGATTGGGCATCTGGATGTGGTCGAAGCTCGCCGGGAAGATTGGACGACAGATCCGTTTCAATTCATCGAGAAAGATGGCTACTACTATGGCCGCGGCACCAGCGACATGAAAGAAGGTGACGCGATCATGTCGGCTACGCTGATCCGCATGAAGAAAGAGGGATTCGTGCCCGACCGCGACATTATTCTGGCGATGACGGCCGACGAAGAAGGCGGCACATCGAATGGCGTGGACTGGCTGATCAAGAATCATCGCGACCTGATCGAGGCCGAGTTTGTGCTCAACTCCGACGGCGGCGGAGTGCTCGCCGATCATGGCAAGCCGGTGATGATGGAAGTCAATGCTACCGAGAAACTGTATGGCGATTTCGTGCTGACCGCGACGAATCCTGGCGGACACAGTTCGCTGCCCCGGCCCGAAAATGCGATTTACGAGTTGGCGAATGCGCTCACCAAGATCGAGCACTACCAGTTTCCGTTTGAGCTCAATAACATCACACGCGCCTATTACGAAGAGCAGGTCAAGCTGGCGAGACCGGAGCGCGCGGCTGATCTGAAAGCAATGCTGAAGACTCCTCCGGACATGGACGCCATCGCCCGGCTCTCGAAAGATCCGATGGATAACTCGATCATGCACACGACCTGCATAGCCACGCGTCTCAGTGGAGGCCATGCCAACAACGCCCTGCCGCAGATGGCGCAGGCGAACGTGAACTGCCGCATCGAGCCGGGACATTCGCTGGAAGAAATTCGCCTGACTTTGGAAAAAGCAGTCGATGATCCGAGAGTGAAAGTGCAGTTCCGCGAAAATAATAATCAGCTTCTCGACCATGGCTCCGATCGGCACAGCTACGTGCCGCCCGCGCCGCGGAAGGATGTGTTCGATCCGTTGCAGAAAGTTGTGGCGAAGATGTGGCCGGGGATTCCAGTCATCCCCAACATGAGCACGGGAGCCTCCGATGGTGTCTACACGAACGCAGCTGGCATGCCCACCTACTGTGTATCGGGAGAGCAATACGATCGTGACGACATTCGGGCGCATGGAAAAGACGAGCGCATCGGAGTGCAGTCGTTTGCGCGGGCCGTTGATTTTTACTATGCGTTCTTGAAGGGCGTTACGGCGGAGTAGGTCATTCGCACGATGCTTCTCTCCCTGAAACTCAATACGCTGGCGGAAGGCCCATTCCATCGATGACTGACCGGTAGCGCGGGTCGGAGTGGAGGAAATCGAACGCCGGTTCGTTCTGCATATCGAAGAGCGTCGGAGAATGGTGGCGGTAAGCTTCTTCGAGAAGCGAGAGAGTTTTTTCGTGTTGGCCGAGTCCGGCATACAAGCCGGCCCATTCGACGGGCGAATGGTAACGCTTGGAGGAGTCTCGCTGGAGATCGCTCAATTTGCGGCGGAGTACCGCTTTGTAGCCTCCCTCCCGGAAGGAACGCCCGAATTTCTCAGCACCCTGCTTGTCGCCCCACAACATCAACAACTGCTGGAGTTCTGCTACAGCCTCCTTTTGGCGGCCCGTGCGACGATAGGCTTCGTAAAGAATCCAGTGTAAGCCGATGTCCTGCGGAGTAGTTTCGAGTCGCATGTGGGAATCAGCAATAGCCTCATCGTAGCGTCGCGCTTCAATGTAAGAGAGTCCCATAGCAAAAGAGCGAGAGAAGGGGTCGAGTTCAGTAGCCTTCTTCTGCGACTCGATGGCCTCGTCCTGGCGATTCACCGCGGCCAGTATTTTCGATCGTAAATGGTAAGCTTCAGCGAATTTGGGATCGAGTTCGATGGCGCGATTGACCTCCTGCTCGGCTCGCGCCCACTGCCACTGACAAAGCATGGCTCCAGCCAACGCGAGGTGCGCCTCGGGGAGCGAATCATCGAGCTCCGCGGCTCTCATCGCGGCCGCTCCCCCCTGTGCCACGGAGTCTTCTGGTTTTAGCTCACCTCCGATTGCGCCGGCGGAATAGTAGAATGACAGGCCGCTCCAGCCTAAGGCGTAATCGGGTTGCAGCTCCGTCGCTTTCCGGAAGTACTTGCCGGCTTCATCGTTGCTTCCGGCGTACCAAATGTATTTACCGCGGAGGTAGGCGTCGTGCGCTTCGGGGCTCACGAAGCGGGATGGCGTCGATTGAAGAACAGCCCGATTGAGCTTCTTCGCGATGGCGAGCGAAGCTTCCCGGGGCAGGCCCACAACTTCGTCTGCCCTTCGATCGTAGCTCTCTGCCCATACATGGGTGTCGCTCGGCGCCTGGATCAGTTGGATGGTCATGTGCACCTTGTCGCCGGTATGAACCACCGAACCTTCCAGGATGCCGTCGACTCCAAGTTCGCGCGCGATCTCCGGCAAGGGGCGATGCACTCCCTTGTACTGCATGACAGATGTTCGCGAGGTCACGCGCAGCCTGGAGTTCTTTGCCAGCATGGTGATGAGCTCGTCGGTCATGCCGTCGGCAAAGTATTCCTGGCTGGGATCGCCCGAAAGGTTATCGAGGGGGAGCACGGCCAGGGATTTGATTTCAGGTCTGGCGAATCGACTCTCGAACCGCGCTTTCGAAGCACGAGCCCCTAAAGTGACAGCGCCGATAAGAGCGAGCACAGCTCCCGCCCCGATGACCCCGAGCCAAAGGGTGAGACCACGGCTTCGGGAATGCACCCGACTCTTGCTTTCACGCGTTAATACCTGAGCATCGGCGTGATCACCCTGAAGGTCCTCAATCGCGGTCGGCGCCGCTAACAGGGACGAAGCAGTGGACGCACTCGAATCGCTGGCTGCCTCGGAAAAAAGTTGAATCGGGTTGGGCGAGGACTGCCGCGAGTTCGTCGTCCCGATAAACCGGTAGCCTTTGCCGGTGACCGTCAGCAGGAAGGTAGGGTCTTCCGGGTCATCGCGGAGCGCTTGACGGATTTTGCGAACGGCCGTGTTGATACCGTGTTCGGTATCGACAAAAACTTCACGCGCCCACAGCCGCTCGGCAATTTCAGTTCTCGAGACGAGATGGCCTTCTTTGGCCGCCAATAGAATCAGGAGTTCCATCGGCTTCCGCTCCAGCTTCACGCTCCGGCCGGCGCGATAAAGCTCAAAGCGGTCGCAATCCAACTTAAAGTCGCCGAATTCAAAGACTGTGCCCGGCATAGGAACATCCAGCTGCGCACCGGGAAGTATAGCCCAACTCTTCGGAGCCGCAGCGATCTCATTTAAGTTCAGCGAGTTACGGCTTCACCTCCTCTTCACCTCGGCTTTACCGCCTGTCTATTGCGCCGCGAGGCGAATCGGGATTATCTGCTTCGGACAGCTGGCCCTGCCGGCTGAAAAAAGGAGAAATAAAATGAAAACGAATCTCAGAACTCTGGCCCTCACCGTCGGCGTAGTTGCACTGGCGTTTTCGTCGGTTACGAATTCGTCGGCGCAATGCGGGGGTATGCGGCCTCCGAAGGCATCGCCCAGTAATTGGAACTTTCAACCCGGACCCGCACGCCTGCTCGAAGCGTCATTCGTCACGGTAGGTGATTCGCACGCCACCGAGGATCCGATCGTCGGCTTGTGGCACATCAAGTTTGTGTCGGAGGGCACACAAGGAGTCCCCGACGGCACCGAGATCGACGCGGGCTATGCCCAATGGCACAGCGATGGCACGGAATTCATGAACTCGGGAGCGCGCTCTCCGATCACGAGCAGCTTCTGCATGGGTGTTTGGAAGAGCTTGGGAGGAAGCAAGTATAAGTTGAACCACTTCGCCATTGCCTGGGATTCGACTGGTAGCAACTTGATCGGTCCCGCCAACATTAAAGAAGAAGTCACTCTAGACCCTACTGGGGACAAATTCGCCGGCACCTTTACCATCGATCAATACGACGAGTCCGGCAACAACCTCGGTCATGCTCAGGGGAATATCACCGGAGCACGGATCAATGTGAACACAAAAGAACAAAGCATTTTCTGAACAATGGCGATTGATGCTGGCGACTTCACTCCAAGCACGCTTCCCCGGAGTGAAGTCCCGCACGCATCGGGGATAACTTGAAGGCGTCTATTTATGCTGAGTGGCCCTTGAGATTCCTGGAGCTATCCGAGAAGAAAGGAGATCGCCGACTCCATTCGTGGATTCACAAGATGCCCAGCGCGGCCATCACGTTCACTCCGTTCGTGCGAGTGAGAACGCCCGGCCGCATGCGGTAGTCAAAGTGCATTTCACCGTTCTCATAATGCTCTTCAAAGTGAACGTTACTGGCTCGACCAGGGAAAGCATTTACTATCTCAGTTAACGCGAGATCGTGAGTCGTAATGAGTCCAACCGCGCCGCTTTTTGCCAGATGATCGATCACCGCCTTTGTGCCCCATAAGCGATCGGTCGAATTCGTTCCGCTTAGCACCTCGTCGAACAAAAAGAGGACGGGCTTGGCCCGCGCCCAATCCAGAATCCACTTCAAACGTTCGACTTCGGCTCGGAACCGGGATTTTCCATGGCGGAGCGAATCGTGGATATCGATCGAGCATCCGATTTGCAGATGGGAAACTTCCATGTGAATTGCATGCACTGGCGCACCGGCGAGCGCCAGGGCGGCGTTCAAACCCACGGAACGCAGCAGGGTACTTTTGCCCGACATATTGGAACCGCTGACCATGAAAAGTTGCGTTCTTTCCGTACCGAGCGCAATGTCGCAACGAACGCAGGCTTCACGTTTGAGTAGAGGATGGCCCAGTCCCTCCGCACGGAATAGCGGGGATGGCGCGGGATTCAGAATCGGAAAACTGCAATCAGGATTTTCGTAGAAGTAGCGCGACAGGCAAAGTAGAGCCTCAAACTGACCGAGTGCTTCGAGCCATCCCAGCAGCGCTTCCCTGTTTTGCTGCCGCCAGCGGTCGATGAAAATTGACAAATTCGTGCCCCAGAGAATCAACGAAGCCGGTGCTGCGAAATACTCAAATTGTCGAAGCTCCAGAAGCCAGACCAGTATCTGCAGCCGGCGAATCCGTTCTACTGGACTCTTCCCAGAAACCCTGAGTTTCAACTGAAGCGACTTGAGGAGTGGGGCGTGAAAATGCGCGTTCTCCATTCTCGCCAGTAAGGGAGCGAGGGTGGTGAGTTCGAAAGAAGGCAAGACAAGATCGGAACCCACCCTTCTCGTCTTCTTCAGGAAAAGAAGCGAGAGTACTGCTTCGAGTCCCACCGCAACAGCTATGGCCAAGAACCAGTAATGGCCTAGAAGTCCGGTCCACGCGATGAAAGATAAGAGGACTACGAACGCTGGTAGCACAATCGCCAAACCTTCTAGGTAGCCGGGAAAACCCGCTGCGTTGGCAATCGCCCAATCGCGCAAACCAGACGCCGGTTGGTCCAGCGCACTGCCTCTAACCGATGCCCAATCTTCGCGAAAATCAAGCTGGTTTCGAAGTTCCGCAACCGCCGCCTGACGCTCCGCAACCACGACGCATGGTGCGGGTTCCAACAGCCAAGTCGCGAGAGTGGAGCGCCCAACTCCGGTCCGAGCTGTGCAGAGGAATTCGAACATCGATCCTGAGCCAAACAAATCCAGATCATTGGCGTAGGTATGATCTTCTGGCCGGAATTCCTCCCCTCCGATGCCTTGCCCTTGCCACTCGTGCGCAAGTCTCGCCAATCCGCCCGCATAAAAGCGAACCATTCGCGCTACCTGACCGCATATCCGTGCGTTCTTTGCGAGTGAATGGGCCGACGACAGAGCCACGGTCAAAGGCAACAGTAGCCAGACTCTTGGCGCGGCGTTCGGTGAATGCGGAGCGTAGAGAAGCCCGACCGCAGCCAACGCGGCGCCAATAATGTAGATCCAGAGGATACGGTGCTGATTTTCAATTCTCGTCAGCTGCTGTTGTCGTTCTCGCAGACGGCGTGCGTACTCAGTTTGCGGAGTTTCGCACGCGCGGTCACCGCTCTTATTGAAATCTGCGGCTTCAGGGACACTCATGGATTCTCGCCTCACATTGGGACAGAGGGGGCCCGACGCGTTCATCGCATCAGGACGATCGAAGTTATTCCGCGCAAAACGCTGGAAATGCGGCATGCGGGTACTTCACTCAGTAAATTCAGCTAGGGGGTCGGACTACCAGCGGCGGCAGGGCGGGGGGCGCTGGAACAGGGGAGAGAGACTTGGTTCACCGACAACAGCAAATGTAGCTTCGGAGCGCTCAATCCATCGCCGCTCGACGGGGAACGGGAAGAGCGCCTTTGGCAACGCCTGCAGGCAAGCCATTACGAGGCCGCCGATATTCGATGAATGAACCGCTACAAAACTCAGCAAACATGCGAAGACTAAAGCAATCCCGAGCTTGATAACACTACCAGCAAGCAGTGGCCGGGATTCGACCAGACAAAGCGCGACCAGGCAGTAAACTGCGTTCAAAAGCCAGTCAATACAGCGATATCTGCCCATGGATTTCGCTTCCGTCGCTTAAGTATAACTTGCTTCTGTTCCGGCTTAGAGTTGGGACGTATCAAGGAACGCCCCCTCGCAGTTATTGACATTCGCCATGCATTCGCCTATGCTCCCGGCATGGCGATCACTCGGCGTCAACATGAGCTGTATGACTTTATCTCGCGCTTTGTGGCGGAAAAGGGATACTCTCCTTCGTTTGAAGAGATCAAGGAAGGCATGGGCCTGAGTTCGCTGGCCACCGTGCACAAACACGTCACCAATCTTGAGAAAAAAGGGCTGCTGACGCGGGACTATAACCGCAGCCGCTCCATCGATTTGATCCCTCCGAAGGGCAAGTTGAAGCAGTCGATGTCGGTGAATACCGGTATGGTTCTGCCCCTGGTGGGCCGGATTGCCGCGGGACGTCCGATTGAAGCGGTGCAGAGCAACGAGACCATCTCGTTAGCGGATTTTGTGCGGTCGAAGGAAGTGTTTGTGCTGGAAGTGCGCGGAGAGTCGATGCAGGACGAGGCCATTCTCGACGGGGACTATGTGCTGGTCGAGAAAACCAAGACGGCGCACAACGGCGACATTGTGGTAGCTCTGATTGATTCGAGCGATGCGACTTTAAAACGCTTCTTCCGGGAAGGCGACAACGTCCGGCTACAGCCTTCGAATGCCGCCATGAAGCCGATTATTGTGCCGGCGGCGACGGTGGAAATTCAAGGCCGCGTGATCGGCGTGCTGCGGAAGTATTGAAAAACAGCTGTCAGCTCTCAGTAAAGGCAAAGCGCAAATTGGATTCGGGGTAGCGCCAAACGGCCCAGACAGATTGTCCAGGCCTCGGCGATTCGAAAACTGAGAACTGACGGCTGAACTGACAGCCAAGCCTTACGCCAGGTGCTTGTCGAGCGCCTTCTGAATGTCGTCTTTCGAGCGATACCCAACCAACTGTTCCACAACCTGACCGCCTTTGAAGACGAGCAAGGTGGGAATGCCGGTGACCTTGTAGCGCATGGGGGTGGCGCCGTTGCGGTCGACGTCCATTTTGCCGACCTTGACTTTGCCTTTGTACTCGCCGGCCAGTTCTTCGACAATTGGAGCAATGGCGCGACAGGGACCGCACCAAGCAGCCCAAAAATCGACCAATACGGGCGTATCGGACTTCAACACATCAGAATCAAAATTGGCGTCGGTAACTTCGACGATGCCGTTGCTTGCCATTCATCCTCCAGAGATGCATTTCCCCGCGGGACTTCGTAGTCACCGTCGGGGCGGGACTTCTATCGTAGCACTGTACATTGGATGCTACGCAAGGGCGGAAGTCGCAGCGCGGGGTGCGCGGCGGCGAAGTCACGATGGAGCACCGTAGAATGATGATCTTAAGGCCTTTCTGCCAGGGGTGTTGCAAACAACGATGCTGAGCGATCTCGACAGTCTGCGGGTGGTGCTGGTGGCCACAAGGAATCCGTTAAACATCGGCGCGGTGGCGCGAGCGATGAGCAACTTTGGGGCGCTCCAGTTGCGGGTGGTGAATCCGTACGAGAAGGCGTTTCGAGAGGCGCGGTCGGCAGTTGGAGCATCTGCATTGTTGGCCAAGGCGGAAGAGTTCGACAATGTGGGCGAAGCTGTGGCCGATTGCAAGCTAGTGGTGGGAACAACCGCAGCGGACGAGCGCGATCTGCAGCATCGCTTGCTGAAGTTGAGCGATGGCGCACGAACGATCAAACGACAGCTCCAGACGGCGAAAGTGGCATTGCTGTTTGGGTCCGAACGATATGGGTTGTCGAATCAGGAATTGAGCCACTGTCATTGGTTGATGCGGATTCCGACGCGGGAAGAGCATGGGTCGATGAATCTGGGTCAGGCTGCGGCAGTCTGTCTGTACGAACTGGTGCGAGGGAGGAAAACGGCAGCGCACAAAGTCGCGGCGAAAGATGCGCGAACGACGGCCAATTCAGGAGAAATCGAGCGGCTGACGCAGGTACTTTTGAAGGTTCTGCAAGACACGGGATACATCAAGCCTAGAGCGGTTGCGCCGGACGAGAAGTTGCGGCGGCTTATACGGCGCTTGCATTTGAATCCGAACGATGCCGATGTGTTGCTGGGAATGATGCGCCAAGTCGCCTGGAAATTGGGAGCGAACGAAGGCGCGAACAAGAAGTAATGGGATCGGCCGCCAGTTCGATTCAATTGGCATAGAAAGCACTATTGGGTCACCACAGAAGGGGGGAAGACGGCATCCAACACAGGACTGGGGTTTTGGGAAGTTCCGGCGCGGCTGAAGCCGTGGCTTTGCAGGGCAATTCGAACTGACCCAGAGCGAGAACTTTGGTGTTTTCGTTAAAAAGACGGGAGAGGTTACATTAAGGAATCCATGGCCTTCCGGTGCACGTCGGGGTTGACAAATTTTGCCATCGTTTTGGGTTGCGGGCTGGGTTTGGTCTCGCCGACTTTTGGGCAAGGCGCGCCGGCAGGTGTCGCGGCGAGCCCCGAGCAGCAAAAGACGGACGCCGCTCGCGGGCAGCAGCCGGCCGATTCGCCGATGCGTGGAAACATCAGCGGGACTGTGTTCGACGAAAGCGGGGCGGTAGTTGGTGGAGCGCGGGTACGGCTGACACCGCAGGATCCATCGCTGAGCGTGGAGGCGCTTTCGGCGGGAGACGGACAATTTTCCTTCGCGAATGTGGTTCCGGGAACGTTCCAACTGACGATTACATCGTCGGGGTTTGCGACGCAGGTGGCTTCTGGAGTTCTGCATCCCGGAGAGATTTACACGGTTCCAAAGATCGCGCTGGTGGTGGCGACGAATGTGACGGACGTGGAAGTCGGTCTGACGCAGACGGAAGTGGCGGAAGAGCAGATCCATATTGAAGAGAAGCAGCGCGTGCTGGGCATCATTCCCAATTTTTATGTGAGCTACCTGCCGAATCCGGCGCCGCTCACGTCGAGACAAAAATTCGAGTTGGCTTGGAAGACATCGGTCGATCCTATAACTTTCTTGATAACGGGAGCGCTTGCGGGAATCCAACAGGCGGACGACGAGTTCGATGGTTACGGGCAAGGAGCAGCGGGTTATGCGAAGCGCTATGGCGCTTCGTACGCGGATGGTGTTGCGGGCACATTTATTGGAGCAGCGATTTTGCCGTCGCTGCTGAAGCAGGATCCGCGATATTTTTACAAAGGAACGGGAAGTTGGCATGCTCGGGCCCTTTACGCGATGGCGAACGCGGTCATCTGTAAAGGGGATAACGGACGTTGGGAAGCGAACTACTCTAACATTATCGGGAGCCTGGCTGCGGGCGGGATTTCCAATATTTACTATCCAGCGAAGGATCGCGAGGGCGCGGAACTGACGATCGACAACGGGCTAATTGGGATTGGGGCGACTGCGGCCGGCAATCTGTTTCAGGAATTTCTGGTTCGGAAACTGACACCGAAGTCGAAGCGCGGTCCGATTCAGCAGTAAAGCTTGCCGCTGTTCTTACAGTCAGGCATCCCTCGGTTTGTAA
>JBEKPH010000002.1:0-151708 GCA_049520915.1 Terriglobales bacterium
ACGGCCCATCCTTTGCAGCCTACCTGGGGTTGCTTTGTCGTGTTGTAAGCGACGTAGGGATAATAGCCAGGGCCGGGGCCGTGATTCGCGGCGGGATGCCAGAATCCGATGGAGCGAGTGGGGTCACATTGCAGATCGACGGGATCGGATTGCGTGTCCACGCGAAACTGATCGGGCGCTAGAGAACTTGTTTCAGAATATCCGTACTGCCAGACTTGGTCGGGAGTAGGGCGGTTGGGATTGTCGCGAAGAGAGAATTGGGCGGAGAGGTCGAAGGTTTTCGGCGTCTGGGCGTGGGTGAGTTGCCCGAATAGTATGACGATGATTGCGGCAAGACGCATGGTGACCTCCGGAACTTTCTGAGTGCTGGCGATCATGGCTGAGTTGGGGCGACTCTGTCAACAATCGTGTTGACGGATGAAGCGACTATCGCGCTCTACCGGCGAAGAGGATGAGGTTGCCGTCGGGGTCACGGACGATGAAGGTGCGGGCGCCCCAGGGCTCTGTCTTGAGGGTCTGATGAAATGACACGCCTGCGCTTTGAAACTCGAGGAAAAGTGGCTCTGCATCGTCAACGGTGATGGAGGCGGAGAGCAGGTGTTCTCTGGCTTGAAGGTCTGGGCTGATGGCGGGTTGATCGAGATGACGAAGGTTAAGACTGGCTCCGTCGCGGAAAACCTGGGCGTAGAAAGGCGGGTCGCCATGGGTGAAGGCAACGGCAAACCCCAGCTTCTTTGTGTAGAAATCGCAGGAGGATGCAACTTCGTTGACAAAGAGTTGAGGTTCGGCGGCGAGAAGGGTCGGTTTGGAGAGAGTTTCAGCTGGGGCATTGTTGGGGCGCGCGTCGTTCGTGACCGGATCGTTGCTAGTGCTCGCTGTGTTTCTTGGTCGGCCGAAGAATAAGACGTAGCCGTTGGGGTCGCGGATCTCGAATCCGCGAAGACCGTCGTGGGTGTCTTGGAGCGGGGCGCTGAAGGCTGCATCCTTATCCGCAAATCGTTCGGCGAATTTGAGGGCGAGGGAATCGGGGTCGGGTACGTAGATGTAGGCATCCCAGCGCATGGAAGGGTGGCGCTTGGGGTTTGGCAGGGGCGCGATGTCTTTCTCGGACTTGAGAAAGATCTGGGCTCCGTCGCGGAGGATGATGGCGAAGAAAGGACTTTGCTCGGGTTGCTGGAAGGTTAGTTCAAAGCCAAGTTTGTCGCGGTAGAAGGCGATGGATTGGTCGACGTTGGTGACGATGAAGAAGGGGGAGATGGCGGGGGTTGAGGGTCGTGTCATGGATGGCTGACTGGGCATGGAGTCGGTTGCTGAGAAAGCAGAATCCTACACTGTGGCCGAGCGTAAAAACCAGTGCTGGAATGGCGATTACCACTATGTCCAATATCGAACGAACATTGAGGTAGGGTGTAGCGTGCGGAGCTATACGGTTATGGTGTTAGCTTAAATACAACTCCGCATCCTTCACCGGAAGCGCCATTCGCGCAGGTGTTCATTCCCCCATTGAAGGTAGTACCGTACAAAGCGCCGTGTCCGTCGAGCACTAACCTCGCATATGGAAACGAGCCGTCCGAACCGCCGCTAAAGCTATGAAGCACCGTCTCATTGCCGCTCGTATCTAGCTTGAAAACGGTTCCGCAACCGTATGGGGCGTCGCAAGAATTGTCGCCGCCAGAAAATGTTGTACCGTACAAATTGCCCTGTCCGTCCAGCACCAGTGCCGCGATCGGATAGCTGCCATCTCCGTTTGTTCCACTAAAACTGTAGAGGATGGACTCATTTCCCGCCATGTCGAGCTTGAATACGGTCCCTGCATCGTAAGTGCCACCGCCGTTGGTGGTGCCGTACAGGTTTCCTTGTGCGTCCATCACTAAACCTCCGTAAGGGCCCGCACCCGGCCTCCCGCTAAAGTGGTAGAGCGCGGTCTGGGTCCATTTCCCTCCCGCCAAAGCTACGCGGAACACTGTTCCCCAACCGTCACCTGACAAGAATGTGGAAGTACCGTACAAGTTGCCATGGGCATCCCTGAGCAAAACCGAACTTGGGTCCCCGCCATCCGACTTACCAGTGAAGCTGTAGAGCCGAGTCTCCTTATTTTCTCCATGTGCCCGAGATAGTCTAAAAACTGTTCCACAGGGGAGATTTTCACACGCCCGCGAGGAGCCGCCTCCGGAATGGGTGGTGCCGTAAAAATTGCCCTGAGAATCCATAGCTAAGCCAGCGAAGGGCTCCGAACCATCGGTGCATTTCGGCTTTGAGCAGAAGCTGTAGAGGACTGTTTCTGTCCCGGTGCTCGATACTTCAAATACTGTTCCTGCACCATAAACACCGTTGTAGTTTGCTCCACCTTGGACTGTCGTTCCATATAAGTTGCCTTGCGAGTCCAACAGCAAGTCTGACCCGGGTGATTCACCGTCTGTACAGTTTGCCTGAAAGCAAAAGCTGTGCAGCACACTCTCTTTTCCGTTGCTATTTAGTTTGAATACGGTTCCTGCGTTCGAGGCACCGCCATACGGAGTGGTGCCATACAAATTGCCTTGACCATCCAGCGTCAACCCAGCTGACGGGCTCGCGCCGTCTGGCGTACCACTAAAGGAATAGAGCACGTTGAAAGTGTAGGTTTGTGCCTGTGCCGTGGTTGCGACTACGAGATGAAGCAGTGCAATACACATCGTCACCGCGAGGGCTGGCATTGGTCGCCATCTAAGAATCCAGTTTTCGCGCGCCGTGGTCGTGGCCATAACAGATGTGCCTTTCTTTAAGTTTTCATAGTCGAGGTGGTTGGTCGGGGGAAGGATGGCAACTCCGCAGAACATTACTCCCGAGGCTGCACCGACGTCAATTCAATAGGCATCATATGGAAATTCGGCTTGTGTCTTACCGCAGGGCAGGGGTTTGGTAGCATGCAGGCGTGTCTTCGGGACAAAGGTTTCTTGCGCAATTAGGTAACGGGGTGCGGGGGTGGTGGCGGGAGCATGCTGCTAAAGAGGGTCGGGTGCGGGCGGCTGCGATTTTGGTGGGGAATCTTTGGGAGTTTGTGGTGGATTCGACTCCGGCGCGGCGGCGGCAGCGGTATGGGGACATGGAGTATGACTGGGAGAAGCGAGTCAACACAACGAGTGGGACGGTGGGGTGGCGGGCACGATTGCTGGGTGTGTTTCATTCTCCGTACCAGCCGACGGAGCCGGAGTTGTTTCGGGAGATGATGGGCGCCCTGCCCATCGAGTTGGAGCGATTTACGTTCGTCGATATCGGGTCGGGTAAGGGACGGACGCTGCTGATGGCCTCGGAGTTTCCTTTCAAGAGAATTGTGGGAGTGGAGTTGATGGAGGAGCTGCATCGGGCGGAGGAGGAAAATCTTCGGGCGTATGGCGCTGCGGGCGAGGCGCATCAGCAGCCGGACGGAAGGATCCAAGCGGTGCTGGGGGATGCGCGGGAGTTTGATTTTCCTAGGGATCCGCTGGTGGTTTATTTGTTTAATCCGCTGCCGGAGGCGGGGTTGCACAAGGTGATGGCGCGGTTGAAGGAGTCGGTGGGGGAGTGGCCGCGTCCGGTGTGGATTGTTTATCACAATGCGCTGTTGGAAGGGGTGTTGAGCGGAACGGAGGGGCTGAGGAAGATGGGCGGGGCGGAGCAATATTCGATTTATGCGTTTCATTAAAATAGAAAAACCTTCACCACCAAGGTCACGAAGGCACACTAAGGAGATCGCAATCGGCGAGAGGCTTTTGGGTGCTCAACCCGTTCGGGGCTCGGGCTGAGTTTGGGAAATTGAGCTACGCTCTAAGTAGAATTGAGGAGGAGAAAATCAACTTGAATTGGCGCTTCTGGTTTCGCGGAATCCTCCTGCTGACGGTCGCCTTGCCGATGCAGGCGCAGGACATCCGGCAACTGGCGCGGGCGGTGGATGAGCACTACAACCATCTGCGGAGTTTGCAGTCGGACTTCACGGAAATCTATCGAGGGGACGGGCCGGATCGGGTGGAATCGGGGACGTTGTGGCTGAAAAAGCCGCGCAAGATGAGGTGGGAATATCGTTCTCCAAAGGAGAAGCTGTTTGTCAGCGACGGCCAAGTTGTGTGGTTTTATTTGCCGAGCGAACGGCAGGTAAGAAAGACGGATTTCCGGAAGCTGGATGATCTGCGGTCGCCCATAGCGTTTTTGCTTGGCAAGACTAAGCTGGATAATGAATTACAAGGATTGTCGAAAGTGACGGATCAGGCTCCGGCGGCGACGGGAAATACGGTTTTGCGAGGGGTGCCTAAGGGGATGGCGGGACAGGTCAGCGAGGTGCAGTTGGAGATTACGCCCGGAGATGAGATTGTCCGCATCGTACTGCTAGAGCCGGATGGAGGGACCACGGAGTTCCGGTTTGCGGGGTGGAAAGAGAATGGGACGATGAGCGAGAGTTTGTTCCAGTTCACGCCTCCGGCGGGGGTTGAGACGGTGGAGGGGGATTTGGCGCCGTAGGTTGGGATGGATGATTCCGGGATCGACGGGCAGGACGCCTGTCGCTCTATCCGTAGAAGCGCAAAAACGAAGGTTACTTTGGGTACCAGTTGGTGAGTTGTGAAGCGGTAAGGGCTTTGTAGACACGGTGTTAAACTGGGGATGGGATACCCGGAAAAACAGACGTGAAACGCGGAATGACACGGTAGAAAATGGCAGAATTCCTGGTCAAAGTCGCTGACGAACAGGGCCATCTGCGGCAGCAGGTCGAGCACGGCTATTCCGAGGCCGAGGTTCACGACCGTTTCGTGGCGCAGGGGTATCTCGTCTACTGGGTGAAGCCGCGGACGTTGCTCAACACGGGCGGCGGGCAGTTTGGGCGGCGTGGCAAGCTGCGGCAGTCGATCTTTCTGATTTTCAACCAGCAATTTCTGACACTGATGAAGGCAGGGCTGCCGATCCTGACGGCGCTGGATCTTCTGATCAAGCGGCAGCGGGATAAGTCTTTGCTGCAGTTGCTGGAAAACGTGCGCGAGCGGGTCAAGGGCGGCGAGTTGTTGTCGGATGCGTTTGCGGCGCAGCAGGTCTTCCCGAAGATGTATACGACGACGCTGCTGGCGGGTGAGAAGAGCGGCAACATGGAAGAAGTACTGAGCCGCTATATCGCGTACCAGCGGATGGTGCAGACGTTTCGGAAGAAGCTGCTGGTGTCGCTGGTGTATCCGGCGCTGCTGGTTTCGGTTGTGACGGTGATGTTGGTTTTCCTGATCACCTACGTGGTTCCCAAGTTTGCCGACCTGTTCAATGCGCTGGATGCGCAACTTCCGGCGATTACGGTGTTTATGCTGTCGCTCGGATTGAATGCGCAAAAATATGGCTGGGCGGTTGGGATCGTGCTGGTGATCGCGGGTATTTTCCTGTGGCGCTGGAAGCAGAGCGACCGCGGGGCGGAGCAGATTGACAAGTTTCTGTTGTCGCTGCCGCTGATCGGGGAAATCCGGTTGAAATACCAGGTGGCGAACTTCTCGCGCATTCTGGGGACGCTGCTGCAAGGCGGCCTGCCGCTGGTTCCGGCGATGGAGACGGCGGGCGAATCGCTGAGCAGCCGACAGATGTTTAACGGGGTGACGGCTGCGTCGGAGCGGGTGAAAGAAGGACAGACGCTGGCACACAGCCTGGAAACGCAGAAATTGTTTCCAGATTTAGCGGTAGAAATGCTGGAGGTCGGGGAATCGACGGGGGCTTTGCCGGCGATGCTGGCGTCGGTGGCTGAGTTTTACGAGGAAGACGTGCAGACGGCGCTGAGCGCGGCGATGGCGCTGATTGAACCGATGATCCTGATCATTATGGCGGTGTTTGTGGGCGGGATCTTGATTTCGCTATATATGCCGATCTTCACTTTGGGCGCGAACGTGCATTAGAGGCAGCAGGCCCAGGTTATCGCCCAAAGAACGGGCGCGAACCTGGGGCACCATACGTAGACAAAGAAATTGGTGTTGGAAGGGTTGTAAACTGGTATGGGTATGGCGGACAAGAAGACAGCAGTGATTAATCCAGCGAATGGCGGGAAACTGGTGCCGGAACCGGCATCGATTCCCGACGAGATTGAACGGGCGCGGGATATTGCGCGACGCTACCGTTGCGAATTCGTCGATCTGAGCGACTTCCAGTTGCATCATGATCTGTTCGAAAAGATTCCTGTGCACTTGATGTTCCGCTATAACTTCGTGCCGCTGGACGAGACGGCCGATGGACGGCTGGCGATTGCGATTGCCGATCCCAGCCAGTTGATGATGATTGACGAGATCAGCCTGCTGCTGGGCAAGCGGATCGTCACCAAAGTTTCGACCTTAAAGCAAATCTCCGACATCCTGAAGAAGACCGAGCAATCGAAACGCGTGCTGGAAGACGCGAGCGAAGGATTCACGCTGGACGTGATCCGCGAGGACGATGCCGGGAACGACGAAACGATTTCGATCGACAAGCTGACGGCGAGTTCGGGCACGGACATGAGCCCGATCATCCGGCTGGTCGATACCACGATTTTTACGGCGCTGCAACGGCGGGCCAGTGATATTCACATTGAGACGCGGGACGACTCGGTATACATCAAGTTTCGTATCGACGGCGTGCTGACGAACGCGATGCCGCCGATTGGCAAAGAGCATCACTCGACCATCATTTCGCGTATCAAGGTGATGAGCGAGTTGGATATATCGGAGCGGCGCGTGCCGCAGGACGGGCGCTTCCGGGTGAAGTACAACGGGCGCGCCATCGACTTCCGCGTTTCGATCATGCCTTCGATCCACGGCGAAGACGCGGTGCTGCGCGTACTCGACAAAGAGTCGATGAGCGAGAAGTTCAAGAAGCTCACGCTGGAAGTGGTGGGCTTTGATGAAGACGATCTGCGGAGGTTCCGGCGGTACATCAAAGAACCGTACGGCATGGTGCTGGTAACGGGGCCGACGGGCAGCGGCAAAACGACGACGCTTTACGCCGCGATTAACGAGATCAAGACGGACGAAGACAAGATCATCACGATTGAAGATCCGGTGGAATATCAGCTGCGGGGGATCACGCAGATTCCCGTGAACGAAAAGAAGGGCCTGACGTTTGCGCGCGGATTGCGTTCGATTTTGCGACACGACCCGGACAAGATCATGGTCGGCGAAATCCGAGACAATGAGACGGCGCAGATTGCGATTCAGTCGGCGCTGACGGGCCATCTTGTGTTCACGACGGTACACGCGAATAACGTGGTCGATGTGCTCGGGCGCTTCCTGAACATGGGAGTTGAGCCTTACAACTTTGTTTCGGCATTGAACTGCATTCTGGCGCAACGGCTGGTGAGGATCATTTGCGATTCGTGCCGGACGGCAGTGCATTATCCGAACGACGTGCTGGAGGCGAGCGGGTTGGACCCGAAACAGTGGTCGCAGGTTGCATTGTATGAAGGGCAGGGCTGCATTGAATGCGCGGGCACAGGTTTTCGGGGGCGAACTGCGATTCATGAACTGCTGGATTTGACCGACCGCATCCGCGAGATGATTCTGGAGCGGAAGCCGACGTCGGAGATCCGGAAAGCAGCGCGGGAAGACGGGATGCGGTTTCTACGGGAATCGGCTCTGGACAAGGTACGGGGCGGATTCACTACTCTAAAAGAGATCAACAAGGTTACGTTTATCGAGACCATGCGCTGAAACACGGGTCCAAAGGACAGGGGTTTGGACCCGTTACCAACGCACGGGGACTGGCTCTGTCCGGGCACCCGCCGAGGTAACTATTCTCGCCATGAAGGTACGGATATCATCAAGTTGCTGGAGCGGGATGGTTGGTACCTGAAAGAAACGCGTGGGAGTCATCGGCAATACAAGCACACGAGTTACGTTACCGGGGCATCCGAATGACGATCTTCCTCCGGGAACTCTGAACAGCGTCCTCAAACAGGCGGGACTGAAATGATGAACTACGTTGTGGTTTACGAGAAATCGGATACTGGTTGGGCCGCTTATGTTCCTGATCTGCCGGGGGTGGTAACGACCGGCAAGACTCGGGCCGAGGTTCGTTCTCTGATCCGAGAAGCGATTGGATTTCATCTGGATGGATTGAAAGAAGACCGCCTGCCAATTCCCGAACCAACTGCGGAGGCGGAGGTCGTCTCCATTTAATAAGCCATGACGTCCTCTACAAAAAACGCGCGCCGTCCGGTACTGGCTTGCGAAATCGCGGCTGATCGGATTCTTGCGGGCCGGGCCGCCGATACAGGGCGAATGGTGGAAATGGCCGCGGCGCGCGAACTGGCGCCGGGGACGGTGGTTCCGGATTTGATGGAACCGAATTTGCGCGATGGGACGGCGATTCGCACGGCAATTGAAGGCGCGCTCGGCAGCGTGGGCGGAAGGTCGCGAGACGTGATTGCGATTCTGCCGGATACGGCGGTGCGCGTGGTTCTGCTGGATTTCGAGGCGCTCCCGGCCAAACGGGATGAGGCTGAGGCGGTGGTGCGTTTCCGGCTGAAGAAATCTTTACCCTTCGATTTGAATGATGCGCGGGTGTCGTATCACGCGCAGTCGACCGGGAAAGGCATGCAGGCAGTTGCGGCTGTCGTCCTGAAAACGGTTCTCGAGGAATATGAATCGGCGTTTCGCGACGCCGGTTATAACCCGGGAATGGTGATGCCGTCGATGCTGGCGGCGCTGGGAGCGGCGGATGCGGAACGTCCTACGCTGGTGGTGAAAGTCGACGCGCGAACGATCAGCATCGCAATTCTGGACCGGGAACAACTGGTGCTCTTCCGGACGCTGGAAAATCTACGCGGGATTACGATTACAGGGGATCAATTGGCGGAAGAGGTTTATCCGTCGGTCGTATTTTTCCAGGACACTTATAAATTGAATATCGAGCGCGTGTATGTGGCGGGCCTGCCGGAAGCGGGCGGCGCGGCACCGGCGCTGAAGAGCCAGTCGGGGGCGCAGGTTGAGGAACTGGTGGCTACGTCGCAGATCGGATCGACGACGGGGACGGTTCCGCGATGGCGCATGGCGGGCGTGGTGGGAGCACTGATTTCGTAGGAACGCGAGAGACGCTGTTCGCTCTTCGCTGTTCGCTAAAGACCTAAAGCAAGGGCGAACGATGAACAGCGAATGGCGGGTTTAGCTATAAATTATGCGTTTAGACATCAATCTCGCGACCCGGCCGTATGAAGATGCCCGTGAATTTTGGGCGCGGTGGGGCTTGGGGGTAGGAGCGCTCGGAGTATTGACGCTCTTCCTGCTGGGCTTGACGGTAAACGGCTGGACCAAGGCGGGAAGGGATCGTCAGGACATAGCGCGATTACAGCAACAGATTGCACAAGTGGACACGGAACGAGGCCAGGCGCAGGCGCGACTGGATCTCGCGGCCAATCGTAGCACACGGGATCAATCGCAATTCCTGAACGAGTTAATTCAGCGGAAGTCCTTTTCGTGGACGCGCGCATTTGAGGACCTGGAGCGTGTGATGCCGCGGGAGTTGCATGTAGTTTCGCTGCGTCCTGAAATCACGGATCAGGGTCAGATGGCGCTGCAGATGAAGGTAGCGGGCGACAACCGGGAAGCGGCGGTCGAATTGGTGCATCGGATGGAAGGCTCGAAGCACTTTCAGGACGCGCAACTGGTGCAGGAGCAGGGTGCGGCAGAGGGCTCGTCGAGCATCATTGCGGCGGTCTATGCCATTTACATTCCGGACGCGAGCGACGGGGGCGGGAAATAATGCCGGACTTTCAGAAATCACGGCGCAAGCTGAAGATTGCGATCGGCGCGATGGTGGCAGCCGATGTGATCGCGGTCGCCGTGCTGTTTTCCCCGCTGGTGGGTTCGGAAGACTCGCGGCGGCTGCAATTGAGCCAACTTCGAGTCGAACTGCAGAAGAAAACGCGCGAAGTGGAGCCGTTGCGCGGGATCGATCAGAAGATTGTGCTGGCCAAGGGGCAAATCAGCGGATTCTATAAAGACCGTTTTGCGGCGAGCGACTCGGACCTGGTGAAAGAACTGGGTAAGTTGGCAACGGAAAACGGGGTCCGCATGCAACAGGCTAAGTACAAGGAAGAGGACGCAGAAAGCTCGGGGGTTGTGCCGATTGAAGTCGAAGGCAGCTTCTCGGGCGACTATCTACAGCTCGTGCGCTTCATCAATACGCTGGAGCGGTCGAAGCTCTTCTTTACGGTGGACAGCGTGGACTTGGCGGGTGAGAGTGCGGGGCCGGTACGGCTGGAAATCACGATGCATAGTTATCTGAGGGCGGGCGCGTAAGTGAACCTGGGAACCGAAAATCGCAAGCAACTGATCACGCTAGCCGTGTTGGGCGGCATTGCGGTGTTAATGTTCGGTTACGAGTTCTGGCCGGCATCGGATTCGGCGACCCCGGCGGCGAAGACAACCGCGACTTCGAACGCGCCGAAAGCGACGCGGCGGACAGCTTCTGGAAAAACGGTGGCGGTGGTTGAGCCTCGGCTCGATCCGACGCTGGATTTGAAGCTGCTTAGCCAGACGGAAGAAATTAAGTACGCGGGGAATGGAAGAAATATCTTTGTCGCAGGGTCGATGGCGCAAATCGAGGTGCCTCACGGGAACGGAACCTCCGCCAAAGAAGAAGCGAAAGGAATTCAAGCGCCACCTCCTATACCTCCGCCGCCTCCGATCACGCTCAGATTTTTTGGCTTTGCCAACCGGCCCGGGGAAACCAAGAAGGTCTTCTTAGCCCAGGGCGAGGACATTTTTATCGCGGCCGAGGGGGACATTGTCGACCGGCGGTACCGGATTGTACGGATCTTGCCCATGTCGGTCGACGTGGAGGACGTGCTGAACAACAACCGCCAGAGCCTGCCTTTGACGCTGGGAGCGCCAGGATAGAAACAAAATGCGTTTGTAATTGGTGATTTGTAATTTGCAATTGAGAAGGCGAGTGGGCTGTCATGCGGCGTTACGGTTTGAGATCAGCAAACTACCGAATTACAAGTCCCCGATCGCCTATCCGCCAGCGCGGCTACATGCTGATCACGTTAATGCTGGCCATGGCGTTGATCGCGATTGGGCTCTTGGCCGTACTACCCAGCGTCAAGCAGCAGATCATGCGCGACCGCGAAGATGAAATGCGGCATCGCGGGACCGCGTATATGCGGGCCATTCAACACTTCTACAAGAAATTTGGGCGCTACCCGTCGCGCATCGAAGAGTTGGAAGATACGAATAATCTCCGATTCATACGGAAGCACTATACGGACCCTCTCACGCGAGATCCGGTCACGGGCAAAGAAAAAGATTTCAAGCTTCTGCACCAGCAGGACATCAGCTTGAATAGTGGCCTGGTGCTCCCGGGGCAGACGCCTGGATTGTCGGGGATTCCAGGGCAAAACGGAGCGCAAGGGCAGACCGGGGTACAAGGTCAAATCCAAGCGGGACTCGCCGCGCTGAGCAGCCAAACGGGGGGCGCTCAACCGACGCTGACACAGAATGCGAGCGGGAACGACGCCGATACGACGGACAATCCGAATTCGCCGGGTGGATCGGGCGGGGCGAATTCCAGTTCGAGTCCGTTTTCCAGTTCCAGTTCGAGTTCAAGTTCGGGCTCGGGTTTCAACGGGCCGACTTTTGGCGGGGGGCCGATCCTCGGCGTATCGAGCACGAGCAAGGCGAAGAGTATTCGGGTCTTCAACGACAAGAACCACTACAACGACTGGCTCTTCGTCTACCTTCCGCAAGCGGACCGGGGAGGACTTTTGGTGGGGCCGGTGTCGACGAATGGTCCGACTGCAGGATTTGGCGGTGGCTTGACGCCGGGCCAGACGGGAGCGCCAGGCCAGGGTACGAGCCAAGGGTTCGGGCAGGGCTTTGGGCAGGGGTCATCGACGAATGGTCCGGGGCAAACGACTTCCCCACCACAACCGACGCAGACACCCCAATAGAATCCCACGATTAAATTTGTGCGAGTGGTTGCGCGACCAGGCAAGAGAAAAGCCCCGCATCGAGAGCGGGGCTTTTGCTTGAGATGAGTAAAACTAAAAGCTTACGACGTTGAACTAGACGTTGAAGGACGAGCCGCAGCCGCAGGTGCTCTTCACGTTCGGATTTTCGAACTTGAAGCCGGCGCCTTCGAGAGTCTCGACATAGTCGACATGCGCTCCACCGAGGTACATCAAGGAGGTGGCGTCGACATAGACCTTCAGTCCCTCGAAGTCGAATACTTTGTCCATCATGCCAGCGCCGTTTTCGAAAGCCATGGAGTATTGAAATCCGGAGCAACCGCCGCCCACGACGGACAAACGCAATCCGGATGGAACCGGGTTCTGCGAGGCCATAATTTCTTTAACCTTGGCGATAGCCGACGGCGTTAACACAGGGGCCGGAGTCTTGGGTTGGGAACTGGGCTGTGCGTCGGTTTGAATATTCGGTGCGGTGGTTGTTGCCATCGGTCGGTCTCCTTAGATTGCTATTGATTATAACAAACGCCGTTCCCGGTTCCACAATGGTTTTTCGGGGCCGGGTATTCCCCGCTATAAGCATTAGATGCCGGGGGGTGGTAATAAGAATCGGCCCCCTCTTGCCAACGGGTCTATAATGGGCCGCAGTAGGGGCCGTACCCGAACACCGGCTAGACCACGAGGTCTTGCCGGGGCAAAGTAAAGCATTTCGGGAAAAGGCTCGATCTCAGCTCCGAGGTGCAATATGACTCCGATGTTCGGGCTGCTAGCCGCGTGGGGTGTTCTGACGGGGATTCTGATCATTCTTCTGATTTACAAGAGCACTCTCACGATGCACGAGGACGATTCGATCTGCTTGAACGAGAACGAATCGCAAATGCAGAAGGACCAGACAGAAAATCTGGCCAAGATGAGGAAGATCGCACCGATCGTGAAAGTGCTCGGAGCTTTATCGGGAGCGATGATCCTCGTAATTGCGGGTATCTTCATTTATCAAGGGCTGAACGGCGCGACCACGCTGCAATAGGCCTGGTAGGGTTGCAGCCTCGCGAGCGTCCATGGGCACAAGGTGGGATTGGAGCTCGCACGCGGGTCGTAGTGTTTCTGCGCAATGTGTTTCTTCGTTTTGATTCGCCTTTCGACTCTGACTCCGGCAGGATTGATTCGATTTCACGCAATATCGAAATGACCGGACAAAACCCAATCGCTGTTGTGGGAGGCGGTCCGGCGGGAGCGTTGGCGGCGACGTTGCTGGCTGACGGGGGCCGGGGCGTGGTCCTCTTCGACGAAAAGCTGGCCTGGGAAAAACCCTGCGGCGGCGGAATCACACACAAGGCGTTAGAGCAGTATCCGTTTCTGAGCGCAACGGGCGCGCAGAGCAGGGCGGTAGAAGACTGCCAGCTGATCAGTCCGTCGGGACGGCGCGTTCGCTTCCATATGCAGCATCCGGTGGCGATCTTCTCGCGGCTGGCACTGAATGGGCTGCTGCTGGAGCGAGCGCGGGGCGCGGGAAGGGGCGCAGCACGAGTGGAGATACGTCACGAGCGCGTCACTGGTATCACGGGCGCGCCTGGGAACTGGCAACTGGCGACGCCGCAGGGCTCCTATCAGGCGTCTCATGTGATTCTGGCGGCGGGGGCGCGCAATGCGTTGCGCGGTAAGTTTCTGGCGCCGATGGCACCGGAAGATCTGATGGTGACGGCGGGTTATTTCATTCCCGGCCAGACGTCGCTGATGCAAATTCAGTTCTTGAAGGAGATCACAGGGTACATCTGGGTGTTTCCCCGAGCCGATCATGTTTCGGCTGGCATTGCGGGAAAGATGGGAGAGCTGCCGACGTCGGAGTTGCGGCGCACGCTGGAACGCTGGCTCGAAGAAAATTGGCTCAAAGAGAATGGACTGAGTTTGAGCGGGGCCAGATTTTATTCGCACATCCTGCCGTCTCTTCGAACACAGACTCTTGAAAAGCTGGAAGTGTGCGGCGAGGGCTGGTCGATGATTGGGGACAGCGCGGGACTGGTCGATCCCATCACGGGGGAAGGACTTTATTATGCGCTGCGGTCGGCAGAGTTGTGCACGCAGGCGCTGTTGGAGGGGCATCCGGAGAGCTATCGAAGTTTACTAGCGGAAGAGGTCTTGCCGGAGCTGAGGTTGGCGGCGAGGGTTTCGCGGCGCTTCTACCGCGGCCAGATTTTCGGCGACAGTGTGCTGGAAAAAATTGTCGCGCTGACGGCGCAGAGCGCGACGTTCCGCGAACTGATGAGCGACCTTTTCGCAGGGATTCAAGGTTATCGCGGCTTGCGCGCGCGGATGTACCGCATCTTGCCGGCGGTGATGGCGGAGGGGCTGACCGCGACGGTGGGACGTCCGTGGAGCAGGAGTGGGCGTGGGCTGGGAGAGGAATTTGGCGGGGATTTGTTGGCGGAGTAGGGTGAGGTTGCAGGCGAGCGGTATTGCGGATGCTAATCCTCTTGGGAGGTTAAGCGGGCTGGACGGGCGAGGTTGCCCGTCCAACCACTAATGCTGCCGCCTCTACAGTAAACTTAGGCGGCTTTTGCTTTTAGAGCGGCGATGTCATCGAGCAAGACTTTTTCGTGGCCATCGGGATTTACCTTTTCGTAGACTTTGCGAATGATGCCCTTCGGATCAACAACGAAAGTGGTGCGATCCCAGAATTTCATTCCCTTCCACTCTGATTGACCAATACCGAGAGTCTTCATTAGGTTGGAATCGGTATCGGAGAGGAGATCAATTTTGAAAGCGAACTTGTGGGAGAAGTTCTGATGCGAGGTGACATCGTCGGCGCTGACACCGACAATTTTTATTCCTGCGGCGTCAAAGTCGGCCTTGGAGGCGGTGAATGATCGGCCTTGAATGGTGCAGCCCGGAGTGTCATCTTTGGGATAGAAGTAAATGACTGCCCAGCTTCCCGCTAAATCGGAGAGAGTAGTGATTTTGCCGTCCTGATTGGGAAGAGAAAAACTTGGGAATGGATTGCCAGCAGCTAGCATGGAGGAGTTCCTTTCGTGAAGTGATGCTGAACGATTCTAGCAAGAGTGCAGAGGTCGCGGCCTAGGCTGCCTGCATGGCTTGTTTCGCCCGCTTCTTCATTTCGTCTTCGGATAGATCTTCTTTGTGGGTGGCGATGCCCCAGCGGTGACCGAAGGGATCGCGGATGAAACCCATGCGATCTCCGTAGAACTGATCGGCGACCGGTTTGAGGATGGTGGCGCCGTCGGCGACGGCGCGGTTCACGGTCGAGTCAACATCCTCGACGTAGAGGAGCACGCTCACAGGCGAATTGCCTAAGGTGAGCGGGCTTTGATGGCCCATCTCGGGGTGCTCGTCGGCAAGCATGATGTGGGATCCGCCGATGCTGAGTTCGGCATGGCCGATGCGTCCATCGGGGCCGGGCATGCGCATGACTTCTGTGGCTCCGAAGATTTTCTTGTAGAAGTCAATCGCTTGCGCCGCACCTTTGACGATGAGATAGGGAGTAACGGAAGTGTAGCCTTTGGGAATGTAGTGAACTGGAGAGTCGGGCATGATTGGGTCCTCGCTCGTCTCGGGGCTGAGGCGATTCGGATATGAGAGCACAAGTTGGGGCAGGACTCAAGGGGTGTATGAGGAGTCTAGCGGGTATTCTTGATTTCCAGTTGGAGGTTGTCGATTACGGAATCGCCGACGTTTTCGACGGAGTGGGGCGGGAGAGGATCGAGGGAGATCGGCGAATTCAGTTCGGGGACTTCGGGAGATTGGCGGGTGTCAAGAACAACGTTGCCCGCGGCGTCGCGGCGGATGAAGTGGCTCCAACTTGACATCAGTAAAACTGCGGGCCAGCGGTGGGTGTGCAGGGGCACGATTTGGCCGGGCAGGATGCGAGTCTGGATGAGGCGAACTCGATCGTTTTCGAAGAGCAGCGTGTGATGGTCGGGAGCCGCGATCAAGGCGTCGAGAGAGTCGGACCAAGACCAAGCTAAAGCAGCGGGATTTGCGAGGTTCGAGTTCATCGGCAAGGGCAACGGCAAAATCAACTGCAACGGCAAGAGCAACAATAAATACAAACGGCAACTGCAAAGTCAAGGGCGGCGGACAGGAGTGTCCGCCCCACACTGGAACTAGTCGATGCCTAACTCTTTTGACAGGGACTTCCACTTCGCGTCGACTTGGGCGCGGATTTTGGGGTCCATCGTAATTTCGTTGGGCCAGGGGCGAGCGAAGCCTTCGGTAGACCATTTGCGGGTGGCGTCGATACCCATTTTCGATCCGTAGTTGGCGAGGCGAGCGGCGTGGTCTAAGGAATCGACGGGGCCCATGGTGTATTGAATGTCGCGTTCGGGATCGATGTTGTTCAGGACTTTCAGGGTGACGTCAGCGATGTCTTGCACATCTACGTCTTCGTCGACAACGATGATGCACTTAGTGAACATAGCTTGTCCTAGCGACCAGACGGCATTCATGACCTTACGGGCTTGTCCGGGATAGGACTTGCGAATGGAGACGAGCATCAGGTTGTGAAAGACGCCTTCGATGGGAAGATTGATGTCGACGAGCTCGGGGATTGTGAGCTTCATCAGCGGGAGAAAGATGCGCTCGACGGCTTTGCCCATCCAGGCATCTTCTTGCGGAGGCTTGCCGACTACGGTGGTGGCGTAGATGGGATTCTTGCGGTGGGTGACGCAGGTGACGTGAAAGACGGGATATTCGTCTTCGAGTGAGTAAAAGCCGGTGTGATCTCCGAAGGGGCCCTCGGTGCGGAGTTCGTCGAGATTGACGTAGCCTTCGAGAATAATTTCTGCGTTGGCTGGGACTTCCAGATCGACGGTCTCGCACTTCACGAGTTCGATGGGCTTCTGGCGAAGGAATCCGGCGACGATGTATTCCTCGACGTCGGGCGGGGCGGGGACGATGGCGGAGAAGGTGAGGGCGGGGTCGGTACCGATGGCAACGGCGACTTCCATTTTGCCGGATGGGCGAACGCCGGAGGCGAGCATGGAGCCTCCGGAGGAACGCGCCATGATGTCGACGGCTGCGGATTTCCCACTCAAACCAAAAGCGGGATTGGATGGGGCGCCGTCGGGCGTGGAACTCGCGGTGCGGAGGTGGTCGCGGTAGTGTTCGGCGGCAACTTTTTGGCGCTGCCAATGCATACCGGTGGTGCGCTCGTCGTAGACCTGCATGCGATACATTCCGACATTGCGTTTGCCGGTTTTGGGATCGCGAGTGATGACGCAGGGGAGGGTGATGAAACGTCCTCCGTCTTGCGGCCAGCATTGCAAGATGGGGAAATCGAGGAGAGAGAAGTTGTCACGTTTGATGACTTCTTTGCACGGGCCGGTGGGAACGGTCTTGGGAAAGAACTTGCCCATCTCGGCGAGCATGGGGAGCATTTTGACTTTGTCGAGGAAGCCCTGGGGCGATTTGACATCCATGAAGGCGCGGATGCGATCGGAGATCTGATCGAGTTCGTCGACATCGAGCGCGAGCCGCATACGGCGGGCGGATCCGAATTGGTTAATCAGGAGTTGGGAGCCGGGATAACCTTTCAGGTTTTCGAAGAGCAGAGCTTTGCCGCCGACGGCGCCGTCTTTACTTGAGCTCTTGGAAACGCGGTCGGTAATTTCTGCGATTTCGAGAATAGGGTCGGCTTCGGTGCGGATGCGCTTGAGTTCGCCGGCACGATCGAGTGCTTTGATCCAGTCGCGTAGATCGTCGAAGGCCAATGGTCCTCCCTGATGGGAAATGAAAGACGATTATATGACGGGCGCGACTGGATTCACGTCGAACTGCAGATCCGTCACTTCGTTCGGGATGACAAAACGGGGTACACGGGGGAACACGGGGAAATGCTAACTTCTCTTCCCGATTTTGCAGGACGCGACTAGGATATGGGAATTGATTTTCTGGCGCTGGTTATCGAGTCGAGTTTACTTCGAGGTTCACGAGGGATTTCATGGTCCGGTTTAAGGTAAACGGAAAAGAAAAGATGTTCGACGGCGATCCTGACATGCCGTTGCTGTGGTACTTGCGGGATGTGGAGCAGCTGACGGGCACGAAGTTTGGCTGCGGAATGGCGCTGTGCGGGGCTTGCACGGTACATCGGGATGGGGCGGCGATCCGGTCGTGCACGACCCCGATGAAAGAGGTGGGCGGGGCGGAGATTACGACGATTGAGGGAATCACGCCGATGCATCCGGTGCAGAAAGCGTGGATGGAGATTCGAGTGCCGCAATGCGGATACTGCCAGACGGGGCAGATCATGCAGGCGATCGCGTTTCTGAAAGAGAATAAAAATCCCAGCGACCAGGATATTGATACGGCGATGTCGGGGAATATTTGCCGCTGCGGAACGTATCAACGGATTCGTGCGGCGATTCATAAGGCGGCGGGGAATGGTGCGGCGAAGGAGACGGCATGAAGAGCAACGGGAGTGAAGGCCGCCGGGAAAATGGTGCGATGAATCGGCGCGGATTTCTGCAAGGCGCGCTGGTGAGCGGAGCGTTTGTTCTGACGGCGCGTTTTATTTCGGAGCCGCTGTGGGCGGCTCAAGGCGAGGGCGCGGCAGCCGCGTTTGAACCCAGCATATGGATGTCGATTGCTCCGGATGGGATGGTGACGATTGTGGCGCACCGTTCGGAGATGGGCTGCGGGAGCCGGACGGCTTTGCCGTTGGTGGTTGCGGATGAATTGGATGCGGACTGGGCGAAGGTCAAAATTGAGCAGGCGATTGGCGATCCAAAGTATGGGGATCAGGATACGGATGGATCGCATTCGGTCCGCAGCAACTTTGATTTGATGCGGCAGGTGGGAGCGACGGGCCGCCTGATGTTGATTACAGCGGCGGCAAATGAGTGGAAGGTTCCTCCGAAGGAGTGCACGACGGAGCCGCACTTTGTGGTGCACAAGGGTAGTGGACGGAAGTTGGGATATGGCGAACTGGCGGGCGCGGCGGCGAAGCTTCCGGTGCCAAAGAAAGAAGATGTGCCGTTGCCACTAAAGGCGCGGTCGGAGTGGCGCTATATCGGCAAGGAGAGCAATTCCCTGTTCGATCTGCCGGAGATTGTGACGGGGCAAGCGATTTTTGGCATGGACTCGACTCGACCGGGAATGGTGTTTGCGTCGATTGAGCATCCTCCGGTGCTGGGGCAGAAGATCAAATCGTATGACGATCAGGCGACGCTCAAGGTGGCGGGGGTGCAGAAAACGGTGACGATTGACCCATTTAAGCCGCCGCATATGTTTCAGCCGTTGGGCGGAGTTGCCGTGATTGCGGATAATACGTGGGCGGCGTTCAAGGGACGAAAGGGCCTGAAGATTGAGTGGGACGAGAGTCCGCATGCGGTGTACAACTCGGCCGCATATCGAAAGACGCTGGAGGCAACTTCGCGGCAACCGGGCAAGGTGGCGCGCAACGTTGGCGATGTCGATGCGGAATTTGCGCGAGTGGAGAAGAGTGGAGGAAAGATTATCGAGGCGGAGTTTTACGCACCGCACCTGGCGCATGCGTCGATGGAGCCTCCAGTGGCGGTGGCGGAGTATCGCGACGGGAAGGTGACGGCGTGGGCTCCGACGCAGAATCCGCAGGCAGTGCAGGAGACGATTGCTGCGGTGCTTGGGATCAAGAAGGAAGATGTGACGTGCCATGTGCCGTTGCTGGGTGGCGGATTTGGGCGCAAGTCGAAGCCAGACCAGGTGGCCGAAGCGGCGGTGCTGTCGAAGAAGTTGGGCAAGCCGGTGAAGGTGGTTTGGAGCCGCGAGGACGATATTCATTTCGACTTTTTCCATTCGGTTGCGGCGATGTATATGAAGGCGGCGGTGGGAGCAGACGGGAAGCCGACGGCGTGGTTGCAGAGGACGGTGTATCCGCCGATTAATTCAACCTTCGACGTGTCGGCCACGTATGCGGACGATGAGATGGGATTGGGATGGAACAATCTTCCGTTCGATATTCCGAATCACCGGGCGGAGAATGGTCCGGCGGATTATCACGTGCGGATCGGGTGGTTGCGGAGTGTCGCGAATATCTATCATGCGTTTGCGATTCACTCGTTTGCGGACGAACTGGCACATGCAGCGCATAAGGATCCGGTGGAATATTTGCTGGAGTTGATTGGTCCGGCGCGGATTGTGCCGCTTGAATATAAAGAAGAGGAAGCGGAGGACAAGGCGAAATATCCGCTGGATACGGCTCGACTGCGGCGCGTAGTGGAGATTGCAGCGGAGCAATCGGGATGGAGTAAGAAGTCGACGAAACTGGGCAAAGGGAGCGGGCTGGGGATTGCGGCGCACCGGAGTTTTTTGACGTACGTCGCTACCGTGGTCGAGGTTGAAGTTGATGCGCGGGGACAGGTGCATATTCCGAATGTCTGGACGGCGGTGGATGCGGGGACGGTGGTGAGTCCCGATAATATTCGGAATCAGTTTGAAGGCGCGGCTTCGTTCGGGACCAGCCTGGCATTGTTCAGCGAGATTACGGCGACGAATGGGGCGATTGATCAGGGGAATTTCAATAATTATTTGCTGACGCGGATGAACCGCGCTCCGAAGCAAGTGGATGTACATATTGTGGAGAGCGAGGCTCCTCCGGCGGGAGTGGGCGAACCGGGAGTGCCTCCGTTTGCTCCAGCGCTCTGTAATGCGGTGTTTGCGGCTACGGGGAAGCGGGCGCGGGAGTTGCCGTTGTCGAAGATGAAACTGGTTTAGGCCCACGAGGACCGTTTGTGAAAGTACTTTATCGATTTGTTATATGTCTAATTCTGTTCACCGCATTCGCATCGTCGCAGGAAATTACGGTGGCGGCGGCGGCGGATATGAGTGCTGCGCTTCCCGAGTTGGTTACGGCCTACACGAAGAAGACGGGGCAGGTGGTTAAGGTTTCGTTTGGGGCGTCGGGGAATCTGACGAATCAAATTCGGAATGGAGCGCCGTTCGATATTTTCTTTTCGGCGGATGAGCAGTATCCGCAGCAATTGATTTCGGAAGGATTGGCGGAAAAAGATACGCTTTACAGGTATGCGGTGGGGCGGCTGGTACTTTGGGTTCCGAACGATTCGCCATTGGACCTGTCGAAGCTGGGGATCAAGGCGTTGCTTGATCCTTCGGTGAACAAAATATCGATTGCGAATCCTTCGACAGCGCCTTATGGACGGGCGGCCGAGGCGATGTTACGACATTTTGAAATCTACGATCAGGTTTCGAGCCGATTGGTGGTGGGGGAGAACATTTCGCAGGCAGCACAGTTTGTGGAGTCGGGGAATGCGCAGGCGGGACTGGTGGCGCTTTCGCATGCGCTGGCGCCGGCGATGAAGGATAAGGGACGGTATTGGACGGTGCCGCTGGATGCGTATCCGACGCTGAACCAGGCGGCGGTGGTGATTTCGAAGTCGAAACAACAAGACGCGGCGAAGAAATTTCTGGAGTTTTTGCGCTCGTTTGAAGCGAGTTCCCTGCTGACGCGGTATGGATTCAGTTTGCCGAGCAAGTAGCAGATAGGCGGAATCGGCTGGGGTTAGTCACTCTTCAGGCACCCATGAGGCCGTTTGGGAATTTTGCGCTTTCTAATTGGTCTCTCCTAACCAATCATTACGAAGATGGATCGCGCGATGGAGAGAGGCTGAGATGAATTGGGAGGCGTTCTGGCTGACGGTGCGTCTCGCTGGTTTGGTCTCCGCGCTGCTCGTGGTGATTGGAATTCCTGTTGCGTATTGGCTGACTTACTCTCGGCGGCGATGGAAGTTTCTGGTGGAGGCGGCGGTAGCGTTGCCGATTGTGTTGCCTCCGACGGTATTGGGATTTTACGTTCTGGTGGCGCTCGGATCGCGGAGCCCAGTGGGGCGATGGTGGGAAGCACTGACCGGACACACGCTGGCTTTCACGTTTGAAGGACTGGTGATCGGATCATTGCTGTACAGTTTGCCTTTCGCGGTGCAACCATTTGCGGCATCGTTTGGAGCGGTGGACCGCTCGCTGCTGCGTGCTTCCGCATCGCTCGGACACACCCCTTTCCAGACTTTCCGGCGGATCGTTCTGCCTCTTTCGAAAGCTGGGCTGGTCACGGGGTTCGCACTGAGTTTCGCGCACACGCTAGGAGAGTTTGGTGTGGTGCTGATGGTCGGGGGAAATATTCCGGGGGTGACGCGGACGATTTCGATTGATATCTACGATCAGGTGGAGGCGGCGAACTATTCGAGCGCGAACGAGACGGCGCTGGTGCTGCTGGTGATTTCGTTCGTCGTGCTGTCGGTAGTGTATGGCGTGAACCGGAAGGTGTGGGCGGTGGGTCCATGGCGGTGAAGACTGCGGTCGCGCGACAGACTTCCACTTCGCAGGCGAAACTGCCACTGTCTTCGGAGCTTGAGGTTCGGATCCGAAAACGATTTCCGAATCCGGAGGGGACGTTCAGCTTGAACGTACACTTCCGCGCGCTGGCGGGATTCACGATTCTGTTTGGGGCTTCGGGCGCGGGGAAAACCACGTTGCTCGATTGCGTTGCGGGTCTGACGGAGCCGGACGAGGGACGACTGACGGCGGGCGGCGAGGATCTGTACGACTCCGAAAAAAAGACGAATGTGGCGGCGTGGCGGCGCAACATTGGATATGTACAGCAGGATCTGGCGCTGTTTCCGCATATGACAGCGGAAGAAAATGTGGCGTATGGGCTGCAGAGGTTGACGGCGAGCGAGCGGCAAAGGCGAAGCCGCGAGATGCTGGAACTTTTTAAGATTGCGGAGCTACGCGGGCGGCGACCGGCCGAGATTTCGGGAGGAGAACGGCAGCGGGTGGCACTGGCACGGGCGCTGGTGACAGAGCCACGGGCGCTGCTACTCGATGAACCGCTGGCGGCATTGGATCGTCCGACAAAGTCGCTGCTGGTGGCCGATTTGCGCAAGTGGAACCAAAGTCACCGGGTACCCATTCTTTTCGTAACGCACAATCATGAGGAAGTTTTTGCGCTGGGAGATGAGGTGATTGTGCTGGATGCGGGAAGGATCGTGGCGCAGGGCAGGCCGCATGAGGTGATGCGGGCTCCGCGGATGGAGACGGTGGCGCAGCTGTCGGGATTCGAGAATATTTTCGACGCGAAGGTGATGGCGCTGAACGAAACGCGGGGCACGATGGTTTGCCGGTTGGCCGGAGCATCGGATGTTGATCTGGAGACGCCGTTGGTGCGGGCCGAGGTGGGGTCTCGGCTGAAAGTGGGAATTCAGGCAGGCGATTTGCTGCTGGCGACGGAGGATCCGCTGGGGCTGAGTGCGCGCAATATTTTGCCGGGGACGATTCGGCAACTGACGCAGCGAGACGTGATCGTGTCGGCGATGGTGGATTGTGGCGGGGTTGAGTTTGAGGTGCATCTGACGCTGGCGGCGCGGGATGGGTTGAAGTTGGGCGCGGGAAAAAAAGTTTGGGTGGTGGTTAAGACACACTCTTGTCATGTGATGGCGGGTTAGGCGGGCGGATTGGACAAAAGCTCTACGAGCTGACCGGCAGCTCTAGAACAACCCAGGTTAGTGCCCTGAAGAACGGGCACGAACCTGGGGCACCGAGCGTTCTGTTCCGCATTTAAATTCGCGGCTAGCGGAGTTCCTCGATTACGGCGATCCATTGGCCGTTTAGGTTCTTGCTGTAGACGATGGTGCCGCTCAGCCGGTGGGCGATATCTTCGGGCAGAAGGTCGCGATGGTAGCCGAAGAATCTTTGTTTGATGTTCTGCCAGGCTTGCCAGTTTTCCAAGAGCGGATGAGCGGGTTCGTACTTCGTGGAAAAAACGACGGCCACATCGAAGTGGTCGCGAACCTTCGCGGCCAGATCGATCTGCGGGGCGGAAAAATCTTCCACGCGGATTACAGAGTGAGGACGACTGACATAGCTTAGCCAGGGGCGCGAGAGTTCGTCGGAAGCGGGCCATGCGGTGAGGACGCGGGCGTCCGGATATTGCAACGATAAAAAGCGGCCGGCCTCGGCGTGCATCACGATGTAGTCGCGGTAGGCGAGATTATCTTCGAGAGAGAATCCGTAGGGCGGATTGGTGAAGAGTCCGGCGACAAAGGCGATGGCGACGGCGGCGACGAAAAGCTTCCAGTAGCGGGCACGCCGCCAGAGGGTCGAGACGAACGCCAGGATTACAAGAGGGACGACGGGGAGCATGTAGCGAGCCAGGACTGCTCCGCCGACGGCAGACATAAAGACGAGGTAGGCGAGGAGCACGGAAAGAAAGGCTGCCTGCATCCAGAAAGGGATGCGGGGACGGGCCACGCCGTTGTCGATCTGTGCGGGAAGAAGCATGGTGAGCAGGCCGGCGAGTGTGAGGAGATAGAGGCTGAAGTATCCGAAGAGTTGCCACAGACGCAGGACCAGAGCAAGGGGAATGCGGAGCGGGCTTAGTGTTGCGGCTACGTTGTAGCGAAAGAATTCGGGATTGCCGAGCAAGAAACCAGTCTTCGCGTGATGATAAGCGAACCAGCACGCAAGCGGGAGGATCGGCAACAAGAGATTGAGGCAACGAGTACGGCGGCCGGCGGGAGGAAGGATTTCCTTCCAACGCGTGGGTTCGATCCGCGCGCGAAATAGCCAGACGAGGAACTCCCAGGCAAACAGGGCGAGGGGAGCGAGAATGGCGGTCTCTTTGGCGAGCGCGGCCAGGGAGAACCAAAATACTTGCATCCAGGGACGGTCGTCGATATAAGCGGCGAGACCCCAGAATGTGAGTCCGGCGGCGAGCAAATCGATCTGCGCCAGAGAACTCTCGGTGAAGTAGACAGGATAGAGTGCGACGAGTGCGGTCGTCGCGAAGGCAACAGGAAGATTGGCCGCGATCCGGGAAAGGCGAAACAGGCCGACCAGGGAGAATGCGCTGAGGGCGAGGACGGCGGTGCGGGTGACGAGCGTGGAGAATCCAAAGATTCGCCAAGCGAGCGCGAGCCAAGCCATCACCAGCGGGGGATGGGCATTGGAGGGCGTGGAATGCGGAATGAGCGAGCCTGTCAGGAACAGATCGCGTGCCGCTGGAACGTAATAGCCCGCCTCATCCCAGAAATACGGGAGGCGAAGGAGAGGCGCGTGTAGCAACATCAGTCCGGCAAAGAAAAGAGCGAAGAGAAAAAACTCCTGCGTCCATCCTGAGAATGTCAGCTGAGAATTGGTTTTGGAGTCGGACCGCCCCGCCGGGACAGTCCTGGATGAACGGTGCACCGGCAAGCGAGGCATTAGTGGATGGGACCGCCTGCGGCGCGAGGCTCCAGTTTGATCTCACCGAAAGCGGCCTCATAGTTGGTGACGTTCTGCTGCAGGAGCGCCATGAGCGCCTTCGCCTGCTGCGGGCTGAGATAGATGCCCTGAAAGTTTCGCAATTCCACCTGAGTCTCAGAGTTCTGTTGCATGGTTCCGAAAACGAGGAAGAAATCCCACACATTGACACGGATCTGCACGCTATTAGAGTAGGTTTCGCGGTAATCGGGGGTCTGCACAAACTTCACGTTCGGTTGGTTCGTTGTATTCATGTCTCGCAGTGTACCGCCTGGGCGGAGATTGGGGCAAAGGCGGGACTAGAGAGAGTCTTCGCGGGGCTGACGCGGGGTACGTCTGGATAATTCACTCTCCTTTAACACTAGCGCAACATTGCAGCAACACAAAGGCTCTAGTGTCAGGGCGGAACGATTTCAATGGAAAACTCAGAGGATCGCGACGCCGGGAGTTCTTATTTGAGCCGGCGCCGAAGGCTGCGACTTTGTACAAGCGCGGCTGCCGGGAAAGTCTGAAGCTTCTGTTCTGGCCATGGACATTGAGACGGCACAAAAACCGAGATATCCCGATCTGATTTACGTCGTGGAAGACGATCCCGATGTTTCTCAGTTGATCGAGCACAACCTGCGCACCGCGGGATACGAGGTTTCCACTTTCTTTTCGGGAGCGCCGGTTGTGCCGCAAGCGGCGATCACGCAGCCGGCATTGTTCCTGCTGGACATCATGTTGCCGGGAATCAACGGATTCGATCTCTGCCGACAGATACGGCAGCATCAACAACTGTCGAAGACACCAATCATCTTCTTGTCGGCCAGAACGCAAGAACCGGACCGCCTGCAGGCTTTTGACGCCGGCGGCGATGGATATATTACGAAGCCTTTCAGCCCGCGGGAACTGATCGCGCGAGTGCGCAATGTGCTTCGAGTGCAACCGGAAGCGCCGAGTCATGAAGTACTGCAGTTGGGAGACCTCGAGATTGATATTGCGTCGATGACAGTCCGGGTACAGGGCGCGGCGGTACTCACGACGGTGCGGGAGTTTCGGTTGCTGGAATACCTAGCGCGCCATCGGGGACGGGTGTTCACCCGCGACCAGTTGCTCGATGCGGTTTGGAAAGAAGGATCGTTCGTGACGCCGCGGTCGATCGACGTATTTGTCAGGCGGCTGCGGGAGAAAATTGAAGTTGATCCAAGACATCCGCGGTATCTAAAGACGCTGCGAGGAATCGGTTACCGATTTGAGGCCGGGCGCTGAGGCTGGGCGCTTTTTTAGCGAAAATCGAGCCGCGATTCTAGCAGTCGCGCTGTGACATGGTTTGACGGTTCTCCCTCCTGTTATCCTAGGACGCTTTGGGGGACTTATGAAAACCAGAACGTCCGGATTTCTATTTGTTGCGACGCTTCTCTGCGGAATTTACGCCTCAGCCCAGACCAACCATTTCGACGGACAAACGTGGTGGAACCATATCAAGGTTCTCGCGGACGACAAACTGGAAGGGCGGGACACGGGGAGCCGGGGGGAACGCGCGGCGCAGGCGTATGCCGTTGAGCAACTGAAGAATGCGGGCGCAGAGCCCGCGGGCGTAGACGGCTACTATCAGCCGGTCAAGTTTGTCTCGCGGCAGATTGTTGAGAGGGACTGCAGCCTGGCGCTGGTTCGCGATGGGCGGCGCGAACCGCTGGTGCTGGGAGAAGACGCCATCATCAGCACGCGCATCATGCCTGCCCCCGAGGTTGATGCGCCGCTGGTTTTCGCCGGGTACGGCCTCAAGGTTCCGGAGAAGGACTACGACGACTTCGCCGGCATTGACGTGCGCGGGAAGATTATTGTCATTCTCGCCGGGTCGCCGTCAGAAATTCCGGGTGCGCTGGCATCGCATTACCAGACTGCAGCGGAACGCTGGAAGGTGCTGCGCGCGGTGGGAGCCATCGGTATCGTCTCGTTGATGAATCCTGCGTCGATGGACATCCCATGGTCGCGCGTTTCGCTCAACCGAACCCATCCGTCGATGGAACTCGACTATCCCGAGTTTAACGAGACGGAAGGCGCGAAAATCGGGGTTACGGTGAATCCCGCCAACGCGGAAAAGTTCTTTGTTGGCTCCGGACATACGTTCGAGGAGATCGCTGCGCTGGGCAAAGATCGGAAGCCGCTGCCGCACTTTCCGCTGCCGATCGCGCTCGAAGCCAAAACGCGGGTGGACGTCACGAATGTTGAGTCCGCGAATCTTGTGGCCAAATTGCCGGGCACGGATCCGGTATTGAAGAACGAATATGTGGTGTTGTCGGCGCACCTCGATCACATTGGGATCGGAGAGCCGATCAATGGGGATCGCATTTACAACGGGGCGATGGATGACGGATCCGGAAGTGCGCTGGTTCTGGATATGGCGGCGAGTTTCAAGAAGAGTCCCGAGAAGCAGCGACGATCGATCTTACTTGTGCTGGTAACAGGGGAAGAAAAGGGTCTGCTCGGGTCGAAGTATTTTGCGGCGCATCCGACGGTGGCGCCGAAGTCCATCGTTGCGGACGTCAACGTAGATATGTTTTTGCCGATCGTGCCGCTGAAGTTGCTGACGGTTCTCGGCCTTGACGATTCCGATCTCGGGGAGCGGGTTCGTCAGATCGCGCAAGCGCAGGGCGTGCGAGTGCAGCCGGATCCGGAGCCGCTGCGCAATCTTTTTGTGCGGAGCGATCAGTACAATTTCATACGCCACGGCGTGCCGTCGGTGATTATGAGCGTGGCGCCAGCGCCCGATTCGCCGGAGGTTAAGATCTTCAAAGACTGGCTAACACAGCGGTATCACGCGCCTTCGGATGACGTGGACCAACCGGTGGACCTGGCGGCCGCAGCGAAATACGAGGAAATCGTCAGAGCGCTGCTGCTCAACGTAGCGAATGGCGATCGGCGTCCGGAATGGAAGGCGGAAAGCTTCTTCCGGCGATACGCGCAATAAGATATAAATATAGGAGTTATCTCACCCTGCTGGAACTCAGTGCTCAGTAAAGACGCGCGACTTGGGCGTGGCGGAAGTGTGCTCAAAGGAGCGCGAGCTGCGGTACCGCAACGAACAGGAACTGAGTTTTTCGGTAACTTTTTCGGGCCGGCCGTCTTTAGGCCGACCGTCGTGGCCGCGAACGTAAATGTCCGCAAATCGAGATGCGGTGGACAGCATCTCAACGGGAATCTGGAGAGAAAACTTGAGCGATTATCTTTTGTCTGTGCTGCTGGGGATTGTCGAAGGGCTGACTGAGTTTCTGCCGGTGAGTTCAACGGCACATCTTCGCATTGCGGAGCAACTGATGCATGTGCCGCTTTCGAGCGGCTATTGGAAGATGTACTCCATCGTGATCCAATTGGGTGCGATTCTGGTGCTGCCGATTTATTTCCGGCAACACATCGCGAAACTGTTCTCGACCTGGCCCGAAGGGGAAAAGAAGGATTGCACGTATCTTACGCATCCGCTAAGCCTGGTGGCGATTGCGTTCGTTGTCACCGCGATTCCGTCATTCCTGCTGACGAAAGTGATTGGGAAAAACCTCGAGAGTCTGTACGTGATGGGAGCGGCGCTTCTGCTTGGTGGCATCGTGATGTGGGTGATTGATGCGATGAAAGCACCGTGGGAAAAAGCCGGGCCGGGCGCGGCGGGTTCGCCAATTCACACATGGAAGATGGACGACATTCACGGGGGACAGGCGGTTTGGATCGGCGCGTGCCAGATTTTGTCGGCGGTTTTTCCGGGAACTTCGCGGTCAATGTCGACGATTGCAGCCGGGCAGCTGATGGGAATGTCGCGGGCAGCGGCGCTGGAATTTTCTTTCTTCCTGTCGATGCCGACGATGGCGGTCGCCACGGTTTACACGCTTTTGAAATCACTGCGCGGGAAGGATGAGAATCCGATCGGCGTCGCGGAAATTACTCCTCACCAATGGGTCATCCTGGCGATCGGCTTTGTTGTCTCCTTCATTGTTGCGTACGGGGCGGTGGCGTGGTTCATGGGATGGGTGCGGAAGCGTGGCTTCGCTCCGTTTGCGATGTATCGGATTGTGGTGGGAGTGTTGGTACTGGCTTGGGCAGCAGGGATGCTAGGACATTGAGCGGATTTGACTAAAAGGCGTCGCGCAGGTGCTTGAACGCGACACATTTAGAACGACGGATAGCGGGCAGCGAAGCTGCGACCCTTCAAATCGAATTCAAACCAGTTTCCTGCCGATTGGCCCTATTCCTTCGGAGCCGCTAGTTTCTTTTCGAGGCCGCTTACCCATCCGATCTGAAAGTCGGGTTGGACGGTCTTCGCGAGAGTGAGGGCTTTCTGGTACGACTCGTGCGCTTGATCGGGGCGTTGCATGGCGGTAAAGATGTCTCCCATAAGAGCGTTGGGCTGAACGGCATCGGGCGCGAGAGCAAGCGCTTGTTGGGCCTCGGATAAAGCTTCTGGGAGACGATGATCGTCGAGCAGAGCTTGCGCTCTCTGCGAGTGACCGATCGAAGCCGCGAGCGGAATGTCGAAGTGCCCCTGGTAGACGAAGACACCGTAGTCGATAACGGCGATGGGGCGCAGAGATTTGAATTGCTCGTAAGGATTCAAGGGAGCAGCTCCGAATTCAAAGCCCGAGAGGTCTCCGGCACTAACCAGCACGATGCCATCGATCGCAGGTGGAGCGTTCGCGGGTTCGTTTACCCAAAGCGAATCGGCGGTGGGAAGCGGCTTGCAGGGGATTCCGTAGTAGCTGGCGTCGACGACGCCTTCCGCGAAGTAAATAAACCAACAATCCTGTATGTGGTTGCGATCGAGGTAACGTTTCACGTCCTTGAGCTGCTGTCCCCAATCAGAGTTTGAGTCGCTGAGCAGGCGGTAGGTTTGGGATGGGCCTCCCCAGAGCTCGTTGGCGTAGGCGAGATAGGCAGGATAGGTGCGGATCGTTGAGGCAGCTTGGAAGAGCAGGAGGGCCACGATCACGTAGCTCCAGCGGCGATTGTGCTCGATTAGTTTCCAGGCAGCGCCCGCGATGAGGACTGAGAGGAAGAGATACATCGGCAGGATATGGCGCACGCCGATGTTCATGCCGGAACTCATGGCAACGATCAGGTGGATCAGGGGCGGGATGGTAAGGAAGAGGATCTCGCGCCAGGCGGTGAGACGGCGTGTCGCAATGGCCCAGATCGCTAGTAAAAGCAAGAGCAGGAACGAAAGGCTCGATTTGATGGCGAAGGCGACCGGGAAATAGAACCAGACTCCATGTGGATAGACCTTGCCGAGCAAGTAACTGGCGTAGAAGTCGGACATGATGCGGACGTCGGCGAGTCCGTAGATGTAGGCCTCGGGAAGCAGCCGAAAATGGGCGACAGTCTGGAGCAGACGGGCTTCGCGTGGCCGCTTCAGATCGTGCACGAATTCGGCGAGCGGAGGATTGAGCTGGCGTCCTTCGGGGCGAGCCTGGTAACGGAAGCCATAGGAGGCCCAGAGGATGGTAAGAGAGATGGCGCTGATGGCGACGAGGGCGACGGCCAGTTGCAATGCGTGCTTTTGCCAACTGAGCTTTGTGACCGGAGCCGTGTCGTGCGATGTGGCTGAGCCGCGAAGGAGTTCGCAGATCGCCATCACCAGCAGCATGGGGAAAACCAAAATACCGGTATGTTTGGAGGCCAAGGCGAGGCCAGCGGCAAGGCCGACGACTGCCATTCGCCATGGAGACGGGGCTTTCACATAGCGATAGAAAGCGTAAAGGGACGCGAACATAAAGCAGGAGAGGGCGGCGTCGGTACCCAGGACAGCTCCGTGAGCGAGGAGATTGGGATCGAAGACGAGCAGACTTAGTGCGATGAAACCGGCGCCCAGGCCGAACATTTCGCGGGCGGCCAAGAAGACGAGAAGGGCGAGCAAGAGAGTAAAGAGCGAGGCCGCGATCCGGACGCGAAGCAGCATGGTATTGGCGTCATTCTTGAAGAGGAAATCTTTGCCGCCGAGAAAGGCTTCGTGTTTGAAATTGCGATCCTGCAGAACCGGCATTTTCAGCGGCATGTTGAGCAGGGGGATCGTCGCGACCAGTTTAACGAGCGGAGGATGCTCGGGGTTGAGCCCGAAGTCCGCGTGCTTCCAGGACATGTATCCGGCATAGATGTGGTCGTCTTCATCCCAAGTGATGGAATTGCGGTTCGCGGAGAAGGCTAGCTGAAGAAAGAGGATGGTCAAGAGGGCGACGACGCCGAGAACGACCAGGAGTCGGGATGGTTGAACGGATTGGGTCAAGTGCTCTCCGATTTCGAATGATAATGATGATTGTCACGCGATAGCCTGGCAGAATCTGTGTGCGAAATCACAACGCTTCTCAATCCCTGCGTGCGTGCCTGGCGACCGAAACGCGACTCATACGATCTTGATCTTCACAAAACTTTACTTCGGGAAGAAGAAGTAGAACACAACATGCCCTAGGATTTCGTGTTCAATTTATCAGGATCTCGGGAAAACGGGTTTGGAGGCTGGACGCTAGATCAATCCGTAAAAACTCTCTCAAGCTCGCCCGAATCTCACGCCACCACAACATGCACTGCAGAGGAACCTATGTTCAATCTTGCGTTGCTTTCGTCTTCGCAGCGAGTTGGCCGAACTCGCTGGTTAACGGCTTGGCTGGGTGTGAGTTTTCTGCTCGGGCTGAGCGCTTGCACGCCGATCAAGGTCAAACTCGGGATGAAGGTTTACCTAGCGAAGACGCCGATCACTTCGATCGAAGCGAGTTTGCCAAAAGGGCCGGGAATCGCGCCGGGAGAGAAGAGTCCTCTGGTCGTGACGGTCACAGAACCAGGTGGAAAGGTGCTGCAGACGGAGGGAGCGGGCAAGGGCAAAGTTCTCTGGAAGGATCTCACGGTTACAGCGACGGTCGTGAGTGCCAACCAAAAAGGCGTTCTGTCGCTGCCGCATGATCCGCGAGTCAGCGAAGGAAAGATGGGTCATGTGGCGATCACGGTGCCGAGCCATCCAGATCTGCATGCGGAGTTGGACATTCCGTTGCGGTATGACTACGCGTTCGTATCGAATTTCTCGGGCAGTCCAGGAGCGAGCGGCTCGAGCGGCACAGATGGAACGAGCGGCAGCAGCGGGAGCGCGGGATCGACCGACCCGAATAATCCGTCGGCGGGTGGAAATGGGGGAAACGGCGGGAATGGCTCGGATGGAGGCGACGGAGGAAATGGCGGGGACGCGCCGCCGGTGCAAGTGTTGGTGACGTTGACGACAGGACCTCATCCGCTGCTGCAGGCCGCGGTATCCGCGACTGGACATCGACGACTCTATCTGGTGGACCCGGTAGGAGGGTCGCTCACGGTGAAGGCTGATGGGGGAGCGGGAGGATCCGGTGGACGGGGCGGACGCGGTGGGAGCGGAGGTGCGGGCGGGAGTGGTTCTCCCAGCGGTAGCAATGGGATGAGTGGGTCGGACGGACGGAACGGGTCTGATGGATCACCGGGGAGGGGCGGAAGTATTACGGTCACGTATGATCCGCAGGTTAAACCGTACTTGAGTGTGATTCACCTGTCGAATAAGGGTGGGCCTGCGCCGGTGTTTAAGGAAGCTCCGGTGGCTGCGTTGTGGTGAGAAAAGACTTCGAGGGTACTTGAACTTATTCTGCGCATAATCGAGAACGCGGCTCAGCAAACTGCTTCAGCCGGGCCGAGTAACAAACTCTATCGCTGGTCTTAGTCTTCCGTTACACTGGCCCTGCCATTCTCTTGAGAGCTCGCAGAGTCGAAGCGGGCTCTCGGTTACAAATTATTCAGGAGTTACACGGGAACCCGAATGCTACAGGGCGGCCCGTCAGGGACGATGCATAGACTTGTCAGGCAATATCAAAAACAACATATTACTTCTCTCTTACTTGGGTTGCTTCTTCTGTGGGTCGTCACTCCTGCTTCACTCATCGCACAGACGATTTCCGGAACGGTGCAGGATCCATCGGGGGCGGTGGTGGCGGGAGCACGGGTCGTAATTACCGGGGAAAGTCTGGCTCAACCGATCGAGCTTACTTCGGATGGGCTGGGCAAGTTTGCGTCTCCTGATCTGAAGGCTGGGACTTATTCGGTGCGGGTGATACGCGACGGCTTTGAGACGCTCACCAAGACGGTGGATTTGAAAGGTGCGATTCAGTTGCAGTTGACGCTCGCTATCGCGCAGCAGCAGGTGAGCGTCAATGTAGCGGGGAAGAATCTCGCATTCGATAATTCGGATCCTCTGTACAGGCAGTTGCGTGGAGCGGGAGTGGGGGAAACGTATCAGATCGAAAACTTCACTTTGCCGTGGGACGTGGGGACGTTTCAGTTTGTGAAAGGGACGCTCACGGTCATCAATCCGGTGGACGGGGTGGAGACGGGCGCAATCTTTGTCGGAGAGGGGCACTTCGCTCTAAAACCTGTGATGCACATGGATATGAAAGAACTCGAACGGCGCACGGGTTCTGCGGAATTCGGTGAAGATTTTACCGAAGTGGTATTTCGATTCACACGAGAGGCTTGGTTAAAGTTCGCCCTGGGGTTGGGAGCGAAGGTCAGCACACCGACGGAACCGGCGGTGGCTCTGAACCGGTGGAGAGAGCGGATGCGAGAACGCCGCGAGCGGCCGATAGGGTTCACGCAGTATCTTCTGCAGGGCGAGACCATGGATAATGTGGATGCCGACCTACTGGCGGCGCTTTATAACCCGTCGCATCCGCCATTTTTTAATGCTTATATTCGCGGGAAGAAACGGAAGGATCTGCGTTTTTTTGTTCGAGCGCGCGTGGGAGCACTGCCGCAGCTCGACTCTCCAGAAGAGGTCGCGTTGATTAATTACGATCCTGAAGGGATGGACGATGGAGTCTGGTATCTGGCTCATCTCAAATCGGAGTATGTGAACCGGACGGCGAATTCCGGGGAGGACCGGCGATTGTTTGCCACGGTGCGTTACAAGATTGAGACGGTCATCGCGAAGAACGATCACTTGTTCGGGACGGCAACCATCACATTCGAACCGATCGTGGCGGGAGAGAGGGTTCTTAAATTCGGACTGCTGCCGAACTTACGGGTTGGACGGGTTGCGGACGAGCAAGGCCAAGCGCTGTATTGGATTCAAGAAAGCCGCAAGGAGGATGGATCGTTTTATGCAATTCTTCCGCAAGCGCCGGAGGCGGGAAAGGAACATTCGATAACGGTCGAATACACGGGCGATAAGGTCCTGGAGCAGGCGGGAGAGGGGAGTTTTTATGTCGGTGCTCGGACTTCCTGGTATCCGAATTTGAATGGTTTTGGAGAGCACGCGCTGTACGACCTCACTTACAAAGTTCCCCACAATTACAAAGTGGTGAGTGTGGGAAAACTGCAGTCGGAATCGACGGAGCAGGGTTTTGCGGTCACGCATTGGGTTACTCCGATTCCGGTGGCGGTCGCTGGATTTAATTACGGCGATTACCGGAAAGTTGAGCTGACAGACGAGAAAACGGGATACAAGCTCTCGGGATACTATCTGACTCAATTGCCCGACTCGCTGATGCATGCGAAAGAGGGAGCATTTTTGCAGTCGATGGCTCCTGGGGCGATGACGAAGTATGCACTAGAGCAGACACGGGCACAGATGCAGTTGTGCACCTATTACTTCGGGAAGAGTCCGTATGAGGACATTTACATTACGGAACAGCCGAATTTTAATTTTGGGCAGTCGTGGCCGAATCTCGTCTACCTTCCGATATCGGCGTACATGGATTCGACACAGCGATGGCTGTTGATGGGACATATCAGTCGAAGTTTGACAGGCTTTGTGCAGGAAGTAACGCCGCATGAAGTGGCGCATCAGTGGTGGGGACATTCGGTGGGATGGGGGTCGTATCACGATCAGTGGCTGTCGGAGGGGTTTGCGGAGTTTTCGGCGGCGCTGTTTCTGCAGCAGGCGGTGGGAAAAGACTGGCGGAAAGACTATATCGACTTCTGGGAGAGGCTCCAAAAGCGAATTCTGGAGAAGAATAATTTCGGGAATGCTCCTAACGATGCGGGGCCGATCTGGTTGGGGGAACGGCTGAATTCTCCTAAGAGCGAAGGCGCTTACCAGAATGTGGTCTATCCCAAGGGAGCGTACGTGCTGGAGATGCTGCGGTCGATGATGTACACCAATGAAGATCAGGACAAGGCGTTCATCGCGATGATGCATGACTTTGTGGAAAGCCATCGCGACAAGCCGGCGACGACTGAGTCTTTTAAAGCGATCGCCGAAAAGCACATGACGAAAGAGATGGATCTGCAACGGAACGGACGACTGGACTGGTTCTTTGGCGAGTGGGTGTATGGGACGCAAGTGCCGCGATACCATTTCGAGTACCAGTTGTCTCCGGCGGAAGCGGGGAAAGTGAAATTGCATATGACGGTGACCCAGAGTGAAGTCGACGAGCATTTTGGGATGGTGCTTCCGATTTTTGCCGATTTTGGCAACGGCATGGTTCCGATCGTGCAGTTCGCGATCGGCGGGAATACTACCCGAAGCATGGATGCGATTTTGCCGGGGCAGCCGAAGAAAGTGGCGCTGAACGCATATAAGGAGATACTCGAACGGTGAAGACCTTTTGGTGGGAACCCAACTCGCCACCCTGTCCTTTTTCCCGCATTGTAGGAATTGCGGGTTCTTGTCATAATTATCAAGCTCTGGCCATGTAACGACTTTGTCGGGCGAATCTCGCCCGGACGAGGGCGTCGCTTGCCACATGACATTTTTCTCGAAGATTTTCACGCCCACCAAGAACCGGCGTCTGAATGAGCTCGTCGGATTCCTGTTGTGCGTCTCCGCGCTCCTCCTTTTTCTCGCACTTGCCTCGTATTCGCCGCTCGATCCATCGCTGAATAGCGCGTCGATCCTCACGGGATCGCACGCTGCTCGGAACTGGATCGGCATCCTCGGCGCGTATCTCTCGGATGTCATCCTGCAATTCTGGGGATTGGGCTCGTTTCTGGTTCCGGTTTTCATGATGATACTGGGGGCGCGGTGGTTCCGGTCTCGAGCGGTGCGGGCTCCGATCGCAAAGACGCTGGGCGGAATCTGGCTGCTGATGTTCGTGCCCGCCTTGCTGGCGATTCTGCCGGGACATTTTCACTGGATGGGATCGATTCCGATTGAAGGTTTGGCGGGACGAATCGTCGGCGACGTGTTGATCCGTTACCTGAACGTTGCGGGCGCGTATATCGTCTGCACAACGGTTTTGGCGGTTGCGCTCTACCTGACTACGGCTTTCTCGTTTTCGGCCATTGAACTGTGGATGCCGACGCGGTTTGCGTTCGTGGTAGCGCTCAAAGAGCGTTTGCAAGACTGGCAGATTGAGCGCGAGCGCCGGCGTCAGCAGAAGGAACTGGAAAAGCGCCGCGCAGAGAAGCCGGTGGTCACGACGCAACTAGTGGCGCGTCCGGCCACACAACGGGCTGAGACGCAGCGTCCGGCTCTGGCACGGCAAGATGGTTCGTATGCGGAAGCACAAAACCCGGCGCAGCAAACGGCGCCGGGGGCTCCGAGAACCGGCATTGAACGAATGATGGCGGAGGAGCATGCAGAGGACGCCGTCGGTACGTCGGAGCAGATCGCGGAGTCGGGCTCGGGAATTGAGGTTACGGACCGCGCGGATTCGGAGCACAAGCCGAAGACGACTCTGCCGAAGATCGCCGGGAGTTACAAACTTCCGCCATCGAGTTTATTGCACCGTCCGGATGAGCAGCAGGCAGTGCACGAAGAAGAACTGAAGATAGTGGCGCAGGTTTTGACGGCGAAGTATGCGGAGTTCGAAGTCCATGGGCAAGTGACACAGATCAATCCTGGGCCGGTGGTGACGACGTTCGAATTCAAGCCGGAGGCGGGAATCAAGTACAGCCGGATTATTGGGCTGACGGATGACCTTTGCTTAGCGTTGCGGGCGGAGAGCATTCTGGTGGAACGGATGCCGGGCAAGAGCACGGTAGGAATTCAGGTTCCGAACCGCGAGCGCGAGATTATATGGCTGCGCGAGAACATCGAGTCACAGGAATTTCTGGGCTCGAAATCGAAGCTGACGATCGCGATGGGCAAGGACATCAACGGGCGGATTGCGGCCGCGGATCTGGCGAGCATGCCGCACCTTTTGATTGCGGGATCGACGGGTACCGGCAAGAGCGTCGCGGTCAATTCGATGATCATGTCGATTCTTTACAAGTCGACGCCCGACGAAGTGCGGCTGGTGCTGGTGGATCCGAAGCGACTGGAGTTGGGGAATTACGAGGGTGTACCGCATCTTTACACGCCGATCATTACCGAGCCGAAGCTGGCGGCGAACGCGCTGCGGAATGCGGTGCGGGAGATGGAGCGGCGGCTGAAGCTGCTGGCGGCGAAGGGTGTCCGCAATATTGACAGTTACAACCGGCTGTTCGATGACACGCCGAGCCTGTTCAGCGATCAGACGAATCCGGAAGATGGGCCGATCCCGAAGATCGTCATCATCATTGATGAGTTGGCCGATTTGATGATGCTGGATGGGAATAACGTAGAAGAGTCGATTACCCGACTGGCGCAGATGGCGCGAGCGGTTGGGATTCATCTGGTGCTGGCGACACAGCGGCCTTCGGTGGATGTGATTACGGGATTGATTAAGGCAAACTTCCCGGCGCGGGTGTCGTTCCGCGTGGCGACGAAGGTCGACTCGCGAACAATTCTTGACGCGAATGGCGCGGAATCGCTGCTGGGCAAAGGCGACATGCTTTATCTGCCTTCGGGATCGGCGCGGGTTCACCGGTTACATGCGCCGTACGTCACAGAGAAGGAAATCGCAGCGGTGGTGGAATTCTGGAAGGCTCAAGGGCAGGCGCAGTATCAGGAGAAGTTCCTGGAGACGCCGAAGGAAGAGCGCGAGGGAGCATCGGCGGATGGAGACGATGCGGGCGGAGTTTCAGCTGACGATAATGATCCGCTGTTTAACGACGCAGTCCGGTTGGTGATCGAGTTCGGGAAGGCTTCGACTTCCCTGCTGCAGAGGCGGTTGCGGGTCGGATACGGACGAGCGGCGCACTTGATCGATCTGATGGAGCGCGATGGCATTGTGGGGGCGGCGGATGGGCCGAAGCCGCGGGAAGTGCTGAAGCGTCCAGAGTGGATTTCGGAGATTGAAGAGTCGATGCGGTAAGGAATGAATTCGAGCGATCCCGCCCTTCGCTTCGCGATAGGACGGTCCACCCTCGATCGTCACCTCAATCGATTGCCCGTTTAAGATAGAGTCATGAAATTCCACACGGAATACCTGACCCTGCACACGAAAACGAAACGGGCTTACGTTCATCTGACTCCGCAGGTGGAGAGCGCGCTGAAGAAATCCGGGATCAAGGATGGGATGATTCTGGTGTCGGCGATGCACATCACGGCCGGGGTGTACGTCAACGACAACGAGAGCGGACTGATCGAGGACATCGATCAGTGGCTGGAGACGCTGGCTCCGTTTCGGGCGGATTATAAACATCATAAGACGGGTGAGGACAATGGCGATTCACACCTGAAATCGCTGATCATTCATCATGAAGTGATTGTTCCGGTGACAAAGGGGAGGCTGGACTTTGGGCCTTGGCAGCAGATCTTTTATGCTGAATTTGACGGGCAGCGGGATAAGCGCGTGATTATCAAAGTAATGGGAGAGTAGGGCTGAGTTTCGGTGCTCAGTTTTTCTGTTGTCAGTTCTCAGTAAAAGCAAGGGTGCCGTCGAGAAACGCAACCAGATGTTGTGATTCAAAAGGAGAGATCATGTCCGAAGAACTGAATGAGTTGCATGAGCATGCAGAACATGCGCGCGAGCATCCTGATCTGGCGCCGGTGACGTTGACGATGGCGGTGCTGGCGGTGCTGGTGGCGACTGTATCCCTGCTGGGACATCGCACGCACACGGAAGAGATCATCCTGCAGAATAAAGTCACGGACGAGTGGGCGTATTATCAGGCGAAAAATATACGGCGGCACAACGACGAGTTATTTGCGGACTTGACGACGATCATTGCCACGAAGGATGCAGAGGCGGCGACGAAGCTGCACGAAAAGTATCGTGGCGAGGCCGACCGGTATAAGGACGATCAGAAGGAACTGGACGCCAAGGCGCATGAGACCGAGAAAGAGACGGACCTGACGCGGCGCAAAGCGGACCGCTTCGACCTGGGAGAAGTGTTTCTGGAGATCGCTTTGGTGGTCACGTCGATCACGTTGCTATCGGGACGGCGGATCTATTGGCATCTGGGTCTGCTGATGGCGATTGCGGGGGTGGTGGTCGCGGTGTCGTCGTTGATTGTTCACTAGATCGTTGCACGTGTAGATTGTCTTGTAATGAGCGGGCGTGATGGCCATCACACGCGAGATGGTCGTAACCATGACGGTCATTCGTCGCTGGCGACTGAGAGTCGTCACGGAGATTTCTACGGGGACGAGAGGGAGAGAGCGGAGCGGGTGCAAATCGGTGTAACTATGAGGTCATTCGAACTAAATCCTTCCTAATGAGCGTTGGTCTCTCGCGTGCAGGGTGCATAGAATCTCTCTGGCCGAATAGACGAGAAGACTGGACCCAGCACGATGTTGCACAAATGCGCGAATCCCACCTGCACGGTTCCCTTTCTTTCTTTGCGCGAGGGAAAACTATTTCTGGCAGAGACCTGCGATTCCGATCAGAACGTTCCTTTAGACGGGAGCCGACGAAAAGTGCGACGGCGGGAGCATTTTTGGCTGTGCGATGCCTGCTCGTCGCACTTTACTCTGCGTTTCGATCCCAATCGAGGGATGCTGACGGTACCGCTGAGCGGCCTTGCAATGACGAGGCTCTCCCCCCTCGCGGCCGCAAGAGTCTGAGGAAACTCCAGGAGAGACGATGAACTACGCAATCACGAAGAGATTCCCTTGCTCGGTTTGCGGACTGGACACGATTCGCCATGCCGGGTGGTTTTTAGTGGTGGAGAACCGGTGGCTTGACCGGCTGAAGATCCTCTCGTGGCATTCGTCGCTGGCCACACAGAAAGACATCAAGAGTGTCTGTTGCAGAGATCATCTGAAGAGGCTCATCGCGCACTGGCTGACGCAGGCGAGTCTTCGATTGCCACCGTCCCAGACCGTTCCGATGCCGATTGGCAGCGATCTGAGTCTAGCCGACTTCGATTTGGGTCCTATAGCGGTGGGACGACTGCTCGGCGAACTGGCGGTGCACCGGGAATCTTTTTCGCGGGTGTGGTCGGGATCTCCGGAGTCGTTGGAGTGCATTCTCGACGCGATCCTGAGCATAGGAGTTGAGAGTAGACCGCAAGCCCTCGAGTTTCGCCTCTTCGAACCCGAGCCCGCGTACAGACTGTCCCTCCAATAAGGCGCCGGCAGAGTCTTAACTCTGTCGGCGCTCCTTCCACACACGCCAGTCTTTCTGGGCGGCATCGGCCATAGAGGTGGCGGCAGCGAGAAGCCAGTTCCCTTTTCGCTTGCGCAAGTCTTTTAGGATGGCACGGCGCTTTTCTTCGGTTCCCACATGGACGTTGGCAGTTTCGCGGCCCATCGCTTCGAGCAGGCGACATTCTCCGCGGCTGGTTCCGAGAGCTTCAAGTTCGATGCGGGAGCAGTGTGGGGACAAGCGACGAACAATCCAGTGGCCGCGAAGTTGGACATAGGGATCGGGGCAGCGCACGGCTCGTTTGAGGATGGCCCCGTAGAGAATTTCGGAAGGAGTTTGCTTCGGATTCAGCCACTGTAACGCGGACGCGGTCAGCGCCTTGGTCTCTCTGGCAACGCGACCGCCTTTCCAGTCGGCGATCGCGACCAATCGCACGCGGCCAAGGCTTCCGAGTCCGGCCCGGCGGCGGGCTAATCGATAGCGAATGCCGGGCTGCGGCAACATGTGTTCGAGAGCTTCGCGAGCGCTCTCGGGGATTTCGGCGCGGATGGTGGGGAGTCGATCCATTTTCTGCCAGAAGAGAACGGGGTCGCGAAGCTTGCTTTCAGCGATGGCACGCAACCAGGCGTGATCTTCCTCCAAGACGAAGGGACGACCGCCGTCTTGCATGCCGCGTTCATAACCTTCCAAGATGGCAGCCGAGGATTCTTTGGCCTTCATGGCGAGGCGCTCTTCGCGCGCGGCGAGTAGAGCGCTGGTTGCGAGGCGGACGAGATCCATGGTGTACGGAAAAAGGCAGGCTTCGTCGAAGTCGTTGATGCCCCAGACGAGACGGCCGTCGGTGTCGCGCCAAGTGCCGAAGTTTTCTACGTGCAGATCGCCGACCGAAAGAATGTGCGGCACGCGATCAAGATCGGGACAGTTCTCGGGCCAGAGTTGGAGCCAGCGATAAAAAGTGGCGCGGAAAAACGGGAAAAGCGCGGCCGCCATTTGCTCGTGCTTGAATTGCAGATCAGGCTCCACGATGCGAACGTGGGAGCCGAGCCACTCCTCATATTTAGTTGTTGCCTTCACAATGTTCATAGGGAATAACCAACGTATCGGAAAGCAACGATAAGAAGATAGTCGGGAGCTGTCAAGCATCGCGCAGCGGACGGGAAGTGCAGTCGGAGAAGGTGTTATGATTTGCGGCATCCATGATATTGCGTCTTGATTTGCTTGCGTGGAGATGGACGAGTTCGCCTGCCGGGAGAAGCGAACGCACGTTGAATATTCTTTTGCTAATGGCAGCGTGCTTGGCATTTTCCTCTAAGGTTAGCGCCGCACCGAAGGGGCCAGCGGCGCTGCACACTGTCCGGATGGTGCAGGAGTGGATCCCGATGAGCGACGGCGTCCGGCTGTCGGCGACACTTTACATGCCGGATGCGTTGAAGGCGGGAGAGAAATTCCCGGCGCTGCTCGAGTATCTTCCCTACCGCAAGGATGATGCGACGGCAGCGCGCGATTATCCAGTGCACTCGTGGTTTGCGGCGCACGGATATGTCAGCGTCCGGGTGGATATACGCGGATTCGGCGCGAGTGAAGGAACGCCGACAGATCGCGAATATTCGGAACGAGAGCAACTCGACGGCGAGACGGTGATCGCGTGGCTGGCAGCGCAACCGTGGTCGACGGGCAAGGTGGGAATGTTCGGCATCTCGTGGGGAGGGTTCAACTCGATCCAGATGGCGATGCGGCATCCGCCCGCGTTGAAAGCGATTCTGGCGGTGGATGCCACGGAACAACTTTTCCACGACGACATACACTACATCGACGGGCTCATGCACTTCGACGAGTTTGAGCTCAACATGGATCTGGCTCCGTCAATGCCGGGAGCTCCTGACTATACGCTGGACGAGAAAGTGCTCGGACCGCGCTTCGAATCGGAGCCGTGGTCGCTGGAATATTTCAAGCATCAGCGCGATGGACCGTTCTGGAGCGCCCCTGAGCGCCCGTTGAACGAAATCAAGATTCCCTGCTTCCTGATCGGCGGGTTACTGGATGGGTATCGGGATTCGATTCCGCGAATGCTGTCTCAAGTGAAGGCTCCGGTGAAAGCGATTATTGGTCCTTGGAATCACACCTTTCCGAATGACGCCGAGCCGGGACCGCAGATTGAATGGAGAGACCAAGCTCTCCGCTGGTGGGATTACTGGCTCAAGAATCACAACACGGGAATCATGGACGGGCCGCCACTGTCGATTTATATGCAGGACTGGCATGCGCCTGACGCTAATTTGAAGAATGTGCCGGGCAAATGGAGAGGTGAAGTGGCATGGCCTCCGAGAAATGTATCGAACACGACACTCTATTTGTACGATGCGCATGTGCTCTCGACTGAGCCGGCCAAACCCGCAGTCCATGAGCTGCGCTATGTTCCGAGCATTGGCGTAGAGGCAGGATTCTGGTGGGGAGAGTTGCTGACCGACCAACGTCCGGTGGACGCTTTTAGCCTGACTTATGATTCCACTCCGTTGAAGACGGATCTGACGATTTTGGGAAGGCCGCACGCGCTGCTGCAGGCGAGTTCTTCGGCTCCGTTGGCCGATTGGTTTGCGCGTCTGCTCGATGTTGCGCCGGACGGCACCGTGACGCAAGTGGCGGGAGCGGGATTGAACGGTGCGCAACGCGAGAATGCGAGTGATCCTAAGGATCTGGTTCCTAATGAGACTTACGCTCTCGATATCGAGATGCACTTAGCTACGTGGACGTTTCCGAAGGGGCACCGGATACGGCTGTCGGTTTCAAACGCGCTCTGGCCGATGGTGTGGCCGACTCCTTACGCGATGACGACGACCCTGCAACTTGGAGGGGCAACCGGATCGCGCCTCACTCTTCCGCTGGTACCACCGTCGATGTATGCGGTGCCGGAGTTCGCGCCGCCAGAACCTTCGGAAGAGCGAGCCGACATCAAGGGCGAAGGATTTCCCTGGCCGGGCGATTGGAAGACAGAGCGCGATGAGGTCAACGCAAAGACGAAGGTGAGTTGGAGCGGCAAATCGGCGGAAACGTATCCTTGGGGAAAAGAGACCGATCTGGAGGCTATCACTTACTTAGCCGATGATAACCACCCTGAGACGAGCTCGGTGCAGGCAGAGGCAGAGATCGCGTTGGTGCTGAAGGAACAAACTCTGACGTGGAGAGGCCATTTGACGCTGACCAGCGACGTCCAGAATTTCTATTACAAATATACGCGCGAACTCTTGAAGGACGGGCAGCAGATCAAGACAAAGACCTGGCAGGAAACGATTCCTCGGGACCATCAATAAGTCGAGGCCGCGACTCAGTCGGATCTTTGCGCTTGTGCGTTTTCGGTCGTTCGGGGAGTCAGTTGGTTGCCGGCACTCCACCATATTTTCCCAGCCATTTCAGCTCTTCGCGAACTTTGATCTTGCCGTGCCATGGATTCTTGGCGAGCGAGTGCCCTTCGCCCGGAAAGATAAGCAGGTCGCTGGGGATATTCAACTCGTGTAGGGCGCGATCGAGCAAGTAGTCTTCGAGGACCGAGACGCGAACATCGTCAGCCCCGGCAACCATGTGGGTGGGTGTGCGGACTTTATTGATTTGGTAGATTGCGCCTTCACTGCGATAGCGATCGGCAGTTTCCCAAGGCAGGCCCCCTAGAAAATAGGCATCGTCGAAGGTGGTATCGTCGTTTCCCCAGTTGGCGACGTGCTCGACTGCTCCAGCGCCGGTGACAGCGGCTTTAAAGCGTGTGGTCTGGGTGATGAGCCAGTTGGTCATATAGCCGCCGTAACTGTATCCGCCAACGGTCAGATGATCGCGGTCGGCGATTCCGTCTTTCACGAGGGCGTCGACGCCGGTCAAGATATCTTTGCCGGGGCGGGACACGATTTCGGGAACGATTTGAAGAGCGAACTTGTCGCCATAGCCGGTGGATCCACGGTAGTTGGGTTCGAAGACGAGCCAGCCTGCGGTGGCTGCGAGGCGATCCCACTGATACCAGTCGGCTTCGAAGTGGTTGCCGTCGGCGTCTTGTGGGCCTCCATGGATGAAAACGAAGGTCGGAAGGTTCTTCGCTTCAAATTTGCCGGGCGGATACATCAACATGCCTTCGACCGGCGTGCCATCATCGGAGGTCCAGCGATAGGGTTTGGCCTGGGGCAGTTCCCGCTCGGTGAAGATTTTGTTGAACGACGTGATCGGACGGGCTTGGGAAAGTTTGTCGGGGCCGTCGGCTATATAGACCTCGGTGGGACGGACGGTGGTGGAGAAGGCAAAGGCGAGGCGACTGGCGTGTAACGCGGAATCGGGAGATTCGTAGGTGCCGGGCCATCCTTCGCGTTTGACGATGGCGGATTTCGGATTCGCTTGGGAGACGAATTGAATTTCCGTTCCTAGGCGACAGGCGCATAGCACCGAACTGTCCGGGAGCACGGCGTAGTGGACGACTTCGCCGGGGTAGTCGGCGAACCAGCGTTGGATCTGCGGTTTGTCGGATGCAGTATCGATGGAGTAGAGGCGCGGTTGCGGGTCTTGATACTTCCCCTCCGCCGACCCCAGATTGACCTGGAAGAAGAGATGGCGATTATCGGGAGACCATCCGATGGCCAATTCGACGGCCTCATTTCTGGTGAGACGGACGGGCGCGGTTTCGGCGGTGTTGGCGCTGACGGTGACGAGGTAGAGATCGACGTCTTCCACTTTTTCCTGGCGTTCGGACACGGAGGCAGTCAAGAAGGCCAGGCGCTGGCCATCGTGCGAGAGGCTGAGTTGGTCGACCTTGAGGGGGGTACGGGAGATGGCGACAGTTCCGGGGGTGGCGCCGGAATCTTTTTCTGCTTCGGGAGTTTCTGTGGTGCCGAGCGCAGCGTGGTGAGCCAGGGCTGCGTCGAGATTGAGACGGAAGATCACGTCGCCGCGTTCGTCACCGCGATAGCGGACGACGTCCTTCCATTCTTTCTTATGGTCATCGGTTTGTTGTTTGTTCCAAGGCTGGCGAGTGGCGAAGAAGATCGCCTTCGAGTCGGCGGACCAGGTAAAAGCGTGGACCTCTTCGTCGCCGGAGGTGATGGCGAAGGCCTCGCCGCCGCCGGGTGAAATCAGGAAGAGTTGCGAGACGTCTTTGCTCTTATCGTCGGCTTTCGTTTTCTTCCCAATCCCGCTTTTTTGTTTGGCGTCTCCTGCATCGGAGTCTTTGGCATCTCCACCTTTGCGTTCTGATAGGAAGGCGATCCATTGGCCATCAGGCGACCATTGCGGAGAGGTATCGTGGCCGGATTGAGTGAGCTGGATCAGAGCTTCGGGAGACGATCCGCCAGACGCTTCGCGGTAGAGCCAGAGTTCTTTGCGGAAGATCTGCTGGTCCCAATCGGCCTTTTCGGCTTCGATGATGACGGAGTTGCCGTCAGGAGACAGTTTCACCGACGAGAAGCTGACGGAATTGAAAAATTCATCGAGGTTGAGCTTCGGCTTAGCGGACTGAGCGTGGGAAAGAAGCGAGGCGAAGATCGACACCAAGACTAGGGGCAGAGTTGAGCGGCGCATTGGTCTCCGTGATTTTGTCATTGCGAGAGCAGGTAGGAATATATCAAACGCTGGGGACTGCGTGTCTCTCGCTGGGTTGGGGGAGGACGAGTTTTTCAAACTTGTCGTCTCTCTTAATTTGGCGCCTTTGAGACATGCGATTTTTTCTTCGGTCATTGCGATATTGGCTGCGCGTTGCGGAGGGCTTCGTCCAGCGGTTGGTTATTGGGCACGCTCTGTTCGACGACGCGCCATCCGTCGTCGTAGCCACGAAAGCCGACGGTAGAACGGTAGTGGACTCCGCCATCGTAGAGCGCCGCTCCGACTTGATTGATTGAGGCCCAACGCCATGTGAACTCGACGTCGGCAAAGTTGCCGGCTTTGCTGATGCCGGAGACGGAGAGCAATTCGCGGCGCGCGACTTGAATGCCGATGGGACCATCGTCAGGAAGCGCTTTAGAGATCAGTGGACGAATCGTGTCGACTCCAAGGGGCGAGAGAACAACGTCCCAGCAGGGCGGAGGGTCGAGATCGGGCGAACATTTCTGCTCGGTGCCGATGATCCAGCCGCGGCGCTGGAGAACCATGGTGTCGGGAGAGCTGAAGTCTTTGTTGGAGACGAGACCTGTCTTGAGCCAGAACAATTGCGGCGTCTTGAATGTGTCGGAGGTGGAGATCAGGTCGGCGGCGAGGCGACGAGAGAGGAAATCGCGGGGCGAGCAGGACAAGGCCGATGAGAGGAGGCACAACAAAGCTGCAAGCAGCGACTTGTTTGCGGTGCGCATGAATGTTAACGGCGAGTGCGAGAGGATTTTATCAGGCGGCAGGCAGACTTCGGCGAGATACGGAGATCAGTTACCGGAGTATGTTCAGTGATTGAGCACGCTTGCGAGGTGAAAAAGGCGAAGCTGTGATTTGACCATCAAACTTCCTGGACCAGCGACCGGGAATGGCGGCAGCGCAGGCGGGGCAATTGCCTTCGGGAGTCAGCCGGTATTCTTCGATCGAATATCCGTAGCGCTGGATGAGCAATTCGCCACACTGGGAACAATTTGTATTTTCGAGTCCCGCGACTCGGCCGGGAAGATTGCCGGCATAGATATAGCGCAAGCCAGCGTCACGACCGATGTTGGAGGCGCGTAGCAAGTCTTCGGGGCGCGTGTCCGCGGGCGAGGTCATTTTGTAATCCTGGTGAAAGGCGGTGACGTGCCACGGAATTTCGGGCGAGACGCCGGCAAGGAATTCGGTGAGGCCGCGAAGTTCGGCGTCGCTATCGTTGAAGCCGGGGATGAGCAGAGTGACGATTTCTAACCAGATGCCCATTTTGTGCAGGCTGCGAATGGTATCGAGGATGGGCTGGAGACGCCCGCCGAGTTGACGATAGTGATGGTCGTCGAAGCTCTTGAGATCAACTTTGTAGAGATCGACGTATGGATGGAGATATTCGAGCACTCGCGGCGTGCCGTTACCGTTCGAAACGAAAGCAGTGAGAAGGCCAGCCTGGCGTGCTTCCTGGAAGACCGCGACGGCCCATTCGGCAGTGATGAGTGGTTCGTTATAGGTGCTCACCACGACCTTGGCGTCTTGCGCTAATGCGTCTTTGACGAGCAGGCTGGGATCGGCCTGGAGCGGTTGCGACACTGCGTTGGGATCGCGCAGCGCCTGCGATGTGACCCAGTTCTGGCAATAGGAGCAGTGGAGATCGCACCCGAACATTCCGAAGCTATACGCAAGGGATCCCGGGTGAGCGTGGAAGAAGGGCTTCTTCTCGATGGGATCGCACTGCACCCCGGCGACGTATCCCCAGGGCACGTAGAGCGTGCCGCCTTGATTGAAGCGAACTTTGCAGACGCCAGATTGGCCTTCGTGAATGGGGCAGCAGTGGCCGCAAGCGTAACAGCGGATGCGATTGCGATCGAGCGTTTCGCAGAGGGAGGGATCGGCCGGGCGAACGTTTTCGTTGAGGATGTCGCGCAGGGTGGCCACGGATCTATTTTACGGCTGCGGAAAAAGTCTGTCCGATGCGGATCAGCGGTCGAGAATCACGTTCCGAGATGGAACGGGGTCAGTTGGCTTCGGGTCGAGCGCGTTGGCTGTGAGTGTGGATCCAGGTTTCTGCTTCCTGACGGGCGGCCGCGACTTGCTGACGGGTCATTTGGGAGGCTAAGCCTTCGAGGCGAGCTTTGCTGATTTCGTCGCCTTGGGCGGTGGCGATGGCGGACCAGAAATAAGCTTTGTACAAGTCTTCCGGAACACCGCGTCCAGCCCAGTAGTAGGCACCGAGGTGCGATTGCGCGTCGATTTGGCCTTGATCGGCGGCGCGTTCGAACCAGCTCATCGCCTGCGCGTCATCCTGCGGGACGTCTTCACCGTTGTGATAGCGCACACCCATCTGCCATTGAGCGTCGGGGTCTCCCTGATCGGCGAGGCTGCGCAGTTGTGGCAGCGAGGCCGGATGCAAGCTTCGATTTGCGGCGACGGGATGCCAAGCAGCCTCGGCCGCTTGAATCAAAGAGCTCTCGTGAGACGGTGATGAAGCCAGCCAGTGTTTCTCGATTAGGGGCCCCATGAGGTAGCCGACAACCGTCACGACAGCAGCGATCGCCAGCCCGATCAAGGCGCGGTAGAGCAAACGGGAATGGATTGCGGGCTCGGGATCGGGCTCGGGAACTGGATCGGGCGATGACTCGATGAGGCGTTCGACCTCCTCGGTCTGGATGAGTGTCGCAAAATCGGCTACAAAAACCGCCGGTCGGAAAGGATCGCTGGTCTCGGCGTCCGGATTACGTAGGGCCGAGCGCAACTCATCCAGCGAGTACAGTTCTGTTAGATTGGGCTCCGAGACGATGGGGGGCGAGATATCCTGCGGCGCCTCGGGGGTGACTGGAGCGGTGTCTTGAGCCTGCGTGGACGAACTCACGATCAGGGAACTGGGAATCGTTTCTACGAGATGTTCCAGAATTCTGCCGTGGGCTTTTGTGAAACTGTGCGGATGGGGGGAAAAGATCTCGATCAATCCGACAACGCGAAAATCGGAGACGATGGGAACGGCCATCAGGGAGGCAATGCCGAGCGCGCGACCGACCTCGGGATCGAGACGGGGATCATTTTCGGCGTCTTCACAGGAGACGAGAAGACCGGTGCGAACACACTCGCCGGAGAGCCCATGGGAGATGTCGACGGGAGCCCCGAGGGGCGGCGCTGGTTCGCCTGCCCTCGCACGGCAGATCATGATGTCGCCGGTGACGCAGGCTAAGGCTGCTCCGGTTGCTGCGGTCAGAGTTAGAGCGCGCTGGGTGATGAGTTGCAAAACGGCATCGATGTCCCCTTGGATCTCACGGATCTCGCCGCGAAGAGCTTCGACGGGAGCAGCTCGATCGGTGTGATCGGAGATGGAAACGACCGGGCTCGGACGAGGGACACGCGTACTTTGGGAGGCCGAATTGTCGAGGCGGGAAGGCGCTGGGTTGGAAGCGTTGGAACCCTCTGCGAATTCGACTGCGGCGGAATTCGGAGGCTCGTTGTATCCGAGGTCTCTATATTCTTCTTCGCGGCGGGCGAGTTGCTCGGTTCGAGCGGCGTGATGGGAACAGCCGATGAGGAGGTTGGCGAAGAGCCACTCTTTGAGAGCCTTTGAGGAACCTTCAGAAAGAGGAGCAAACCGGACACCTCCGCGGCCCGAGTCGTCGCTCCAGATGACCTCGCCAGTGCCATGGATGAAACTCCGGGTTTCGGGAAGATCGAGGCAAAGGGTGAGGGCGCGGTGGGCTTCAAGACGCTCGCTGGTTTGAACGGCAAAACCTTCTTCGTGCAGGTCGATCAGTTCGCTGAGATCGACAACGAGGCCGGTTTGCGGTCCGTTGAAGCTGGCGTAGACGGGGGTATGGAGCTTTTGGCGAACGCGACGGCGACGGTCGTCATTCGAAGGCTCGGGATTTGAAGCCGACAGATTCGGAGCCGCCAGGGCCAGATCCGGCAGTCGGCGAGCGCTCTGATCCATGATTGCCACCATATTAACTCAGAGATCAGCGAGAAGGGAGTACGAATCACGGGGGTGACGGCGGGAGGGACTTGATTGAATAATGGCGTGTTGAACCGGAGGCAGGTGCAAGGGCCTCGTCAGTTAAAGATGCGCAGACATGTATGCGGTGTCGCCTTGGGCGACAGGCACGAGCACGTTGGGCGCGGTGAGGACTCGATCCAGAGAATCTGCCAGGACCACTGGGAAATCAGATGTGAGCAAATTGACATCGAGTTGCAGGTCGCGAGGACCGTAGACGCGATAGACCACGAGAGAACCGCGACGCTGGTTGGAAGAGGTGACCAAATCCAAGGTCAGTTTCCAAGAGGGCTGACTGGAAATGGCGATCATATGAGGAAACTTGGTCCAGTGAAAATGAAGGTTGCTTTCGGCGTGGATTGCCTGATCGCCGGATTGGGGCTTGAGTTGAAGCTCGAAGGCATCGAAATCGTTGCTGCCGAAGGCGGCTACCAGCACGGTGCGCAACTGATCGAAATCGCGGGCCACTTTCAGTTCCTGGACGGCGCGGCGGACGGCAAGGTTATTGATGACGATTTGCCGCTGATCGATGGTGCGCTGGGCCACGCGCCGCAGTTCACCGAACTCGAGATAGTTGAGATGCTGGACGCCAAGCCAAATGCCGGTGCCGACAACGGCTAACACCAATCCAAGGGTGCTACCGGTTGGCCAAAGCAGGAACAGACTGAGCATGGCAAAGACGGCAGAGACAGCGTAGAGAACGATGACGACCTGGCGGTGCGAGAAGCCCATCTGAAGCAATTTATGGTGGATATGTTCGGAGTCGGCGGTGAAAAGCGGGCGACCGCTGATCAGGCGCCGGACGATGGAGAGCATGGTTTCGAGAATCGGAAGTCCGAACGAGACCACGGGAATAGCGACAGCCACAAAGGTGGGAGCCTTTTGGGCTCCGGCGAGAGCGAGGGCGCTGAGCATGAAGCCGATGAAGAGGCTGCCGGAGTCGCCCAGAAAGATCGTGGCGGGATTGAAATTGAAGCGAAGGAATCCGAGGATCGCGCCAGCAAGGGTCACGCTCATCAAGGATCCGAGCCAGGAGTGAGTGACGAGCGAGACGACAAAGAATACCATCGTCGAAAATAAGGCTGAACCAGCGGCTAACCCATCCAGACCATCGATGAGATTGAAGGCGTTGGTGACGGCAACGACCCACAACACGGTGAGGGGCAATCCGACGAAGAGAGGCAGCGAATGGGAACCGAAAATCAGAGGCAGGTCGAGAATGCGCATCCCGCCAGCGAAGAGCATGATGGCGGCAACGGCCTGCACCGAAAACTTCAGGTACGGACCGGCGCCGTGAAGATCGTCATAAATGCCAAGACAAAAAATCAGACAGGCGGGGACGTAAATTCGCAGCAGCATCGCCGGGGCGAGTCCGGCCACCAAGCGAGGAAAGACGAGGGAAAGGCCGAGCCACATGCTCAAACTAATGGAGAAAGCGAGGAAGATCGCCACGCCTCCCAAACGCGGGAGCGGAGATTGATGGACGTGTCGTCCGCCGCGCGCGGGAGCAACCCAGCCTCGGCGCGTGGCCAAGTCTCGGACTTCACGCGTGGCTATGAACGAGAGAGCCAGGGAGAACGCGAATAAGCCAAAAAATAGGAACGTCAAATTACGAACTCCCTCACCGCTGAACTCTCCAGCGTAATGCCGCTTCGGTGTGTGGAAGTTCCAGTCACGTCGTTCAGACGGAGTTTCCCCATTCAGTGGCGAGTGTGATGGATCAAAGGTTGATTTCCAGAAACTATACAGCCGGAGGCACGTACTGAGCAACTGCTTGAGAGACTTTCTGGTTAACTATGGTTGGTCGGACGGGGCCGTGCGGGGAAAATTTCGCGAAGATTTTCATCGAGAGGACGGGGTCGAAGCCGTTTATCTCCGATTGCGAACATTTCCGATAGCAGATCGCAGGCGATCGCGCTTGCTTCGCCATAGCGGGTCCGCGAGGCCGGCGTACATGAAGCGATAGTCCGAAGGCGAATACGCCACCTCGACCTCGGTGCGCCAGATTAGAGAATAGGTGTCGGCGCGACAATCGACGGAACCCGGGCAGGGAGCGAAACAAAAGCGGTGATGCTGTTGGATCAGATTCCACGCCACCGGCGTGATCGAATCCCAGGAAAAAGTCCAGGCAAAGGCGTCCACGGGCTGGCCCGTCCATTGGGAGATTTGCGCGGCACTCTCCACAATTTCATGTTGTAACTGAGATTCGGGCAAGGTCGCGAGACTTACGTGGGAGTAGGTATGGTTGCCAATCGAGTGCCCGCGACGCGCGAGGTCCGCGATCTGCTCAGGCGTCATGGAAAGGACATCATCTTCCGGGAGGGTGGGCGGAAGGTTTCGGGTATCGATGCGTGAATAGTAGTACTCGCGGGCTTCCTGCGGAGTGCATTGGACAAACTGGGGAACGACAAAGAAGAGGCCTCGAGTTCCAAACGACTCAAGCACGCGGGCGGCGACGGTGTAGTTGTTGCGCCGGCCGTCGTCGAAGGTGAAGAGAATTGGTGGTTTACTCCAGGAACGCGGATTGACGCGATACTGCTGCCATAGGTTCGCAAAGGCGGCCAAGTCGACCAAGGTGAAATGGCGCGCGACCCATTCTAATTGGTGGCGCAGAAGAGACTCATCGCGCTCGGGGGTCTCGTGCATCTCGACCACCAGCATGCTCGGAGACTGACCGAGGCGAACGAGATAGCGCCGCAAGCGGAGGACAAGCTCATCCAGACGAAACGTCGCGGCCGTTCTTATCAAAGCTGAACGAAGGACGGTTTTAGCAGTCAAACGAATTCCTCACAAGAACATGTCTCCATCTGCGGGCACGAAATACCAACTGTTCGCTGGGAGCAAGCCGGATTTGTCGATGTACCAGGCGATGGGTGCGGCAAACGAACGAACTTTGAAGCCATGGTTCGTCAGGGGTTGCTGTTGAGCCGGATCGAGACAGCGGAAGACCAACATATCAATCTGTTCAGAGTATTCGCGGCAGAGATGGTCTGCGATCGCGAGATACATTTTGGGATCGGGCTCGCCCCAGACGTCCAATACTTGCAATGTTCTGATCTGCTGTTTGTATCCTCGATTCTGCAATCGAACTCCGATCATGAATGTCTGGTTTTCGGCGGCGTTCGGAGAGTAAGAAAACAGGCGAGTATCCGAGGAGTCGTGGCAGCAATAGCGCCATCTGAGATACAGAGTATCGCGGCAGCTAGTGATTTTGTCGCTACGGTGGTGCGCACAGATACGAAAGGCATCCTCGGGGCTGTCGATCCGCAAGAGTTTTCCCTGCGCCATGGGAAGTGACTGACGCCGAGCGTGAAGCAATGGCGATGAAAGAGCGGCTACAAACGTCGCCACGCGACGGCTGGACGTTTTACGATAGACGCCCTCGGCTAGCAACGGCGGCCAATGCAGGATGCGGAAGACTTCATGGTCTGAGTATCCCAAGGCATTGCCACCGAGTTTCTGCCACAGTTCGGCGACGGTTGCGTTGGCGGAACTGACGAATAGAGGGTAGCGGCGGCCAAGCTGCAAATACTTGAGGAAGATGGATGCGCCGCTTCCTCGGTATCGATCGTCCACGTAAAAGGAATTGGCCATCATCATCGTGAAAGTTTTCTGGTTGAAGCAAAACTTTTGCGGGGCGCAACCCATAGAGCCAACGACCGCTCCGGATGCGTCGCGGAGGATCCAGCCGAGCGGGTCGCCTAGTTCTCGCGCGGGATTTTCCAGCAGGATCCACGACAGGCGTTTCACGGCATAAGTCAGAGGGGTAGCTGATCCGGAAATGCGAAGGATGAAACGAGCGATCTCTTCGAGGTCAGCCGGGGTGATCTCGCGAAGTTGAAGACCTTGGCCTTTTTGCGGCATGTTGCCTTAAGTCTCCGGCTCTCAGTTAGTATCCAGCCCGGCTTGGTTTTGGTATAGGACCGGGAGATAAAAATGCGGGTATCACAGCTGCGCTCCCGACAGTTGGATCGACTGTCCCGAGATGAACGAGGCAGCGGGGGACAGAAGATAACGAACCGTGCCGACGATATCTTGTGTTTCGCAAACTCGACCCAGGGGGACGAATGCTTTCTCGCGCTTGATCTGGAGGTCGTCGGCATGCGCGTTCAGGCCAGCCGCCACGAATGTGGGACAGACTCCGTTGATGCAAATTTTCCGGCGAGCTAACTCGGGAGCTAAAAGCCGGAGCGTGTCTTCCAGGGCTGATTTAGCGAGCGAATAAGCGCCGAGAGCGAGCGCCGGTTTGTGGTGGCCTGCGGCCGAACCGAGTGCGACGATTCGTCCGCCATCGGCGCCGACATGGTCGAATAAGAAACGCGCCAATCGCACTACTTGCGAAGTACCGCAGGCCAACTGCTCCTCGATGATGCGGGGATCGCTGTGCAACAGTCCGCCCTTGGGCATTCCGGCCCACGCACAATGGACGATTCCGTAGAGAGGCTTGCCGGCCATTCGTTCGCCAACGGCGTTTTCCCATCCGGCAGCGCTGATGTCGGCCTGCACTTCCACGAGGTGCGGCAGTTTTTCTTTCAGCGGATGGCGATGGGTGATGGCGATTACGGAAAACTCTTCGGTCAACGGCTTGAGCAGTGCGCAGCCAACTCCGCCGGAGGCTCCGGTGAGAACGACGATCTTTCTATCCGCGGAGAAAGAGGCTTCGACTTGGGCCGGCTGCGGAGAAGCTTGGCGGCTTTGGCCTTCGGCGTTGTCGTCCTGAAGGGTGAACGCCATTGTGATCTCGGAAACGGGCACATGGGAGGCCAGGTCGATGATGGTGACCCTAAGACTTCCGGCGCGAGCGGCAATGTTCCACGCCGTTACTTCTCCGGAAACTCGCACGCGACGGGGGAAGAAAAGTGGCGACAAAAATCGGGCATTGACCGAGCCGAGTAAAACATCGCGTCCCGGCAAGTGCATGCCGATTAGGGCCGAGGCTAAACCGACCTGAAAGGCACCGTGAACAATGCGTGCCGCGTAGCGACTTTGCTGAGCAAAGACGGAATCCACATGGAGAGGATTGAAGTCTCCGGAGTTGGCAGCGAACTCGAGCACGTCGGACTCGGTAATGTCGCGCTCGTACTCGGCGGCGAGTCCAACGCGCAGTTCGTCGGCGCCGAGGATTTTAGGAGACGGCGTCACTCTCCGGCCTTCCCCGTGAGTGTCTTCAGATAATCGAGGACCAATTCGAAAGAGACGAGATCCGGGACATCGTCGGGTGGAATGCTGACACTGAATTCTTCTTCGATGAGGGCGATCAACGTGATTCCGGCGAGCGAGTCCCAACTGGCCAGCGAACCGGCGGAGGCCGAGGGAATTTCGCGTGGATTGAGGTCCGGAAAGGCGATTGCGAAGCAATTGGTGAGGCGACTCTCGATGTCGGGCATCAGACGATTTCCTTGACGGAATGGCTGGACGTGGGACAACGCTCGGCAAATTGTTTGCCAGACAGGCGACAACGCGGCTGTGGGCGGGCATTGCAAAGTTGCTGGAGGAAATTTTGCATAGGAGTATTGCGGGCAGTTGGCAGAAAGTCGAACTCAATTTCCTCTACGTCAAGCTTGGAAAAAAGCCAACGCAGGCATTCATATTCGATCAAACGGGAAAAGGCGCGGCAGCTCATGACCCAGGTGCGGATGTGGAAAGTGCGGGTTCCAGAGGACCCGTCGTTTTCCAGATCACCGGCGATAACGGCGATTTTGCCGAGCGGGCCATATTTGTCGCGATAGCTGGCTGCCAGGACGATGGTGTCGGGCAAATCCAGCCAATTTTTCCATTCCGTTTCTTGAAAACGGCGACCGTTCAGATTGAACTGGTTGGTTTTGTTGACCAATTCTAACGAACGGGAATCGAATGGCTGTTTCTGTAAGGTGAGAGCCAAGTGGCCGTCGAGTTGCCCGAGAAAATCGTCGGAAGCATGGGGCGAAACCTGCCGCGCTTCGGCGAGGTGCTGCCGCAATTCGGCATTGGCACGCAGGCTCGCGGAGCGAAGGCCATCTTCGTGGGAAATGTGGTCCTTACCGAACAGGTCGCGCAGGCGCTCCAGGAGCTGGTAGGCGGCTTGGGGATCTTCGCGAGGAAATTGGAGACATTCGGCCTCGGGGTGAGCCGATTTGATCTCGGCTAAATCCATGGCACTGTCGTCGACACAGACAACATCGGCGGCGGAGATATTCCAAGTTGCAAGGATGCGCGCGACGGATTCAGACTTGGCGCCCCAGTGAACTTCGAAAGGCAAAATGTCAGACTCTCGCAGAATTAGCTCTCTCACGGCGAACGCCTGTTGTACTAGAGAACGTTCATTCTTGCTGGCAACAGCGATCAAGGTTCCGGACACGGCCAAGGAGCGAAGCAACTGCTGATACAAGCCGTGAATCTGGCTGTGATGATCCAAATCCCAGGAGATGCCCGGCACTCCGACCTCGCCGAGAATACCACGCCAGAGAGTGTCATCGAGATCGGTGATCAGGCCTTTCTTCGGTTGTCGATTGACAACGAGCTCGGCGAGGACCTCGGCGAGCGCCGAGGCGTGGGACAGGGAATACGGAAAGCCGGACGAAAGTTCTGAGTTAACAGCGAGTCGGTTGATCGGTGAGAGCACGTTAAGGCGCTGCGGATCGAGAAGCCGGATCCCGGGACCGAGAGAGAGCGAGACTCCCAGTGAGGCGACTCGACTGCGCAGTTCGAGGGTGAAGTGGCTAGCGCGCGACAAGGGCGTAAAAGAGATGGGAACGAGCGGCAGGGTGGGCAAGCAGACGGCGAGCGGGATGTTTCGCGCAAGTATTGTCATACTGCTTTGCAGAAGATCACAACTGCGGTTGACTTCGGTCAAAATGTCCTGGAATTGGGACGGCTCCCATCCACCTAGACGACGCAAGCCGAGTCGCGGATCAAGATCAGCCCATTCGATGACGACTACGGCGGCAGAAACATTTGCTGCGCGACGTAAGTTACCAATCAAGTCACCGTATAGACCGGTCCGGATAAGGGGAGCACGGTCGGGGAATTGCGTGCGGAGCTGTGCGTGAAGAAATGTTTCCAAATGTAAGGGAGTAAAACCGCATAGCAGGGCTATCGGCAGAGGCGGAGCATCGGAGGAGGCTGAACGAACAATTTTAAGAGCTTCCGCCAGCTTCAGATTCGTCATGTTGAAAGGCATGCCGGGGAAAGGATCCGCGCTCGCCGCAAAAAGTATATCAACCGCGTCACGGGCGAAGTCAGGAAGCCTCGGAAGCCTCTACGGCAACTGACGCGGGAGACGCCGCCACGACGAAGTTTGAGGTCGAATCGGGAGGCGGAGGGGCGAGACGATCCTTCAGGCGCAGAAACCATTCTTCGTAATACTTTCGGGAAAGGTGCGATATGCCGATGGCGATCGCGCCACCGACGATGAAGCGAAGGACGATCAAATCAAAGTGCATGACAGAGGGTTGCAGCCGTGGCCAAAAAAATTGTGTGAACTTGTCGTAAAGGCGAAATATCAGGGGATGGACGAGGTAGAGTCCGTAGCTGATGTAACCGAAGAACTGGAGGATGGAACTGTTGACCATGCGCCTTCTTGAACCGCTGCCGAACAGTAGGAAAAGGAGAAGCAGGCCAGCAAAAAAAGTGTCGACCATGGTCAGTTGCAGACTTGCGCCGAGCGGCTTCGAACGGGAGAGCATGCCGAACGGGGCGCCCAAGATCATGACGACGATTGCCGTCGCTAAGAGAGTTGCAGCCCCGACCGTTGCCCGGGCCCGGGTGATCGAGGTTCGGAGAACAATTGCTAACAGGCTGCCCGCGGCGAGACCATCGGCCGTGAACCATGTGTACCATTCTCCGCCTTCTAAGTGACCGTAGTGGAAAGCGATGGCACGCGCGGCGGGTACAACGATGCAGATCGCCAGCGAGAATATGGCGAGATAACGAGCTTTTAACCTGCGTACAACGGAGGGCCAGAGTATGTAGTAGTGCTCTTCAACCGCCAGGGACCAGAGCGGGTGATAGTCCATGGCAACGCCGAAAAAACCGGTGACGTTGGAGAGATAAATGAAACTCAGTCCTACAAATGCCGGCGAGGCCTGATGGAGAAGGACCAAGAGGATGAGGAGGGAATAATAGGCGGGAAGAATTCGCAGGGCGCGGCGGGCGTAAAAACGGCGGTAATAGTCGGGCCGGTTCTGGGAGTCGAGAAGAATTCCGGTGATTAGAAATCCTGAGAGAACGAAGAACAGGTTTACTCCGAAGGCTCCCGGCTGAGTTGACATCACAATGGTTCTGCGGATTCCGATGAAGGGTAACTCTCCGTACTCCGCTCGGAACCCGTGGTAAAAGAGGACACCCATGACCGCAATGCCACGCAGGACATCGAGCTCAGGCATGAAGCGCCGGAGTAACGGTTCCGGAGCTGGCACCTCTGATTTCACGATTGTCCTCCGCTGAGAGCGGCGCAGCGCGCGCGGATGTAAAGACTTCAGCTTGATAGATTTTTGAAATTATAACTCCATTCTTCGCTCTGGACTCGAGTGTAGAACGAGATTGGACTTTGGCGTCCGGTCCGGCCCCTGACGGCGGGTTCGACGCGGTGGTCGGGGGAGCCGAACCAAAACCGGCGACGCCAATTCTGAAGAGATTACGTGTTAGACTCAACCGACGCCACAAAATCAGGGAGTTTTTCGATATGTCCAGGCGGAGTCGCCGGTTTCTTTTGCGAAGCTTGAGCGTGTGTTTGTGCGGATTGTGCAGCCTTAACCTTGTGGCCCAGACCCCGGTCGTTGGAGAAACGCCCCAATCGCCAACTGCGAAAGATTCCGCTCCGGCGCAATCGTCTCATCTACTGGCTAATTCCAACGTAAAACTTGGTCCTGGTGATTTGATCGAGATCAGCGTGTTCGGCGTTCCCGATCTCTCGACGAAGGAGCGGGTTAGCGGCTCGGGAGATCTCTACCTTCCTTTGATTGATTACGTACATGTTGCTGATCTGACGACGGATGAAGCGCAAGAGTTGATCCAAAAGCGACTGGAGGACGGAGGGTTCGTCCGGGGTCCGCACGTTTCGATTTTTGTAGACGAATCGGCTTCGCAAGCAGTAACGGTGGTAGGAGAGGTAAACCATCCGGGACCTTACCCTGCGATTGGCGAGCGACGGCTTTTCGATTTCATTTCGGCGGCCGGGGGATTGACTGACAAGGCGGGCCGAAGCATCACCATCGAGCGCCGGGATGGAGATACGGACCACAAAGTTGAGCTCGAGCTATCGGCAAACTTCGTGGACGATACGAAAAACAATGTCGAGATTCAGCCGGGGGATATGATCATTGTTTCTCGGGCTGGGATTGTTTATGTGGTGGGCGACGTGAACCATCCGAGCGGGTTTCTGATTGAGGATAACGCTCTGACGGTTCTTAAGGCTCTGGCGCTGGCTGGCGGCGGGACTCGCACCTCCGCACTGAACAAGACCCGGATCATACGGCAAACACCGAATGGAGTGCAGGAGATCCCGATCAACCTGAAGAAAGTGCTCTATGCCAAGGCCCCTGACATGGCTCTGGTAAAAGGCGACGTGTTGTTCGTTCCTGGGAGCGCGAGTAAGGCCGCGGCGTATCGGACGGGTGATGCGGCGGTGGCCATGTCGACAGCTCTCGCAGTTGTGGCGATTCATTAAACTGCTCTTAGCTCTTAGCTCTTAGCTTCTGGCTGAGGGCTTTGACACCTATCTCTTGCAGAACCGTGATGTAGTCTTGCGCAGTTTTCTGGCGCGATAGTCTGTTGACGATATACTGCCGCCCGTTCGTCCCCATTCGTAGTCTGCGGTTTGGGTCTTGTGCCAAATCGATGATCGCTTTGGCGAGAGCCCTGTGATTCTCCGGCTCTACGAAGACACCGGCGTCGGCTTCTTCGATAATCTGGCGGGCTTGCCCATCGACAGCGACGATCACTGGACGTTCGCACGCCATGTATTCGAGAAGTTTCGTGGGAATGACGGTCTTGAAGAGTTCAGTTTTCTTCAACATCACGAGGCATAGATCGGCCGACGAGACATAGGCGGGAATCTGCTCCCGGGGCTGCTGACCGAGGAACTGAAGGTTGACAAGTCCGCGAACAGTGGCGAGTTCCACGATCCTTTGCTTTTCTGCCCCTTCTCCAATCACCAAGAACATTGCGTTTGGCATCGAAGTCCGCAGGTCTTCTGCGGCGGCGATTAGAGTGTCGAGCCCGTGCGCATTGCCCATTGTCCCGATGTAACAAATCAGAAAATGATCTTCGAGACCCAACTGAAGACGCAGGTTCATCGCGGAAGAGACGGGAAGAAAAAGATCGGTCTCGACGCCATTCTCCACGATCGAAATCTTCCCTTCAGGAACGTTCCAGTAGCGGATTAAGTGCTCCTTGAAGGCTGGCGTTACAACAACGATGCGGTCTGCGTGTCGATAGAGAAAGCCGGCGATGGCACCAAGGATGCGATGGAGCAAAGTTCCTTCGCTGCCTGCGCCGACGGCGGCGAGTGACTCGGGCCAAAGATCGCGAACTTCGAATACGAACGGGACGCGCTTCCAGAACGCCAACCACCAGCCCGAAAGAGCGCAAAGTAATTGGGGGGATGTGGCGATGATTACGTCGGGCTTGTGCAGCGTTAACCCGCTGATCGCGGCTGATAGGCAGAACGAGAGATAGTTGCGGATCCGTTCGTGCGCTTTGCGGTTTGGTAATGGCCACAACCACGTGCGTGCGACGCGGACGCCATCGACGGTTTCGTTGTAGCGCAGGCGATGCAACCGCGGCCGCCACTCTTCGGGGACAACGCCAGTAGGGTGGTTTGGAAATCCGGTAAGAACAGTTACGTCGTGGCCCATCCGTCCCCAATGGCGGGCCAACTCAGAGGCACGCGCGGCTGGCGCTCCCATTTCTGGCGGAAAATATTGGGAAACGTAGAGAATCTTCACAAGGCTCTGGACAGAATGGACGGAGAAAATGTGCGGGGACTGAAATCCCTTTTGCTCTGAAACGATAATCCTCTAAACGATGTCACGCAATTCTCCGACCGACTGGGGCTGACCGGTGGCGCGCGACTCGTCCATGGCAAACGTCGCCAGCATCGTGGTCACAATCTCTTCGAAAGGGAGCGGAGAATCTTCTGCCGCGCGAATCGCAGCGGCAAACGCTTGCCATTCGGCACGATGACCTTTGTCCTGGCGCAACCGGGATTGAGAAAGTCGTTTCCGTCCTCCACTGACGAGTTCGAGCCGGCGGAAATCCTCAAGCACTGCGACAGCGCCACCACCGAAGACTTCGACCCGCTCCTTCGAGTAGGATTTGTCGCCGTTGGCCAAATAGCTAATGGTTCCTTGCGATCCATCGGCAAAGGTGAGCGAACTAATCACGTTATCGTTGCTGTATTTTCCTGGGTTAGCCAGGCTCCGGGATTGCACCTCAACCGGCGGCGCTCCCACGAGGAAGGTAAGGAAATCGACAAAATGACATACTTCACCGATGATGCGGCCACCACCCTGCTCGGGATCATTCAGCCAGTGTTCGGCGGGAATGAAGCCCGCATTCACGCGATAGTTGAGGGCCAGAGGCTCACGGATGTCTCGAAGAAAACTCTTTAGCTGAAGAGCGAGAGGTGCGAACCTGCGATTGAAACCGACCATGAGAATGGATTTGCGATCTGGTGGCTGGTTTCGATAGGCGCGAGCGATCTCGCGCAATTCGTCCTCGTTCAGGCACAAAGGCTTTTCACAAAAGACGTGCTTCCCGGATTTAAGCGCCGCTACTGTCTGGCGTGCGTGCAAGTGGTGGCGGGTGGCAATTACGACTGTGCTGATCGCGGGATCGGCGAGCAGACTGTCTTCGTCGGTCGTGCTGCGCTGAAATCCAAACTTCTGCGCGGCGTGCTGGGCGTGGGAACCGTTGGCAGCGCATACAACTACCAAGGTGGCACCACCACTTCGCTTGATCGCCGGCAAAAGTGTGCCGGTGGCAAAACCGCCGGCACCCAATAGTCCTATGGCGACGGATGTGGTGCCGCCGAGAGGATTGACTCTTCCCTTCCCGGTCAATTCGATTGTGCGGCGCGGAGTTTCGTCGGCCGCGGACGGGTAGGTAATCAAAACTCCCAGAAAACGCTCTTGAGATTTTCCCGTGATGAGGTCGTAGGCCAACTGCGCGCGTTCAATGGGAAACTTGTGCGTAATCAGGGCACCCACGTTGACTTTGGCATCGGCGAGTAGTTGGAGGAAAGCGTCCATGTTGCGGGTTTCGGTCCAGCGCACATAGCCAATGGGGTAATCCACGCCCTTCTGTTCGTAAGCGGAGTCATACCTTCCGGGACCGTAAGAACGGGAGACGCGGAAGTCGAGTTCTTTTTCGTAGAAGGTGCGGCGCTCGAGCGCCATGCCGACGGTGCCGACGGCGACGATGACAGCGCGATCGCGGGCTACTTCGGCTGCTAAATTGACAGGATCACTGCTGGCGGTTTGCGCTGAAATTAACACCGCGTCGATGCCACGACCGGCGGACTGTTCGCGACACGCATCGGAGAATGCGTCCGAAGAGGTAGCGGCCGCGCCTGCGCCGAGGCGAAGCGCGAGGTCGACTCGACCGGGGTCGATATCCATACCGACGACGCGGCAACCGGCGGCTTTGAGAATCTGAACGGTCAGTTGTCCGAGGAGACCGAGACCGATTACACCGACAATGTCGCCCAACTTAACGTCGGCGGTGCGGACTCCGTGAAGGGCGACGGCACCGACGGTGGTGGCAGCGGCGTCCTCGAAGCTGACTTCCGAGTTTGAATCCGAGTGCGAAGGAATGCGTGCCAATAGCAAACGCGGGATGCAGGCAAATTCGGCATGGACGGCGTGACCGGCGCCAGCGCAGGCGACGCGATCGCCGGGGCGTATGTCGGCGACGCCCTCTCCGACGGCAATTACGGTTCCGGCGCTGCTATAGCCGGGAGCGCTCGGCTGATCCATTCGGCTGCGGACTGCACCGAGCGTCGAGGCCACACCGTCGCGACGCATCTTGTTCCAGACTTCGCGGACCAAGTCGGGACGCATCCTGGCCTTCTGTAAAAGATTCTTACGGGCGAAGTCCGAGGAGGCACGCTCGGTGCCGACTGAAACTAAAGAAGCGGCGGTGCGGACCAGGACACATCCGGCTAGTAATTTTGGAGCGGGGACATCGACCACTTCGATCTCGCCACCGCTCACATGTTGGAGAAGCTGTTTCATGTTGGTCTGACGAAAATGTCGCCGACACAATGGGCAACATTCGCAATTGTACGATGGCTAGACACTCCGTTTCAGAGTTTGCTGGGGACTCAGGCTGATTCGATGCACTTCCGAACCGGCGCTGGACAAAATCAACTCGTGCTCGCGCTGCTGGAGCAGGAGCGCTTCGTCGGTAAGGATCACCGTGACGATACGTATGGGCAGGGGCGCTTGCACGGTGTAAACAAGAGAAACCGTGGGTCGTAGATCGCCGTAGGTGGGCGATTCCCATCCTAAGAGTTTCTCGTCTTCAAGTTGGTTTCGTTCATCTTGGTGGGGTTGCCCATCTGGATTCCCGAGATTTCCCCAAACACTCTTGCCGCCGCGGACAATGGCACCGCTGCCGGAGGTGCTGCAGAAAACGTTGTAGCGAAAACGTACCTCTTCGGAAGAAAGGGCCAAGCAGAACGGCGAAACGGCACTCACTTCGAACGGAAGGTCAGGTAGAAGCCAGTGCAGGCGCGACTCGTGAAGGCCAGCGCCGAACAAATCATCGACGATGACCCAGGCGTCTTCGGTGGCGGAGTGGACGCTGCGCCGATGCGTCACTCCGAGCTTCCGGTAGCCATCGTGCTGTCCTTGGAACGAGTCGGGAAAGTTCGCATTGGTGGGAGACGATTGGCCGGATGCCTGAGCCCAGTCGAGCCAGAGAAAACGTCCGGCGCGACGCATTTGATCGTGGCCATCGACGGTGACGGTGTTGTGAACCGCCGCGCAGGCAAGTCCGTTATTCCACGGAGGCTCTCCATTGTACAGATAGGTTCCAGGGTCGCGAGCCAGGTTGAAGCCGCGCCACCATAGGTCGACGTGCAGTTGATCGGCTTGAAAAGGGCGTCGAGTGTAGCGTCCGGCGCGGACGAACGCCCAGGAGTTTCTAGTGCCGATGCGGTAATAGCCGGGGGTGGAGCAAGCAGAGTTGATGGGTTCGGATTCGGCCGATTGCGGGGGCTCCCCGCAAAGCCATAGCGCGAGTTCGTCCCACGGGCCGGGTTGGAGTTCGACCGGACGATTGAGAACAGTGCTGCCCAGGCGGAGCAAAGGGCGAAAGTCGCCATAGTCGCACGCCGTCAACGGTAGGATGTGACTGCCGTCGTTCGAACCGTGATTGGGGGCGTGCCCGGACTGGGCGTCCACGAAACACCGGATAAAATCGAAGGCCGCGACAGTTCGCGAACGGATCTGCGGATCGATTTCGATTTTGTGGATTTCGGAGAGACGAATGGTCCAAAGCATCTGGTGAAGAACCATGCGCTGGTAGTTGAAAGAATCCTGGAGGTAAGAGCCGTCGGGTGTTATCTGGTCGAGCACCGCTTCGCGCAAGAGCAGAGCGCCTTTTTTCTGCCAGGTGGAAGCATCGCTGAGTTCGGGGTAGAGAGTTCCGGCGGTCCACAGGCCAACGGCTTCGCTGAACAGATGATTGCTACGTTGGGAGCGCGCATACCCGAGCGTCTGCACGGTGCGCCAGGCGTGCGCGGCGATCAGGGAGAACAGCAGTGCTATGCGAGGCGCAGTGGTGGCAGAAGAATGAAGGAAAGCATAAAGAGCAAAAGACCAAGCCAGAATCCGCAGCGACGATTCCTGTCCGCATATCCAAAGCGGACCGGACATAGGTGGACTGTTAGCGGCCCAGTTCTCGATCGCGCACCAGAAGGCTTCGGGAAAGCGCTCGTCACCAGTGACCGCGTATGCCCGAGCGAGCGGGTAGGAGAAGAGAAATCTGGACGGTTCGAGGATAAATTTGAGATCGCCGTAGCCATCTGGAGCAAAACCGGAGGCAAATCGCATGCCTGTCCACGGGCGGTGGGGCGAGACGTTCTGACCGGTAGCTGGATTGTGAAACCAGTTGGGAGGAAAACCGCAGGTAAAGGAGAGCCGTCCGAAAAAAGGCAGACGGCCTTCAAGAACTCCGTTCGCTTCGGCAACGAGTGACTCTTGATGGGCGGCGAGAACTTTCTTGAGGTCAGGCGCCAGCGCACGAGAATCGGAAAAGAAAAAAGGGCGGTGGCCGTCGCGGCGATTCCGGAGAAGGTCTTCCGGGGAATGGTTGGGGGCGATGCGCTTCAGGGCCCATGCGTCCCAGCCACCAACCGATTGCATGCGGCGCAGCATTAGTCCGCTGGCGCGTTGGGTCTCGTAGTTCAGGCGTTGAAAGCTGGCGCGGGGGCCAAAGGTCCGGCCAATCTGCAACAGGGTGCCGAGTTTACCCATCGTGCCCGCCTGAGCTATCGCACGCGCCAGCGACGTGATTGAGCCGGCGTTGATTCATTCGGCGTGCGGCAACGAGCTTCAACCGCTCATGCATGACGAAAAACTGGGTATCTTTTTCCCTGTCGGTTTGGGGAACTGCAATGAGTTGCCCGCGCTCTAGTCCGGCCACGGCCTCTGCAACTAATTCGATCCCCTCGGCAATCATTCGATTGCGAAGGTCGGTGAAGGAGTCGCACCCATCGGGAGGCGTGAAATCACGACGAAGAAGAATCGGACCCGTGTCAATACCGGCGTCCATGAGATGAATCGTGATGCCCAGAGCAACGTCGCACAGAATCGACCATTCCGGACTGCTCATGCCGCGAATCTCGGGCAGCAGGGCAAGATGGGAGTTCATGACGCCAAGCCGAGGAACTTGGAGGATTTCCGCTCGCAGGATATTTCCGCCGGTGAAGACTGCAACATCCGGCGACCACTGCTTGAGTTGCGTGACTGCCTGAGGTGAATTCTGATCACGACAGGTTGCTACCGGAAATCCGAAACTACTCGCTACCTCGCGCAGGTTGCGGAACACGCGATCGCCGCGCCGTAACGAATTCTCAAGATAGGGATTTCGCACTTGCGCGACGGTGGCGGAGCGACCGGGGGGCAGTTTGGCAGTGGCGTAGCGGAGGGAATCGCGCAGTCCCCATTGCCCGATTTTGCGCAACAAGGTTCTGGGGTCCCAGGACGGCAATGTTAGGGCTCCAACGGGAACGTGGCCGAGTTTGGCGAGCCTTGCGGCAACGGCACAACCGGTCTCGCTGTACGGGCTGGAACAGAGGATCACTACGCGCATTCCACGGCCTCTAGGTTGCGCGTAAGACGCTGCTCAAGCAGGAGAGCGTCGGCCAAGAACTTGCATCCCCAACTGATGAATCTCAGCGGTTGATACGCACCCCAAATGGGGTATGATCCGGCGACGCCTCCCACAAATTCGCGGCGGCCCTTGCTGGGGAGAGATTGCTTGAGCATCTCGTTCATTTTGAGAGCCGCGTTGAGATAGCGTAAATCGCCTGTGACCTCGAACAACCGCAACCAGACACAGGACATCTGCGCATTTCCGGTGAGACACGAGAATTTTTGTCCGCCGAGAAATTCCGTTTCGTAGGTACCCGCCAAACGCTTGTGAGTTTCAAACTTGCGCAGTAGTGCCCGAGCTGACCGCGCGGCGGCCTGAACGGCATCGTCGCGGCGGCGCAAGATACCGCACTCGAGAACACCTTGGATCACGTAAGCAATAAAGTGCAGGTATACGGGATGTCCCTGAAGGTTGATGCCGTCAAACCAGCCGCCGGGGCGGAGATGGGCGAGTACCCAATCGATGTTCCTGTCGGCTACCGAGGCGTGGCGTGGAGTGTTGGATGCGGCGGCCAACTCTGTAAGGGACCACGAAACCATGCTGTAGTAGGTATGAGCCGCTCCTTGATAAGCGGCGGGACCGGACCATGAACCTTCTTCACTTTGAACGGCAGCTAACCAATCACCCGCGGCGGAAGCGCGTTCGAGAATATTCGCGTCGCGGGTTTCGGTGTAGGCTCGAACGAGTCCCTGCAAAATCTGCCCCGTGTTGAATACGGAAGGCTGGGCTTCGGCTCGAGTGCCGTGAAGGCCTCCGGGAAAAGCACCCGACGGCATTTGCAAAGAGAGCAGCCAGCGGGTGGCGTTTTGAGCAGCATGAGCCGCAGTGGAATCGCTGGACGCATGGGAAAAATCGTACAACGTCGGGACGAGATAGCCGGTCACCTCGGGATACGACTCGGAGTATCCGGTGAGGAGACTGTAGTACGCGGCGACGCCGCCATCGGGGCCTTGGGCGCGAAGAATCCAGCTAATCACGGCTTGCAGCGCTCGCGCGGTGGGAATCGACGTGACCGCGAAGGTATAGAGATGGCGATGTTCGAACGCCGTGTGCATCCGGTCGGAAGCGAGCTTCGAAAGAAGAGGGATCACACGCTGAGGGGATCGGAGCAAGCCGCTCGCCTCGATCAGCGCGCGAGTGGCTCTCTGATTCGCGACTTTTGGCCTGTCATTGGACCGTGAACTGTTCATTGGGTCTTTGGATCCGCGCTGGTACGAGGTGCTCTCGCGCGGTGATCGATTAAGCGATCGTCAATTGATCGGCGTTTATCTGTCGTTGTGCGAACGAGCGCGCTCCGCCATCGAGAAAAAGTTGCATCCAGATTTCGAGGGTCAGGAACTGCCAAATCTGCATCGACCAGTCTTGCACTCCCCGGCGCTGCTCATCAACATAGCGCCGCACGACTTCCGGACGAAAGAGGCCGCGCTTGCGAATTTGACCTTCCGAGAGCAAATCGTCGACCATGGGGCGCAAATCGTGCGCCAGCCAGTAGTCGACGGGAGCCGCGAAACCGGCCTTGGGCTGGCGCAGGACCTCGTCGGGCAGCATGTCACGCATGGCTTCGCGGAAGATGTGCTTGGTCACGGGGCGCCACTTCCCTTTCAATTTCAACTCGGGGCGAACGTTCCAGGCAACAAATTCGGCGAGTTCGCGATCAAGAAAAGGAACCCGCACTTCAACCGAGGATGCCATGCTCATTTTGTCGTTGTAGGTGAGATTGAGCGTCGGCATAAAAATCTTGGTATCGAGGTAGAGCATCTGGTTGAGAAAGTCCGCATGCCGCACTTTATCGAACGCAGCTTGATGCTGGTAGGCGCACTTCCCGTTCGACACCGGCTGCACTGCTTGAGCATATAAGTCGGACTTCTGTTGCGCATCCAGATAAGTGCAGTTGCGGATGAAAGCCTCGGACGCGTTGAGCGCCGCGCTACGCGCCATTTTTTTCGCCAGGCGGATCGATCCTTTCATGGAGGTTCCGCGCATGGGCGGCAAGGCAAGCAGTGCGTGTTCCATGGCGGAGCGAGCGAAGGCGGGCACACGTCGATATTCTTCCGCCCAGGCGTGAGCGGCATGCTTACGATATCCGGCGAAAATCTCGTCGCCGCCCACTCCGGATAAAAGCACTGTCGCCTGTTTTCGAGCTTCGCGGCATACCAGATAGGCCGTGATGATGGCGGGATCGGCGGTGGGTTCATCCATGTGCCAGGTGAGACTGGGCAACAGGCTGACGACATCGGGCTCGACCATGATTTCGTGGTGCTCACAGCCGAGCTTCCGCGCGAGACGTTGCGGGACGCCGGGATCGTCGATCGTCGACTCGCCGACGCGGTATTTCGCGGGAAATGTAATCGTGTAAGTGCGCACAGATTGCTTCCGCGCCATCGCCGCCACGATGCTGGAGGAATCGAGCCCGGCGCTGAGGAAAGCGCCGATGGGAACATCACTGACCATCTGCTGCTCAACCGAGCCGCAGAACCTCTGCCGAATCTCGTCGGTCAAGTCGGCTTCGGTTCTCGGGAAAGGATAGTTTGCGGGAGGGAAGGTCAGGTCCCAATACTGGTGAATCTTAAACTGCCCGTCTTGCCAGAGCGCGTAGTGGCCGGCGGGAAGTTTGAGAATTCCCTCGAACATGGTCAAGGGGTCAGGCACCCAGAGGAAGGTGAGGTATTGGTCGAGCGCATCGAGGTTCATCTGCGCCTCGATTCCCGGCACTTCGAGCAGCGCCTTCACCTCGGATGCGAAAGCCAGCTTCCCACCGCGTTCAAAGTAGTAGAGAGGCTTGATTCCGAAATGATCGCGCGCCACGAAAAGCTTTGGCGAAGCGCCACGCAGGTCGCAGATCGCAAGCGCGAACATACCGTTCAGGCGATTCAGACACTCGACGCCATATTCTTCGTAGAGATGAACGATGGCTTCGGTATCGGTATGGGACCGAAAATGGTGACCCTTAGCTTCGAGTTCGCGGCGCAGATCTGGGAAGTTATAGATTTCGCCGTTGAAGGTGATCCAAACAGTCCCATCTTCATTGCTCATGGGCATGTGGCCGTCGGGGGAGAGGTCGAGGATGGCGAGACGGCGACTCCCCAAGCCAACGTAGGCACCATCGGGAAAATGCCGCTCCCAGACACCGGAGTCGTCGGGACCCCGGTGCGTCTGGACATTCGTCATACGGACGAGTGTCTCCGAGTCTCCGCAGTTCACGAGGCCGCTGATACCGCACATCGCGTCAGCTCCTCCCGACCCGGAGCTCGTAGATTTTCGCCTTGATGTGAAAAAACTGGATGCCCTGCATCGCGCAATAGATCAGTCCAGGGACACCATCCAGAAAACCAAAGCTCCACACGTACTTGTAGAGAAAGAAAGCGAACGGTGAACCGGGCAACCATAGGAAGCGCCGCCGCAACCATCGGCGCCGTTGCGCCTGAGTGCCCCAGAGAGAGGGCTGAATGTCTCCTTGGCTTATGTTGAGAGAGCCATCACGCCAGACACGCGCTTCCCAATTCGAGTATTCGTTGTGTTTTTGGATATAACGCGACAAGGACTCCACGTTGTGGTGGATCAGAGGATGAATGAGCTTGCGTGTCGTTCCCTTCACGACGATGTGCTCGTGGACTTCCATGTCGGCCATGCTGGCGTCCTGATCTTGCAAGCGGCACTCGAATCTTCCGAGGCCCTTGCGGAACAGGGAAAGCTTCCAAAAGCTGGCTGCGCTGTGCCGCAGCCGGCGACCAAGGAAATAGATCTGCAAGGCAATGTAATAGCCGTCTGTATGCGGATCTTCAATCGCCCGTTGAATTTCGGCGGCCAATTCGGATGTGACAACCTCATCGGCATCCAGCAGCAAAATCCAATCGTAGGTAAGAGGCAGGGAGTCCATTGCCCACTGCCGCTTTTTCGGCCAACCTCCGGCATAGCGGAACTGCACGACCTTCGCGCCATGCGCGTCCGCGATAGCACTGGTGTCATCGCTACTCTGCGAATCGATAACGTAGACCTCGCCGACCGATTTCAGCGACGCCAGGCAGCGCGGAAGGTTATGCGCCTCGTTACGGACGGGAATAATCACGCTGATCGGCAGTAATGGCGAGGCTTTCCCGGCGCTTAACGTTTGGGTTTCCGATTTCGTTTCGATCACGTCGAGGTCCCGGGTAAAGATTCAACTATCTTAGTCTGGAGCGCCGTTTTTAACAAAGAATGCTGTGCTAGTATCGGTTTCGTTGCCATGCCACAAAGATCGTCAATGCGCAGGTCGGACGAATCTCCGTTAAAGGAGGAAGTGCGCAACTTCTGGAATGCAGATCCCTGCGGCACGCGCTACATGGGTGAAGGTGCCGACTTCGACGCGCACGCGCGTGCGCGCTACCAACTCGAACCCTACATTCATGAATTTGCGGGCTTCGCTCAATCTCGCGGGAAGCGCGTGCTTGAGGTTGGTGTCGGCATGGGCGCCGACTATTTGGAGTGGCTGAAGGCTGGCGCGCAGGCCACCGGCGTTGACCTTTCGGCCATCTCGCTCGAACGGGCGAGGCAACGCTGCGAACGAGCCGGGTATACGTCCGATCTACAGGTGTCGGATGCCGAACACCTCCCTTTTCCGAAGGACACTTTTGACATCGTGTACTCATACGGTGTTATGCATCACAGTCCCGACACGTCGCAATGTATCCGCGAAGCGTGGCGAGTTCTCAAACCCGGCGGCGCGATGCGCATCATGATTTACCACCACCCGTCACTGACCGGATTCATGCTCTGGTTGCGCTACGGATGGCTGCGCGGCAAGTCATTGCGCCGATGCGTTCACGATCACCTGGAGAGTCCGGGCACAAAATCGTATAGCGTGAAAGAGGCACGGGAACTGGTTCGGGGATTCGAGGAAGTCGAGTTCCGGCAGGCTTTCAGTCCGGGAGATCTGCTCTTGAACGAGCCCTCCGCGCGCTTTCGAGGATTGGTCTACAGGAGGATCTGGCGAATGTACCCTCGATTCCTGGTCCGCATGTTTGGAGCGAAGATGGGATTGTTCCTCCTGATTTCTTCGCGCAAACCCTTGACGGAGTAAAACCACTCACAGATTCTGTTCGCACCACCGCGATAAGACAAACAGCGACCATGGACGCGACCACGAAGTTGCGCCCGCCAGGAAACGATTCCAGACGTCGCGGACGGCCTCTGGATTCAGCAATGCCGAGTTTTCGCCGCTCGCGAGCAAAGTAGTCTCGACGGGCCGCCTCATTTCGCCCCGCAGCCATTGCTCAAAAGGTAGCGTGAACCCACGTTTGGGACGATTCACAATCTCGCTGGGCAGCTCGACGCCCAGGCTCGCGAGCAGAAGACCCTTGGGGGAACCGGCTTCCATCTTGCGGTCTCCGGGAACGCGGAAGCAGGCTTCGACCAGCGCCCGATCGAGAAAGGGCACGCGCAATTCAAGACCGTGCGCCATGCTCATGAAATCGGAATCTCTGAGAAGTGTGTTTCGCATGTAGAACTGGGACTCGAGATAAGAAACGCGATTGATGGGATCGAGCGATTGGCAATTGGTAACCGATTCTTGCAGCACGCGCTCAAGGGAGCGCTGCGAAGCTTCGAATCCGGGCGCTGCGAACAACTCTTCGCATTCAGTTGGTGCAAACAGCATACGCATCAGGAAGTACGGATGAACTACGGAATCTTGGCCGGCGGCCAGGGCGGCCAATTTGCGACCCCGGTCATGCTTGCGTCCGAACCGCGCCAAGGAAGCGACAAGGGGTCGCCGCGCGAATAGAGGCAGCCGCCCAAAGCGCTTCAAGAATATTTCCATTCTGGGTACTCGGCGGAAATTGGAGTAGCCGGCGAACATCTCATCTGCCCCGAGGCCGGTAAGAGCAACTTTCACTCCTGCCGCTCGGGTTTTGGCCGACACAAGATACGTATTGATACCGTCAATGGTCGGTTGGTCCATCGCTCTCAGAGCTTCGGGTAATACCGCCAACGTGTCCTGCTGTGAAACGGAAATCTCCTGATGTTTGGTGCCAAAGCGGCGGGCTATCTCCCGTGAATATTGCGCTTCGTTAAACTCCTCTTCCTCGAAGACCAGCGAGAACGTGTCAGCACGAACTCCATTGTGGCTGAGGATCGCGACCAGAGCGCTCGAATCGATTCCGCCCGAAAGAAAGACTCCCACGGGCACATCGCTGATTAGATGGGACAACACCGCATCGCGCAAGATGCCAGGCAGATTGAGAACAGTCGCGATTCCATCCCCTGGGGACGCATCCGACTCTGCACGCGAAGAAGAGGGCAGTGGATTCCAATATTGGCGGCTGCTCACCGATCCGTTCTCGATGGTGAAGACGCATCCTGGAGGGACGGCTCTGACTCCTTCCACAATTGTCCACGGCTCGTACACGGAGCCGAACGCCAGGTAACTTACGAGTCCAGTCGAATCGATTTTTCGCGGCACGAGTCCCGTACGCAAAAAGGTTCGAACCTCGGAAGCAAAAATAAAAGCCTGGTCCGACGAGTGGTAGTAGAGCGGCTTGATCCCCATCGGGTCGCGGGCCAACAGGAGCCGCCTTCGCGACGCATCCCAGAGGGCTAAGGCGAACATACCTTGCAACCGTTCCAAACACGACTCACCCCACAGGCGATAAGCGGCCAGAATCACTTCGGTGTCAGAATGACTTTTGAACGCGACACCGAGAGCTTCGAGTTCCCTTCGAAGTTCGCGGAAATTGTAAATCTCACCGTTGAAGACGATCCAGTTGCCGGTTACTGGATCTTGCATGGGCTGGTGCCCGAGGGGCGAAAGATCAATGATCGAGAGGCGAGTGTGAGCGAGGCCAAGTTGATAGCCGGGGCCGGAGCTATCTTCGATGATGACTGTGCCGGCGTCGTCCGGCCCACGGTGGGCGAGCGTCGAGACGGCTTTCCGAAGGAGGCCTTCGGAGACAGAACGAGACGAAGAGAGTATTCCGAAGATTCCACACATATGCTAAGGCTCGTGTTTCATGGAGTGTTCAATGATGTTGCAACTTCGATTATGAGACTTCGCGAAGCTCAACGGCACTCGAAAGGGGCGCCTCTTTCGAGTTGCGGCGGCGGGCGCGAATTTGCCGTAATCGGAGAATCGGCTGTTCTACGAGGTAATAGGAGAGACAGGCAAGGGCCACGCCATAAAGGAGCCTGTAGGCAGGATATCGAACCTGAGCGTAGAAAAATGGCTGTTGCCAGAGATAGAGGCTGTAGCTGATTCTGCCGAGCCACATCACAGGAGCAAAGTTCAAGACCCGATACGGCGACCGTATGACGTGCAGCACCAGACCTGCGATCGAGCATTGCAGGATTGGGCTGAGAACAAAGAGATCGAATAAGGTGCGGGTTCGAGTGTTGGCGTCGAAGGTGGGAATGAAGATTACCGCGAGCAGCATAGCGGAGGCTGCCCAGCCACTGATGGTTGGTATGCGCGGACTCAAAATCGCCAGCAGACAACCGAACGCCAGAGTGTTGGCAACGGACGGAAACATCCCAAAGCCGCCGCCTGGAATTTTGAAGTAGTAGCAAACTGTGCTGAACATGGGTGCAAATATTATCGTCCCGAGAAGAATCGCGATTCTTTGCCGATACCAATGTTTGAGCACGCTGGGCCAAAGGAAATAAAACTGCTCTTCGACACCAAGCGACCACAAATGGCCGACCATCCACGGACACGCTGCGTCAAAGTTTACGAGGTAGAGGAGCATGGCGGCGATGTCATACCAGCGAAGTTCGTGCCGATAGACGGTGAGGGCAAAGAGCATGTAAACAGCAGCCGCGGGCAGGATACGATAGGCGCGCCGTGTATAAAACTGGCGCAGATCGATGGTGGATCTCTGACGATGTTCGTTAAGCAGGATAGTGGTGATGAGGTAGCCGGAGATAACGAAAAAGATTTGCACTCCGGTGAGGGTGTAATAGGAAAAGAACGACGGCACCATTTTGATGCGAGTGAGGTGTCCAACACAGACCAGGGAGATGGATATGGCACGCAGACCGTCGAGCGAAGGGATCCGTTTCACTGTAGCAGCCTAGCATTTTCCGTGGGCGAACGGCGCGGCTATTTGAAGGTTTCAACATACAAAGAGTGGGGCAAATCGCTGACCTGGGGGAATCCAAAAACCACTCGCTGCGTCGCGCCAACAGGGGGCGATTGCGCGTTCGAGGCTGGGCACAATGAGCCCGACGCCCCATTGTCTTTGAGCACGCGCACACACTCCCGAAGGAGGTGTTTCAGTTCGTCGGTATAGAAATGCTCAAACATGTGATCAAGCAAATCGGCCGACCCAAGATGCAGACTACGCGGGCTCGCTCTCACCTCCGGACGTGATGGGCATAGCGGCGCAGGAATCAGCTGGGAACGGTGGATTTGGCGATATCCCAAGAAACGATGTCGTCGTAGCGTTGATGAGTCAACCCGCCCTCGGGTAGGTGAAGGCTATAGCGATCGTCGACGCCATTTCCGCTATATCGTCGGAGAGGGACCGCTTCGCTGCGCGATAGCTTGACGATAGGCCGCGTTCAGTTGCCGCGCCTGATGTGCCAGGGTGAGTTTTTCGAGGATCGTCTGGCGCGCGGCAGCGCCGAGGCGATTCCGCAATTCGAGCGAACCGAAGAGCGCAGAGAGTCCCTGGACTAATTCGGCGAGTCCGTCGGGAGGAATGAGCCAGCCGTTCTTGCCGTGCTCGATCACCTCGTCAATTCCCTGCCCTGTACAGGCAATCGCAGGCCTGCCACACGACATGGCCTCAAGGTAGACGCATCCAAGGGCCTCGTTCCGGCTCGGCAACACGAATACGGAACAATGGCGCATGGCCTCGGCTACTTCCGCGCGGCTCTTCCGGCCAAGGAACCGGACTTGCCGCGCAAGACCCAACTCTTGCACCAACCCTTCAAACTGCGATTGATAGGGTCCTTCTCCGATGATGGAGCATTGAATGAGAGGAAGAGAAGTTTGTAGAGTTTTTAGCGCTCGCAGAACAAGTTCGTGACCTTTGCTGGGGAGCAAGCTACCGACAACCAGAATTTGTGGAGTGACATTTTCAGACTGAGCCGGACTGGGCGAAAAAAAATCGGCATTGACGCCGTTGGGCACGATGGCAGTCTGAGGTTCAACCGGCATTCCGGCGTTCACGAACTGCTGCACCTTGCCGCTGATACAAACTACGGTATGTGCCGAACCATAGACGGCGCGCGAAACATCGCGCCGCCAAGTCGCCGAAATTCCATCACGAGCACAGGTGTTGAACACATCCAATCCGTGGACGGTTATTACGAACGGAATATTCAAACGCCGGGAAATCAAGGCTGCGGCGTGGCCGCAGGGCAACGCCGCATGGGCATGGATCACATCAATTGGTTTTATACGGTGAAGTTTCTCGATTCGTTTGAGAAGACGAAGGTAGAGCAGCTTTCCGGCAGTGGAGAGGCCAAAAATTCCTGGCATTTGCGGGTATCGCACCCACTCGGCTGGGGCGGACGAGATTGAATGTTTTCGCGAATAGTGAACGGGAGATACGGCGATCACTGTGGAGGCGAGACCGAGATGCGGGAACTGTTCGAGTGGTTCGGAGACAAAACAGCCGCTTACTTCATTTTTGTCTGACGCAAAAAACGGAGTCAGCGTCAGGACGTGCAACGATGGAGGCATCCCCGCGGCCTGGGACATCAGTTTTGCCCCGCCTTCGACCGCACCAAATTCTGGGCCAGCACGATCACGCGTTCCACATGCTCGCTCCAACTGAACTGGCACGCGCGGCGTAGGCCATTGTCCGATAATTTCGCCGCCAACTCAGGCGATTCGTGAAGCTGGAGGATTTGGTCGGCGAGTGCCTCCGGAGAGAAACGGGGGAAATACGCTCCCGCGTCACCACAGATTTCGCGGTGTACCGGAAGATCAGAAGCCACTACCGGCAGGCCACTCGACATGGCCTCGATCAGCGGATGAGCGAAGGATTCGGCATAGGCGGGGGTGACGTAGATGTTGCAGGCCCTATAGAGGTGATGCAGAGAACGGTAGGGAACCATGCCGAGTTCCACGACACTATTCTGGCTTCGGAGAGTCTCCACCAAGGAGGAAGCCGATTCGGCGCGGTAGGCGCCGGGATTTTCATCCGAGTTCAAACGGCAGGTGAGAAACAACTTCACCTTCTTCCCGTGTAGACGTTTACTTAGAATCGGCAGCGCCCGGAAGAGAGTTTCGAAGTTACGGTAGTAGTTGTAGTGGCTCACGAAGAGTAGCCGAAGATCGTCCTGCGCCTGGTCGAGGTGGGCTCTCACCGCGACTGGGAGGGGCGTTGCGTCGCTGGTAAAAGTGGGGGGATCAAATCCATGATGGACCGAAATTACGTGCTCGCCAGTCCAGGACCTGAGTTCCTGCGCAAATGACTCACTCGGAGCAACGGTGACATCGGCCCGGGCGACGGATTGCCGGGCGAACCAACCCTTGATTAACGTGTCGGTCCATATTGCGTATGCTCCACGAGCGCGAAGATCGCGCAGGAAATCGCTGGAAGTGTACAGCGAGTTGCGAGACAGCAATATCTGGGGCACGGGAGAGTTCCAGAGCGCAAAGTTGCCCGTGGAAATCAACACATCGGCGCCGCTGCGACGAATCAGCTTCGGCAAGGCGGTCTGCTCACGAACAAAACGACGGAACGTCCCAGAGGTTTCCGACGCTTCGACAAGCGAGATATTCGGCAGTTGCGAGAACTCGGCGCGAAGTGCCGGACTTAACACCACAGTTGTTTCCGCGTCGAGCCTGCGCGACAGATGAGGGATCACGTTACGGAGATAGGTGAGGCCTCCGCCCGCACTGGCGGCAAGAGCATTGATAAACAATCTGATCATCGATTCGGCGCAACGACTCCAAAATCGACAGGCACCGGGTGGGGAAAACTACGGACCGTGACCTTCGATGGGATGTCAACGGCATCGGGAACCAGATCCGCCAGCAAAAATGCACAAATCCAAAAGAATAGACAGAGATACGAACCGACGGCGAACAGCCAATCTTCGAAGGTGGCGTGAACAAAACCCGCCAACACCACCATGGCCAACGGAATCGAGTAATGCGTGGGATCCAAGCTGCGATTCATCCTTGAACAAACTTTCCACAGATTGGATAGTGTGACACCTATCATCGCGATAAAGGGCAGAACCCCCAGCAGACCGACCCACTCGGCGATGGTGACGTAGCTGCTGCCATGTTCGCGTTCTGTCTCGGCGCTGGAGGCCACCGTTCCGAAAGACAATCCCGGATCCTCTCCGGTCGGACTCGTACCATACCCGGTCCCAAACCAGGGGTGGGCTTTGATCGAAGAAATTGAAGCATCCCAAGGCGAGCGGCGCGAACCGAGCACACCCTCTCCTTTGTGTCCCTTGTAGAGGATCGCGTCGCTGAGGTCGTCGAGCTGTTTGGTTAGGGTCTGTGGCGCGAAGGTTCCAGCCACAGCAACCAGTAACAAAGCAAGCGCTGACACCTTGACCAATAATTTGTACTGGTGCAGGCAAACACAAAACACGACTGTCACGAGGACAACCGCAACCATTCCTGCACGGGCCAGACTGAAACGAATAAGGTAGGTGCAAAGAATGAGTGCAAACAGGCGGCGGACATTCCCAACGGGTCCCTCGCTGACGATCCATCCCCAGAGCAGGATGGGGAAGCAGGCAACGCTCATTGCCGCCCCGAGGGAGTTGGGATTGCCCCAGAAGGGAGTCCCTAAACCGAAATAACAAATCGCCGTAATATAGACGGCTATTTCGACTCCCCAAATGAGACCCCGAAAAAAACGCTCTTCCCTTCCAACGAGCGCCAACCGTGCGCCGGCAGAACAGAAGAGAAAGAGCAAGCCCAGGCTTAAGGCCTTGAGGGAAGCCATCTGGATGAAGGGAGAGACCGTGGCGGATACAAACGCAGCGCTAACGCAAAAGAAGGCGAGCAGATGCATCGTCCGGAAAGGTCTGTGAGGCGAGTTTAGCCAAATAATGCAACCGACCAGCGCGCCCGCAAATAAAACTGCCCAGCGCCCGATAATCCCAGCGCTCTGGAACGGAATCCGGATGCCGGCCCAGACAAAGACGACAATTAACACAGTCAGAAAGCGCTGCTCGAAATTCCAGAGGCTGGCGATCAGAATCTCCAAGCCTAGGATCGCTGCCAGAAAAGAGATGTTGCCGAAATATTGCAAATTCAAATAGGCACAATAAAGCGCGAGGCTTAAGCCCAAGGCACCGGCTACCCACAGCAGTGGTTTCGAGGAATTCAACTGGTCCTCCCGGGACTGGAAGTCGCCACGGCGGCCAACCCATCGGCGCAAGCTTCAGGCGAGAAGCTCTGAATTCGTTCGACGCTGCAGGTTCTCATTTGCCGCTGGAGTTCCGGCCGCCGCACGATGGAATCAATCGCCATACTCAGTTTCTCCGAATCTCGAGGAGGTACAACAAACCCATTGCATCCGTTTTCGACCAAGTCGGCTGAACAGCCGGCAACACTGCTTACGACAATCGGCAGTCCGCACGCCATCGCCTCGTTCACTACCAGACCCCAAGGATCGCTGTGCGTCGGCAGAATCAGGACTTCTGCCAGCGCGTAGATGCCAGCCAAATCTTCTCTCTGCGTGAATCCCGGAAAACAAATCATGCCGGGATGGATGTGTTTCGCTTGCTCGGCCAGTTGGTCTTTGGATATGCCATCGCCGGCGAACACCAAGCCGACATTGGCACGCAGACTACTTTCCAGCCTGGCATAGGCATCGAGGAGATCAAAAACACCTTTCTCCGGAATCAAACGCCCCACAAAAAGAATATACCGTGAGGGCAGTTTCATTCTCTCGCGAAACTCGGTCGCGTGGGCCCGAGTGTACTCCGCTTGGGTCGAAAACCAACCGTTATCGACGGCATTGGGTGCGGTGAAGATGTTCGTTTCCTGAGCCCCTAGGACCCGAAGATACTCGAAGGATGCTTTGCCGGGCACCACAAAACGGTCACAGTGCCGGAGGAAATAGGTTTTCATGAACTCAACCCACGGGCGTCCCGCGCGAGCATCATGGTGGTTGCTCTCGGACCACAAGACAAACTCGACCCCATGGTGTTTCGCCCACAGAAGTGCTTGCCAGGATGCAGCGTAGTTGTAGCCACCACAAATAATAACCTGCGGGCTCAGTTTGTTTAAGGCTGCGCACAACCCGCGATTGAACAGGAGGCTACTGTTGCGGGTGCGCCACCGCCAGGATGGCAGGACCTTGTAAGAGAAGGAAATTTCGTCCTTGTAAACACGCCACTGACGGAGAGTCTCATCGGTTTCGGCTAGGAATATTACGCTTAGATCAAGTTCTGCCCGGCGTGCCAGTGCGTTGAAAACGGGGATCCGGTAGGGGGCTATGATTTCGGTGAGGATCACAGTCCGCACGGTCATGAACTTGGGCCAGCCAATCCCATCATGGGGACGCGCTCCAGAGGACATGCAAATAAATCTTGCAGGGGGGCGACTCCACCTGCAACGGCTTTGGGACCATTCAGGCCGAGCTCGAACACTTGGTATCCCACCTCCTGGAAGAAACTGAGGGTCTCTGCGAGATTCGTTCTTTCCAGGTACTCGAACATCACCAAAGGCGGCCTTTTCTCGGCGAGAAATCCACGCATCCCGCGAAAAACCGAGTTCTCGTGACCTTCGACGTCGATCTTAATCAGGGAAACGGGAAACGGGAGGGGAGCGTGCCCGCGAAGAAAGTCATCGAAGGTCATACATTGCACCGCACGGGTGACAGTCTCCCGCACGGCTCCTTTCAAGATAACGTGTGCTCCGACGTCGACCGGCCCATCGCATGTAAAGCAAATCTCTCCGGTGGTATCCGAAAGGGCGAACTCGTAAACTTTGAAATCGAGGCGGTTGGAGGCTAGATTATCGCGGGCACGAGCGGCTGCCACCGCATTGGGCTCAAAGAGAACGGCGTCTTGAATCCGATCGGCCAACAAGAGGGTTACCGAGCCTACATTGGCTCCGACATCGACCAGCGTTCCGCCGGACAAATACTTTCTGAGGAAGAGAATTTTGCCACTATTGGGAATGCGTGTATACAAGACACCGGAAGAGACCTGGCAATCCGGATAGGCCAAAAAGCGTTTGCCATTAAAGAGCGTTACCGCGATCGGTTTGCGAAGCGTCCGCTTCCAGATCTGCCAGCCGACAAAGGTCGACAGTCTTCGAATTCGCTGACCTCGGTTCGATTCCTCGTTCCAGAGGCAGGAAATCGGATAAATCAAGTCTCTCGCAACCCTCAACACGAATGTCTGGCACCCTTCTCCACTGGCAGCGGAAGCTTCCCCCAAGCTAGCGGAGTCTCCAGCTTTCCAGGCACACTTCCGTTCTCGGCAAAGTGCAGTAGATCCAAACTCCGCTCGATGCGGCGGAGTGTTGGAACCGATTCTATCGCACAGCCACGACAAAATAGTTGCTGGCGAATTGATCTCCTCGATACACCTTTCCTGCCAGCAGTCCGGCCAAATTATTCAAGGGACAGATTGTCCAACGAAGCAATTCCTGGAGTAGAGGCAAGGGCCCGGTGACTAATTGCAAGTAAACATTGAGCACGAGGAAAATGCTGGGAATTGTGCCGGCCTCTCCCCTGACGTTCACGCTCTCAAAATCGCGGAGGATCCATTGCAGTCCCTGGGGCATGTATCTCCAGTAATCGCCGGGCGAGCCATGTTGCGGGAAAATCGATGGGACGCTCAACAGGAGCGTGCCACCTGGTTTCAACACTCGCCGAATTTCGCTGATCACCGCGACCGGATCGGGGACATGCTCCAGAACCTGAGTAATCAAGACGACGTCCATGGAAACATCGGAAAACGGCATGTCGCGCGCGTCGCCGACCACATCGACCGAGGACGCGGGGGCAACGTCGAGAACATAATGGTTGGTCACGCAACCAGAAAAGAAGGAAGCGTAAGGTTTTCCCCTGCCACCCACATCTAAAAGGTTGCGCACCCGAGGGAGTTTTGCCGCCTGCTCGGCGATTAGTTCGGTGCGGCGTTGGTTGTCGAGATAGGCAAAATCGCGCAGCGAGGGACGGACCAAATCCATGCCACGCAATTTCGGTTCGCTTTTTGACCTGCGAACATCGTTGGAATGCGGATCACTCATCATGCGACACCGACGACCTCTTTCTTCAGCACCTCACGGCCTACCGCGGCCCAAGTAATGACATAGACCACGCACCCCAAGCCAACGAGAACCAGCGGAGGCATGTGCCTAGGAAGCGCGATCCACAGCACAGCGCCCATCAAAAGACTGGCGATTAGAGCGATCCACAATACCGGAGTTCTTGCAGCAGAGCGAACCTGTGGCGGGCAAAGCAGAAATGCGCAAAGCGCAACACCGACTTCTCCGAGAACGAACGCGACACAGGCTCCGGCAATACCAAACAGAGGAGGCAGAATGAGATAGAGAACGATGGCGCTGACAGCTCCAACCGCTGTGGAGACAAAATAAGCGCGATGACGGCCCATTGCATAGAGGATTGTTCCCGCAAACAAGGCCGCCGACGGTGCCGCGATCACATAGAGCGCAACCCATTGAAAGGCGTGCACCGCTTCCTTAAACTGAGCGCCGAGCAACCACGGCACAACCACCGGGGCGGTTACGATGCCGCCGACCGCCAAGGGAACGCCGAACAAAACCAGGATGAAAGTGGCGATTCGCGTGAGCCGCGAGAGTCCGTCGGGGGAACCGGCACGCAAAGCCATTCGCGGCATCAAGACAGTCTGGCCGATGGAAAGAAAGTTGCGAAGCACGTCGGCGAGCCGGGCGACGGCGGCATACAAGCCAAGCGCATGCTCACCAAGATACCATCGAACCGCAAAATGTCCGGTGCGATGATAGAGGTTCGCCATGAAGGAAGATCCGGCGTAGTGCACGCTGGGCACGAGAATTGCAGCCCAGCGCCGCGGCGCAAGGGAAAACCGGAAACGGAACCCGGCACGCCAAAGAAAGATCCAACTGATGATGCTGGTCACGAGCGTCGAACCCAAAATGCTGACCGGAACCCAAATCACATCCTTCGGAGATCGAACCATCGTGAATATACCGACGGCGTAGAGGCTCTGCTGCGTGATCGTAACAAATGATTGCACGTGAAATAGTTCCAGCGAAGGCAACAGGTAGTCCAGCGACAAACCGCCCGTCAGCACCGAGCCGATTCCGTACCACATGAGGAGAACGCGAACATCATGGCGGTGCTCAAATCTTGCGACAACCAGGACTGCAAGCATCCCGACCGCGCCCGCCAGCAAGCGAAGGACTAACACGTCAGAAATTGTCTCGAAGGCCGCCTCGCGTCGCGCAGCAACCTGTTGCGCAGTGTAGGTAGTGAGTCCTGGATTCGACAGGAGTCCCGTGAATGCGCAGACCGCAACCACATAGCTCCAGAGGCCGTAGACATCGACGCCCAAACGCCGCACGAGGAAAGGAAAGATCGCAGCTGTCAGTAGCGTACCAATGACGCGCGCCGTGGTCACGGAGAGAATGAACCCTCCGTAACGCAACAGAGACCTAGAATTGCTCAATCACCCGTCCTCTATTCAAAGTCTCTCGCCCAGTCCCGGCACTCCAGCGGTTGCACGTCCAACGCGTATACGACTGTTTGTTGATTCGATTCCGAACATCAATGCTTATTGCGCCGTTTATCGACCGCCTCCACATACACTCTCTCCCAATCTGCCGCCACTTTCTCCCAGTCGAATTGACGGGCATGTCCGGCAGCAGCGGCGGACATTTTGCGGCGTAGCGCTGGGTCGGCGAGCAGCACTTCCAGTTTGGTTGAGAGTTCGACATCCGATTTTACCAAGTAGCCGGTTTCACCATCGACAACATAGTCGGGCCGATACTTATCCATCGCGACCGCCGGCAGACCGCAGGATGCAGCCTGCCCAAGCACTTGCGGATGGCCCTCCAACACGCTGGGGAAAAGAAAGACGTCAGCCCGCCGCATCTCGTCGGCCAATTCTGGCTGGGAGAGATGCCCGATAAAAGTCACGTTGCGGCAATTCAGTTCGGTTGTGAGAGAGCGGCAGCGATCTTCTTCTTCACCTTTTCCAGCCAAACGAAAATCAACAGAAGGCCATTTTGCCGCCTCGCGGATGACGACATCCACTCTCTTTCGCGCCTGGAAAGAACCGGCGTAAAGCACGATCGGTTTCGGACCGGCCGGAGGATCCTGCGGTGGTGGGTAAAACAACTCTGGCTTCATCCCGTCGTAGATTGTGCCGGTTGCGACGCCGAAGCGGTCGTGGACGGTCTGCGAAACAAACTGCGAGTTTCCGACGACACAATCGGCCTCGCGAACGGCTCTGGTCATGGTTGGCCCCAGATGGATTTCGTCCAGAGCCATCACGATGTAGGTAACAAGAGCGATACGAAGTCCGAAGGAACGCCTGCACCACAGGAACAGGGCGTCGAAAGGCCCCTCGCGCGGGAAAAAATAGACGTCGACTTTTGAGAGCAGCACGCGGGTAAGCCATCGCGGGGTGTTCCCGTGGCGGGACCAAGGCAGGATTTCTGTGTTCGCGCGTGCCCGTATTCGCGGATCCGGTGGTCCATCTCCAAGGAGTATCACTCTGAAGCGATCGGGAGGCAGGCGGCTCACGACCTCCTTCACGGTGAGGTTCTGAGCGTTCGTGTTGGCTTCATCGGCAAAGGATGGGGTGAAGAGTGTGATCATGAAGGTTGTCCCGGGTGTTGAGTCGGCCGATGCCGGTTCTGCGTTCGGCTAAGGGCTACAACGTTCCGCAGTGGGGCAGAGCACGTCCGACAACATCTTGGAGGTAACGGGCCGCAGCGGGGTGTCAGTCAAGTTCGAGTCGGGCGTAAATGCCGCGACAAAATCCGGGATACGCAGCAAGTCGTCTGGAGAGTCGAGCATGCGGCCGGCGCCGAAGCGCACGTACTGTCCTCCATATCCGGCGTAGGCATGCCGCAACCATCCACAAAGAAGGGTGGGAATACCAACTGTCGCACATTCGAACGCCACAGTGGACTCCACGGTCACAGCGCACCATGTCTTCGATAGAATTTCGGTGGATAGAGGCGCATCGGTTAAGCTCACTAACTTTCGATCGGCCTCGTTCAAGACCCGGTTCATCAGCCTCGTCCGCTGACGGACACTTTCAAAGGGATGGAGTTTCAAAACCACAGTCTTGCCTGCCCGTCGGGCAACTGCGCAGAGTCGCGGCAATACTTCTCGAAAAATTGCATCCGCTCGCCAGAAATCGGCCTCGTAAGGCTCGGTGAAAAAGCTAATCCAAGGAGCATTTTCTCTCCAGACCGAGGCAATTTTTTTCGAGCGCGACGACGACCCGCCCATCACGATCCGGTCGGCAGCGACACCGCAGGTTGATTGCAAATAATCGGACTCCATTTGGCTTTTGGCCAGGTACTTTGAAAAGCGACGATTTTTAAACGCCATCCGGCAATCGAGCGCCCCGTGATGACAGGCTACCGCCGGTATCGAGCGTTGCTCCGCCAGCAACAGCGGAATTCTAGTATATGGATTCGAATCGTCTGCACAAAGGCAGCTGACCACGGATTGCGTCTCAAACACGCGAAGCCACGCATCACGAACTACTAATCCCCAGCGCAACCAGTACGCACCTCTTTTCATTATTCCGGTTTGTGTCGATAATCTCAAAGCCGGATGCTCGTTGAGCGACCGCTGCATCCGTTCCCAGGAGGCCTTAAGTTTCTCCAATTCCGACCTGTCCCATTTTCCTGAGGCGAAACTCGCCAGGCGGATGCTCCGAACATTGGAAGGAATTGGCAAGACGGCTCCCGATTCTCGCGCCAGGACTAACAGAAACTTCTGCTCTGGCAAAAGGCCTGCGTAATAAAAGGCGGTCTTCGTGACATTCGAATAGGCCGACGGAAGTAGGACCAGGGGCTCGGAGGGGCGCGAGGTCTTAGAATTCGGTGATTCGGCTATCTTCCTTCGCCAGCGGTAATGAGGATCGTATTTGTCGTAGACGACTTGTCGCGCTTGAACGAATCCCAGGTTTGCGACGGCGCGACCGCGGCGCAGAAGTTCAGACGCCAGACGCTTCCCGTAGCCGCGGTCGAGCACTTGCAGGGGCACTCCTAAGTGGAGAGCCACAACTTCTGCAGTGGTCGAGCGACGGCTCACTGCCAGAGTACGGCAACCCGTCAGTCGCTCGGCCAACCGCATTGCGAGCCGCACATCTTGCAATTCCGGTTGCAACATCAAACTGATGACGTCCCACCAGTCGATGCCGAACCGGTCTACGACGAGCCCCATGCCGAGTGCAAACATCTCGCGCAAGGTCTGAAAATCCTCGACCTCGACAGCAAGCTCAGAGATGCTGAAGACGGGACAACCCAACCTAGCACTGATCTCCTGGTAAAAAGAGTTTGGGGCGCGGCCCAGGTCGACGATCGAATCCCAGCGCTGCTTCGCCCACGAACCGTGGGATCCATCGTCGGGATGTAAGAGGAGAACTCGCATAAGAATCGAAACAATTGTTGATCAGTCTCAACCCGTGACCAAACGTTCATACATCTCCAAAAGGCGGGGGAAATTCTTGTCCCAATCCGCCCTTTCTGCCACCACACGCTGATTACGTTCTGAAATCGCATGCCGTTCCTGAGCCGTGAGGTTCGACACTCTTAGCATTGCGGCCGCAACTTCTTCCGCAGATCCTATTGGAACAAGCCATCCGTTGTCAGGCTCGGTTACCCATTCTCGGTTGGAGGGAATGTCCGTCACGATCACGGGTAGACCAGTGGCCATCGCTTCCAACAAAGAAATCGAAGTTCCATCCGACCTTGCACAACTGACATAAGCGTCAGCTGCGCGAAACCACGACGGCAACTCATCGGCCGGCTGAGGCCCTATGAGAAATACAGCGTCGCTCAAACCGTGAACTTGAACGTAATTCCGAATGATCCGAGTTTGGGACCCGTCGCCCAGTAACAGCAGGCGAAGCGAGTGATTTGATCTCCATGCTCTATAAAACCCATCAAGAAGAGCGTCCGTTCCGTAGAGTGCCTCATAGGAGCGCGTATAGATAAAAGTTGTCGTCCCCTCTTTTTGCACGAACTTATCATCAGCCGGCAACGGCCCTAATGGCGAGTAGACACCTCTCGTCAATCCCCAAGGGAATTGAACGACAAGTGAATCAGGGAATTCCCTAAAACTGTTTGCTTTTTTTAGCACAGTGCCGCAGTCACAAAAGAAGGCGTCAGCTTTCTGCAACGCGAGTTCCGTCGCTCGATTCCATTCGTAATTCCGCTCCGCGTCCAACAGGAGATCCGAACCCCACGACATAAGCAGCATAGGATGAAAATCCCCGAGGGCCGCCAAGTATCCGCCACTCTGGACCGAGCCAGCGTGCACAAGCGCTGGCCGAAGTTTCTCTACCACCGATCGAAATTGAGGCAGGAGTTCCCCGTATCGGCCCGGCGAAGCCCCGCGATCGACGCTCCTCTCGGATGTTATCGACTGAACGCCATCGGGATACCCACCCCCTAATGCCTCAGTCGCGGTGAGATCCCAAAACCAAACTTCGTACCCAGCGGAGACCAGTTTTTCCAGAAACCTTCGATTGTGAACGGAATTATTATCGGTCAGATAAACAATCCTCACTCGCGAACCTCGGCTAAGGTCGTCCACTTGATGCATTCTCCCGCAGGGAGATCGCGAGTGAGTCTCTTACCGACGACCAGGGGTAAATCGAAAGGAAACACGGCGTCGCGAGGTGCGGGGCGGAGCGCCTCCAACATCTCTTCTTCCAGCACAGTTCCTGCACTTAGGTCCTTCACTGCACGCAGGCATCGCCTTTGAACAACGACCGTATCACGTTCGTTCTCGGAAACGAATTTACTGGGAGAACCCAGTGCCAACTCGAGCTCACGCGTACGTTCGACCATGTCTCGCCATGACGTGGGCGTCATCGAAAACGGATGATCCGGACCTTCCCTGAGGTTATCATCGGTAAAGTGCTTTTCAATTACACGCGCCCCAAGGGCCACGCCTCCGAGCACAGACGCATGGCCCGGAGTGTGATCGGAGAGTCCCAGGATCAAACGGGGGAACATAGCGCGATAGCTATTGAGCACTCGTAAGTGAATATGTCGGAAGTTTTCCCGACTCACGGTATAGTTTGTATTGCATTGCATCAGCACTAACTGCGAATTAACCTGAAGAATCTCCTGAACTGCGCGCTGCACTTCCCCAATATCAGAGGCTCCAGTCGCCAACAGAACCGGCTTGTTCTTGCTCGCTACCTTTCGCAACATTTCCGGCCAAGTAATGTCCCCAGATCCGATCTTGAACAAATCTACGAACGGATCCAGCATATCTACCGCTTCTAGGTCGTAGGGCGAGGAAAAATAATCGATCCCGCAGGCCGCACATTCCTGCTTCAACAAGGGGGTCCAGTCCCATCTCAGAGTTGCCTCTTGGTAGACCTGAAGCACGCTCTTTTTCCACTTCGATTGGTGAGCGAGTTGTCCACGCAGTCCTTTGAAGCCAAGTTCGCTAACGATTTTGGGAGCGCGGAAATTCTGAAACTTCGCCGCATTTGCACCCGCCTTCGCGCAAAGCCGGATCAGCGACTTGGCGCGCTCAAGATCGCCGTCATGGTTGGCCGAGATGTCGGCAACAAAATAGGTCGGGTACTCCAACCCGATCGATTTGCCTCCCACCTTCAACGTGGTCATGACCCACTCCTAATCGTTCAAATAGCTTCTAAGATGCTGCGGGTATTGGCGGTCGCGTAGTGTTCGAAATTCACGAAGACCTGAATCAACGTCGGGCATCGAACATCCCAACGCAGTCCTGATTTTCCCACTGTTGAGCGACACATCCAATGGCCGTGGTGCTCTCGAATGCGCGTCTTTTACCCGACTGCCTACGACTCTTGCGGGATCGAACCCAAAAGTAGCAGCCACCCTTCGCGCAAATTCAAATTTGCTAATTCTCTCCGACCCAACAACATGGTAGAGACCGGTCAGGTCCTGTCGCAACAGTGCAAACAAGATCGGTATCAGGTCGTTGACCAGAATCGGAGTGAAGAAAACGTCCGTGAATCCTGGAACATCCCTCCCCGCCTCTAACCGTCTGAGAACCCACTCCGCCAAGCTATCTTTGTTCTGAGCGTTCCAGCCGTAGATGCTCACCCGAATTACCGTGCTGGATGGATTGCGAGTCAGTGTCTCGTACTCGCCTGCCAATTTCGACCTCGCATAGACGTTCAGTGGAGCAGGTGCGTCCGTCTCAAGGTAGTCACCTCTCTTGCCGTTGAACACCGAATCGGTGGAAATATAAACAAAACGCGCATTCATCGAGGCAGCCGACTCGGCTAACACCGCTGACGCGTGAATGTTGATGGCATTCGCTTCCTTCGGATTGTCTTCGCACCAATCCACATTTGTGGCGGCAGCACAGTGCACAATAGTATCGGGACGAAGGTCAAAGAGAAGCTTGCGTGTTGCGGCATCGTCGGTTAGGTCCACCCTGGCTATCTTCGCTGCTGTAGGCCGAATCACATGTTGATGGCAGAGGCCTACGGTCTCCCAGCCAAGCTCAACCGCCGACCATAGGACATTCGCACCCAGCAATCCGCTCGCCCCCGTAACGACAAGCATCACCGTACCCGAAACACGGACTGGATCATCTCACCTTCGAGGTGGACTTCAGGGTGGGACTCGTTCAACCATTTCGCCATTGTCTTGCAGACTTCTGCGTAGACCTTCAGAGTCCCTTCGATCGCCAACGGATCGTGGGCCGCGGTCATGTTATGCGTTGCCAGCAGCAGGACTCCGCGCTTTACACATTCTTGTGCGAACAGACTTCGCACCAAAAGACTGTCCCTGCCATCGGCATCGAGGAATCTGATCAATGACCAGAATGGATAACCGACACATTTGATGCGATCTTGCAATCCCGCCTGGCTCGACATCGCGTTCAGCCCCTCCTGTAGCAACCGCCCATTCACATTAATGCGGGCCAGCGCATCGGTTCCTTCCAATATATCCAGCACTTTCATGGCAGCTGCCATCGACGCGACTTCTCCACCAAAGGTGAAGCTAAAAAATATATCTTCAAACACGTTCATGACATTCGCTTTTCCCACCACGCACGAAATGGGAAAGCCGTTGCCCATCGCCTTTCCAAAACAGGCCAGATCGGGAATTACGCCGAATTTTTTCTGCGCTCCTCCCACCCCAAAGTGAAATCCGCTGCAAATTTCGTCGAAAATGAGCAGAGCCCCGTGGTCGTGCGCCAGGTTTTTTACGCCTTCCAGGAAACCATCAATTGGAGGCCAGAAGTTGGCTGGCTCCATGATTACTGCGGCAAACTCGCCTTTGTGTTCATCCAAAAGTATTCGCAACGATCCGAGATCGTTGTACGTGAACGGATGAGTCAAAGCCTGCACCGCCTTTGGCACACCCACATTTCGCGTCGTACTACCAATGAACCAGTCCTGCCACCCGTGGTAGCCACAGCAGGCAATTCGCTCGCGTCCGGTGAGGGCTCGCGCAGCGCGAACAGCTCCTGCAGTGGCGTCCGATCCGTTCTTGCCGAAACGGACCTTCTCAGCGCACGGGATAAGCCGCGTCAGCCGCTCCGCCAGCTCCACTTCTAGAGGGTGCGGCAAAGAATAACTGTGCCCTTTTTGCAACTGTTCCGTCACAGCTGCGTTTACGAGCTCATTGGCATACCCAAGAATATTCGGCAGCAGCCCCTGGATGTAATCGATATATTCGTTCCCATCGACATCCCAGACACGGCATCCTTTGCCCTTTGACAGGAACATCGGGGCCACTCCGCGGACGTGCTGGTTCGAACCTTTGCTGAACGTCTGCGCAGAGCCGGGGATCACCTTCCGAGCCCGTTCATACCAAGCTTTTGAATTTTCAATTGGCCGGCCTGGCGCTGCTGCGGCATCCGCCTCTTCAAAAAGGCTCTTGTAGTACCCGACGTTGGAAATAATATCCGAGTTCATTTTTTCCAGCCCTCGATTTTTCTCGAGCAGCTCCAAGATATCCTTCATAACGAAAGTCTCCCGTCCGCGAAAAGCCTTGTACACCGCTCGGACGAACTCCAGGTCAGCCGTCTCGTCCACCGTCCATCGGTAACGCTGGTACACGGACGTCACATCGTTCTCGACGTTCGCAGTACGAAATTTGCCCGAACGAAAGTATGGGGTTACATGCTCGCGCTCAGAAGCCTTTGTAGCCTCGTGCCACGCCCGTTCCAGGGCGGAAAAGGAACAGATCTCCGTATCCAGCCCGTCCGGATAGGTTCGCACCATCGCATTGGAAGCGTAATCGAGATCACCGCGTTGAAATCGTCGCACGACTCTATCGATCACCTCAGGATCAATCAAAGGACAGTCGGCTGTAATGCGTACCACCTGCTTCGCTTTTTCTGCGCGCGCAGCATGATAGAAACGATCCAGCACATCGCTCTCACTGCCCCGATAACATCGGACGCCATTCTGAAGGCACATCCTCTCGATGACGTCGTCGGCCGGAGCGATAGAGGTGGCTACCACAACCTGATCCACCAGCGTGGCTCGTTTTACACGCTGAATCACATGCCACAACATCGGGCGTTCTTCAATCTCCGCGAGGCTCTTTCCCGGCAACCTGCTTGACCCCATCCGAGCCTGAACGATCGCGACTATGGGCCCCTCGGAGTCCACGCTCGTCCAGTTCAACATCTGAGCTTTTCCATCTTCGGCGGACCTCTTGGCGGCTTCCACTATATGGATCACATCCCGACCTTGCTCGAGATCAACCCACGGTCCTGTTCCGGACCCGAGAGACTCCAGGAAGTGAACCATCTCGGATACGTACATGTCATTTATTTCAAACGTGTAAGGAATATTCTTCCAGCCGGGTTGGTCAGATGAGAACAAACGCACATCCTGAAGGGTAAAATCCCAAAATGCAGTGCCAGTCTCCCCCACGACCTTACACGTTCGCGTGTAGGACCGCTGGACAAAGTCTAAGTGAAGCTCCGCCCGGCGTCGCTCGGGGAAACTCATGTAGATCCATGCGGAATCTTCTACGTCTACATCGAGACTGCTGAGGCGCTCAGCCCGGCAAGTCACTTCCGTGGGCCGCCCCAACAGCCAACAAATGTAGTCCAGTTCGTGGGACCCATCGAGAATTATGCCCCCGCCCAAATCCTTTCGCGAACTGTAGCTCTCCCGATAGCTTTGCCAAGGGCGCCAATCCGGAAGATGCTGTCCAAATTCAGCGCTGAGCCAGAGAACGCGGCCAATCCTCCCCGAATCGATAAGTTCCTTCAATATCTGCAGGCCCGGATGGAAGCGCATGTTGTAGCCGATTTGAACATTGCGGTCGCGACGCCGGGCTTCTGCGATCAGGACTTGAATTCCACTCGATTCATGCGAAAGGGGCTTCTCGATAAAGACGTGCGCCCGGGCGCGGAGAGCAGCGAGGGCGTTCTCGACGTGATACACGGGAGGCGTGCAGATTAATACGATGTCGGGCGCGAATTCCTGGAGAGCCTCATCATAGTTGTCAAAGATCTCGCCGTGGATCTCCTCCTCGCACTCCTTTAACGCCAACGGACTGGTGTCGCAGAAACCTAGCTTCCCAACCCCCAATAGCTTTAAATTTCTTGCGTGACGGCGCCCGATGGAGCCGCAACCGACTACCAAAGCCCGGTATCCTACCCAGTCGGAGAGTTTAGACATGAAACTACTTAGTTTGCCTGGTCTCGAGCTGATGTGAAGGCTCGCCTTTCGCGTCTTTTGTAATCTCATAGTGAAGCAAAACTTTTCTTAACGCATCGATCACGTCGCCGACATCCTCCGCTGTCATGGAATGGAACATGGGCAGACTGAGCAGGCGCTCATACGCATCTTCAGCAACAGGATAACTTTCGCTAGTTTGGATGCGTTCGCGATAGTAGGGATGGCGATGGACTGGAATGTAATGAACATTCACGCCGATGTTTTCGGCGCGCAAGGCGCGAAAGATTTCGCCGCGGCCCGCCGTCAGCTTCTCCAACTGAAGCCGAATGGGATAGAGATGCCACGCGGGATTTACGCCCGCACGGACAACAGGAATCATTACCGCTGGCCAATCCCTGAAAGCCGTTGCGTACTGCGCGGCAATTTCGCGCCTGCGCGCCAGGTTGGCGTTGAGTTTCTCAAGTTGGGACAACCCCAACGCGCACGCAATATCCGTCAGCCGGTAATTGAACCCAAGGAGGACCATCTCGTAAAGCCATTGCCCGGATTCCTGACGCTGGCGCGCATCGCTACTGATGCCGTGATTGCGAAACCGCCGCAGGGTCTCGGCCAAACACGCATTGTTGGTGGTAACCATGCCTCCTTCTCCGGTAGTGAGATGTTTAACCGGATGGAAGCTGAAAATCGTCATGTCGGCGATGTTGCCGACGCGCTTCTTCTGATACTCGGCTCCGAGGGAGTGGCTGGCATCCTCAATCAGCAAAGCTCCGTGAGCATTAGCCAGTTCTCCTAGTTCCTGGAGAGCAGCGGGATGGCCCGCATAGTCGACAGCGATGACGGCCTTGACTCGCGGAGCAACGCACGAAGACGTGCACTCGTAAAGTTTCCGGGAAACCTCGCCAGGATCGAGATTCAATGTGTCAGGTGAAACATCAGCGAAGATCGGAGTCGCGCCTTGATACAAGATACAGTTCGCCGTCGCGCAGAAAGTCATCGGCGTGGTAATCGCTTGATCCCCGTGTCCAAGTCCAGCAGCGAAGGCGGTACCGTGCAGGGCAGCCGTGCCGGAACTGAAGGTGACTGCATGGCTGGCTCCGACCCATGCTGCAAACCGCTCCTCGAATTCGTCGACCTTGGGTCCGGTAGTCAGCCAGTCCGACTTGAGTACGTCAACCACCGCCTGAATGTCTCCGTCGTCGAGACTCTGGCGCCCGTAAGGCAGCAGTTTATCGCGCACGGACGTGCCGCCGTGGAGGGCCAGTGTTTCTCTTTCCGTGGGCGAGGCGGTCATACGAGAGAACTCATGACTGGGAGATCCATACTAAACGGACGCCGGAAGCTCCTCGGCGGCGCTGGCCTCCGGCGCAACCAGTTCTTCCAACTCGCGCCTGGTCAGCCAACGATCGTTCGTATCGCTCGAATAGCGGAAGCCATCGGGCAGCGGCTTCGCGTTTACCCAATGCTCGGATTTCCACCAAGGATGCGATGGCTGGATGACGTACATATCATCGGTCTCGAGCGTTTGCCGCGACTCATCTTCGGAGACCAACACCTCATGCAGTTTCTCTCCGGGGCGAATGCCAATGTGTTCTACCTGACAACCAGGAGCAACGGCCTCCGCGAGGTCCAACAGCCGCATGCTGGGAATCTTCGGAACAAAAATTTCGCCTCCATGCATCTGTTCCAGGCAGCGGATAACAAACTTCACCCCCTGCGGAAGGGTAAGCCAGAACCGAGTCATGCGCGGATCGGTGATCGTGATCTTCCCGCGCCGCCGCTGCTCGAGAAAAACCGGAATGACGCTGCCACGACTGCCCACCACGTTCCCGTAGCGCGCACAACTGAAGCGGGTGTCCCTGGCGCCAGCATAGGCGTTCGCCTGCACAAATACTTTTTCAGCACACAGCTTTGTGGCTCCGTACAGATTGATGGGATTGACCGCTTTGTCGGTGCTGAGCGCCAGAATGCGACGAACCCCCTGGTCAATCGCGGCGTCGATCACGTTGCGGCCGCCCATAATGTTGGTCTGGATGGCTTCGAAGGGGTTATATTCGCACGCTGGAACTTGCTTAAGGGCCGCCGCGTGCACGACAACAGTCACGCCGGAGAGGGCGCGTTTCAGGCGTTCCACGTCCCGAACGTCTCCGATGAAATAGCGCAGGCTGGGATGATCGAAGCCCGACGTTCTCATCTCATGCTGTTTCAACTCGTCACGGCTGAAGATCACAAGCCTTTGCGGCCGGTAGTCGCGGAGCATGATTTCAACAAACTTCTTCCCGAACGATCCCGTCCCGCCGGTTACGAGTATCGATTCCTGCGACCAATTCACCATTCGTTTTCCTTAGAAAATTGTTGTTGCAGATTCCGCACCCACTGCTGGTTGCAAGCGGCCGCAGAATCCAAACACTTTTTATCTGTTGGTTCTTGTGTTCGATAGTATAGCCGACTTAACAAAGCTCAACGGGCAAGGGGTAGTTCAAGTGGCATCAAGATGGCTGGCGGGCAAAGCCTCCATCTCGTTGGTGCCGGTTAACTTCTTCCGCAGCCAAGAATAGAAGCCTGAGATATGACCCTCGAACTCCGCCAAAGTCATGTCGGCGGTCACGTGGACTCGCGGCAAGCCGAAACGTTCGCTCTTCGCGCCAAAACCGCCGCCGATATTCATGAAAGCGCATCGGTAACCAGCTCGCTTGGCGAAGTGCATGTCTCGCGCGCTAACCGTGGAGCCGTTGCCAAAAGGATATCCAAACGCCCACACTGTTTGTCCGAGAGCCTGCTCGAGTACTCGTTTGCTTTCGGAGACCTCGTGCCAGGCAAGTTCGTCTGACATCCGCGCCAGGATCGGATGAGAGATGGAATGCGCACCGACGCTCATGCCCGAGGCGGCGAGCTGCGGCAATCCCGTTCGATTCAGAATGAGGAATCGAGATGCTGCGGCAGAATTCTTTGTAACTTGCGCTCGCCATCTTGCTGGCAGGCTTAGCTGATCTCGAACCTGATCGAGAAATCTGCGCCGAGTGGCTTGATCGAAGCAGGAGAACCTCTCAACCAAACTCCACCAATAGGCGTGTCTCTGTTCTGCTGCGACGAATCCGACGTCGACTTGTGCTTCGGGGATATCGAGACGGAGAGGCAGCGAAGTCTCCAATAGCATCAAATAAAGTTCTTCGTACCAGAGCATGGACGGCTTTTCGTCGGCGGAGGCACCAGTGGCAAAAAAAAGGCACTGAACTCCGAACTCCTGAAGGATAGGAACCATGACGGTGAGGGTGTTCTGCAATGCGTCGTCACAGGTCAGCAGGATGGAACGCGGCGGGAGGGACTGGGTGCCCTCGGACCAGCGAAGAAAGTCGGCAGGCGATATCACGTGATAGCGCTTTGTGAGAAGGCGCAATTGCCGTCGCAGAGAATCGGCATGCACGAGATTGCCGTCAAGAGCGGCATTTCTGCGTTCGTATCCCTCGGGAAAAACGCCGTGGTAGGTCACAATGGCTGGGCGGGCCATTGCCGGGGGAGCGCTGGCGGCATAGCGAAGAAAGCCGCTCCGTGAAAGTGCGGGAAATACCACGTGCTTCAAAGCCGGACTGACAAATCGCAAGCGTTGCCTCTCGACCGTTCCGCAGAATTCAAATTAGTTTGATCTCTTTGGTGCTGACCGAGCGATGTGGCGGACCCGCCGAATGACGCGACATGGTCGTTATGCCAAACTTACGGATGCGCACCAAGGAAAAACGATACACGAAGCCGGCCTTAAGAATTCCGCGGAGAGACGATTCGTTCGCGGCGGCGCTGAAGATCCATGCTTGCCTTTGTTCCGCTTGTAAATCAAGGGCAGCTAAACGAATCGCACATGCGTATACGCCTCGGCCCCGCTCTGACAGAGGGGTCCAACAATCGAAGATCATCGCCGCAGTGGGATCGCTCGATTCGAGACGAGAGTCGATTTCGGAGAGGTGGAAGCCGTGATAAAGGTCCACCCACAAGAAATGCGCGGCTTCTTTTTCGGGGCCGGCGAGGTAATAGCCATTTACATTGCCCGTTCGAAGCCGCTGCGCGCAGCGACAAAGATATTCGAGGGTTAGCTCGTCGTTGGCATTCTGCATGGCGGCTCGAGCGAGGGTGTCCCAATCCAGAGGGCGCAGAGCCACGTTTTCATTTTCTGGCATTGTAAGCCTGGGAGCTTCGAACATCGCGACTTCTTCACGTGAGATCGCACTCGTTTTCACCCGCATCAGTGCATGGCCAAGTGTCGCGCCCACGCCCATTTTCTCAATTCGGTTCCGTAACCCGCGCAGCCGACTTCTTCCCTCACGCAACCGCTTCTCAACCTCTGGAATTCGTTCCACAGAAGATGCCAGCCAATGCCGGCCGACATTCACGACATGGCCCGGCAGGCTTTTCGTCAGCTGCACATAACAAATGGAGTGAATATCGTTGCGAAAACGCTCTTTGTAAGCTTCGTCCCCCAATCCAAGATCCAAACGACTCACCGATGAATCGCCGCACGCCTGCTCGATCAAGAGCCGGAGCAGGGTCGATCCCGGCGAAAATTCCTCGTAAGGCATTTCGAAGGTGGGCAGATACCAAAACCAGCTCCCGTGAAACTTGAATCCATAGTTCCAAGCGACGGGCCGTTTGTTGAGGAGCAAGGCGCTCACCTTTAACCAACCTGCGGAACTCAAGGATTTCGCGAGTTCGGTTAAGAAAAAGCGTCGCTGCGGGTCGACGAGTGGGCTCAGACGAGTGGTTGCGAGGAAGCGGGAAACGTGCGCGGCAAAAATCGGCAGCAAGCCAGTTTCTAAATCGGCCGGGGTTAGATGCACGACCTCAACGTTACCAAGTTCGCTGAGTTTCTTGAGGCACCGCTTTTCTTTTACCTTTCGCAAGACGGATTGCAGGACGTCTTGCCTTTGCGCCGCGTCGCCGAAAGAAATAATGCCGCAGTCGTATCCCGGCCGATCGTGGACATGGAAGCCTTGGGAACGCGCACTCGCCGCAAAGGCGCGAAGCGTCGAGGATTCGGCTGGGACGTTGGCAAGAACAAGGTCCCGCACTCCCAAGTCTTTCATTCGCTCGAGCAATGCTTTCACTATCGCATCGCGAGTTTCGGGAGCACTCACGATGTCGCAATAATCTGCGGTGCTGGCGGTGAGGAAGAAAGCCGCGGTAGGCGATTCTCGCGTGGTGGCCATGGCCGCAATACCGGCAAGTTGGCCGGACTCGTACATAAGGAAAATCTTTGGAGAGAGACTGGCGGCAAAAGTCCGGCTGGCGGCCAGGGCCCACTGGTGGGTAAAGAAGACTTCGGGACGCTCCATCCTGAACACCAGATCATTCCAGGCAACCAGGATTTCCTCGTCTTCGGGAACCGCCTCCAGAACGATCACCCTCACAGGAACTCCATAAAAAGTAAGTCTAGCATCGCGTTCTTGTGATCTTGTGAGAGGAAAGGAATAAACGAAGCAACGCCGGCAGCATTTTTTGCGTGGTTCCTCGAGCTTGTGATGCTAAAATCATGCAAATTCTTCATGCAGATCCGTTTTGTTCCCCGGCGTACCGTGGGATAGTCGGGCTTGGGTGGAAGCATGTGCGGATGCGAAGAGCTGTGGCATTGAGCTTGGGGCGGTTAAGGAGTAACGATGTCTTTGGGACCCTTGGTTCCGCGAAGTGACATTCCGAGAGGCAGCGAGGGAACGCGCGACTTGCAACCGCCTGCTGCTGAATTTTTGAGACCGATCAGCGCCCTTTACAACGCTTTGCCATCTCAGGAGTCGACCCTCCGCGAATACATGCGCGTTTTAATTAAGCGCAAATGGATGGTCATTGCGGTGATCGTCGCCATCTTTATGGCAGTGGCGCTTGCCAGCCTGCGCCAGACTCCTATCTACGACGCAGTGGGCCGCATTGCCGTCAATAAAGCCGACTCGAACCTCATTTCCTTCAAAGACTCGAATCCTGATATCGATTACGTTTACGAGCAGAGCGATCTTGACACCGAGGTTCGCATCCTACAAAGCGACTTGATGGCGCTGCAAGTAATCCGACAGCTGAATCTGGATCGGCGCCCGGAGTTCGGCGGCCATGCGGACCAAGTCCAAGGGAACTTAGTTGCTGATCCGCTGCAGACCGATTCGAACCGCGCCTCGAGCCTGCTTGCGAGCTTTCACGGAAGGCTACGTGTGGCTCTGATTCCAAGCACTCGAATCATGGAGATTCATTTCTCCAGCACCGATCCGCAACTTGCAGCGAGCGCGGTGAATACGCTCGCCGCCACGTATGTCGAACAGAATTTTAAGACTAAGTTTGAGTCTACAATGCAGGCCTCTGACTGGCTTTCAAAGCAACTCGTTGACCTGCAGATGAAAGTCGAGACTTCACAAGAGAAACTTGTGCGCTACCAGAAGGAGCACGAGATTCTCGGTATGGATGAAAAACAGAACATCACCACCGAGAAACTCGACGAACTCAACAAAGAAATGACGGCTGCGGAATCGGATCGCATGCAAAAAGAGGCGGTTTATCGGCAGAGTCAGACCAATGACCCGGATGCGATTGCAGCTGCGATCATTTCCGATAGCACCGGCAGCACGAGCAGTGCGACCTCGGGTCTGTTAGACAAGTTGCGCGAGCAGCAGGCCGGCCTAAGGATCCAGGTCGCCGAAATCAGCACTCAGTTCGGTCCCGCATATCCGAAAGTTGCGCAACTCAACAACCAGATCAAGGAAATTGATCGACAGATGCAATCGGAGACGAATAAGGCTGTCGATCACCTCAAGGGACAATATCTCGCCGCTTTGCAACGCGAGGACATGCTGCGCGCCTCTTTCGAAAAGCAAAAGCAGGAAGCGAACAAACTCAACGAAAGCGCAATCGAATACAGCATTCTGAAACGTGATCTCGACAGCAATCGAACGCTCTACGAAGGGCTGCTCGAAAAGCTAAAAGAAGCTGGCGTGACTGCCGGACTGCGGTCGAATAACTTCCGTATCATTGACGCGGCCCGTGTTCCCACTTCGCCGAGCGAACCCAACATTCCGCGCAACCTGTCTTTCGCCCTTGTTCTGGGCGTTATCTCGGGCGTGGGGTTGGCGTTCGTACTGGAGAACATGGACAACACGGTGCGCACTCCAGAGCAGGCGCAGGCCGTCTCTGCTCTTCCTTCTCTCGGAATGATTCCGCTTGGCTCGAAGTCTGGAAATCGCGGCCCGAGCGGGAAGCGACTGGCGCTAACGGCTTCCAATGAGGCGGTTGAAACGGTAACCCAGATCCGCCCGCAGTCGCAGATGGCGGAATCGTATCGAGCGTTGCGCACTTCTCTGCTGCTCTCCAACCTCGGCGCGCCCCCGAAGGTCATCATGGTGACGAGCGCTCGTCCCCAGGAGGGCAAGACCACGACCAGCATCAACACTGCCATTGTGTTGGCTCAAAAAGGGGTTCGCGTTCTTCTGATCGATGCTGACCTGCGCCGACCCAGCGTTCACAAGGCTCTCGGAATGGGACCGCGAAGTGGGTTAAGTAACGTGCTCACTGGAAGCGCGACTTTGCAACAAACGATTACGACTTCGCCGATCCTTCCCAATCTCCTGGTTCTGCCGGCAGGCACGCCGCCGCCGAATCCAGCTGAATTGCTGGCATCTGCAAATATGCGCGATCTGGTGATGGAGTTACGCGAATCCTACGACCACATCGTGATAGACACGCCGCCAACGCTTTCGGTTACGGACGCGGTGGTGCTCTCGCCGCGAGCCGACGCAACGATTCTGGTGATCCGTTCTGGCCAAACGACGAAGCAGGCGCTTCGCCGCGCCCGCGACATCTTGATGCAGGTCAATGCCCACGTTGCCGGGGTGCTTCTAAACGCCGTCGATCTGACCTCGCCTGATTATTACTATTACTACGAGTATCAAGGGAAATACGGGCACTATTACCAGGAAGATCCTCCGTCCGAACCGAAGGCGGTTTGAACCGGCGCAACTGCGGGCTAGACTACGCTGCAGTCTTTCGCGGTTTGGAAGAAAGTCATTGGTGGTTGACGGAGAACTAACTCTTCAAGTGTGAAATGGCGATCCAACTTTCAGACCGGCGACGCTGGCAGTTTGCTGTGGGCGTAGGTTTTCTCGCCTGCCTCTATGTGCTGCTAATCGGCAAAGAATTCGTGGCGAGCGCGTTTGCGTCCCGCCCGGAGCTTTCCATGCTGCGACGGGCGGTATGGCTCTCGCCTGGAAATGCCGATTATCGCCATCGTCTCGGACGCTACTATTCGTTTGTAGCCGGAGATGCTCAGTCTGCCATCGAGAGCCTTCGATCCGCCGTTGCACTCAATCCCCACGATGCCCATTATTGGTTCGATCTTGCGGCCGCTTATCAAGTGACCGGCGACGTCGCTGGACAGCGCACGGCGCTTGATCGTGCGTTGGAAGCTGAGCCAACCGCGCCCGACGTAGCGTGGCAAGCGGCCAATTTCTTCCTGATCGACGGCGATATCGATCGCGCTCTGCACGAGTTTCGTGTGGTGATCGCCAACGACGTTGCCTTGGTGGACGCGGCCTTGCGCGAATGCTGGCGGGTTCGCCCGGATACGGATGCATTACTGCGCGATGCAGTTCCGGCTCGTCCCGATAGCTTGATCGCTTTTTCCAATTTGTTGAAAAGCAAGCAAGAAACCGACGGGGTCATCAAAGTCTGGGAGCGGCTTACCGAGTTGCACGAAAAATTTCAGAATCGATATCTTTATGAGCAGGTTTACTATTTGATCGGGGCGCATCGTCCCGACGCCGCGATGGCGGCGTGGGAAAAGAGTGCCGACATCCTCGGTCTTTCGGCCTATTTGCCTACCGAGGATAACCTGGTGGTCAATGGCGATTTCAGCCTCGACGTTCTGAATGGCGGTTTCGACTGGACCTACGTGACCCGCACCGGGGTACGCCAATTACTAGATCCGAGCGACTTTCGACAGGGACATCGCTCGCTTTCTCTAACCTTCGAAGGGCCCGGTATCAACGACGCAGGAATACAACAATTGATTCCCGTCCGCGGCGCGGCGACGTACGAGTTCTCCGCATATTACAAATCGGCGGAGTTTGAAGGTGCAGGTGGTCCAGAAATTGTTCTGCGAGACGCTTATACCGGGTCACCTTTGTTTGTGAGCGATACGCTCACGGACGCCGATTTCTGGAAGGAAGTTCATTCGAAGGTGACGACGCCCGCCTCGACTACGTTGCTCGCACTCGGGATCGAGCGCTTCCCTGCTGGTTCGCCGATACGCGGCAAGCTGTCGCTCGATGATTTCGAACTGTCGCCTGCTTCCTCTGAGGTCTCTTCCGATGATTCGTCTGGCGCCGACACCGGCAATGGGAAGGACACGCCTTGAGCTCCGCGCTAGCAACTCAGCCCGAATCCGCGCCGCTCCCGAAAGTCTCGCAGCCGCAGCTTACGAATAACATGCTGCTGCTCGGTGGCTGTGCGGTTCTGTTGCTGGGTCCGCTGGCTTTTGGAGCCGTCGAGCCTTGGTCGATTTTCGCCTTGGAGACTTGCGCGATGCTGCTTCTCGTGGCCTGGGCCGCGCGCCAGTGGATCAATCGCGAGATTAACGTCTCCGACAACGTTCTTTATCGCCCGATGGCAGTCTTTTTTGCCTTGGTATTTTTGCAGTGGCTGATCGGGACAACCGCCTACCGCTATGTAACCTATTCACAATTGTTGCGCTATGCGACATATGGAATGTTAGCGTTCGTGATAACACAAACTCTCCGGCGATCATCGCAGTTCGAAATGATTGCGAAATTGTTTACGGGCTATGGGGGAATCATAGCTGCATTCGCAATACTGCAAGGCATGTCTCCGAATGGCAAGCTTTACTGGATTTGGCCTTCCGAACAAGGTGGAGCGATTTATGGCCCCTACGTCAATCACAATCATTACGCTGGTTTGATGGAGATGCTTACTCCATTTCCGCTGGTGCTGGCCGCAACCAGGTTTACGGACGGGAATCGCAAGCTGGCAATTGCTGGCATCGCCGCGTTGATGGCCGGAAGCATTTTTCTTTCGGGCTCCCGTGGAGGCATGGTGGCTTTCGTCGCGCAGATGATTGTGCTCAGTGTGCTGTTGGTTCACAGGCGGGAAGGAAATTGGAAACAACCTATCCTGTTGGGCGGGTTTTTGGCGGTGGTGATTATTTTTCTCGTCTGGATCGGCGGCAATGCGCTCACCCAGCGCCTTATGACGATTCACTCCGAAGCCCGCGAAGAAATCAGCGGTGGAGTTCGACTCAGCATCGATCGCGACTGCCTGCACATGTTCACAAAGCGGCCCTACCTGGGCTGGGGACTCGGAACATTTCCGGTTGTGTATCCGCAGTTTCGCAGCTTTTATACGACATTCTTCGTGAACGAAGCGCACAACGATTACCTGCAGTTAATCGTGGAGACCGGGTTGGCGGGATTCTCGATCGCGGTCTGGTTTGTGGTGCTGGTCTTCCGCGGGGCTTCGACCAAACTTAAGAATTGGACCGAGACGATGAGTGGCGCCATGACGGTGACGGCCCTCCTTGGAATCGTGGGCATCCTGGTGCACAGTTTTGCCGACTTCAATCTGCAAATTCCGGCGAACGCCGCACTTTTTTACGTCTTGTGCGCGATGGCGGCGGCGTCTCCGCTGCTAGAATCGCAGCGGCGTCGCGTGGTGCGCCGACACCATCTGATTGTGGAGCCAACTCCGCAAACACCTGCGTCCGCGTCGTAACCGAGGCTACCCGCGCAAAATAGCGTTTCTTGATCGGACAACTACGGCGGACGGTCCTCTATTTGCTTGCGGTAAACGCGCGCGAGTGGAAAATTAGGGTCTCACCAAGGTGGGACAAAAAATACTCTGCGCCGTGATTTCCGGGATACAGGTGGAATTCATGCGGGATGCTTTCTGCCTGGAGTTGCCGATGCAATTGCCCGGCTCCTGCGTCGAATCCGAATTCATCCTCATTACCACAATTGAAATAAATCGATAGGCCTGTCGCCCTTATCTGCGTGCGATTCTGTTTGGCCAGAAAGAAAGGGCTGTTCCGGTTCCAATGGTTGACATCCACGGGATCGCCAAATACCGTCCCCATCATGGCGGTTAGAGGACTCCGCGAATGAGTAGATTCGGTTTGGCGCGGCAATTCCTTGATGAGCGCGGCACTTTCGGCGCTCACAGATGAAAACAAGTCAGGATACGCAAAGGCGAAGCGCAGGGCACCGTATCCTCCCATCGACACGCCACTGATTGCCCGTGCAGAGCGTTCGCGGCGAATAGAATAATGCGTCTCGATGTAGGGAACGAATTCCCGAATGAAAAAATCACTATAGCGCACGCGGCCGTCAGCGGAGTTGATGTAAAAGCTTCGCATCCCGTCGGGAGTGACGATCAGAAAGTCTGAAATCTTTCCCTGCTGGCGGAGATCTTCGATCAAGTCCCACCCCGCGCCTTTGAATAGAGTCTGTTCGTTATCACCGAGTCCATGCAGAAAATAGAGCACGGGATAACGGCGCCCAGAATGACCGGCTGTGGCTGCTTCGTATCCTGAAGGCAACATGACGCAGTAGTGAACTGATTGATGGAGGATGCCGCTATGGAAGGTGTTGCAATCGATGCGGCCCTCGGCGTGGGCTTGACCGAACAGGATGGGAACCAATAGAAATGAGAGCCACCGCGAACGAGGGCGCATAGAATCAGTTTACCTGTGGGCGATTACTCATAGCGCAGAGCCTGGACGGGATCGAGACGCGCGGCGCGGATTGCGGGGTAGAGCCCTGCCGCCAGACTCACCAAAGTGGAAAAACCAATTGCGCCGAGAATGAGCCATAGGGGCACGGACCAAATCTGTGCTGGAGGAAAATGCTGGCGCGCCAGGTAAATATTCGTTCCGAAATTGATCAGACGCCCGATCACCCAGCCGAGCGTCACTCCCACAACGCCACCCACTAGGCCCATCGCGCCAGCTTCTGCAAAGAAGAGGCCGCGCACGTCAGCATCGCTCGCTCCAAGCGCTTTCATGATTCCAATTTCGCGGCGGCGTTCCAGAATCGCCATCACCAGCGTATTGACGATGCCGATGGACGCGACAGCCAAGGCGAGGCTCCCGAAGATGGCCAGGAAACCGTCGAGCACGGCGAAGAACTGGCGGACACTGCGGGTGGCATCCACCAAAGAGAAGGCGCCGAAGCCGAGTTTCTTGATTGCATTTTCCACGGCGGAAACCAGATTGGGATTGCCAACCCGCACGCTAAGGGAAGGATAGGTCGGGCCGCTGCTGGCGGATGCATCACGCGACTCAGACATGACATGCAGGGATTGCAAAAGCTTAAGTGGCAGGAAGACGCGCGCCCGAGCCGATCCACGCATGGAATCGGGATCGAGGTCTGTTACGCCCACGATTTTCAGCGTTAGCTCCCGCGAAACGACCGAGTACGCCGAACCGTCCGCGGAGCTCGTGCTGGATGAGGGCGAGAGGGGTAATGAGAAAGACGAGGGGGTTGAAGGGGATGTCGTGCGTTCGGCATAACGCATCGTCATTTCCTTGCCGACAAGAGATTTGGCCAGTTGTCCGATATCTGTATCGTCCGTTCCGGGTTTGGGGGTTATGAGCAACAACTCTTCGGCGAACGACTTTTGCAGAATGACTTCCGAGCCCGCGTCGGAGGAGAAAAAACTGCCCTGCATACCATCGAACGCATCGTTGTTGTTCCTGGCAGAAAACGGAACGCCGGAGACCATCGTCAGGTGAGGCTTACCGTCAAAACGGAGTTCGGTCACAAATCGAATATCGGGATAGGCCTCGACCACGCCCGGTAACTGCTCGATTTTGAGACGCGCGGATTCGTCGAGCGCGGGACTGTTCGCCGGGGTAGGGCCTTCGTCGCGCGTTTCGCGGAAGTTGCGCATATCGCGCTTTGAAGTGGCTACGACCGTATCAAACAGGCCTGATTTCTCCAACCGGCGCGAAGCGAGTTGTTGCAAGCCGATGCCGAGAGAGAGCATCGCCACCAAAGAGGCTACGCCAACGGAGATGCCAATGGTCGTCAACGAATTGCGAAAGATGGATTCGCGCAGATTCCGAAGAGCAAGGTCGGTGACATCGTAAAGCTTCATAGCGTTTCTCTCTGCGGCGGGGACGCTTGCGCCGAGGAACTACTGCCGCTGCCCTGGGTGCCAGCATTGTCACTGGCTACATCACCGACGAGTTTGCCGTCAGCCAACTGAAGCATCCGTCCGGCATATTTTTCGGCCAGAGCCTGCTCATGCGTGACCATTAAGACCGTCATGCCCAGGGTTTCGTTGAAGCTGCGAATCAGTTCCATGATCTCGGTGCCGGTACGGCTATCGAGATTGCCAGTTGGTTCATCCGCGAGGAGAAGCTTCGGCCGATTGATGAGTGCCCGCGCCAGCGAGGCTCGTTGTTGTTCGCCACCGGAAAGCTCCATAGGACGGTGCGAGAGGCGGCGGGACAACCCGACGCGTTCGAGCGACTGGCGTGCCTGATCGGATCTTTGCCGCCGATCGACCTCGGCGAAGCGTAGAGGAAGCTCGACATTTTCCAGCAATGACATGCTGGGTATCAGATTGAAGGATTGGAAAACCATCCCGACGGCGTGAAGACGATATTTGGCCAGTTGCACACGCGATAACCCTGCCAGGTTATTCCCGTGAACGATCACCGCTCCCGATGTAGGGCGATCAAGGCCGGCGACTAGATTCAGCAAGGAAGACTTTCCGGATCCGGAGGCTCCTAGCAGGGCGACAAATTCCCCCGCTGCAATATCAACGGAAATCCCGTCCACGGCGCACACCAAAGACTCACCCATGCGGTAATGACGACAAAGGTTCTCGGTGTGGACAGCGAGAGAAGACAGCCCTGGACTTTCCATACTGATCAAAGTGTATCGCAGGAAGAGAGGACACTTCGGTGCCCAGCAAGGATTCTCTCGCAGGGGTTACGCACTGGAGCGTCAAGCGATGGGCGTCTTCGATCTTTTGTCTAGCGAATACGCCCAGCGCGCCATCCGCGAGATCTAGTCGATGTAATCGTAAGCCAAGAGGGTCAGGAAATCGGCGAAATTCGAGTCATTTGTCATTGCTTCGAAGATCTTGGCCGCATCTGCCATGCGGGCGCCCGGAAGTTTGGTGGTCTGCTCGCGGATCACATCGTGCACCATTTCCCGCGTGACGGAACGACCATCGCTGAGTTTCGCGCCGTGCCGTACCCACTGCCACACTTGCGAGCGGCAGATTTCGGCGGTTGCGGCGTCTTCCATAAGGTTGTAAATGGGGACACAACCGAAGCCTCGCAACCAAGACTCGAGGTATTGCAGACCAACGTCAATGTTCCAACGCAGACCCTCCTCAGTGATTTTGCCCTCGGTGACGGCCAGTAGATCCTTTGCCGCGACGCGGACATCTTCCCTGCGAGGAACGATCTGGTTCGGTGTTTTCATATGCGCATCAAAGATATCTTTCGCAATCGCGACGAGAGCGGGGTGGGCGACCCAAGTGCCATCGTGCCCCGCCAACACTTCGCGAAGCTTGTCCTGACGGACTTTCTCAAGGGCACGTTCATTCGCCACGGGATCGCCCTTGATTGGAATTTGCGCCGCCATTCCACCCATGGCGTGAATGCCGCGCCGATGACAGGTCTGGATGAGCAGGTCCACGTAGGATTTGAGGAAATGCTTGTCCATCGTCAAGGTTGAGCGGTCGGGCAGAACGAAGTCGGGGCGATTACGGAATTTCTTGATGTAACTGAAAATGTAATCCCAGCGCCCGCAGTTCAATCCGGCCGAGTGTTCGCGCAGTTCGTAGAGAATCTCGTCCATTTCGAAGGCCGCGAGAATGGTTTCGATTAAAACCGTTGCGCGAATCGTACCGCGGGGAATACCGAGCACATCTTGCGCGACGCAGAACACATCATTCCAAAGACGGGCTTCCAAATGACTTTCCATCTTGGGCAAATAGAAATAAGGACCGCTCCCCTTATTGATCAGCGTTTGTGTGTTGTGAAAGAAATACAGTCCGAAATCGAAGAGCGATGCGGAGATGGGCTTGCCATCCACCAGAAAATGCCGTTCTTCAAGGTGCCAGCCGCGGGGACGGACCAGCAAAGTCGCAACGCGCGAGTTGAGTTCATACCGCTTGCCCTCGGGGCTCACGAAGCGGATGCTGCCTTCGATGGCATCGCGAAGATTCAGTTGGCCCTCGAGATTGTTTTGCCAGGTCGGGGAATTGGAATCCTCGAAATCGGCCATGAACATGTTCGCGCCCGAGTTCAGCGCGTTAATGATCATCTTCCGGTCGACGGGACCGGTGATTTCGACGCGGCGGTCGAGAAGATCGGCGGGAATAGGCGCGACCGTCCATTCTTTTTCGCGGATGTGAGCTGTTTCTTTGAGAAAGTCCGGCAATTCGCCGGCATCGAGCGCCTTCTGGCGAAGCTGACGGCGCTGTAACAGATCCTGCCGACGAGGTTCGAACCCGCGCGCTAGTTTCTTAAGAAAGGAGGTGGCTTGCGGGCTTAACACCAGCGTCTCGAGTTCCTGGTGGGGAAGAGTGCTTGTGGTAGTCATGCCTCCATGGTAATACTCTTGCGGTCAAGATCGCATGGGCTTGTTGAAAAGCAAACAGGCCACGAGGCCGACACGGACGAGTCGTTTGATTCGATTGTCTGGCTTGCGTCGGTGACTCTAGAGATTGAATCGCCCGAAGACTGGCGTCGGCTGGTCAGCTAGAACGTCAGGCTGAGCGACATCTGAATCTGCCGCGGAGGACCAATCGTCTTATTCGTCAGTCCGAGACCGCTTTCACTCGGGGGAACGTAGATCGACTGACCGACCCCGGGAAAACCGTTGAAGTTAATGTTCTGGCTGACGTCGTCAATCGGAATATCGAAGCTCGCTGTGTTGGTAAGATTGAAGACATCGAATCTGTACTTCAAACCGTAACGCTCCGTAATCGCCAGTGTCTTTAAGATCGACATGTCTGCGCGCATCTGCCAAGGTTGTCGGAAGATATTGCGCTGCCCATGAGAAATGAAGTTGGTCTCGTAAGGGTCGTTCGATGGAATAGCACCGTTCAAGGCTCCTGGAGCCAACAACGGAAGTCCGAAACAGCTAGCCTTCAGCGCCGGGATGGAAGGATTCACCCCCGAAGCGCCCGTGACAGCTTGCTGGGGAGTACACCCAGACAGCGGAACTACCGGGTTCGTGATGCCGTCGTTAACACCATAAAAAACACTGCCGACAGCGCCCGAGTAATCGATAACACTGTATGGCTGCCCGCTCTGAATTACCGTCAAGCCTGAAATCGCCCATCCATCGGCAATCTTGCCTTTGACCGAAGTGACTGAAAAGAACTTCGGCAGTTCGTATGTGTAAGTAAAGTTGAGCACGTGCTTCCGGTCGAAGTCTGAAAGCGCGTAGCCAGATCGCAAATTCAATGGGTTGTTGCCGTTGTAAAAGAGTCCCATGGCACTCTGCTCATCCGTCGCATGCGAGTAGGTATACGAGACGCCCGCTGAAATCCCGTGGCTCATGCGCTTTTCCAAATGTGTCTGGAGAGCATGGTACGCCGAGATGCCAGCCGCCGTATAGGATTCCGACTCGGAGGAATACCCGATATAAGGAACCCGAAGGTCGACATTCCCACCTTCAAAGGTCTGCAGGTAGGGTTGTCCGTTGGGAAGGTTTGCCGGAGTGAAACCCCCTGGCTGAGTAACGATCGAATACCCGTAGGTGTAGTCCTGTTCAAACGGCGTGCCCGGTCGAATCGGGTTGGTGGGAGACGCGATCTGCGCTTGATTGAAAGGCAGCGGAACGATTTCATGCCGCCCGAGGTTTCCTACATAGCCAATCTCGATAGCGAGATCGTGGCGCGGCTGCCACTGAATATTGAGCGTCTGGTTCAGGGTGTAGGGAAGTTTGTTGGCGCGGTTGTAATCGGCGAAGGAAAACAAAGGGATGCCACCGGAGATCGCGGAAGCGTTCGGTAGAGCTAGATCTGCCGGATTGCCGCTTGGAGCGGGACCCAACGTAGGACCCCATGGCGCTTCAAAGTTACTGCAATTGGCGTACCCATATACGCTGCAAGCCGTTGTGTTCACCCACGGAGGAGTCTGATTCACACCGAACGGCCCGCCCGCGATCACACCCGAGGCGAAGCCTGGAGAAAGATAGGTGAACAGTTCTCCGCGATCATAGTACATACCCCATCCTGCGCGGACTACAAGTTTGTCATTGAACCTTCTCGGACTCCACGCCAACCCAACGCGTGGCGCAAGGCCCCATTGCCGTCCTGTAAGGGTCGAATCGCTGACTCCCTTCGTCGGGAAGAGCGGATTATTTCCGGCGACAATGAAGCCGTTCGACACGATCGTATCCGTAGTGGCATCGTAGTTGTAAGCCGCCGGATCAAAATTAAAAATCTTCCCGTACTTTTCTGTGAGGCCACCGTGATCGTCAAAGCGTAGGCCAGCACTGATGCTCAAGTTCGGACGAAACTGAAACTTGTCCTGCACGAAGAGGCCCGTCTCTTTGTTGCGGTAATAGCGGTTCGCGTCGCCTTGCAGAAAGTTAGTGTCGATGAATCCGTCGGCGGAATAGGTGACGGGCGTACCAGTGAGAAAGTTGAGGAAGTTAGTGAAACCGATCGTACCAGTATTCGTTCTTCGATCCCGAGCGTCTAGCTGGGTGTAGGAGAAGCTGCCGCCAAAGGTAACGGTATGTTTGCCGTGATTCCAAATTGCGCTGGCAGAAGGCATCCAGCGGTTTTGAAAAATACCGGTGAACGCACCTTGTGAAGCTGCGGTTCCGCCGATATTGAGTCCGGCGTTGAACACTCCGCCCGTGTTCGCTGGCGATCCATTTCCTAGGTCGTCGACGATCGTAATCCCCGGAAACACAGAGGAACCAAAAGCGTTGATGTTCAAAGCCTCAGGCGTGAAAGGCTGGCCAATCGTGCTGTAGATTTTCTCGCGAATGAATCCAAATGTTTCGGTCACACTGAGGTTCGGTTTTATGGATTGCGTATTTGTGATGCTTGCCACGTGACTACCTGCGTCGAGATTCTGAGTAAAGCCCTGCACTGACGAGAATCCGAACGGCGCGGTCGTGGGATCGTGCTGGTAGTAATATTTCAAGGCTAGTGTGTCTTTAGCCGATACGAGGTAATCGAGGTCAGACACCGCCTGGTCGGTTATGAAATACGCCGGTTGCGTAATGAAGACGTTTTCCGGAAAGTTAAGGGTTGGCGTGTAGTTCGGATTGGCGGATGGGAACAAATACTGGCCATTCGGCAATTTGTAATTCAGGAGTTGAAGAGCGACGGGATCCACCTGGCTCGCGAGCAAACAAGGTGTGGGATTCTGCGGCGTGCCACAACCGGGTATCCAGTTGTTGTTTGCGACGTCGGCCAATCCTTGCGCGCTGCGATCAGCGCCCAGCCCGAACGGCACGGCCGTTCGCGAAGTTCCAATCTCCAAATCGGAAACGTGGGTGTGCTGATAGCTCAGATAACCGAAGAGCTTGTCTTTGATGAGCGGGAATCCGACCTCGCCGCCGGCGATATAGCGGTGTAGTTCGGGAACTTTTTCATTGCTCGGAATATTTGGATCTGCATTATAAAAAAACGGGGCGGCATTCAGCCAGTCGGACTCGCGGTGACCATAAGCACTGCCGTGAATTGCGTTGGTCCCAGACTTCGTGCTCATGTCGATATGAGCGCCGCTCGTGCCTCCCTGCTGAGCATCGTACATGGAAGTGTTGACGCGAAACTCCTGGACGGTTTCGGGCGCAGGCGTAGGCAAGCCCTGGCCGATGGCGAGATAGGGCGACGCCGAGCTCTGGATGACTTCCGCCGTCGTGCTTCCCGCTCCGGCAACGCCCGTATTGTTCACGATGCGCGCCGATGCGACGGAACTCGTAGTTTTGCCGTTAAAGAGATTGCTGGCATCCACGCCGTTTAGCAAGAAAGTATTGCTGGTATCGCGCTGGCCGTTGGCCCAGATCGGTTGGTTGCCGAGGCCTGCGTTGGCGCCAGTGCCGGCGGGTAGTTCTGCGTTGACCCCCGGGGAAAGAATAGCGAGTTCGGTGAAACTGCCGGTGGGTAGCGGAACCGAAGCGATCTGGTTTTCTTCGAGGATGTAGCCGTTGGTGGTGTCGACCGCGTTCATCATCGGTTCGGCCTGAACCTCGACCACCGTTCCCACCTTGCCGACCGGCAAGGCCACGTTGATAGTTGCGGTGCGGTTCGCCTGGACGGTGATCGAGGGAATCTTCTGCGTCTCGAATCCGTCGTGGGTGAAGGTCAGGGTGTAGGTGCCGATGGGCAAGTTGACGAAGTCGTAAGTGCCATTCGCGTTGCTGGTCAGTGTGCGAGTGAACTTCGTCTCGTCGGCCACGATCGTCACAGCGGTGCCGGGGAGAAGGCTTCCTGTCTTATCTGTAACCGATCCGGTGATGCCTCCAAGGGTTTGCTGCGCCCGAACATAGGGAGCAAAAGAAAACAGCATGCCCAAGCAGGTTGCGGCTAGCAGAGCGACCAATCCGGCAGGTTTGATCATCAATGACCTCGGCGAATGAATTCGGATCTTGTGCGAATACACTCGTGCAGCACTGCCGCGAACGTCATTCCAGGTTTTGTATGAAACGATGTTCACGGCAAGGCTGGTTGGCACGCGTCTGCACGCAAAAAATGATTGACCGAATCTACGCGACTCAGGTGCGGAAGGAAAGACTTCCGTTCAGTGAAAATTTCTTTATCACGGATTTGATATTTTCATCGCTGGGAGATGGGCGTCAGCTTTCAGCGAGAGCCGCACGCTTGCTTCGCGCGCGTACAGCGAACCAGAGCAATCCAGCAGTGAGATAGGCGAGATAGATGTAGGGGAGCTTGCCATACGGTCCCTCCGGCATCGGATAAAGATTCCCTACGAGCGCCAAAAGCATAGCGGCGCCCGCCAGCCAGGGAATGATCTGCGTACCTGGGCGGAAAACGCCGTGATCGCGCAAGTATCCCGGGAGTGCGATGCAGACCAGAGCGTAAGCGACGATGAAGCCGTACGTTGCCAGGGATCCTAACCAACCGTAGACATCTAAACCGCTAGCGCCCCGAGCCGCCAGAACCGCAACGGGCAAGAGTGCGACGATACCGGTGATCACCACGGCGCGACCGGGCGTCTGATTCTTCGCATGTGTGGCGCGCAGCGAACCGTGAGCCAGTCCATTGTGCGCCATGAGGAGCAACACTCGGGCCGCCGCCGTAATGCATGCCAGGGTTCCGGCGAAAAGGCTCACGAGAGCGCCAATATCGATCAGCAAACCCAGCACGGGCACACCGCCAACTCGAGCGAGCACATACATCGGCGCCTGGCTAGCGCCCAATTCCTGACCAGCGGTATGGAAGCCCAACACCTCGGCATAAGCACAGACAATGAAGAAAACGCCGGCCAGAGCGGCACTTTGGACGACCGCACGGGGAATCGTCTGCAGTGGGTTGCGTGCTTCGGAACCCAAAGTGGTCGCGCTTTCGAAACCAACGAAACTGAAAAGCGCGAGCACCAAGCCAAGGCGCAATCCGCTGCCTGTCATCCCGTGAAGATGAAGTTGTTCCGGATCCCAGTGCCATCCCTGACGCACGAGCAACAGCGCGACCACAACGACAATCACGGTGACCGAAGCGGCTTCGATCCAAAGCATGAGCCGCGCGGAAATCTTCACGTCGCGATAAGCAATCCAGATGGAAACGCCAGTTACGAGCACGGCCAGAAATACAGCCGAATAGCCATGGCCCGTGGCATCGTGCAGCAGCAAGTTCGCGTAATGATAGAAGCCGCCAATCACGCTGGATCCCGTAGCAACATAAGCCAGCAAGAGACTCCAAGCCACGGTCGCGCTGAGCCAGGGCGGCAGAGTCATCGAAGCGTATGTGTACAACGAACCGGGTGAAGCGGAATGCCGAGCGTACCGACCGATACAAAGAGCAACGAGCAGCACGGCGACGGTGGCCAGCGCGTATGCCAGCCACGTGCCGTTTCCGGCAAGCGCGCAAACCAGAGGAATTGTGGCAGCGGGCGTTGTGGTCGGCGCAATCGTCGAAACGGACTGGGCCAGCGTTTCCATGGGCGAAAGGATTTCGGAACGAAGACCATAGCCGGGTGTCGGGGAGACTCCTGTCGCGATCTGCGTCATCTGGGCTATCCTTCCTCGTCCGATTGGAGTGGGATTGTACAACACCCGTCCGGCAGGCGAACGGGAGAGCGTTTCTGATTTGAGAGTGGGTGTATTATCTGGCAACGTTTGAGTCGCTCGAATCAACCCTGTCGACGGCAGAAAAGAGTTTGTTATGAAACTCGATCGGGAAGTGTTGCGGAGCCTTCCTAAAGTCCTGTTGCACGAACACCTGGATGGTGTGTTGCGTCCGAAGACTGTGATTGAACTGGCCAAGACCACCGGCTACGGGGAACTTCCAACAACCGATCCGCAGACGCTGGCGGAATGGTTCCATCGAGGAGCGAACCAAGGAAGCCTAGCCAAGTATCTGGAGGGCTTCGCCCATACGATTGCAGTCATGCAAACCGAGGAGGCTCTGGAGCGAATCGCTTATGAACAGGCTGAAGATCTTCGGCACGATGGCGTCGTGTACTTTGAAACTCGCTTCGCGCCAATTTTTCATACGAGGAAAGGATTGACGCATCAGCAGGTTGTGTCGGCAGTGCTCAAGGGACTTGATCGCGGCCGCAAAGATTTCGGCATCGCCTCGGGCCTGATTATTTGCGCGATGCGCAATATGGACGTGTCGCTCGAGATGGCTGAACTCGCCGTCGATTTTCGCGAGCGCGGCGTAGTCGGCTTCGATCTTGCTGGAGAAGAGGGCGGCTATCCGCCGAAAAAACACGTCGACGCTTTTCATTACATTCAGCGGGAGAATTTTAATATCACGATTCACGCCGGCGAAGGCTACGGCAAGGAGTCCATCTGGCAAGCCATTCAGTATTGCGGAGCACATCGTATCGGACACGGAACGCGCCTGATCGATGACATCGCAGTGGTAGATGGCGCGGCGGTCAAACTGGGAGACCTGGCGCAATATGTACTCGACAAGCGCATCCCACTGGAGATCTGCCTTATCAGCAACGTTCACACTGGCGCCACTTCAAGCCTTGGCGAACACCCGTTCAAGATTCTGTATCAAGAGAAATTCCGCGTCACACTCAACACCGATAACCGGCTGATGAGCAGTACAAGCATGACGCAAGAGTTTGAAGCGGCTGCTGAAACCTTCGGCTTGACGCTCGATGATTTCGAGAAAATCACGATCAATGCGATGAAGAGTGCCTTTCTCCCTTACAAGCAGCGCTGTGAGTTCATCTACTCCGAGATCAAACCCGGCTACGCCGCGATCCGTAAATCTGGGGTGACGACGTAGCAACACTAAATATCTGGGCAGAGAAAGGCAAAGTGACTTCTTCGATGCGCCGTTTCCTAACAAGCAGCGTTAAGGCGCTGATGTTTTTGCTGAACCTGTCAAAGCTGTCGCCTGCGCAGTCTTTGCTCGCTGCCGCGCCGATTCGCGTTAAGGTTGTGGTGGTTACGATGTTCGAACGCGGCGAAGATACGGGGGATATGCCGGGCGAATTTCAACTGTGGGTGGAGCGAGAGCATCTTGACGAGATCCTGCCTATGCCTGCCGGATATCATCACGTTCGCTTGAACAAAGATGGGGTTCTCGGCATGCTCACCGGAGTGGGGACGGCAAAGGCAGCGGCGTCGGTGATGGCGGTTGGCCTCGACCCTCGTTTCGACCTTTCGAAAGCGTATTGGATTGTAGCCGGGATTGGTGGAGGCGACCCGGGGGACGTGTCGTTGGGCTCGGCCGTCTGGGCTGACCACGTCGTGGACGGTGACTTGTCGTTTGAAATCGATGCGCGGCAGATTCCCGCGGACTGGCCTACCGGTTATGTTCCGCTCCGCAAAGGGGCGCCGTATGAACTTCCCGCCACCAATCTCTACGGTGAAGTCTACACGCTCAATCCAGCGCTGGTTGGTTGGGCCTTTCGGTTAACACAAGATGTTGCCCTGGCCGACTCGGACGCGTTGCGCAAATCACGCGCGCGATTCCCCGGATTTCCCAATGCGTTAAAACCGCCATTCGTCGCCAGAGGCGACACGTTATCGGCAAGCACATTTTGGCACGGATCCAGGATGGAAGATTGGGCTAACGCATGGACCAGTTACTACACTGGCGGGAAAGGTAATTACATGGTGGCTGCGATGGAAGATTCGGGCACCCTGCAGGCTCTTACCTTTCTGAGTCAAGCCGGACGGGTTGATTTACAACGCGTTCTGGTTCTTCGTACCGTTAGTAACTATGATCGAGAACCTCCGGGAATGTCAGCCGCAGACAGTCTAAAGGAGATGGTTTCCGGCAATTATTCGGCTTATTTACCCGCGTTGGAATCGGCCGAAATTGTGGGCGATAAAGTAGTACGAGAAATTGTTGAGCACTGGCCGCAACGAGAGTCGAGCATTCCTCACGCACCGTAACGGCAGTTATTGCGAAAGCGCCGCCAGAGTTTCGGCCAGCACCAGCGTTCCGCGAGCAATATCTTCGGGAGAAGCGTATTCATCCGGACGATGACTATAGCCATTCCGGCAAGGGATGAACAGCATCGCGGTCGGCGCGATTCTCGACATGAACAATGAGTCGTGATATGCGCGACTTACCATCGGGAGAAATTTGAGACGGTGTTTTTGGCAGGATGCCGAGAGTGTTTCCAAGACCAGAGGAGCGCAGGCCGCCGGAGCATCGGCGTTTACCAACTCGGTCTGAATCGAAACCCGGCGCTTCGCTCGGATCTCTTGGCTGGCTTTCTCTATCTTTTCCAGCGCGGTGCCGCGCCGTTCGAGATCAGTGTCTCGAATATCAACGCTCAGCCGAACCCGGCTTGGAATGCTGTTCACGGCGCCCGGAAAGACGTCGCAAATGCCAACGGTGGCGACGGTGTCTACGGCTCCGCTGGTTCGCGCGGCACTCTCGATAGCGAGAATCAATTCCGCGGCGGCGCAGAGGGCATCCTGCCTGTCGGGCATCAGAGCTCCACCCGCGTGCCCGCCTGCGCCTTCGATGGAAACGCGAAGGCTAGCGGGCGCGGCGATGCTGGTCACCACTCCCAGGGGAATTCCCTGCCGCTCCAGCAAAGGCCCTTGTTCAATGTGCAATTCAACAAACGCCTTGTAATATCCTGTTGGTAATTCAACGGCTCCGAGATCTTCGCGCAAGCCGGCTCTCTCGCGAACTTCGTCGAGAGATACGCCTTCGTTGTCGCGCAACTGGCGAGCTACTTCAGGAGAAAGAGTTCCCGAAAGCATTCGACTGCCGATGCATCCGATCCCAAACCGGGTCGGCTCTTCCGATGTAAACAGGAGTAGTTCGATGGAATGCCGGGGACGGAAACCGCTGCGGTGCAAAGCCCGAATCGCTTCAAGACCTCCGAGCACTCCGACTACTCCGTCGTACTTTCCAGCGTTGGGGATCGCGTCGATGTGGGAACCGGTGCCCACAGCCGGAAGCGCGGGATCGGAACCGGGCCAGCGAGCGAAAGTATTACCGATCGCGTCTTCGCGCACCATAAGACCGGCCTCTTCGCAGCGACTCTTCAGCCAGGCACGCGCCTTCAGGTCGGTGGGCGTGAAGACTATTCTAGTGACGGCGGGAGTTTCGGCATCAGAGATCGCGGCGAGGGATTCAATCTCCGTTGTCAACGCGCGAACATTAACTTCAACGTTCATTTTCGCGGACCCGCGAGTGGATGGCGGTTCCAATCTTTGTAAATGAGGTACTTGGCCGGAACCTTTCCAATCGCTCCGAACCACTGCGGACACCACGGCCCCATCCATATAAAATCGCCGGCTGTCACGGGATACCAGGAATCACCCAGCCGATAAATGCCTCCGCCTTCCAGCATGAGGAGGCCATGCTCCATAATGTGCATTTCGACCATAGCGAGCGCGGCACCCGGCTCATACACCATCGTGTTGACCGCGAAGTCAAAGCTCATTTCGTCCGGCAGGAGATTCTTCACTTGCAAGTCGGGATCATCTCCGAGGGAATGCGAGGCGATGTTGTTTTCGTGGGAGACAAGTAGCGGCGGTGCCTCTATAGTCGGCAACCTCTGATACAACTTCTCAACGATTACTGCCCGGCTCTTCTGCAACGTCGAAATCCGGTGTTCGACATTCGCCGGGATGTAGGCGTAACCGCCCGACGCGAGTTCGTCGTGCTTGTTCTCCGTATTCAGTTTGAGAGCGCCGTCTATAACAAAGATGAATCGCTGCGCCCTGGTGTCGCCCAATTCACCGCCCGGTTCGAACTCGGCGGTGTATTGCGCAAAACGCGCGCCCATGGCCGGACCCGCATGTACAACGGCAACGCAGTCTTTCATGCCCGGCAATGTGGTGCGCACAAACGTATCGGGGGTTAGCAGAATATGATTTGCTCGTTGTGAACTTCGCGTTTGTCCCAGATTCTGCATAGTTTGTCTTTCGTTCGAATTCAACTCTTGCCGCTCACCCGCACAACTCAGAGGAGGATGCCAATTGGTCGAGCAGGTGCAATCCGCACTCGATCGCTTTGGCAACGTCGACCATTTCCACGGACTCGGCGGGGTCATGACTGATGCCGCCAGGAGTTCGCAGAAAAATCATTGCGGCCGGAGCCTTTTGGGCCATGATCATCGCGTCGTGACCAGCGCCACTCACCATCCGGTATGGCTCGCACCCTGCTGCGGCAATCGCTTTTTCTACTTCGTTGATCAGGCCCGGATCCAGCGGAACTGCGGGCTGGTTCAGATCCATGTTCGATCTAGTTTCTAGGCCACGACGCGTGGCAACGTTTTCTGCCTCACGAACAAAATAATCCACCGCCGCATTTCGCTCTACATCGTTCTGATGGCGAACGTCGAGGCTCAATCGCACCTCGCCGGCTATCACGTTAACCACCCCCGGTTTCGCTTGAATGGCGCCGACCGTGGCCACCAATCCAGAAGTATTTTGTGCATGACGTTCAACCATACTGATCCATTCGGCAGCGGCGGCCAAGGCATCATAGCGGAGATTCATCGGGGTCGTTCCAGCATGATTGGCGTGGCCTGCGAAAGTGAACTCAAATCGGCTCTGACCAGCAATCGCCTCGACAACACCCAACGACCGACGGGCGTTCTCCAGCACAGGGCCTTGCTCGATGTGAAACTCAATATAGCCCAGAACTTCTTCACGCAGGATAGTGTCGGGAACCTTCGCCGGATTCAGGCCAAAGTGTCGGATGGCCTCACGGATCGAAATGCCTTGCGTATCGAGACGGTTCAGAGTTTCGTCGTCCATCGTGCCGGCGAGCGCGCGGCTACCGATGAATGGAGTGCCAAAGCGCACACCTTCTTCTTCTGAGAAACCGACGAGTTCGATGGCAAACGGAAGCCTCCGGCCATCTAGAGCACACAAAAGTGAGATGCCAAGAACGACACCGAGAACTCCGTCGTAAGCTCCGGCGTTGGGGACGGTATCCAGGTGCGAACCGATGAGCAAGCGCGGCGCGTCCGGCTTCGCGCCGGCGTAGAGCATTCGCAAGTTCCCCACCGCGTCGACTTTGGAGACAACTCCAAACGGTGCAACCCAAGCGGCAAGTTCGCGGTGGCAGTCACGCATGGCTGCGCAGAGAAAAGTACGGCGAATGCCGGTGACATCTTCGCTGAAGCGAGCGAGAGTTTGACAACGGGCGATGACTTCCCGGGCCAGAGCCTCACTCTCGTGCGTAATCGCTTCGGCCAAAGCTGCGCTCACCCCTGCCGACAGAGCCGCGCCTGGATGTTGCCATGGGGCTCGTCGACCGGCACAAAAATTTCGTTCGGATTGTCCTGCCCGAAGCGCGATAGATCCACCAACAGACAATGTTTGTTCGGCATTGCCAGTTCGATGTCATTAACTTCAGCCACTTTTTCGAGAACCGCCCTGCCCATGGCATAGAGAGTGTCCTGGACGGACTTGCTGTCGTGCGCGGCAAACTCAGAAAGAAGAATCTCGCGCACTTTTTCGCGCAAGGCGGCAAATGTACCGTCGGACTCCGTGTAGCTCCAATCGGCGCGAACCGCGGTGCCAAGCAACCGATCCTTTGCTGGAGGCAGAGTCGTGAGCGAATCCTGAATATAGCCTTCGAACGCAGAGCCGGAGGTTTTCATTATCACAAGATCTTCAAGTCCCGATTTGACGGAGAACTCTCCGGCCTGAGTGCGCGTCACTTTCGCTGTTTGGCACTCGCGCGTTGTCTGGACAAAGGTCGTTGGATGAGGCTTTCCGCGAGTTTGCAGATGCTCCCAGGTTTTCTCGCTTATGGAAACCTCCGCGACTGACACTTGTGGATTGCGGCTGAGAAGAAAATCGATGAATTCCTTAGCAAACTCTTCCATGCATTCGGCGGCAGAGTTTCGCGCCACCGAGTAGACCATATTTTTCATGGTGTCGGTAGGGAGGATTTTACTGTTGTCAGCGTCCACGAAGCAGGAGTCGAAATCTCCTTGCAGCAACACTTCTACGGTCCACTGGCGAAGTTCATGGATGCCGGACTTACGCTTCACCTGGACGAGGCGAACCTTTGATTTCCCATACTTGTTTTCGGCGACGACAATCATTCTTCAACTTCCCCGGTAGGTGGTATAGCCATTTGGACTGAGCAGCAAAGGAATATGAAAATGATTTTCCCCGTCTCGAACACGAAATGTAATCTCGACCAGCGGATAGAGACCGTCAAGTTTCCGCGCTGTAAAATAGGTCGCTGTATCGAACTCAAGACGATAGATGCCAGATGTCAGCGTTTCGTTCTCGGCAAGCAACTGGGCACAGCGACCGTCATGATCGGTACGAGACGACGCTAAAGTACGCCAATGGCCTTCGGACTCCTGCCGCTGCAAGCGCACTGGAACATCGCTTGCCGGGCAGCCTTGCGCAGTGTCGAGAACGTGTGTCGAAATGCGGGTCATATCTGTCGAGGCCGCTGCAACCATTTTCTCAAGCGAATCTGGGTGATCTGCCGCAACTGCTCGGCGGTTTCCCGCAACTCGATTGGCTCATCGTTTTTCAGCCGCTGCTGCAAAATCGTCAGAATTTCTTCCGGAGACTTCCCGGTCGCGCACACAATGAAGATTCGATCGAAGCGGCGTTCGTATTCGCGATTCCCTTCCGCGAGCGCGGTTTTGGCAGAATCGCTGGCGTCCGAGACTTGCTGCTGCTCTTGCTGAGACCATATTGTTGACGCCTGCGACGCTATATTTTTCCCTGACGCTTGAGCCGGCACCTCACCGATGCGGGGATGACTCCGAAATGCCTCCGTCCAGTCCGACTCTGCCAAACTCCACCAAACTTCGTCCGATGCGGATAGAAGAAGCTCCTCGCTCAGTAAGGGCCTCCGCGCAACGATTGCATGTGCCCAAGCCGACGAACCACAGCACGGAAGTATCTCATTCGCGGCCACCGTCGCGGGAAGAAAATTCCAACGCGCGAGGATATCACTCATGCCAGTGTCCCACCGTCTACCAACTGCGCGAGGAACTCAGCGACCAGGTTGCCCGCCACGGCGGCGCGGTAACGAGCACTCGATCGTATGTCGTCAATCGGCTGAATCGCAGCAACGACGCCCTTTTTCACGACGCCCTGCAAGGCAGGTTCGATCCGCCTTCCCTTCAGCATCTGTTCGATGTCCGTCAAACGAATCGGAACGGGGGCTACGCTACCGAGTGCAATACGAACATCCTCCACGACTCCATTACGAATCCGGCCCAACGCCGCCATGCAGACTTTCGAGATGGCCTGAGCATTCCGAGCTCCCACTTTTCGCGAATACTGGAGATATCCCGAAAATCTTCTCGCAAGACAGATAACTCGAATCAGCTCGTCTGACTCCATCGTGATCTTCTTATAACCGGTGTGAAAACTGTGATACGGGACTCGGCGCTCACCGCGAACCGAAACTAAAACCAATTCAGCTTCGTAGGCAAGTAGTGCCGGCAGCGAATCTGCGGCCGGGGACGCATTCACAATGTTCCCGCCAAGAGTTCCGCGATTCTGATTCGCGACGCCGCCCGTCCAACGAGCGGCATTGGCCAGCAAGGGGAATTCGCGGGCAATCACATCGTGTTCGCGCAATTCCGTATAAGTGCACCCTGCGCCAATCTTAACTTCATCCGGAAGGACCTCGATGCCTCGCAACTCGGTCAAGTTCCAAATACTGACAAGTTGCCGCGACGAGAGTTTTCCGGCCGCGTATTGCACCATCACGTCGGTGCCTCCGGATATCGGCAGCCATGTCCCGGGCTCAGTCGCTAGCAGAGCCAGGACCTGCTGGAGGGTCCCAGGGGCGCGTAGCGTAAAATCCGCCGGAGCAGATCTCATTCAGGATTTCCGCCTGCGGCTTCCATGACCGCTTCGAAGATCTGCATGTAACCGGTGCAGCGGCAGAGATTGCCCGATAGGCCTTCGCGAACTTCTTCCAAAGTCGGCTTCGGCTTTTTGTCTAGCAGTTGACGGCTGGCCAGAATCATCCCCGGCGTACAAATGCCACACTGTGCGCCGCCGCATTTCAAGAAAGCCGCTTGCAGAGCAGTCAGCTGCGGGCCGGGGGCGAGACCTTCAATCGTGGTGAGACCCGCGCCCGCCGCTTGTAACGCGGGGACGAGGCAACTGTTCACCAACTTGCCGTTCATCAGGACAGAGCACGAGCCACATTCGCCCTCTCCGCAACCTTCTTTCGTTCCAGTCAAACCCAGTTCGTGCCGCAGGACATCCAACAGCCTCGCCATGGGATAAACGCGAACGGTCTTCGGCTCACCATTTACGGCGAGTGAGATTTCGCATTGGCCGGGGCGTTCAGAGTTACTGATCATCTAATTTCCGATGGCTCCGAGTTAGAGATGGCTTCGAAGATGTCTTCGGGCAGAAGCGGAATGGAGTCGAAGCGAGTGCCGAGGGCATCTTCGATTGCGTTGGCGATAGCCGGCGCGGGACCATCCATCGGCAGTTCGCCGATTCCCTTGGCGCCGTATGCCCCGTGAATATTGCCCATCTCTTCGAAGAAGACGCGAATCGAAGGCAAGTCGGCGGACGTCGGCATAATGTAGTTTGTCATCTGACCGTTCTGCATCCGTCCATTTTGCCAGACGACTTTTTCGTACAACGCGAATCCGATACCCTGGGCAACCCCGCCTGCAATCTGTCCCTTGGCGAGAATGGGGTGAAGAACCCGGCCTACTTCCTGCAGAGCCACGAAATCTTCCACGGTCGCGGCGTAGGTCGAAAGGTCAACCCTCACTTCCGCGATGTAGATCGCCCAGGCAAACGATGCATAAGCTTCGCCACTATATTTCTGATCGTCCCAAAAGACTCCGGCTGGAGGATCGTAGCGCGCGTAAGATCGCAATTCGCCGTGCTCAGCAACATGCCGCTGGCATGCCGCCTGAAATTCTTCAGGCGAATAGGAATCATGCAATCCCCCGGCAACCAAGGTTTGCCGGATACCGATCGCCGCCGAGCGCACGAGATTGCCTACGACCATGGCGGTGCGAGAAGCCACGGTGGGCCCGCTGTTCGGAACCTGATTCGTATCGGGCTGGGCAATTTGAATGCAGTCATAGGGCAACTTCAACGCTTCGGCCGCAATTTGGCAGAGCACGGTGTTGGTTCCCTGACCGAACTCGGTACTCGATGCGAGAACACGGATGGTACCGTCGGCGCAGCCTTCGACCCCGACAACGGAGGCCAGATATCGCTCACCCGATCCGGTAAAACCGGCGCCGTGTAGAAAGGCTGCAATTCCCATTCCCTTCTTGACCGGGCCAATCTGGTTTTCGTTCACAAAACGCGACTTTTTCGCGTGGTAGTCAGAGAGCACCAGAGCGCGATCGAGGAACTTCCCAAGATCAATTTCTTCTCGGATGACTTGGTCGGTCGTGGTAGTCTCGCCGAACTTCAGGAAATTGCGGCGGCGGATCTCGACTGGAGAGAGTCCAACCACTTGCGCGATGCGATCCATGTGGCGTTCCATCGCGAATAGACTTTGCGGCGCTCCAAAGCCACGAAAGGCCCCGTGCGGCGGGTGGCTTGTTGCGACTGCCTTCCCTCGAATACGAATGCAGGGCCAGTAATAAGGGCCGCCGGCGTGGATGACGCCACGCGAAAGCACAACCGAAGAGAGAGTGGCGTACGCTCCGCCGTCGATTGTGAATTCGATTTCGCCACCCAGAATCTTGCCGTCCTTGCTGACGGCGGTGCGGTGGCGCGTGCGTGAGGGATGGCGTTTCGTGGTCGCCGTCATGTCCTCCATGCGGTCATAAATAATTTTCACCGGACGCCCCGACTTCATCGCCAAAAGGGCCGCATGACCCGCGATTATCGATGGGTAATCCTCTTTCCCACCGAAAGCGCCGCCCGTCTCGGCTTGCACAACCCGCACTTTTTCGGACGGCAGGTTCAACAAGGCCATCATCGCCTTGTGTACATAATAGGGACACTGGAGCGATCCCCAAATGGTGATTCCCTGGTCGGCATCGAAGGCTGCGATCACACCGTTGTTTTCTATGTAGAGTTGTTCCTGTGCTCCGGTGGTGTATTCGCCTTCGACTATGTAGTCGGCCTTTTCCCAGACACTCTCGATGTCGCCCTTCGCGATCAGGAAAGTTTTGAAGGTATTGTCGGCTCCCCAGATGATCTGCGAACATCGTTCACTGTCTTCCATGGTGAAAACGGCTGGCAGAGGTTCGTATTCAATCGACACTGCATCGACGGCCTTGCGCAAGACATGTGGATTTTGGTGCGCCAAGAGCAGAATCGGCTCCTCGGGATGATTGACTACACCATCAGCCAAGCAGGGCTGATCGTCACCAATCAGAGCAATGCAATTCTTGCCGGGAATGTCTTTCGCGGTCACGGCAACAAATTCGGCCCAATTGAACCGTGAGTCGAACGATATCTTCTTGATCACGCCGCGAGGAATCTGGCTCCGGACGGTCGCGCCGTAAAGCATTCCGGGCATGGTCATATCATCGATATAACGCGCCGCGCCGGTGACCTTATCGCGGCCTTCCTTGCGCGGCACTGACTTCCCGACGATCTGCTCTTCTTTCAACGGATAACCTCTCGGCCCCGAGCTTCGCCGCAGAATTCGCCGTCGTCGAATACTTTTTCTCCACGCAAAAACGTCGTTTTCACAACGCCCCGCAACTTTTCGCCCAGATACGGTGATATCGGATGGCGGTAGTGCAACCGTTCGCGAGTCACAATAAATTCAGTTTCCGGCTCGAAAATGACGAAGTCAGCATCGAAACCTACTGCGATGCGGCCTTTGCGTGTATCGCATCCGGCTAACCGGGCCGGCATCTCGGCCATCCACCGCGAAAGATCGACCAAAGTGAAAGCACGCTCGCTCGCCTCGGCCCACAGGATTGGCAGCGCCAGCGAGAGACTCGCGATGCCGCCCCACGCGGTCCGAAAGCTCCGTTCTTCCATCCGCTTCATCGCCGGCGGACAAGGCGAGTGATCGGTCGCCACCAAATCAATAACTCCTTCTCTCAGACCCTGCCAAAGCTTCTCTCGATTTTCTCGCGAGCGAATGGGCGGGGCGCACTTACACAATGTCGATCCGTCCGTTATTTCTTCCGCACAGAAATGCAAGTAATGCGGGCAGGTTTCGACCGTCACGGGAAGGCCTTCAGCTCGCGCCGCGCACAGTTCAGGCAACGCCGAACTGGCCGATAGATGGACGATATGCAAGTGAAATTTATATTCGCGACAAAGCGAGAGCAGCAGGCGGATGGCCGCAATTTCGGCTTGCTCCGGACGCGATTGCAGATACGTCGAATAGCGAGTCCAATCCGCGTCGCCCAGGGCAAGCGTCGCTTCGTCTACCGGTGCCGGCAGTTCCGCATGAACGAGCAGTGGCAGGCCCGTACGGGCCACAGCCGGCAGGGCGGCGCGAAGTTCGGCCTCCGTGACCATGGTGAAGCCGTCGATTCCGGGATTGATCAAGAAGCATTTGAAACCCGGCACACCTGCGGCGGCCAGCGCCTCGATGTCTGGCTGATTGTCGCTGACCACACCACCCCACGCTAACCAATCCACATGGCAGCGACCGAGCGCCGCCTGACGCTTGGCCGCAAGCGCCTCGACCGTAGAGGTCGGCGGCAAACAGTTTAGGGGCATGTCGACAAGCGTCGTGTAACCTCCGGCAGCAGCTGCTCGAGTCGCCGTCTCAAAACCTTCCCAATCGGCGCGTCCGGGATCGTTGATGTGTACATGAGAATCGACCAAGCCGGGCAGAATCGCGGCACGGCCAAAGTCGTGCAATTCTGTGTTTCGCGGAATTTCGCCGATGGGGACGACATGACTGATCTTTCCGTCGCGCACCAGAATCGCTCCAGAACGAGTTCCGTCGGAGGTCACGATGCGCTGAGAAACGAAAGCTTGGCCGTCCATGCCAGAGCCTACCGTGACTGCTTGTCTTTTTCAACTTTTCCGCCTCGGCGGCCGGGCCGTTCCGCCCGCAACCCCCTGTTTGCTGACCCTGCGTGAATGGGCGTAGAGGCTCGTGGATGAGCGCCCATGGTGCGACAGAGAAATGCTTTGCGGATTTCGCGGCTCGGCTTATACTGACTCACTCAATTCGCGGCTGCGAAAAAGTCCATGTCGACCGATTTGCGCGCAGACTCTTGGGCACAGCAGATCGCCATGCCTCTGAGGAGCACGCGATGCCGGAACGAAACCACATGGACAACGCTTTCATGGCCCGCGCCATTCAGCTCTCAGTCGACAACGTCAAGACAGGACGAGGCGGTCCGTTCGGGACGGTTATCGTCAAAGACGGCAAGGTTGTCGCGGAGGCTGCTAATCAAGTCACCGCTACGAACGATCCCACCGCTCATGCCGAAGTTGTCGCGATCCGGCAGGCCTGCCTGAACCTCGGCGGGTTCGAATTGCGAGGTTGTGTTTTGTACACTTCTTGCGAACCCTGCCCCATGTGCCTGGGAGCGATCTACTGGGCGCGCATCGAGAAGGTTTACTTTGGCAATGGCGCAGCGGATGCTGCGAAAGTGGGCTTCGATGATTCGGCAATTTATGCAGAGATCAAACAGCCGCACGCCGAGCGCGAAATCCCCATGGTTCAGATGATGCGCGAAGAAGCGTTGGATGCATTTCGAGCATGGGAGCGACAGCCGGGTAAGATTCGCTATTGATCTTCGACGCCAGGTTTCCCACGCTTTATTATCCCTCTTTGCGCGCATGCCCTTCGCTTGGAACCGGGAACTAAGAACTATTTCGAGGAAGATCATTGATCGAGCGTTACTTCAAACTCGCCGAAAACAACACGTCCATTAAACAGGAGATGCTGGGCGGCCTGACGACTTTCGTCACGATGGCTTACATCATCGTTGTGAACCCGCAACTTCTGGCGCAGGCCGGCATGCCACCCGAGGGCGTCCTGTTCGCGACATGCATCTCAGCTGCGGCGGCCACTCTGGTCATGGGGCTCTACGCGAACTACCCCATCGCTCTAGCGCCGGGAATGTCGCTCAACGCCTACTTCACGTATGTAGTTTGCATCGGGATGCATGTTCCGTGGCAAACTGCGCTGGCCGTGGTGTTTATTTCCGGCTGCGTCTTTCTCGTGCTGACCGTATCGCGCTTGCGCGAGCAAATCGTCAACGGGATACCGGATTGCCTGAAACACTCCACAGCGACCGGCATCGGGATGTTCATCGCCTTCATCGGGCTGCGCAACGCCAAAATCGTGGTCGCAAACTCCGCTACCTTCGTGGGACTAGGCCAATTCTCAGACAAGGAAGTGCAAACAGCTTGCTTCGGACTCGCGCTGACCATCGTGCTCATGGCGCGCAAGATCAACGGCGGCATTCTAATTGGGATCTTTGCAACCACATTGCTGGGAATTCTACGTGGCCTTTCCAGATGGCCTTCGGCGATCGTGTCTCTACCTCACCCTTCCTCAACCTTTCTGAAGTTGGACTTTCGAGGCGCCATTCATTTGGGCTTTCTTGAAATCTTGTTTGCGTTTTTGTTCGTCGATCTTTTCGATAACGTGGGAACGCTGGTAGGCGTGTGCGAGCAAGGAGGCTTCGTCAAAGACGGGGAGATTCCTCGCGTGGGCAGGGCTCTCGTCGCGGACGCCGTCGGTACGCTGTTTGGCTCTTTGACCGGCACATCCACGGTTACGAGTTACATCGAAAGCGTTGCTGGAGTCGCGGCAGGAGCGCGCACCGGATTGAGCAATGTGGCAGTGGCCGGTCTCTTTTTGCTAGCTACCTTCTGCGCGCCTCTGGCTACAGCGATTCCGGGCTACGCCACCGCGCCCGCGCTGATCTTGGTGGGCGCGCTAATGACGCAGTCGATTGCGCACATCGAATGGAGCGATTTCAGCGAGGCCGTTCCCGCCTTCATCACGATGCTCGCCACTCCGCTGACCTTTAGTATCGCCACGGGCCTCAGCCTGGGTCTCATTTCTTATACCGTAGTCAAAATTGGCATTGGCAAATTCCGTGAGATTGCCGCATTAATCTGGATTCTCACGGCGCTCTTCATCTTGCGGTATATCTATTTGGCCGTCGCCTAGTTTGGGCAAGGAAGGCTGTCATCCCCTCAAACTTGTAGCCCTGTCGAAGCCCCATGCACAGTTTCCGGCCCCCAATTAAATCTCTATCATTTTGATGGACATTGTAGTATACATTTCATGGCTTTGTCTACGATGTGAAATCCGGAAAACTGCTTGAGGTGAAGGCGCGGACGCTGTCGGAAGAGCCGCCTGAAAGTCCTGGATTGACCTTTGCGACGAGCGATTTTCAGGAGGACTTGCGTGCCGAAATATGTGATCGAACGTGAAATCCCAGGAGCGGGCAAGTTGACTGCTCAGCAACTCCGAGTTATCTCTCAGGCGTGTTGCGGCATCGTGCAGACCCTGGGACCGCAAATTCAGTGGGTACAAAGCTACGTGGCGGAAGACAAGATTTATTGCGTCTACATCGCTCCGAACGCCGAGATTATTCGCGAGCATGCGCGGCGCGGACAGTTTCCCGCCAACCGTATCACGGAAATCCGTACGATGATCGATCCCACGACGGCTGAAACCTCCTTGACCCGCTGATCGAGTCGGGCCTCTGGCGCGATCGCTAGGAGTTTCGCTACATTAATATCTGCGAGGGCGACTATGCTGTGGAAAGCTGATCCAACCTTCTACCCTTCTCCGCAACTTGCCAAGAAAGCGCCACCAGAAACGCTTGCCTATGTCGCAGCCATCAGCGTGAATGGCGGAAGTAAAGCCGATGCGCTGCAGGTGGTCGATGTCGATCCTGGCTCCAGCCACTACGGCAAAATCGTGGGCGGCGTCGAAATGCCCAACGCCGGCGACGAGTTGCATCACTTCGGATGGAATGCCTGCAGTTCCGCGCTCTGCCCCTATGCTCCCCACCCGCACGTCGAGCGGCGCTATCTCATCGTGCCGGGGCTCCGCTCATCGCGCATTCATATCATCGACACCAAGCCGAATCCGAAACAGCCGACGATCGTAAAAGTGATTGAAGCCGACGAACTCGCCGCTCGCACCGGCTACAGTCGTCCCCATACCCTGCACTGCGGACCCGACGCTATCTACGTGAGTGCTTTGGGCGCGCCGAACGGTGATGGTCCCGGCGGCATCTTCGCTCTCGATCATTCCAGCTTTGAGCCGCTCGGGCGTTGGGAAATCGATCGAGGAGACCAATTCTTCGCTTACGATTTTGGCTGGCACCTTGGATTCGATATCGCCGTCACCAGCGAATGGGGTACGCCGAACATGGTGGAGAACGGCGTGAATCCCGACCTCCTACTTGCCGGCAAGTACGGGCACAATTTGCATTTCTGGGACATCCGCAAGCGCCGTCACCTGCAGAGCATCGATCTGGGAGGCGAGCAGCAGATGGTCTTGGAACTCCGTCCCGCGCACAATCCCACCGAATCCTACGGGTTTGTTGGAGTCGTCACGTCGCTCAAAGATCTGTCGAGTTCGATCTGGCTATGGCACCGTGCGAACGGAAAATTTGCCGTCACGAAGGTGATCGAAATCCCGGCCGAACCGGCGGATGAAAATCAACTGCCACCGTTACTCAAGGGCTTCAAAGCCGTTCCTCCATTACTGACTGACATCAACCTGACCGTTGACGATCAGTTTCTGTATGCCTCGTGTTGGGGTACAGGCGAGATTCGCCAGTACGATGTCTCCGACCCGTTCCATCCCAAGTTGAAGGGCTCCGTTCACATCGGTGGAATCGTGCGCCGAGCGCCGCATCCCGCCAGGCCCGATGAGCCCTTGAATGGCGGGCCGCAGATGGTCGAAATCAGCCGCGACGGACGCCGCGTTTATTTTACGAATTCTCTCTACCGTTCATGGGACGAGCAGTTCTATCCCGAAGGCATTAAGGGGTGGATGGTAAAACTTGACGTTGGCGCGACCGGAGATATCAAACTCGATCCCAGGCTGCTCGTGGACTTTGGCGACCGTCGCGGACACCAGGTTCGATTGCAGGGGGGCGACGCTTCGTCCGACTTCTACTGCTATCCATGACTCATGCTTCGCCGTGGATTGCGTGGCCTTGGGTGACGTTGGCGCTACTTGGCGCCTACCATGGCCTGAATCCCGCGATGGGCTGGCTGTTCGCGGTTGCTCTCGGTCTTCAAGAGAAGCGTCGGTCGGCGGTAGTGGCTGCTTTATGGCCAATTGCCGCGGGACACGCAACAGCGATCACATTAACCATTCTTCTCTTTCGATTCATCCAGCCTTTCATTTCCTTACGCGCGCTCAAGATTGCGGTGGCAATTGTGCTATTCGCGACCGGAATCTACCGCTTGTTTCGCGCCAGTCATCCGCGAGGTTCGGGTATGCGAGTAGGCTGGAAAGATCTTTTTCTCTGGTCTTTCCTCATGGCCGCTGGCCACGGAGCAGGCCTCATGCTGCTGCCCGTGCTGCTCTCCCAGCCGATGATGGGGATGGCGCACACCATAACGGGCCAAGCGCTCACAGGTCAGGCACCCGCAGTTGCCGCTTCGCTAGGGGCATACGAAATTGTTTTGGCGATTTTAGTCCACACCCTGAGCTTGCTCGCGGTCGCTGGGGCGCTGGCCATACTGGTATTCGAAAGCTACGAACGCGTGGGTCTGGGCCCGCTCAAACGCGTATGGTTGAACTTCGATCTGGCATGGGCAATTGCCCTGCTGGTCGCGGGATTCGCGAGCCTATGGCTTTAAATCGGTCCTTAACTATTCCCCATAATGGCCATTGTGTTGATCGACATACTATATTAGACTTTCACGATTCGTTCGGAAGGCCCCTGGGTCTGGATATAGCGGCCAGTTCGAATAATCATCCATGCCTGGCCAGAAGCTTTTTTTTCTTTCAAAATCAACGGGACGCGATCCGAGATCCCCATCCTCACCCGCCGCCCGGAGTCGCAGCTGATGCGAACGGCTTGGCTCAACGCGCTTGCTTTAGGTGCTGTCGCGCTTTCCATCGGCTTGGTGGTCATCAAGAACGTTAGCGGAGACACTTCAACCCAACTCGTAAACGTCTCGTACGACCCAACCCGGGAGCTCTTTCAGGATATAAATCGTCGTTTCGTAGAAAAATATTTCCAGGAGACCGGCAAGAAACTGACGATACAGCAATCTCATGGCGGATCTTCCCGTCAGGCTCGGGCGGTGATCGATGGCGCTCCCGCCGACGTCGTTACACTCGCACTTTCTTCCGACGTCGATACGCTGCGCAAGCGCGGACTGATCGCGGAGAATTGGGCGCAACGATTGCCCAACAACTCTCAACCCTTCAGCTCAACCATCGTTTTTGTTGTGCGCAAAGGAAATCCTAAGGCAATTAAAGACTGGCCAGATCTGATTCGCCCTGGCGTCTTCGTAATTACGCCGAATCCCAAGACATCCGGAAACGGAAAGCTAAGTGTTCTGGCCGCTTGGGGCTCGGTTCTGTATCGCGGTGGCACAGAAGTCCAGGCGCAGCAATATCTCTCGCAACTGTACCAGCATGTGCCGGTGCTAGACACCGGCGCTCGCGACGCCACCAATACCTTCACGCAAGAGAAAGTTGGGGATGTTCATCTGACATGGGAGAATGAGGCTTTGCTCGAAGCCGCGGAATACAAAGGCGAAGTGGAAATCGTTTATCCGCCAGTCAGTATTCTTGCCGAGCCGAGCGTGGCCTGGGTAGATGCGAACGTGGCTCGCCGCAAGACGCAGGCTTACGCGAAAGCCTACCTCGAATTCCTCTATACCGATGAGGCGCAGGAAGCCATCGCGCAGCATGGCTACCGGCCAATCAACCCAGAAATCCTAAAGAAACATGCCGACCGTTTGCCTGCAATCGATCTTTTTCCGGTCACGATCCTAGCCAAAGACTGGGACGACGCGCAGCAAAAGTTTTTTGCCGACAACGGCATTTTCGACGCGATTCATCCCTCGAGTGATGCCGCATCGACCGGGTCTTCCGCAACTCCTTCGCGCAAAGGTGAAACACCATGAAGCTCGATTATTCATGGGATAAAGGGCGCAGCGATCTGCTAGCCGGCGTCACCGTCGCCGCCATTTCCCTCCCGCAGGCCATGGCTTATGCGCTGATCGCTGGCATCGACCCGCGTTTCGGGTTGTACTCCGCAATTGTCGTCACGCTCGTGGCCTCAATCTTTGGATCCTCTTCTCACCTCATTAACGGCCCCACCAACGCGATTTCGCTCGTCGTTTTTAGCGCGCTGGCATTTTTCGATCCCGACGCTCGCTTCGACGCCTATCAGGCCACGTTCTTGCTCGCCATGATGATCGGCACGATTCAGATTCTGATCGCTGTCTTCAAACTGGGAGATCTAACGCGGTACATTTCCGAATCTGTCGTAATCGGCTTCATGGCGGGCGCGGGCGCGTTAGTCGGTCTGAGTCAATTGGGGAACCTCACCGGCCTTCGCGATCGCGGCACCGGACAGCAGCATGTTCTGTATCGCATCTGGCTCACCCTCACGGGCGGCCACGTTAACCCACAAGCACTCGGTATCGGCATTGGAACGATTATTGTGGTCGTAGTCCTCAGAAAGCTCGCGCGAAAATATCACCTGCCGCAAATCGACATGCTGGTGGCGCTGATCGTAGCGGCGGTCGTTGCCGCCTGGTTCGGCTGGTCCAAGCCTGGCCTCGACGGCAAAACTCTGATATCGGTCGTCGGGAGTGTCCCGCGAAGCCTTCCGCTTCCCCATGTTCCCGAGATCAAATTCTGGTGGGTCAGGGAGTTGTCGGGTAGCGCACTGGCAATCGCGTTTCTAGGATTGCTTGAGGCCCTAGCCATTGCGAAATCGATCGCAACTTATACTCGACAGCCGCTCGATTACAACCGCCAATGCCTTGCTGAAGGGCTGGCGAATCTTACTGGCGGATTCTTTCAGTGTCTGCCAGGTTCCGGTTCGCTGACCCGGTCCGCCATCAATTATCAAGCGGGCGCCGTCAGCCGATTCTCCGGAGTCATCGCCTCTGGAACGGTGGCCCTGGTGGTCGTAGCCTTCGCTCCTTACGCCCGCTTCATCCCCAAAGCAGCGCTGGCCGGATTGTTGCTTGTTACCGCCTCCCGATTAATCGATTGGAAACGCCTGAGCTATGCCGTGCGAGCCTCTCGCTACGACGCGGGGCTAGTCTTCGTTACCGCATTCTCCGCCGTTTTTATCAGTGTCGAATTCTCAATTCTGATCGGAGTGGCTCTCTCATTCTTGTTATTCGTCCCGCGCGCCGCCCTGCTTCGGTGGTCTCAGTTGGTCGTCAGCAGCGAACGCGTGGTGCGCGAACGTCTCGACGACGATCCGCCCTGCACTGCGATGTTGCTTTACGATTTGGAAGGTGAATTGTTCTTCGGCGCCGCGCCGGAACTGGATCGCTGTTTCGACGAACTCAAGCGTCGCACAAAGGACGAGAACGTCCATTTTGTGGTATTGCGCCTCAAACGCACCCGAAACCCAGACATGGTTTCGTTAGAACGCTTCGAACATTTCCTTCGCGACATGGACAAGCGCGGGGTCACGGTGCTGCTCTGCGGCATTCGTCCCGATTTTGCGAAGGCCGCGAAGAATCTGAAGTTTGATGATTGGCTGCCTGCGGATCGTGTTTTCCGTGAAGAAGATGAGAAGTTTTCAGCCACCCTCAAAGCGGTCCGTCACGTCCACTCTCTGTTACGGGACAATACCTGTCCTCATTGCCGCCAAAATGGAACGGCCTCAGCCGACCGGCAAGCTCAGTACTACTTGGTGTAAGCAGGTCGTCGAAGTTCTCAGCCGCCGCGGTGGATGAGATCTCAGTCAAAGGCCCAGGTCAGTCAGTCCCGGGTGACCGTCCGGGCCGTGCCCAAGCGGCCAAATGCAGCTTTTGCAAAGACAAGGAACCGCGTAAAGGAAAACAGCAACGGCACGAAAGATGGTTGGAGTTTAAGTATCAGAAAAGAACAAGCCACGTGGCCCACATTCCGTGAAAACGGAAGACAGCTGGCCGAGGAAGGCGACATCGGGCCGACCGAACGCTTAACCACAACCGAGAAAGAGTGCGCATAGTGCACGCCAGGATGCATTCGCTATCGGGCGGCGGAGAGGCTACGCCCTTCAACGGGGTTCAAGCGAGCTTGCCTCCTGCTCTCGGGTCCGCTTCGTTGATTCAGGACGGTCTGCACCAGATCTCCGAGTTGCTCGGCGGTGAATTGATTGCCTTCGATGTTGGCCACTAATTTTCCCTGAGGATCGATGATTGCCGTATGCAAAGAATGATTCATCAATCCTTCGTCCGGGAAGTAATCCACCCCAAACAAATTGCTTACATGCTGAATGTCGGGCACGGAGCCGGTTAGAAAGTGCCACATTGCCGGGTCGGCTTTCCACGTCTTGGCGTACTTTGCGAGGGCCTCGGGTCCATCGCGCTGCGGGTCGAACGTTACCGTTAGCAGCACCAATTCCCTTCCCATTTTGTCCTTAAACCGCTTCTGAAGCGCGCCAAATGTATTTGTGTTCCGAAAGCAGAAATTAGGCAGAGCGCAGCTCGTATAAATAAAGTTTATTGCGACAACCTTGCCCGAAAATTGCGAGAGTGCGACGGGATGACGATTCTGGTCGGTTAACACGAAATCCGGCACTGTTTTTCCAACGTCAAGGGCGCTCGCGGTGGTTGGATGGGAGAGTTGATTCAGAAGTTTCAACCGGCGCGCTGTCAACGGATCTTGCTCAACGCTTTCGTACTGGCGAATGTGGATATGTTCAGCGTAGTTCGACTGCTTTTCTACTGCCAGCGTGAAGTCGACTGTCATACCAGGCGCTACGCCGGCCAAGCCCCCGGTATCGCGCACGGCGAAGGTCATGACCATCGCATCCATGTAGCCGGGGATGCTCTGGCAGGAAACGACAAACGTCTTGTGGGGCTGGTCCACACTTAAAACCATGCCGGCCACCGGATACTGCTGCGCTGCCCAGGCAGAGCCGGCAGTCAGAACGAGGCACGCCGCGAACTGAATTACACGTTTCATAAAAATACGTTCTCCGTGGCCACTGTAATCACACGCGGCAAAGTGAACCATCTCATCTACTCTTGGTCGGACCAGGCGCAACTTGCTTGGCTTGTGCCTGGACCTCCCGTTGCGCCCCTCCGAGTCGGTACGGTTGGCGGTCTAACTTGGCGTAGTCTTGCGCGAACTCTTTTATCTCCAGAAATTGGTTCTTATCTACTCTTGAGAAGTGCTGGCGCGTATTGCTGGTGGGCCACCAGACCTCGATATCGAGGATTCGCGAATCCTTGCCCAAGCCAATGTGCTGCTGCAGCGGGGAGGCACCAAAAGATCCGCCGCTGCCGACCGTACGGTAGATCGAACGAACTCCTTGCCCTGCATTTTCCACCGTCACTCTGATTCGGGCCCCGATCGCGGAACGATTGGTCTTGGTGCCGACCAATTTCAGGCTGATCCAGTCGTTACCGTTTCCGGGATTCTCAAAGACGCGCAGCGCGTGACTATCACCGGGTGTGGCTCCGCCAACCTCGGCAACGATGTCCTCGTCCCCGTCGTTGTCAAGGTCGGCAAACGCGATACCGTGTCCCTTATGCAATTCACCGGTGCCAGAAGACGCCGTCACATCCACGAAATATTTCCCGTCGTGATTGCGCAGCAGGACGTTCGGCACAAGGGAGGCGTATGAAGGATTGCCAGTTCCAAGGTAAATGTCTAAAAAGCCGTCGTTATCGATATCACCGAAATTGGCCCCCATCGGCATGAAGACCTTGTCAAGTCCCGTCTCTGCCGTCACATCCCGAAAGGTTCCATCTTTCATGTTCTTGTATAGCTTCAGCGTCGTTGCGTTGTGAGGCAGGCTAAGGTAGGTTCGCGCCGTTTCATCGACGGAGACGAAGTAACTGGTAACGAACAGATCGGGCCAGCCATCGTTGTCGTAGTCGAAAAACCAGGTCGCGAAACCATGACCCGAACCCGGCACACCCGCGGGCCCAGCAACCTCGGTGAATGTGTTGTCGTGGTTGTTGTGATAAAGAAAGTTCTTGCCATTCAGGTTCGAGACGTAGAGATCGGGATATCCGTCGTTATCGTAGTCGGCCGCCGCCACGCCTTTGCTGAACATAATTCGATCGACGCGGGCGGACTGGGCGATGTCTTCGAAAGTTCCGTCTCCCTTGTTGAGGAAGAGTTGAGCAGGACCGTCTTCGTTTGCCACGAAGAGGTCGAGCAAGCCGTCATTGTTGATATCGACCCATACCGCGGCTTGCGTACTGGTTGCCGGTACAGCCAGGCCGCTTGCGGCGGTGACATCCGTGAAGGTCCCGTCACAGTTGTTCCGCAGCAAGGACTTTCGCTGTGCAACTTCCCAAGCGCCGCGCAAAATCAAAATGTCGAGACAGCCGTCGTTGTTATAGTCCGCTTGAATGATGTTGAGGCCACCGAACTGGTCCGCCAATCCGGCCTTCTCGGCTTGGTCGGTAAAGGTTCCATCGCCGTTGTTGTGAAAGAAGTGCATGGGGCCACAGCTGTCGAAACTCGACGTCACCACGTCGAAATTGCCCTTATTGCTTGACGTAACTACATCGAGACGACCATTGCTTTCGAAGTCGTCGACAATGACTCCTCCTGCTGTTGAAAAGGAATTCAGCCCAGCCTGCGGAGCCACATCGATAAAACGCCCGACATTCTCTGGAGATTCAAATACAGACGGAGGAATCAGATATTCTGGCGGAACCTTTTGCGGATAGGCCCCCACTGTCATGTAAGCCAGATTCAGCAGCCACTTCACTTCGAGTTCTTCGGGTTTCTGCTCGAGATACTTTAGGAAATACTCAATAGCTTTCTCGGAATCGGCGGTCTTCGCATAAGCGTCGCCCGCACGCATGGGTAGCAAGCACCTCTCGCCCGGATTACGATAGACATCGTTCTCCATTTCGGATTTGTGCAGGTAAGCGATACCGAGAGCCTCGGTCATGTGCAGCGTCGCGCTCGACAGATCGGACGTCGCGATCTTGTACGCCTCTTGGTATTGCTCGATCGCGCGATCCATGTCTCCTTCGTAGGAATTGATCTCACCTAAAGAGAAGTGGGCGCTCAATCTGTCGATGGGCGGCCGAGCGGCGAGACGTTCCTGGTTCCGCGGCGAAAGGAAATCCTCAATCGATTTTTTCTCAGCCGCGAGCGACTGCTTGCGGCTCTGGCAGATCTTCTTCGGGTCCTGGTTCCAGTCCGCCGGTTTATCAAAATTGGCCAAACCTTGCTCGGCTTCGTTCAGTCCGCCCACGTTAAAGGAGTACTTCACGCTGCCGGTTGCCGCGGTCGCTTGTGTTCCACCAGGACCAGCAGCGCTCACACCTCCGTTGGCACCCCGCTCGACCACCTTCAAAATTGCGTACCCTACAGGCGTGCGCACTACCTCGCTGAGTTGCCCTGTACCGACTCCACGCAGCGCGTCTCTAAGCTCGGGGCGTAACATGGAGAGCGATACGGTTCCCATGCGTCCGCCGTCCTCCGCCGTCGAATCAGCGGATTTTTCTTTGGCCAAAACCAGAAAGCTTTCGCCCTTCTTAACCCGTTCGCGGATTTGCTGCGCCTCTTCGGGAGAACCCACCACAATGATTTGCAAGGTGACTTCGTCTCCGGATGCGCCAGCCGTTGGCTGGGAAGTCTGCGAGAAGAGCGGCAGACAAAAGATGACTGACGCGATCGCGAGCGCTGCCAGATTCCACGCCTTCAATAACAATTCGAGAACCCCCATCACACAACCTTTGCGCCGAGTTCGCTGCGAAGTGCTGGGATTCTATGATCGACCGCGACTCCACACCATATGGCGAAGCCGTTAACGGAAAAGCGTTAATGGCTATTGAGTATTGACCTCCGAGGTGACCAACGCTGCCGCAGTTGCCCAGGAGATTTCCGAGAATAATCCCCAAGCCACCTTTTTCAACTATGGTCGGCGGCCTCAGCTGTCTATAAGGTTTAGCTCAACGTACATCCAAGGGGTCGGACCGTCATTTCAGCAGCGACACATTCAAAGATGGGAGAAGACATCACAGTCTTACTCGTCGACGACCACGCGCTCGTCCGTCGCGGATTTCGGCGCATTCTCGACGACGAGGCCCACATTACAGTTGTTGGAGAAGCAAGCGATGGCATTGAGGCCGTTCAAATGGCCTACGCGCTCAAGCCGAGAGTTGTCCTGATGGATTGCGCGATGCCGCGCATGAACGGCCTACTTGCAACGAAAGAGATTGTGAAAATGTATCCCGAGACTGCAATCCTGATGTTGAGTATGCATTCCGAAAGTACCTGGGTGCGGCAGGCGGCCGAGGCTGGTGCTCGTGGATACATTCTCAAGAACGCGATGGATTTGGATCTTGGATCGGCGATCAAGCAAGTTGCCGCAGGTGAACTTCTGTTCGCCCCGCAAAAATCCGAGCAGACCGGGGCAATAAGCGGTCGAGGTTGCGAACTGACTCCGCGGGAGCTTGAGATCCTGCAATTGATCGTAGACGGAAAATCGAACAAAGAAATTGCGGGCCAACTCAATCTCAGTGACAACACAGTGGGCGTGCATCGCGCCAATATTATGCGCGGACTCGGCATTCATAAGACTGCAGAACTCGTTGCTTACGCTATCCGCAAGAGACTCGTAAATATTCCGTGAGTGGAAGGTTCTTCCTCCAGGGGCCCACCCACCTCGGTCCGCACCGGGTTGATATATCGGCGACCATCCCGCTCGGCTGGAAGAGCGGACATCACTATCGGATGTTTGATCGCCATCATTCGATGGCGGATCGCACATCGAGAGTTCCTGGAATCAACGACCTCAGCCCAAAAGCCGACGTGCGGTCTCGGAGATATCGCAGACTAGCCCTTTACGATGTGTGCCTCCCATTCAGAGGATTTCCGCCGAGGCTGTCAAGGTCGGCAATCACTTCAGGGGCGAGCTGAAGCCGCGCAGCCCCGAGATTCTCGCGGAGATGCTCGATGGAAGACGTTCCAGGGATCACCAGGATATTGGGCGACCGCTGGAGAAGCCAAGCTAGCGCAACCTGCATGGGCGTGGCACCGAGGCGCGCGGCGACATCAGACAAGGTAGCGGACTGCAATGGGGTGAACCCGCCGAGTGGAAAGAATGGCACATAGGCGATACCGTCACGAGCAAGATCGGCGATGAGAGTATCGTCGGCTCGATGCGTGAGGTTGTAGTAGTTCTGCACGCAGACGATGGGAGCGATCCGTCGTGCTTCCGCGATCTGCGTGGGCGTGACGTTGCTCAGGCCGATATGACGCACCAAACCTTGTTGCTGGAGTTCGGCTAGCACTGTGAACGGCGCCTCGATCGATCCCTCGGCCGGTACTTCAATGCTAAACATGCTGCGCAGGTTGACCACATCGAGGACATCCAATCCTAGATTGCGAAGGTTGTCGTGAATCGCCGCAGTCAGATCTTCGCGTGAGAAAGCCGGAATCCATGAACCATCCTCACCGCGCCGTGCGCTGACTTTGGTGACAATTACTAGATCGTCGGGATAAGGATGCAGCGCCTTTTTTATGATCTGGTTGGTGATATGGGGTCCATAAAAATCGGACGTGTCGATGTGATTCACACCACTGGCAACCGCCTCCCGCAGAACAGCGATCGCTCCATCGACATCCCGGGGAGGTCCCCATACCAACTTGTTACCATCTCGCCCGGCGAGTTGCATCGCACCGTAACCCATACGGTTTACCGTCATCGACGTGCCAGGCAGAGTGAAGCTGCCGCCCCGATTAGTCTGCTCGATCATTTCGTTCCTCCTGGAACTGTTCGTAAAACGCTGGCCTCTGCTGACAGACGCTCCCAATTCAAATGGGCTATCTGCTGCTTTGATTCATCACTTAGCGTCGCTTCTTCGAGGAAGCTGCGAGCGCCGCCTTCAGGGCGGTACTGGTACGGATAATCGGTCGAGAAGAGTATCCGGTCGACGCCAACGACTTCAACAGAACGTTGCAGGTAGGATTGACTGAACATTCCGCTCGGTGTCACGTATAGATTCTGCCGCATGTAATCGACGACGGACCTCTCGAGTTTTGTGACTCGATTGAGTGCGTTCAGGCGCTCGGTGTAGAACAGAACCACCTCTCCCCAGTGCCCCAAGATGATTTGAAGATCCGGAAAGCGGTCAAATACCCCGGCGAGAATCAGCCGCAGGAATTGGATCCCGCTTTCGTAATGCCATCCGAGACCGAACGTTGCGAATGCTAGATCCACCTGTTCGCCAAACCCTGAGTAGTAGACGTCACGAACAGCCTGTTGTGGAATCTGAGGATGGATAAAGAGAGGAACATGCAGGCTGGCGGCGGCTTCAAATATCGGGAGAAAGTCCGGGTGATCGATGTTTTTCTCTCGGGTCCGTCCGCACAGCAGCGCTCCCTTTAATCCGAGTCTGACAACTGCCCGCTCAAGTTCTCGGGTGGCGTCTCGCGGCGAGGGTGTGGGAAGAGTTGCGAACCCTTCGAACCGGTCGGGTCGGCGTGTCACCGTCGCAGCGATCAGATCGTTGGTCCGGGTGGCGAGGTCGACACTTTGGCGTGGATCGAGGTTGTGCAACGCCGGCGTTGTCAGGGACAGCACTTGCATATCAACCCCGCTTGCCTCCATCAAACGTATGCGGGCCGCGCTTAGGTCGTCGAGCCGGTCTTCAATTTCTCCGAGGTGCATGCCGAGACCGCCGTCACGCTCCGCTGACGATGCAACAGACCAGGCATCTCTGACCGCGCTTGTAAGGAAGTGCTCTTCGATTCCTATAATTTTCACGGGCTTCTTTTCTTTAGCTTCTCATTAAGCTATTTGACCTGATTTCAATTTTTCGCCGGTTTGCCTTGGGCTGAGTTTGAGACGAACTCCCACGCTTCCCAGATTGCTAGCCGCTCAGCATATGCGGCGCGCACCCAAGGCAAATTTTGGCTACCGAGAAAGAACCGGAGCGGTGGATTCTCCGCATCTACAATTTTGAAGATGGCCTCTGGCGTCGCATTCGGATCGCCTCTTTCCATGGTCTTTAATCTCTCGTAAACCTGCTTTCTAAGATCCGCATACATGTCGAGACCTGTTGCCAACTTTAAAGACGATGGACTTCCAAACTCGGTGGCATAGGCGCCTGGCTCTATGATCGTTACTTTGACTCCGAAAGGTTTAACCTCTGTGGCCAGACTTTCGTGAATCGCCTCGAATGCCCATTTTGAGGAACAGTAATAGCCGATCAATGGCATCGTCACATGACCAAGTCCGCTCGACACACCGAGGATATGACCCCCGCCCTGCTTTCGCAGCAACGGCAACGCCGCTTGAATAACGGAAAGTGTGCCGAAAATGTTCGTCTCATAGAGGGCGCGAACCTCGACCGCGCTGGCTTCCTCGATCGTGCCGACAAGTGAATAGCCGGCATTATTAAGAACGATATCGAGCCTTCCGAAGTGAGAGTGAGCTTGCGCTACGGCGGCCTTCACTTGATCGGGCTTGGTCACGTCGAGTTCCAAAGTTAGAATGTTTGTGCCGTATTTTTCTTTGAGATCGGCAATGCTTGCTAACGTGCGTGCTGTCGCTGCGACCTTGTCGCCACGCTGAAGCGCGGCATCGGCCCAAACGCGTCCAAAACCCCGAGAAGTGCCCGTAATGAACCAAACTTTATTACACATTCGATCCTCCTATGAATCTCGATAATTGATGGGTTTTCCCTGCGAGAAAAGTTAAAACGATTCTCCCGCCAGATCTTCACTTTTCTTCCAGAGCGCCTCTGCGTTTTTCGCGTCGAGCGCATATCCGAGTACTCCTTCACTCATGGTGTCGATGGGCGTATTGCCAGGCACAAGATTGGCAACATGGCAGTCCTCGCAGTATTTGCCGCCGATTTCTTCGGCAGGAGCAACGACACCGGCCCATACCGAAGTTGCCGCTCCTTGGGGAACGGTCTTCCAGTGGAACGGAGCTTTGCCCTCGCCTGCGAGTTGCTGATTCCTCTGTTCGATGATCTTTTCTATTTGACTGGCGTCCACATGGCGAGCCAGTTCGGTGTGTATTACTCCGGGATGCACAGCCGCTGCGCGCACGCCACGATCGCGGTGACGTTTGTCGAATGCTACGGCAAAGAGGATATTCGCCGTCTTCGATCGGCCATAGGCTACGAACGGCTCATACGCCGTGCGCTCAAAGTTAGGATCGTTCAAGTCCACGTTCGCGAACCGATGACCGGAAGAAGATAGGTTGATCAGCCGTCCGCGATCGCGGATCAGTGGCGCAATCCGGTTGACCAGTACAAAGTGCCCGAGGTGATTGGTGCCGAACTGTGTTTCGAAGCCATCGGCGGTGTGGCCGAGCGGTGTGGCCATCACTCCTGCATTAGCGATGACCACGTCGAACGCGTCTCCCTTTGCCAACAACCGGTCGGCGCAGACACGCACGCTCTTCAGGTTGGCAAGATCGAGTTCAACCAATTGGAAGCTTCCACCGTTGGCCGCGGCGTCGTTTCGCACTTTGTTGGTTGCAGCGTTGGCCTTGCTTAAATCGCGCGCCGCACCTACAACCTGAGCGCCGTGGGCGGCCAGGGAGCGCGCCGTTTCCACGCCGAGGCCGGCCGAAACACCGGTTACGAGAATCCGTTTGCCCTTCAGATTCACGCCGGACAAAATGTCCTCTGTGGTTGAGGTTGCTCCAAATGTAATTGCCTCAAGCATGTTCGCCATTTTCTGTCTCCTTGAAGTACTGACACTTCTCAATAGCTGTTCGCTATCGCAGTCACCTGGTCATTAGCCGCGCGAAGCCACGGCGTCCGGAGTGTGTTCGAAATATTTCATCGCGTTCAGATCGGCCATGAGCCCAGGACCCGCTGGTCGCCATCCCAACCATTTCCGCGTCAGCGCGCTGGACGCCGGCATGTCGAAGCCCGCGAACATCGCAAGCCAGCCAAAGTGAGCTGGCGCCTTCTCTGGAGAAAGGCTGACCACTGGCACCTTCAACCCCTTGCCAATCACCGCAGCAATTTCCCGCATCGATACCCCCTCTTCGGCGACCGCGTTGTACCTGCTTCCTGCTTTGCGCTTTTCCAACGCAAGTCTGTAAAGATGGGCAACATCCAGAACATGCGCCGCTGGCCAGCGATTGAGTCCCTCGCCTATGTACGCCGACACCCCCTTCTCGCGGGCCACTTGGACCGCGTAGGTGATCAGGCCCTGCTTCACCGTGTCGTGGACCTGGGGAAGGCGCACCACCGACACGTTCACACCGCGCTCCGCCACCGAAGCTCCTGCGACTTCCGAACCTTTACGAGGATTTGGGTGGTTGGGATCGAAGTGATCTTCGGTTGCCGGTTGACCTGGAACAGCATTGCCCATTCCGGTTCCGGACGTAATCATCAAGGGGCAGTCCGATCCGACGAGGGCGGCCCCAAGAGCCTCGATCGCGCGCTTGTCCTTTTCGCAGACCTCGGTGAACTTCGAAAGATCCTGGCCGAAGGCGCTGTGGTCGAAGGCGCAGTGAATCACGCCATCGGCCTTGGCTGCCCCGTTGCTCAGGCTTTCCAGATCTTCAAGGCTTCCTCGATGCGCCTCGGCCCCGGCGGCGATCAAAGATTGAGCGCCAGCCTCGCTACGAGCGAGGCCGAGCACCTGATGACCCGCGTTAATTAGTTCGGGAATGATGGCAGAGCCGATAAAGCCTGTAGCCCCAGTAACAAAAACACGCATATTTTATCTCCTAAGCGATTTGTGGCTCGAGTGATAGCGAGGAAGGGGACGAAGCGTTCACCCGGCGTGCAAGCCGAGTCGAAACCTTCGCCGTGATCAACCGCCATTCGTGGGTGGAAACGGGCAGACTATCGATCTCGATCAACTCCTGCAGCCAGTCTTCGGCTGAGAGTTCCGCCTGCTCTGACCCGAACGATCGGGTGACCGCATTGAAGAATGCCGACAACTCCCGCTCCGCCATCATCATGAGGTCGGGGCACGGAGGATTGAAATTCTTCGACGGTTTATAACGAGCGACTGTATTCATATTCCTCACCTCTCGAAGTCGGAAAAACCAACTGTATTGACAGGCGGCTCGGTTCCGGTTAAAACGGAGAGTGTCTCCGAATCAATAGATAAGATAACCGGAGACCGTCTCCGGTTGCAACTTTTTTTGATATGCCGACGAAAAGTCAGAAAATTGCCCCACGAAAGCCGCGCACCGACGCGCAGCGGAACCGCGAGCGCATTCTGGAGGTTGCGAAGCAGGCGTTTACGCGATCTGGCGCGAATGCCAGCCTCGACGATATTGCCAAAGAGGCAGGTGTTGGGGCGGGAACTCTGTATCGCCACTTTCCTACGCGAGATGCACTTATCGAAGCGGTCTACCGGACTGAAGTAGAAAAGCTGGCGGCAGCCGAGAAGAGATTCTCTGACGCCATGCCCCCGGTTGAAGCGTTGCGAGCCTGGATGCTCCTATTCGTGGATTACATCGCAGCGAAGCAGATCATTGCCCCCGCTCTGAACTCTGTCGTCGGAGGTCCGTCGAAGTTATTTGAGGGTTCACGCAGTCAGATCCAGGGAGCAATTGATTCGCTAGTGAAGCGCGCCATCAAGAGCCGCGACATTCGTAAAGATCTGGAACCATTCGATCTGCTTCGCGCACTGATTGGAGTCTCGCACGTGGCGTCCGGACCTGACTGGCAGCAAAGCGCCAGGAGACTCGTGGATATCCTCATCACCGGTTCGCGCCCAATCAAATAGACGCTGGCCCCAGGGCTTCGCACGCCGTCGCAGGGCACACGCGTCGAAAACCTCGGAAATCATTTAGACGGGCGTCCTTCATGGCTAGAAAGAGAATTTGGCGCCCAACTGGACAAGCCGGGGCGAATCGGCGCCGACCACCTGGCCGAAAGTGGAACTGCCGATATTTCCATCGACCGACTGCGGTCCAAAAAACTGAGCGTGGTTGAATGCATTGAAAGCCTCCAGCCGAAATTGCAGCGACGTCGCTTCCCTTAGCCGCACACTTTTAAGCAGAGCGAAATCGTAGTTGTCCGTTCCCGGTCCATGGAAAACCCGGCGCTTCGCCGTACCGGGTGTGCCCAACGTATTCTCACCGAATTGCGACGTATTGAAATACGAACGCCCATTGCGCGGATTGCCATTCAGATTGAGCGCGCCCCCCTCGTAGTCCGGTTCGTCCACACCATAGTTATTGATTCCGTTCGGTTCCGACCCCAGTAGAGAGTTATCGCCGTAATTGATGAGAGTCACCGGCAGGCCCGAAGTAAAATGAGTGATCCCTGAAAACTCCCATCCCTCCGTCCATCGGTTCGACACGTGGAAAAGTGTCTCGAATGGAATTTTGTAACTATAGCTGACGACAAAATTATGTTTCACATCGAAAGCGGAGAGGCCTTTGCTCAGCGACGGATTCACAGGATTCACCTCTTCGCCAATGTTGGAAGACTGGTCTTCCGATTTGCTATAGGTGTATCCAGCCAGCACATTCAGACCCTTGCCACTGTGGCGCAAGGTGATTTGCAACGCGTTGTAATTGGAGTTGCCAATCGTCGCCTGATTGGCATTGCTGCCAAAATTCGATCCCAGCGGTCCGCGAGTACCTTGCAATACCTTGCCTCCAAATGGAGAGTTCGGAGAAGTCGCGTACGTAGTATCTTCGCCGAACGGACCACACGGAGTTTGCCCCGGCAGAAGGTTACTCGGATCGCTCAACGCCAGGCAGAGCGCGGGACTGCCGGCGTTCGCCTCATCAAGCACCAGCAATCGGTGCCCCTGCGTGCCCACATAATTCACACTCAGCAATGTGTTTGCGCCCAATGCGCGCTCCACCGAGAGCATGTACTCCTCGGTGTAAGGAATTCGGTTCGTTGTGGGGTAATTTGGCAGACCAGTAATCGGCTCGAATTGAGACCAGTCTACGTTCGGGTCCGGATGGCTCGCGCTGGAGTTCAACGGAGCCAGCGTTACTGGAAAATATTGTCCCAAGTCTTGACCGTTCGAGGCGGTTATGAACGGTGTGGCGAACAACGGCGGAGCTGGACTCGTGTAAGTCGTTCCGTAAGGAGCGTTGGCACTCATCACTCCGATGGTGAGCGCCTCGATCGCCGTATAAAACATGCCGTAACTCGCCCTTATGCTGGTTGTGCCCGGACCACCCAGAATTTTGGCGAGGAGTCCATCCCCGGCGGCCCGCGGCGAATACGCGATTCCTACCCGCGGAGCGAAGTCACGATTTCCCGGCGGCGCCAGCGTTCTCGGCACACCCGGATCCGTGGGATAAAGAATTCCCGCCGGCGCTCCTGGAAAAACGACCGACTGTTTCCCCGGATTAAATGTCGCGATCTGGTTGTACTTCTCATACCAGGGCTCAATCCGATCCCATCGCAAACCATAATTCAGCGTCAGAGTCGGAATGACCCGCCAGCTATCCTGCCCGTAAAGCCCTATATATTTGTTTCGCCCGTAAAACGGCTGAAGTTGGCTCTGGTTATACTGCGTCGGAACGCCTAGCAGGAAGTCGGCGAAGTCGGACCCAGTCTCGCTTCCGAAAAAGAGAAAACTGCCGTTGAATTGTGCAATCGCATTGACGTTCACCTGATCGATGTGGAACTCGCCTCCCGCCTTGAGGGTGTGGGTTCCGATAACTTTTGAAAAATTATCCAGCCACTGGAAGGTATTGCCGGTCTGCGTCAGTTCGTTCGTGTTGGTTCCAATTGTGAAGCTGTTAAAGGCGACACTCTCAACGCCTTCTGTAGCCGGAGACAGCGCCACGATTCCCGGAGTTCCCGCACCCACTTGAAATCCCTGCGATGCCAGGCTAACCCCGACCCCTCCGACTGGCTTGCCCAGATCATTCGCGTCGCGCAAGTAACTGAAGCGGAATTCGTTCACCGCCGTCGCACTTAGCGTTTTCGTGTTGCCCAGTCCGAGCAATTGCGCACGCCCCGTGTAGAGCGCATTGAAACCCGGAACATTGGCCCCGCCTTGCGCGACCGGGTAGGGATTATTCTGTGACCAGTCGTCGAGAAAGTAATACGCCGACATCAGCCCCCAGCGGGTGTTCCCGTCCAGACGATAAGCGCCTTTATCATCACGCAGGGTTTTGTTGTAGGTAGAGGTCGCGAAGAGGTCGTTCCCGACATTCGGAGTCGGTATGTATTTCACCAGATTCGTGCCGGGCGCTACCCATGCGCTCGTGGGGACTGTGGCGTTCGGAAACACGCATCCCGTTACAGGATCATGGCTGACACAAGGTCCACCCGCCGGATTCTGCGCGGTAGGCCCACTGAAGTAGTATGCCTCGCCGCTTTGAACTGTATATCCCAGTTTCTGCGAAAGCGTTGCAGCCACGTTTGGCCCGCTCACAGTGCAGGGAACCTCGAGGGATTGAGTAGCTCCGCAGAAACCGAGCGGATTGAAACCGCTGGAATTCTCCGGTTGGTCAGAGAAGTTGCCGCTCGTACGGTCTTGAATTGAGGGCACCGGAATTTGGCTTGTATCCACACCCTGCGTCGATCGCGTCCCCTGATAGTCGCCAAAGAAAAAGATCTTGTTCTTTTGGATTGGCCCGCCGAAGGTTCCACCAAACTGGTTCTGCTTGAATGCGCCCCGTGTCGGCGAAAAATAATTCCGCGCATCCAAATCCGTGTTGCGCAGGAACTCGAAAGCATTGCCGTGAAATGCGTTCGTCCCCGACTTGGTGACAACATTAATCTGCCCGCCACTGAACTCGCCGTATTCGGCATCGAAATTATTGGTGAGAATGCGAAATTCATCGATCGAATCAAGATTCGGAATGATCGCCGCTCCCATGTTCACGTCTTCTTCCACGTCGCTGCCGTTAACCAGAAAACTGTTGGCAAATTCCCGCTGGCCGTTGATTGAGATTGTGCCCGGATTCAGGTCGCCTGACGGAGCAAGCGCGGTCGCACCGACATCCTGCACCGTATCGGACGTAATCGAAGTGGCGGGCGCGACCCCCGGTTGCAGCGAAAGCAAGTCCGTGAAACTCCTCCCATTGAGCGGCACCGAGGTCATCCGCGACGCGCTAATCACTTCGCCAACCTGCGAACTCGTGGTCTCGATTGAAAGCTGATTCTCGGCGACTGTGACCGAGTCCGATCTCCCCCCGACCGCCAAAATCGCATCGACCGTTAACGCGCCGTCAGCGTCAACCGCGATACCGGTTCTTTGATAGGGTTTGAAACTCGCCTTCTCGATGGCAACGACATAGTGGCCGACTGGAAGGTTTACGAAAGAATAGAAACCCTGACCGTTCGTCTCGGCTTGTCGTCTGACTCCGGTTTCCTCGTTGATCGCGTTTACTGCCGCATTCGGCACGACCGCGCCGCTAGCATCCGTGACTCTTCCTGAGATCGTTCCGCCAATCCCAGCCCACAGACTCGCACTGAAAAAGAAGATCAGTAGAACAGGAATGAGTGCGAGTCTGCGCTCCATAGACTGCAAGAGCGAAGATGAGAATCTCAGTCCACGGTCCTGCCTGACACCGGCCATACTTGCCTTATCCTTTCGAATATTCTGTTTCGATGCATCGAGTTGAGGTAAATTTATTGTTCTGCGACTCGGTCGCAACTAAGAATGCAAAAAAACTTATGGCTCTGTCGTTTTTTGGCATTCTGGGCAGAGTCCGCCCACTTCCAATCGCACCACCCGGATCTGGAACCCGCTCTCCTTGACGATGTCCTTCTTCAATTTCTCGAAAGAAGGACTCGTATATTCCATGATCGCGCCGCATCGAAAACAAGCAATGTGGCAGTGATCGCGATTTGTCTTAGCCTCGTAGTAGTGCTTCTCGCCCTCGATATGCATGAGGTCCAACTCGTCGATCAATCCGCGTTTCTTGAGCAACGACAGCGTGCGATAGACGGTGGCGCGATCGATGTTCGGATCCTGCTTCTTGGCGATGCGCAGCAACGTCGCCGCGTCCAGATGGCGAGGAGAGTCCTGAATAATGCCCACCAGCAGGCGTCTCTGACCGGTAATTCGCACTCGACGCGCAGCCAATTCCTTCATGAGAGAAGGCCGAGTGATTACCGAAGAGGTCTTCGATCTCCCGAGATGGGACTCTTTGGCAACAATGGCGCCAGTTGACATAGCCTATGCCCTTCTAGTTGCGACAGAGTTGCAACTCGGTATTATTAGATTTCATCCTCGCAGTTTTGTCAAGACAGCCTCGCTGCCAGCACGTTTTGTAATACACAAAGAAAACAAATCGCAACCTCTCTCATTCAAACAGAGGAGAATTACAACTACGATCGCTCGTAGCTAACCCTCGACTTACACTATTGCGCTGTACGACTATTATCCTATTGCGTTGCACCATTCTTATCTTATTGTGTCGATGGAGGACTGGTCCCGTCCACCTGGAAGTGCGGCCCCGCACCCCGTTTAATCTCGCTGTTTCTTCGTCGGGTGGATTTAGCGTTGGCGAGTGAGTCCTTTTGCAGAGGCCTCGGATCCGGGTGGTTCTTGGAACGGTTCCACAGAAATGCGCTCGTAACGCACTACCAGCACGGTCAAGTGTTCTGTGCCGCCCGGCAATTGAAGGACTACGCTGTCGCCCTCTGTCGACTTCATCAATGCGCGGCCCAGAGGTGAGACCCAACTGATGTGGTTGCGGTCGAGATCGATTTCGTCCGTGCCGACGATGCTGACCACTCGCTCCGCTCCAGCGGCATTGGCATAGCGCACGGTCGCTCCGAAGAACGCTCTCGTCGCCGCTTGGCCCGCTCTCGGAGCTTCTGGGTCCACGACTTCCGCGGCTTCGATTCGCTTGGTTAGAAAGCGAATCCGCCCATCGATCTGCCGCAGGCGCCGCTTGCCGTACTGATAGTCGGCGTTTTCACTGCGATCGCCGTTGCTGGCAGCCCACGCGACCACCTCCACAACGGCGGGACGTTCTCTCGTGAGCAGAAAGCGGTGCTCCTCTTTGAGGCGTTGCAGTCCGCTCGGCGTGATGTAGTTCTTGACGTGCGTTGCGGGCTCGTCCGGTTTTGGGTGTCTCGTAAACCCTTTTCGCATGTCGGAGTCTTTCCCCACATTACTGTCGGTCTGCGGTGGTACCCCCTCCCCCATTTCCGGTCTATTAGAATCATAGACCTAGATGGAAAGTATTCCGGAATAAGGACTTAGAGTCAAAGTCTTGAATACAAAGGAGTTACTTTACGGCGATCCTTTATAATCAATGACTTGGCTGCCGTCTTGCTCTCAAAGTCTTGATTTCGAAGAAGTTAATGTTTCGTCCGCCTGGGCGGAGCTCGCTTGTTCACCATCTTGATTGTGAAATGCGCTGCTTCAAGGGTCGGACGCCGCGTCTTCTTAAGTCAAGTAAAAAGATAGCTTACACTCAAACCACATGCTCAACCGGGGGTATGCCTATTCCTCGATCATCAGCGGCAAAGATCATGGGCGAACCCTGCTCTCTCACTTGGCAAGCCTTTACCCACACTCAACCGCGCAAGCCTGGCAACAAAATCTGAACAACCGCGAAGTCACCGTCGACGGCGTCACGGCCAACGGAAGCGAATCGGTCACTTCAGGCCAAACGCTTGTGTGGAACCGTCCGGCCTGGATCGAACCAGACTGCCCTCTGCACTTCGAAGTTCTGTTTGAAGACCCGCATCTGTTGGCCGTCAACAAACCTGGCGGGCTGCCCACTCTCCCGGGCGGCGGCTTCATGGAAAACACCCTCCTGCGGCTGGTGCAAAAGCAAAATCCCAACGCAAACCCTGTCCACCGGTTGGGCCGAGGCACAACCGGCATCGTTCTCTTCGCCAAAACTCCGCAGGCCGCCGCTAAACTAAGCGCAGACTGGAACACATCCAGAATTCAAAAAATCTACCGAGCGCTGGCTCAAGGCATTGCAGAGCACGACGCCTACGAAATCCTCACACCCATTGGACTTGTACCGCACCCGCGAATCGGCTCGGTGTGGGCCGCCAGCCCGAGTGGCAAGCCGTCAAAGTCATTGGCGAAGGTGATCTCGCGGGCGCCAGGCAGCACGGCGTCAAGCAGCACGACGTCAAGCGGAACACCCGGCACCACATCATTTGAGGTAAGCCTAAGTTCGGGCCGCCCTCATCAAATCAGGATCCATCTGGCATCCATCGGCCACCCCCTGGTAGGCGATCCTCTGTACGGCTCAACCGGCCAGCCTCTTGAAAATCTCCCCGGCCTCCCGGGCGATGGAGGATATTTCCTGCACGCTCAATTTCTGAATTTCCAACACCCCATCACCGGAGAACAAATCAATCTTGAGGCAGCTTTGCCGTCTGGATTCTCAATGCATCAGTAGGTTGACGGCCGGGAATCAAATCAGGGTGGGCGGGTGGCCACCCGCGGTACGCGCCTATCGGACAAACAGTCCGGACGTCTTTGCTTAACCGGGCAAACCTAGCAAGTTGATTAGAGTTCCTCCCATAATCCGGTTCCGTGTAGCCTCCGGAACCTCACACGCATCGAACAGGGCGTGATATTGCTTGACAACGTTCTCGATGCCTTCCAAACTGGTGTCCGATCCGAACACAAGCTTCACGAACGCGTTCGGATCGTTGTCCGGAGTTTTCACCACGGAATCGCCTTCGCCGGTCCACCAGAAAATCTCCCGGAATGTAGACAAGCGCCGCTGCATCTTCGTCAAACTCGAGCCGCTAAGATCAAAGAACACGTTCGAATTCCAGCGTGCGATCTCGGCAGCCCATTGATACTCCGGGTTGCCGCAATGTGCTCCAAGCACGGTTATCTTCGGGAAGCGACGCGCGATCTCCTCCAGATGAATCGGCCGCATCCGCCCGGACGCTACATCTTCGGGTTCGTTAAATTTTTTTCTCAGTACTATGCCGGTATGAAACA
>JBEKPH010000003.1:0-140404 GCA_049520915.1 Terriglobales bacterium
ACGAGCGCGAGCTGGCCGATGTGATTTACGAATTCGGTGAGGAAAGGAGGTCGCGGAGAATCGCCAGAGCCATTGTCCGGTCGCGGCCGATACGCACGACGACGCAACTTGTCGAGGTGGTAGCGGCCGCGGCCCGGTCAATGAAACATGAGCGGATTCATCCGGCGACGAGAACTTTTCAAGCTCTCCGAATCTTCGTAAACCGTGAACTGGACGATCTGAAGGCATTGATGGAGGCGGCTCCCAAGGTGCTGAAGCCCGGGGGGCGACTGGTGGTGATCAGCTTCCATTCGCTGGAAGACAGGATTGTGAAAGATGCGACGCGCGAGGGCGCGAAGCAAGGCTGGTATCGGCTGCTGACGAAAAAGCCGGTGACGGCGAGTGAAGAAGAGATTGAGCGGAATCCGCGGTCGCGGAGCGCGAAGATGCGGGCGGCGGAGAGAGTTTAGCGGACGAGTTTGAGAATTTGCCCCGGAGAAACTGCCGGGCGCCCGGTGCGGTCGATTTAGGACGTGCCGGGAGAAAAGTTTGGTTAGGCGGGACGAAGCGGTAGAGAAGAGGTCCTTCGCTTCGCTCAGGATGACAATTTGATTTTGGTTCGATCTGTGGTGGAGTTTTTTTCGGAGCGGCAAAGAAGAAATAAAAACAAGGCCGCGGCCGGAGAAGAAAAACTGGAACAGGGAAATGAAATTTAGCGGCAGTCTAATTGAAAACTTGATGGCGACGGTCGAGCGCGCGGAGCGGAGAGCGCAATCGGACGAAGCGTTGTTGGAAACATTGGCAATTGAAACCATGGGGGATCCATGGTTCGCGTCTGCGCAAGCAAACGCAGACTACGACACGAAACTTTTAGGAGTGGCATAAATCATGAGTGCTGTCGCGATACAAAGCGCATCTGCTTCGGTACGCCGCCGTTCGTGTTGGCTGGGGACGCCGGAGATTTATTTCCGCAAGAACATCGATAACTCGCGGCTGGTGAAGGTGGAAGATCCACGGCGACAGCGCGAGATGAAATTTTTTGGCGTCGCGCTGTTCTGCCTGTTCCTGCTGGTGATGGGATATGCGCTGCAGCATTTCCGGGCGATTGAGTACGGATACAAGATCGAAGCGCTGCGCTCGCAGCGTGACGGGCTGACGGAGATGAACCGGGCGTTGCGGCTGGAAGAGGCATCGCTGCGCGATCCGGAGCGGATCGATCTGACGGCGCGGAAGCTTGGGCTGCAACCGCCGCAACCAGGACAGGTGATGCGCATGGATGCGGGCTCGGAGACGGCGGCACCGGTGATGGCGAGCATGACTCCGGTGGCGGTGATTTCGGAGAGATAGGGAGGGGACGGGGCAGAGCCCCGTCACCACACGAGTCTCACCACACGCGGGTTTTCACGACGGCGGCTCTTCGGGGCCGCCGAAAGTTTCTGAGGGTTGGAAGTGGCAGCGAGTAGTTCTTCGAACGGCGCACGATTCCGGCTGTATCTCTTATCGGGACTCCTCTGTCTTTGGCTGTTCGCGATCTGCGGGCGGCTCGTCTACTTACAAATTTTTTGCTATGGCGATTTTGCGCGCCGTGCGCAACATCAGCAGCAGCGGAGCTTCGATCTTTCTCCGAAGCGTGGGGTGATCTACGATCGCGCGGGGCGCGAACTGGCGATGTCGATCCAGGTGGACTCGGCGTTTGTGGTGCCGTCGGAGACTCCGGACATGGCGAATACACTGAGCCTGATCACACGCATAACTAAGGATGATCCGCGGGTGCTGCTGGCGGATTGCAGTGCGCATAAATTCTGCTGGGTCGCGCGCAAGGGCGATGCGGAGGTGATTGACCGGATTCGCGCGCTGAATCTGCAGGGAGTGCATTACCAGAAAGAGGCGAAACGGTTCTATCCGAAGCGTGAACTGGCGGCGCAGGTATTGGGTTATGTGGGCACGGACGACCAGGGGCTGAGCGGACTGGAGCGGCAGTTCAACCAGCAATTGAAGGGCAAGCCGGGGAAGCTGATGATTTCGGTGGACGCGCGCAAGCGATGGTATGCGAGCGTGGAAAAGGAGCCCGAGTCGGGCGACAGCGTGGTGCTGACGATCGATCAGAATATTCAATACATCGCGGAGCGCGAGCTGCAGCGCGGGATGGAAGAGACACACGCGATTGCGGGGACAGTGCTGGTGGAGAATCCGCATACGGGCGAGATTCTGGCGCTGACGAACCGGCCGACGTTTAATCCGAATCTGAGAAAAGAGATCACGAATGACGCGCTGAACGACCGCGCGGTGAGCGACATCTACGAGCCGGGATCGACGTTCAAGATGGTGACGCTGTCGGCGGGGCTGGAAGAGAAGGTGACGCGTCCTGACGAGATGTTCGACTGCCAGATGGGGTCGATCGTGATTAATGGAATGCGGATACGGGACAGCAAGCCACACGGCATGTTGTCGGTGGCCGACATTCTGGCGGAGTCGAGCGACGTGGGCGCGATCAAAGTGGCGCTGCGGCTGGGCGATGACCGAATGTACAAATACATTCGCGCGTATGGGTTTGGCCAGCGGACGGGAGTTGAGCTTCCGAGCGAGACCGCGGGACTGACGAAGCCGGTGAGCCGGTGGTCGAAGGTATCGATTGGCGCGATTTCGATGGGGCAGGAGATTGGAATTTCCGCGGTGCAACTGGGGGCACTGATTTCGACTTTTGCGAACGATGGGGTGCGAGTGCCTCCGCGAATTGTGGCGGGAACGATGACGTCGCAAAGCGGTGCGCAGAATGTTCCGCAGACGATTGCGTTTCAGCCGGTGGAGGGAACGCGGGTGGTTTCGTCGCTGACGGCGGCGCAGATGCGGCAGATGCTGCAGGGCGTGGTGCTGCACGGGACGGGACGGAAGGCGATTCTCGAGGGATACACGTCGGCGGGAAAAACGGGGACGGCACAGAAGGTGGATCCGGCGACCGGGGCGTATTCGAAGACAAAGTATGTGGCGTCGTTTGCGGGATTCGCACCGATTAACGATCCGCAGATTGCGGTGGTGGTGATTCTGGACTCGGCGGTAGGGCTGCATCAGGGCGGGCAGGTTTCGGCTCCTATATTTCAGCGGATCATGCAGCAGACGTTGGAGTATCTGCACGTTCCGCATGATGTGCAGTTGCCCGCTAATCGACAGGTGTTGTTAGCTCGGCGAGATGTTCCGGAGGCTAGTTTGGACGAGAGTTCTCCGGATCATTTGGGGGCGAGCCTGGATCTGGCGGATAACAATGATGCGAGCGATATTCCGAACGGGCCGACGCCAGCGAGTGCGACGTCGAATCGGGTTAAGGGGAACGCGATTGCGGCGCAGGTGGTTCCGGCGGCGCAGATCGCGCGGGTGATGGAGCCGGCGCGGGTGGCTGGTTCGATGACGAAAGCGAGTTCGGGTACGCAGGCTTCTGCGGTGGCCGCTGCTCCAGTGGCGGAAAGTGCCGCGCCGCAGAAGGGGCCGAGCAGTGGGACGGTTGTGCTGGATGTGGAAGAAGGCGGGATTGAGGTGCCGTCGTTCCTGGGGAAGAATTTGCGGAATGCGATGGAGACGGCGGAGGATGCGGGGCTCGACCTGGATGCGGTGGGCAGCGGAGTGGCGCGGGAACAGACTCCGACGGCGGGGACACGAGTCGCGGCGGGAGCGCGGGTGGTGGTGCGGTTCGGGAGATAGGCAGGGCTTTTACCACAGAGGACACGAAGGTCCACGAAGGAAAATCTTCGTATTTATAATCACTGCAATGACATTCCAACAACTGCTGCATGGCGCCGAGGTTCTCTCGCAGAGCGGGAGCGTGGCGGTTAGCGGGGTGGAATACGATTCGCGGCGGGTGAAGCCGGGGACGGTTTTTGTCGCGATGAAGGGCGAGACGAGCGACGGGAATCGTTTTATCGATCAGGCGATCGCGTCGGGCGCGTCGGCGGTGGTTACGGATTCGGCGGCTGAAATGCCGCGTCCCGGGGTCGCGTGGGCGCAGGTGGTGCATGGGCGGCGGGCACTGGCGCGGCTGAGTGCGAATTTTTACAAGCGTCCTGCAGAGCGGATTGCGAATACAGGAATTACGGGGACGAACGGAAAGAGCACGACGGCGTTTCTGATCGAATCGATTCTAGAGGCGGCTGGACGCAAGACGGCGCTGGTGGGAACGATTGAATATCATGTGGCGGGCAAGGTGCTGCCCGCGCCGCATACGACTCCGGAAGCTCTGGAGTTGAACCGGCTTTTGGCGGACGGGCTGGGGCTGGGAGTGACCGAGGCGGTGATGGAAGTGTCGTCGCACGCGCTGGAACAGCAGCGAGTTTTCGGGATTCCGTTTGACGTGGCTGTGTTCACGAACCTCACACGCGATCATCTCGATTACCACCACACAATGGAAGAATATTTCCGAGCGAAGCAGGTGCTGTTTGAAGGCTGCGGGACAGAGCCTCCACGGGCGGCTGTTTTGAATATCGACGATGAGCATGGACGCGAGCTTTTGAAGTTCTGCAAGAAGAAAAGCGCAGTCGTGCTGTCTTACGGGCTGACGTGGGGCGACTTCCACGCGGAGTCGGTGGAGATTACGTTGCGGGGCACGCGCTTTCAGATGGTGACACCGGCGGGAACGATTGCGATATGGTCTCCGATGATCGGGAAGGTGAATGTGTATAACGTGCTGGCGGCGTCGGCGGCGGGGTATGCGCGCGATTGTTCGGCAGAGGCGATCGCGAAAGGAATTCTTGATTTAGCGCGCGTGCCGGGACGGTTCGAGCGCGTGGATTGCGGGCAGCCGTTTACGGTGGTGGTGGACTATGCGCATACGGACGACGCGCTGCGGAATTTGACGGCGCTGGCGCGAGAGTTTGTGACGCACGCGGGACTGAATGGAAAAGTGATCACGCTTTTTGGATGTGGAGGAGATCGAGATCGGGCGAAGCGTCCGCTGATGGGGGACGCTGCGGGCAGAGGAAGCGATTTTGTGGTGCTGACGTCGGATAATCCGAGGTCGGAGGATCCGCTGGCGATTATGAACGATGCGCTGGTGGGACTGCAGAAATCGGGCGCGAAGTATGTGATGGAGCCGGAGCGGCGGAAGGCGATTGGGATGGCGCTGCAACATGCGGCGGCGGGCGACATCGTATTGCTCGCGGGCAAGGGGCACGAGAAGGTGCAGATCACAAAGGATGGGACGATTCCATTCGACGATGTCGAGGTGGCTCGAGAGAGTCTTGGGGAGTTGGGGTACCCCTGCAAGAACGGGGCGCCATTGGGAACGGCGGGGACGACGGTATGAAACTGGCGCTTGCACGGGTGGCGGAGTTTTTGCAGGCGGTTGGCGAGTTCGATGGTCGAGCGCGAGCGGAAGGGTATTCGATCGACTCCAGAACAATTCAGGCCGGTGAACTTTTTTTTGCAGTGAAAGGGGAGAGGCTAGACGGGCACGATTTCGTGGAGCAGGCGTTGGGCCGGGGCGCAGTGGGCGCGGTGATTGCGAAGGAACACGAGGCGCGGTATCCCAGCCATGCGGGACTGCTAATTGTGGAGGACACGCTGGTGGCGCTGCAGGAGCTGGCGGCGGCGGTCCGAAAAATTTGGGGCAAGACGTCGATCGGCATCACGGGTTCGATGGGCAAGACGACCACGAAAGAAGCGATGGCGCACTTGCTGGGCGTGAAGTACCGGGTGCATCGCACGAAAGGAAATTTCAACAATCATTTTGGCTTGCCGCTGGGATTGCTGACACTGGAACCGGAACACGACATTGCGGTGGTGGAGATGGGGATGTCTCACGCGGGAGAGATCGCGGCGCTGGCGCACATCGCGCAGCCGAACCAGGCAGTGGTGACGAACGTTGCGCCGGTCCATTTGGAAAATTTTGAATCGCTGGCGGGAATCGCGCGCGCGAAGTATGAGTTGATCGAGGCGCTTCCGCATGGCGGTTTGGCGGTGCTGAATGGCGACGATGAATATGTGCGGCAGTTTGGACGCGACTTCAAGGGCAAAGTGGTGACGTTTGGCGTGCAAGCGGCGGGCGTAGGCGGGGCAGCGAAAGTTGCAGCCGATGTGCGGGCGGAAAACATCGAAGCCCTCGGAGCGGACGGGACGAGATTCGATTTGATCGGGCATGAGGTGAGGCAAGCGGTGCAGAGTCCGTTGCTGGGCGCGCACAACGTGTACAACGTGCTGGCGGCGGCGGCCGTTGCGCTGGAGCATGGGATTGCTCCGTCGGAAATTGCGGCGGCGTTGCCGTCGTTTGGGCCGGCGGATAAGCGGGGACAGGTCGTCCAACTGGGTAACACCACGGTGCTCTACGATTGCTACAATTCAAGTCCGAAGGCGCTGATGGCGGCGGTGGATACGCTGGGTGCAATGCCGGCGCGGCGACGGATTGCGGTGGCGGGGGAGATGCTGGAGCTGGGCTCGACTGGCGAAGAGTTACACCGCGAGTGCGGACGATATATGGCGGCGAAGAAGATTGATTTCCTGCTTGGAGTGCGAGGGCTGGCGAAGGGGATGGTGGAAGCGGCGCGAGAAGCGGGGATGGCGGCGGAGTTTGTAGCGAGCCCGGAAGAAGCGGGGGAGTGGTTGGCGCGGGAGACGCGCGACGGGGATGCAGTTTTGTTAAAGGCATCGCGTGGAGTGAAGTTGGAGAAGGCGCTGGAGACGTGGCGCGGAAAGATCGGGAAATAGTTTAAGAACTGAAGGCTGACAGCGGAGAGCTGACAGCGGGTGTCGGAGGCGGATTGCTCTACTGGCTGCTCTACCTGAAGCTATTCCATTACTTCCCGCCATTTCGTATTTTTCGTTACCTCACGTTTCGCACAGCGTTTGCGAGTCTGACGGCGTTGTTCACGGGGCTGATTGTGGGTCCGATCGTGATTCAGCGGCTGCGCGATTTTCAGATTGGACAATACATTCGCGAAGAGGGTCCGCAGGCGCATCAGAAAAAAGCGGGGACGCCGACGATGGGCGGGTTGCTGATTGCCATTGCGATCCTGGTGCCGACGCTGCTGTGGGCGGATTTGAGCAATCCGTTTGTGTGGATCGCGGTGTTTTCCACGCTGGCTTTTGGCGCGATCGGATTCGCCGATGATTATCTCAAGGTGGTGCATCGCCGGAATCTGGGACTGACGGCGCGGGCGAAGATCGGCTACCAGATTATTGCGAGCACGCTGATTGCGGTGGCGTTGATTGTGTTGCAGCATCGCGGGCAGTATTCGACCCGGCTGGTGGTGCCATTTTTCAAGCAGTTTCATCCGGATTTGGTGATCGAGCGATGGGCGGTGCATCCGGAACTGTGGCCGCTGGCGTTTTTGCCGTTCATTGTTTTCGTGGTGATCGTGATTGTGGGGTCGAGCAATGCGGTGAATCTTACCGACGGCCTGGACGGGCTGGCGATCGGATGCACGGTGATTGCGGCGGGGGCACTGGCGGTGCTGACGTATCTGAGTGGGCACGCAACGTTTGCGGCGTATCTGGAGTTGCAGCGCATGCCGCAAATTGGCGAGCTGACGATTTTTTGCGGGGCGATGGTCGGGTCATCGATTGGATTTCTGTGGTACAACGCGCATCCAGCGGAAGTGTTTATGGGAGACGTGGGATCGCTGGCGCTGGGCGGCGCGATTGGGACGGTGGCTGTGATGATCAAGCAGGAACTGCTGCTGCCATTTATCGGCGGGATTTTCGTGATTGAGGCGCTGTCGGTGATTTTGCAGGTCGGGTCTTACAAGTTGCGCAAGAAGCGGATTTTCAAGATGGCTCCGATTCATCATCATTTTGAGCTGCTGGGATGGTCGGAGTCGAAGGTGATTGTGCGGTTCTGGATCGCGTCGCTGGTGTTTGCGCTGTTTGCGCTGACGACGTTGAAGCTGAGGTAAAGCGAATCTACCACGGAGACACTGAGACGCGGAGAAAACCGAGATTTGGCTTTTCTTCTGTGATGGCTCCGCATGTCCCTGGTGAAATGGAAATTGATGGAACTGAACGACAAACGCGTGCTGGTGGTCGGACTGGGGAAGTCGGGCGTGGCTTCGGCGCTGTTTTTGAAGTCGCGCGGGGCGCGGGTTACGGTCTCGGACACGAAGCCGGAAGATCAGTTGCGGAATGAGATTTTGCTGTTGCTGGAGCATGGGATTGCGGTTGAGACGGGCGGGCACGGGGATCGCACATTTCGCGGACAGGATTTGATCGTGGTAAGTCCGGGGGTGCCGTTCGACGCGGCGCAACTGGTGCAGGCGCGAAATCTAGGCGAGTCGGTGATCGGCGAAATCGAACTGGCGGCGCAGTTTCTGGCGGGTTCTATTGTCGGGATCACGGGCGCGAACGGGAAAACGACAACGACTTCTTTGGCGGGAGAAATTGTGGCGGCGGGGAATTTTCCGACGCTGGTGGGTGGGAACATTGGAACGCCGGCGATCAGTTTTGTGGATCAGGCGGGGCCAGCGACGTGGACGGTGTTGGAGGTTTCGAGTTTCCAGTTGGAGACGGTGGATACTTTTCGTCCGCGGATTGCGGTGATTCTGAACATTACGCCAGACCATCTGGATCGGCACAAGACGTTCGCCAATTATGTGGACGCGAAGGCGCGGATTTTTCAGAATCAGCGGGCCGACGATTTCACGGTGCTGAATGCGGACGATGCTACGACGGCAGGATTGAGCTTGCGAACGCGAGGGCAGTTGATCTGGTTCAGCCGGAAGCAAGAAGTGGCGCGAGGCGCGTTCGTCAGAGGAGCGCAGATTGTTTTTCGCGATGGGCAGGGCGAACGCGAGATTATGCCGGTCGGCGAGATTCCGCTGAAGGGCGCGCATAACCTGGAGAATGTGCTGGCGGGGATTGCGATTGGCGCGCTCGTCGGTTGTGAGCCGGAACAGATCCGCGAGGCAGTGCGGAATTTCAGGGCTGTCGAGCACCGACTGGAGTTCGTGGCGAAGGTTGCGGGCGTGGATTACTACAACGATTCGAAGGCAACGAATGTCGATGCGACGATCAAGGCGCTGGAGTCTTTTCCGGCGAATATTCATTTGATTCTGGGCGGCAAGGATAAGGGGAGCGACTACTCCGTGCTGAATGATTTGCTGCGTGAGCGGGTGAAGCGCGTTTATACGATTGGGGCGGCGGCGGCGAAGATCGAATCGCAGATTCAGGGCGCGGCCGAGGTGGAACACGCGGAGACGCTGGAAAATGCGGTGCGGCGGGCGGGGGAGCTGGCGGTGGCGGGTGATGTGATCGTGCTGGCTCCGGCGTGCTCGAGTTTTGATCAGTTTCAGAGTTATGAGCATCGAGGAAGAGTGTTCAAAGAGATTGTGCATGCGCTGGGGATGGTGAGGGCTGGCTGAGGTGGGAGTGATCGCTGGAACCGCAGATCGCTCGCTTCGCTCGGGATGACAATCAAGTGAGGGATGAAGATCAAGTAAGGGATGACGATGGGGTAACGGGTCAATCCGGTAGAAGTAATTCCGCCGAACCAATTCAGTTATCAAGCTCCCGAAATTCAAAGCGTAAAGTGCTGCGGGGCGAGTGACTCCGTGGTGAAATGAATTTGTATGGCTAAGCGGGTTAGTGTCGATCGCTGGATGTTTACGGTGACTACGATTCTGGTGTTCATCGGGCTGGTGATGATCTTCAGCGCGTCGGCGGTGATGGCGAAGGAGCGGTTTGGGTCCGCTTATGAGTTTTTGCTGAAGCAGTTGGTGTGGGCGGTTGCGGGACTTCTCGTGATGGTCATCGCGATGAAGGTGGATTACAAGCGGCTGCAACATCCGGCGCTGGTGTTTCTTCTGCTGGGATTTACTACGCTGTTGCTGATTTCGGTTTTCTTTCTGGATCGCTCGCACGGGACGCATCGCTGGTTTCACGTGGGTCCGGTGTCTCTGCAGCCTTCGGAACTGGCCAAGCCGGCGTTGATTCTGTTTTTGGCGTGGTTTCTGGAAAACAAAACGAAAGCGATGGATGACTGGCGGAACACGCTGTTGCCGGCGGTTGCGCCGACTTGCCTGTTTATCCTGTTGATTGTTTTTCAGCCGGACTTGGGTACGGCGATCGCTTGTGTGGGAATTACGGCGTGCGTTTTGTTTGTGGCGGGAATCCGATTGCGATATTTCGGATACGCATTTGCGGCGGCGCTGCTGCCGCTTTATTTCTTGATTTTTCATGTGTCTTATCGCAAGGATCGCATTCTGGCGTTTCTAAATCCGTATGCGGATCCGAAGGGATTTGGGTTTCACATTATTCAGTCGCTGATCGCGGTGTCGACCGGCGGAGTGACTGGGCTGGGGTTGATGGAAGGGAAACAGAAATTGTTTTATCTTCCGGAGCCACACACCGATTTTATTTTCGCGGTGACGGCGGAAGAGTTGGGGCTGGTGGGAGCGCTGGCGGTGGTTCTGCTGTTTGCGATTTTTCTCTGGCGCGGGACGCGAGCGGCGTTGCGCACGCAGGATAATTTTGGGCGCTTCCTGGCGGTCGGAATCACGAGCATGATTGTGTTGCAGGCTTTCATCAATATTAGTGTGGTGTTGGGGCTGATGCCGACGAAGGGAATTCCGCTGCCATTTGTTTCTTACGGGGGATCGTCTTTGTTCGTGACGCTGATGTGCGTGGGCGTGCTGTTGAATATTACGAAGCAGGCGGAGTAGGCGTCCTGTCAGCGGCTATAGCCGCGATAGTTTTATGGAGGTTGCGGCGCAGCTGAAGCTGCGCCCTTTCCAAAACAGAGTTAAAGTCAGAATTTTTCCGCAACCTCTGAAGTCGTGCCCTTCCCTTTCGTTCTGGAACACTGTTCGCGGGCGGGCCAAGACGGGGCAAGCCCCGTCTCTACGCGACACGTTTCCGCCGGCAAACGTGAGAGTCTGACGGATGCCTGGATATTCCCCTTCAATTAAGATCAGCTTGATGGATCAGATCGTTAATAATCTGTGGCTGGGAAGCCAGCGGGACGCGGACGAACTCGCGCGCAAAAATCCTGAGGGGATTACGGCGATCCTGAATGTGCGTGGGCCGGACGCGTATGAGCCGCAGGGGCGAAACCAGTCGATTGAGCATCCGGGGAAGGCGTATAAGTGGATTCCGGCTCCGGATACGGGTGTGGTTTCGGCGAGGCATGTGAAGGACGCGGTTTTCTGGCTGCGGGAGCATACGGAGCGCGGGGCGCGGATTTTGATTCATTGCAAATACGGAATCTCGCGGTCTCCGGCTTTTCTGGCCGCGTTTATGGTGGAGAGCGGAATTTCGGCCAGTCTGGAAGAGGCGCTTGCTACGATCTCGGCGCGTCGAGCGGTGCAACCGGCGACGCAATTGGTGGCGCAGAAGCCGAAGCCGGTTTCGCTGGTTTCTGCGGTGACGGGATTGCCCAACCGTCAGGCATTTGACGTCAGAGAAGGCAGTGCGTTCGTGGTGTCCGTGGATGTCGATCTGCTGAAGGTGTTCAACGACGTTTACGGGCACATCGCGGGAGACGCCGTATTGCGCAGAGTGGGCAAGATACTTTGCGAGGTTGGGCTGGATGCGTACCACGACAAGGCGGACGAGTTTCTGTGCAAGGGAGAGTTGCGGGAGGAGTTGGAGACGAAACTCTTGCGAGCGCGGAAGATTTTCGGGGAAGCGTTTCCGGTTTATGCGGACGGCCGGATTCAGACTGTCGAGGGGATGGATTTTTCGTACGGGATCGGCATGAATTTCGAGGAGAGCGAGGGCGCGCTGAAGGAGGCGAAGAATGCGAGGGAGGGGCAGGGTCCGCCGGAGTGGATCCGGAAAATTCTGGAGTCGGGGGAGCCGTTGGGGCTGGCAGCGGTGGGGGCGAGATTTCGCGGAAAGGGGCGGTAGCGGACGATGGCATTGATTGGGTGGTTCCTCACCGGTCGCCAAGTAATGAAGCCGCCACTATCGCTTCGTGTTGACAGGCGTGTGGCGGGAGCCCACAATAGCGTTCAGTTCGGGCTCTGCGTTCTCCCCCACCTGTAATCCTAGTTCGTTTCTGACCCACGGGAAATTCGCCTGGATCTGTATTCGGAAAGCGTCCGGTTGCACAGCAGTTCTTTGTCTCCGTTTTGGGCAGCAGTTGTGAATCGATGAAATCGCCAGCATCCGAGGAGAAAGCAATGTCAAACCCACACTGCACAGCGCGACGGATCACCCGAAAGCTACTGTTTGGCTTGGCCAGCTTGGTTCTGCTGGTAGCGATCCGCCAATCGGGACACTCACAAACGCTGACAACGCTTTACTCTTTCAACGGTGGAACGGACGGAGCGTTTCCGAGAGCGGGGGTGATTTTGGGGACGGATGGAAATCTTTACGGGATGGCAGGCGCTGGATCTGAAGGCGCGGGTACCGTCTTCGAGTTAGTTTCGGGTTCCGATTTTGAGGTGCTGCATAACTTCAGCGGCACGCCTGACGGGGAAACTCCGTATGGGGGCTTGGCGTTCGACGCGAAGGGAAATCTTGCGGGCACCACGTATGGCGGCGGAGCTTATGATCACGGCACAGTTTTTGATATGAGCACGACGGGTGCGGAGACAGTGCTGTATAACTTTCCATTTCCGGGTCCGCCTTCCGGGGTCCGGATATTTCGCGCGCCCCACGGGGCGGGACCGGGCTCAGGAGTGGTGTTCGATGCGCAGGGAAATCTGTACAGCACCACATCCGTGGGGAGTTATTATGCACCGGCATGCTTTAATTGTGGCGCGGTTTTCGAATTGACTCCGGCCGGCACGGAGAAACTGCTCTACAGTTTCACTGGCGCACCGACTGACGGCGTAGAACCGGGAGACCTAATCATCGACGCGCAGGGAAATCTTTATGGATCGACACAGCAGGGCGGCGCGGCGAACTTAGGCATTGTATTCAAAGTGATAGCTGCGGGCGAAGAGACCGTGCTGCACAGCTTCGGAGCCTCTTTAGACGATGGTATCGGTCCGCTCGGGAAATTGTTGCTGGATGCGGAAGGTAACCTTTACGGGACAACAGTGGAAGGCGGCGCGAACTACTATGGCACCGTGTTTAAGTTAACTCCATCGGGTGAGGAGACGATCCTCTACAACTTCGGCAAACCACCCGATGGCGCCTACCCGAGTGGGTCGCTGGTAATGGATGGGCAGGGCAATCTGTATGGCACGACAGGATGGGGAGGAGCGTATGGGTGGGGTACAGTATTTGAACTCGCGCCGGGTGGGGCGGAGACGATCCTCTACAATTTCACGGGCGGAACGGATGGTGCCGATCCGTTTGCCGGGCTACTGTTGAAGGACAACAGCCTTTATGGAACGACGTACATGGGTGGCAACCTTACGGGGTGCGTCAACCGTTATTACAAAGGATGTGGGACAGTCTTTGTGCTTAGTTTTTAGTTGAAAAGTAAGTTGGATGGGCTCAGCCCTAAAGGGGTAGTTGATCTGCTGCAGTCGCGCTATCGCTAAAGGGATAGCCTGATACAAATCTGAGTCTTTCTGCTCAACGGAGAAGCCGCGTCTCTCTGGCAGAGATGAGCAAATCAGAGAGAGTTATTCCGAGTCTTTCTGTAACCTCCGAAGAGTCTAGATTCCTGCCTGTTTCTCGAGTGCCAGCAATTGTTCTTTGCGGGCGATGCCCCAGCGGTAGCCGCCTAGAGTTCCGTCGTGGCGGGTTACGCGATGGCAGGGGATGGCCACGGCCACGGGGTTGGTGGCACAGGCTCGGGCTACGGCGCGGGTGGCTTTGGGGCGTCCGATGGACTTGGCTACAGCGGTATAGGAGCGGGTTTCTCCGCGCGGAATTTTCTGAAGGGTTTCCCAGACCTTGCGTTGAAAGGCGGTTGCGCGAATGTCGAGAGGGAGAGCGGGATTGGATTCGCGACCTTCGAGGAGGCCGGTGAGGCTGACTCTCCACTCGGCGAGTGCGGCGTCATCGCGGCGGCGGGTGGCGAAGGGGAATTCGCGCATGAAGCCTTGCTGGAGTTGGGCATCGTTGTCGGCGAATTGGATGGAGCAGATACCTTTGTCGGTGGCGGCGACGAGCATGCGTCCCGAGGGCGAACCGGCGATGGTGCAGCGGAAGATGGTGTAGCGAATCACGGAGGCGATGGCTCCGCGGCGGTATTTTTCTGGAGTCATGCCGAGTTGCGCGGCGGTGCGCTCGTAGAGGCGGCTGCTGGAGCCGTATCCGGCGGCGTAGAGGGCGGTGGTGACGTCGTGTCCGGCTTGGAGATTTTGTTTCACTTGGCGCAGGCGGCAGGCGTCGATGTAGGCCTTGGGCGAGACTCCGAGAGCGGACTTGAAGGTGCGCTGGAGATGGAAGGGGCTGAGGCGGAATTCCTTGGCGAGCAGGGCGAGGGTGACGCGGTCTTCAATATGCTGCTCGATGTAGCGACTGATGGCGCGGACGAGCGCGGATTGGGGATTTCCATCGATGGCTTTGGGGCGGCAGCGAAGGCAGGCGCGGAATCCGGCGCGCTCGGCCTGGAGAGGGTTGTTGTAGAAGGTGACGTTCTCGCGGCGAGGACGCTTGGCGGGACAGGAGGGGCGGCAGAAGATTCCGGTGCTGGAGACGGCGAAGACAAAAGAGCCATCGTGGGAGGTCTCGCGCGCGAGGACAGCTTGCCAGCGGATGTCGTTGGCGGGCAGTTCGGTGGGCAATTCGGCTCGATCTTTTTCTCGCAACTCATCTAGCGATGCATTTCGCGATTCGGTGCGCGGCGCGGTGTGCTTCTGTACGGGGCGCTTCTGGAGGTGTTGTGAAGTTTGTTTCATTGTTTCGTCTGAAAGTATCGCATTGGTTGCCATGCAGGTAACATAGGGCAGTTGGGCGGTGGTGGGATATCCGGATGTTGCGGTCAAAATGATTTTTGGAGGGTTGTCAATGACGTGGAATTTGATGAGTAGTGGGAAGTGCAATCGCGTGATGTTCGGGCTGGCGGTGTTGGCAGCGCTGGCGTCGGTGCAGGCCAGTGCGCAGATCCTTACGGGAGAACAGGTGAAGAAGCTGGCTCCGACGAACTATTATTTTGCGGGGCAGAGCGCGGCAGTGCAGACGCGGAATACGGCGGGGCTGAAGAACTCCGGCGGGAAGGTGGTGCTGGCGGGGCTGGTGGATACGTCGGGATATTCGACGGCGATTGCGGAGAAATATCAAGGCCTGCTGATCACGGAGACGAAGCTGACTTTTGATGGAGGGACGCTCGATCCGGGAGAGTATGGATTTGGATTTAGAGAGGGCAAGTTCACGGTGATGAACGTGGCGGCGACGGATTTGTTTTCGGTGGCGAGCCAGAATGATGATCAGGTGAAGCATCCTGTGCCGTTGAAGTTGGAGAAGGATGGGACGGGGTATCGGCTGTATGCGGGGAAGAAGTATGTCGTGATCAAGGTGGAGTAGTGGGCGGAGATCATTTCTTGGTCCATCGAATCGATTGAGATGTTGAGCATCCGGCTATTTTGTTTTGTAGCTGAAGGTGACTTTTGTTTCTTCGTCCAGGACTAAGGGTCGGACGAATTGGAAAGAAGTGCCGGTGCGGGGGACTTCGATGGCGACGGGGAGGACTCCGGCGACGCGGCGTTGCAGGTTCATGACGTTAGCGGAGGCGGCGTTCTGTTCCTGCCTCTTGGCGTTTGATTCGAGTTGCTGGAGTTGGGCGTAGTTGCGGCCGTTGATGGAGGTTGAGAGTCTAGAGTCTTCATTGGCCGTCGGTGCCTCGGCGCTGACTTCAACTTGTTCGGACGCGGCTCCTAGCTGGAGAGTGGTCGAGTAGTTCAGCGGTTGATTGGAGTCGTACGCCATGTCCCTGGCCTCGGTTTTGAAGCCTCGAGTTTCGACTGTCGCGTGGACTCGTCCGGCGGGAAAATTTGAGATGAGCCAACGGCCGGAGGAGTCGGTCACGGTGCTGCTGGAGAATCCCGTGTCCGTGTTTGTAACGGTTACGTGAGCGTTGGGGGCTACTGCGCCGGAGGGGTCGGTGACGACGCCTCCGAGTTGGCCAGGGAGCATGACCCCGTTCGCGCCTGAGTTGTTGAATATACCTCCTACAACGCCTCCGGCTCTTCCGCTTCCGATACCTCCGCCTGTCCCCCGTGGTGCGGCGATCGCTGCGCCATACTCTGCGACTTCCTTATCTGATTCGAACGTCGTGGGGACTAGATTGGCTGCGAGGACATCGCCGCCGAAATCTTTCACTTTGTATTGTTCGGGGAGAAAGATTTCCCATTGGAGGAGGTTGATGGGGACATCCATGCGGGGGAGAGACAGTTCGGAGCCACCTTTTTTGGCGAAGGGAGTTCCGGCGTGCATGATGACGAAGGAAATTTCGTACGCTCCGGTGGGCCGAAAGCCAGAGCGCAGGAGGGGAACGCGATCTCCGTCGGGGCCCGTGACGGGTTTCACTTTTTCTCCGGCAACATCGGCGGAGAGGATGGTCGCTCCGGCGGGGAGGGTGACTTTGAGAAAGGGCTGCGCCTGATTTTTGACGGTGAGTTTGATTTCGGTGAGGGAGCGGCCTTCGGAGGTGACGAGGGTGGTGACTTCCGCGTTTTCGGCGATGGCGGCGAGGACACTGCTGTCGGGGAAACGCGTCCATGCGAGCGCGAGGGTGGGAGTTTCATCGGTCTGACGGTGGAAGCGGAAGGCGGCTTGCGGCGGATAGTGGGCGAGAGAGCGGAGGTAGGGATTGGTCTCGCGGACGTCCATGCGCTTGAGGCCTCCACCTTCGGTGGCGGTGAGTTCCATTGTACCTGCGCCTTCGATGAGAACTTCTCCGGTTTCGCGCTGCGTGTTCTTGAAGGAGACGAATGGGGCGCTGGCCCTGGAGTCGGTGATGGAGCGCTCCATGGAAATCAGAAATTCGTGGCTCCGGGCGCTGGCGGAGCGCACTTTCAGGGTTAGAACACCGGCTTGGGTTTCGTTCGAATCGAGCGAGGGGCCGGTGACTCCGGTGACTTCGTAACCTTCGGGAATTTCAACTTCGAATTGAGTGGGATCGCCCTGGACGACGGTGATGTCGGCGAGAGCGGCGATGCGCAGGTCGGCCTCGCTGACCGAGACGAGCGTTTTCACATCCGACAAAAATCGCACCTCGTGCGGAACGACGGCTACTTGCGTCTCGCGACGGGCCCACCAGAGATTGGCGGATTGTCCGGGAACGAGGGTGGCTTCGATGGTGGTGTGTCCACTTTCGGAGCGGCGATCGGTGATGAGACCGGGGCTGATGTTGGCGAAGGTGTTTTCACCGGGGAGGACGAGCGTGAGTTGAACGCTTCCGGCGGAGGGGACGGGCAAGTTGAGAGTGGCGCGTCCGGCTTCGATGCGCAGAGGCATGCCGGCGTTGAGAGTGATGGAGAAATCGGAGGGTCCGGTGAGAACGGCGGTCTGGACGCCGTTTTCCTGTTGCAAGGGAAGCGGCTTGTTCTCTTGCCTGGCGTCGAGGATGGTGATGCCGGAGGTCAGCGGAATGCGGATCACGCCTTTCTTGAAAAGCTCGCCTTCGAGTTGAATGCTGCCGAGGGCGGAATCGTTTTCGACGTGAAGCTTAAGCTCGGCGCGTTTGATGGCGAAGCTGAGAGGCGGCGCGTCAGGCTTCTTCGGCGTCTTGGCGGCTAACTCGACGAGGCGATTGTATTCATCGAGCGGGAGGGTGACGTTGCCGGAGTCGGGGAGGGGCAGGACGGTTTTCTGCTGGGCTCGGGCTGATTGCGTGAGAGGTGCGAGGACGAGGGTCAGGCAGCAGATCTGGAGTTTGCGGGTCTTCATTGCTGTTATTTTGTGCCTCATTATTTTGCCCCCTTCGATTTTTCGCGCTGGAAGGTGAATTCCGCGGCGGGCGATTGGCCTTCGGCGGTGAGTTCGGAGATCAGGAAGATGGATGGGCCGAAGGCGGGGAAGGAAATTCCGATGGGGAGGATGCCGGCTACTTTTCCTTCTTTGGATTTGGCGCGGAATTTGTCGACGAGAGATTGCGTGGCTTCGTCATCTTTGGGCTGGTTGATTTTGGCGAACTGTTGGAGGCGATCGAATTCCTTCGCTTGAGCTAGTGGCGGCATGGGCGGTGGTGGTGGTGGCGGGATGTTGAAAGCTTCCGAAGCCGGGTTGGCATAGGGCTCAGTTCGAAACGGGCCCGGTTCGGCCGAGACGTGGAAGAGTGGAGGGTAGTAGAGGAGAAGTCCGGTGCGGGAGATGGGGAGATCGAGGGCGGGAAGGGCGATGCGCGTTTTGCCTTTGTCTTCCCAAGCGGGACCGCGAGCGAGATAGAGGACTTCGACGACGAAGGCGGGAGCGTCTTCGCCTCCACGAGCTTTTTCGAGAGGCAACAAGAGGCTGCCATCGGGAGATTGGCCGGGGCGCACGGGCTTGCCGGCCAAGGACGCGCTCCAGATGACGGCGCCGGGAGGCAATGTGATTTTGACGAAGGTGCGCTGGTTGTTGCGAATGGCGTAGCGGGCCTGGATGAGGTTCTTTCCTTCTTTGCTAGCGAGAACCTGATAGCGAGCCTCTTCGATGTTGGCCATGAGGACGGCTTGCTGGGTGTAACGCGCGACGTTGACGGAGAGGGAGCGATTGGCGGCGGCTTCTCCGGCGCGGAAGCGGTAGGCGGCGAGCGAGGGCGACTGGCGACTGGCGATAGTTTCGCCGAGATCGCTGGCGTCGGCTTCTTCCATGCCGTGCGATTTGACGTCTTTGATTTCGCCGGCGCCGAGGACTTCGACAGCAACACCTCCGGTATCGCGCTCGGTGTTGAGCAGGCGGAGAAGAGGCATGGAGATATCGCCATCGCGAGGAAGGCGGGATTCTCCGTTGATGACGAACCGGGAGTTCTGTTCGATGGGCTCGAGAAATTTGATGGAGAGATCGCCGGATTTGATCTCCCAATCGGCGACAGCCGCGCCGAGCACCTGATTGACGGTGATGTTGTCGGGAACCTGGACGTGAACTTCGGAGGCCGCGCCTTGAACGATCTCGAGGTTGACTTCGGCGTAGATGGTGGTGGCGTCTTCTCCCAGACTGACTAACTCGGTGAGAGAACCGCGCAGGCGCAGGGGAAGCGTGGTGCGGTGATCTTCAGTCTTTCTGTGCCAGTTGAAGGTGAGCGGAGTGTTGCCTTGTCCGTAGGCGACCCACTTACTCTCGTCGGCCGTATCGGATTGTTCGGACAAAAGGCCGCCAGATACTTGCACGTCAACGCCGTGACGCAAGAGTTGAATCGAGGCCCGCGTGATGCCGGAGTCGGCGGGAGGCAGAGCGATGCTCTCGCTGCCGGCGCTGGAGGCGACGGGGAGAGCGATCTCGAGTAAGAGGATGGAGCGTCCGGGATGAGAGAGCACGGCGGTTAACTGGCCGCTAGCTCGGCCGTGGGTGTCGGGCACGAGAGAAACGAGTTTGTTGTCGAGGTGGGCCTCACGGACGAGTAATCCGGAGGGAATGGGGACGCGGACCCATCCGTCTTTGAGCACGTCGACGGTGAGGGTGACGCGGCCGCGGGCGACTTCACCGCGGATCTGGAGATCGTAGTCCACGCGCGTGAGCGTGGCGGAGACGGGAGAGGTTTCGGGCTCAGGCTCGGTGGGATAAGCCTTGGAGTGGAGGCTGCGGTATTCGGAGACTGGGATCACGACCCATCCGGAGGAGCGCGCGTCTTCGTTTCTGGCTTGGGCTTCGGCGCGGGCTGGGGAGAACGAGGTTAAGAGAAAGATGGAGGCGGCGCAGAGAAGAGAGAGGTTGAAGTGGAAGTTAGTGCGCTCTGCATGGATCACACGGTTCGACACTTTCATCGGCTGCCTTTCGGCTAACTTAGAAATGACGTACTTAGTAACACTGAAAGCAGATTGCGACGTGCGGTGCGAGAGTCATTGGTAAGAACGGTGGTCCGGAGCAATCTTGCGCTCCGACCTTTGCTCGATCTTGCGCTCGGATTTTGCGCGCCCATCGTGCGCTAAGGCAGAGACAGGGTGCTCTGGCTCTTGTGTGCAGCATTTTGCTATCCGGCAGCGAGCGTGGACCCTCGGAGAATCCTTAAAAATCGTTGGATGCAGGAAGTTGCCTGGCATGGCCTGGGTCCTAGGAAATTTCTGCGCGGATTGGAAGATGGAGATCTGATTGTAGGCAGAATCGGGGTACGGGAGAGCGGGAAGTTAGTTACCAGGCAGATGCGACTGTTTTATCCCTGCGTCGGTTTAGAGCGAAATGGTGGCGGCCGTGATATGGGACGGGCGAGGACGCCCGGCGCTCCATCGTTCGTCTGGCGCTCCACTGGTATTGCCGGGCTCCAGTGTTCATGCGGGGTTCAAGAGGGTCACATGCATCGGTGATTTTCATCACTGATTCGAAATACTGATCCAAGCGATAAACAATACCGCTGTCCCGGACTATTGGGCCGTACCCGGCGTTCGTGGGAAGGCTGTATTTGGCTCAGGAGTCTTGGGTAAATGCCGCATGCAGGAAGGGCACGAATGTCCAAACATCCAACGATTGAAGAACACCTCAAGGCTAGCGGAGTCTCGCGAAGAAGTTTCATACAGTTGTGCGGCATGCTGATGGCGACGGCGCCGGTGGGATTGGCGCTGACGAGCAACAAGTCGGTGCTGCAAGTGGCGCAGGCGATCGGGAAGACGAAGCGGCCATCGGTGATCTGGCTGCACTTTCAGGATTGCACGGGATGCACGGAAACGCTGCTGCGAACGACAGCTCCCGACGTGGCGCACCTCATTTTGGATGTGATCTCGCTCGACTACCACGAGACGTTGATGGCGGCGTCAGGAGCGCAAGCGGAAGCGGCGCTGCGGTCCGCGATCAGCGAAAATGCGGGCAAATTTGTGCTGGTGGTGGAGGGGTCGATTCCAACGCGCGACGGCGGGGTTTACATGGAAATGAACAGTCGGCCGGCGGTGGATGTGGTGAGGGAAGTGGCGAGCCAGGCGGCGGCCGTGATCGCGATGGGTTCGTGCGCGTCATGGGGCGGCGTTGGTTCGGCGGATCCGAATCCGACGGGAGCGGTTGGAGTGGATTCGGTCGTAACGGGAAAACCGATCGTTAATCTTCCGGGATGTCCTCCGAATCCTTACAACTTGCTGGCACTGGTTCTGGAATACGTGACGATGGCGAAGTTGCCGGCGCTGGATGAATTCAGCCGCCCGAAATATGCATACGAGAGGGTGATCCACGAAAACTGCCCGCGGCGGGCGCATTTTGATGCGGGGCGATTCGCGACTGCGTTTGGAGATGAAGGTCACCGCAAGGGATGGTGCCTGTACAAGCTGGGCTGCAAAGGTCCGGTGACGCATGCGGCCTGCTCGACGCGACACTTCAATGAAATTCCGGGAGTGTGGCCGATTGGCTGCGGAATTCCCTGCGTGGGCTGCACGGAAAAAGGTGTGGTCTGGCGGATGAGCACATTCGAAACGGTTCCGATTCATTTGGCAACTCCGCCGGATACGTATCCTCCGATTTACAGTTCGGCGGGCGGAATCAAGGTTGGCGCGGCTGCGCTGGTGGGTGTAGTTGCGGGGACCGTTGGCGGTGCGGCCTGGACGGCGTCGCAGCGCTTTCAGAGCAGCCGTGAGGCGGGCGTAGAGCGCGTGATCAGCGACCGAGCGCTGGCGGACAAACTGAAAGCTACGTCCGAAAATGGTGGCGCCGAGCGACCGGCGAATTCGAATTTGAGTGCGGGCGCGAATCCGAACGTTGATCGTAACGTCAAGCCGAATGTTAATCCCCAAGGTAAGAAAGAGGACTGATGTGGCCATCACTCGGCGCGAACTGATCTCGAACATCGCCAAGACGGGAGTGCCGGTTGCCGTGGCCATGAGCGTAGGCGCGGAAACGCTGCACGCGGAGACGGAGAGTGTTCCGCTGCCGAGTAACGCGGTTGGATTGCTTTACGACGCCAGCATCTGCATCGGCTGCAAAGCGTGCGTGGCGGCGTGTGCCGAGGCAAACGACACGCCGCCCGATACGCGCGGAGATGGATTGCATCAGGCTCCTACGGATTTGAACGATGTTACGCGCAACATTATTAAGCTGTACAAGCCCGAGGATGGATCAGCTTCGTCGTTCGTGAAGCGGCAGTGCATGCAGTGTCTGGATCCGGCGTGCGCTGCTGGATGCCCGTTTCAGGCGCTGCACAAGGATCCGGAGTCCGGCATCGTGACGTGGACGGCTGACAAGTGTATTGGGTGCCGTTACTGCACGATTACATGTCCGTACCACATCCCGCGTTTTCAGTGGCAGGGATACAACCCGCGCGTTACGAAGTGCGAATTGTGCAGCGAGCGGCTGGAGAAAGGTTTGAAACCGGGATGCACGACGGTTTGTCCGACGGGCGCGGTGATCTTTGGTCCGCGCAGCGTCTTGCTGTCGGAAGCTCACGAGCGCATCAAGAAAAATCCCGGCCGCTACTACCAGAAGCGGGTGTACGGCGAATTGGACAATGGAGGAACGCAGGCGCTGTACCTCTCGCGTGTTCCTTTTGAAAAACTGGGGCTGCCGGTGCTGGGAACGGAGTCGGTTCCGGCGAGAACGCTGCGCTGGCAGCGGCGGCTGTACCAGTACTTCGCGCTTCCGGCGCTGCTGTATGTCGGATTAGTGCAGGTGATTCGCAAGAATTTGAAGGGGCATGAACACGAGGCCCACGAGCGCGAAAAAGAAACCGGCCTGAGAGCGCAATTATGAGGGCACAACCGAGGGGACAAATATGAGCACGGCAACCCTGAACCAGACGCCAGCAGCGACGGCGCTTTCGAGCGGCGCGGCGAACCGTACTCCGAAGAACGCGCGATGGGAACGAGCTGTGCCGGTGTATGGCTTTCCGGTGGTCAACCGTTTTTTTCTCTTCCTCGTAGGAATGACAGTGATTGCTTTCGGTTTAACCGCTTACCGGGAACTGGCGGGATTGGGGCCGGTTAGCGGGATGAATGACGCCTACGGATGGGGAATCTGGAAGACTTTCAATGTGATGGTGATGACGGCGCTCGGTTCGGGAGCGTTCGCGGTGGGGATCGCGGCATGGGTGTTCCGGCGCAAGCGGCTGCACGCGCTGATGCGGATGGCATTGCTCACTAGTTTTCTGGCCTATGCTTGCGGGCTTCTTCTTTTAGGCATCGATGCGGGGCGGCCGTGGAATTTTTATTGGATGGTATTCCCTTGGAAATGGAACATGCACTCGCCGCTGGCGGAGGTGGCGATCTGCATGTCGATTTACGCGATGATTCCGCTGGCGCTGGAGAACGTTCCTCCGGTGCTGGAGCGGCTTTGGTATTTCGATTCGCGTTTGCGACCGGGAGTGGAGCGGATGGAACGCGGGCTGCACAAATTCTTTCCGTGGCTGATTGCGGCGGCCTATCTGCTGCCGGGAATGCATCAGTCGTCGTTAGGCGCGTTGATGTTGCTGGCGGGAGAACGCGTGCATCCCTTGTGGCAGACGCCGTGGCTGCCGTTCTTGTACTTGGGTGCGGCGAGTTTTATGTCGTTTGGATGCGTCGCCGGAACGACCATGTTGTGCTGCCTGGTGTGGAAGCGCGCCATGGACATGGAAGTGCTTGACGAAGCAGCGCAGATTACGTCATGGCTGATTTTCGGCTGGCTGGGGATTCGGCTGCTCGACATCATCTTCCGTGGCGCGCTGGGCACAGCCTTTCACTTCGATCGTTTTGCGGGCGTCTTCTGGCTGGAAGTGTTCCTGACGTCAATCGGCGGGTGGATGCTGCGGAGTTCGCTGAAGGAACACAGCACTCGATCGATGTTCCTGGGCTACATTCTGAGTTCGCTGGGCGGCATGATCTATCGCTTCAGCCCGACGACGCTGGCATTCCGACCGAATCCTGAGTCGCTGTATTTTCCGTCGATGATCGAGGTACTGGTTTCGATCGGATTCATATCGATGGGCATCGCAGGATTTCTTTTGATCGTGAAGCGCTTCGGGATTCTTCCGGCGCCGCTTTCAGAATGGCACGACATGGCGAACTACTTCCGGTTCCGTAGACCTTACATACGCTGGACCGGCTATTTCAAGTACGGATATTTCGGCGAGAACGAACCAGACTCCGACTAACAGCAGGCAATCATGGCAAACAGAATCACGATTGATCCGATCACGAGAATTGAAGGCCACCTTCGCATTGATGTCGAGGTCGACAACAATGCAGTCAGCAATGCATGGGCGTCTTGCACCATGTGGCGCGGCATCGAAAAGATCTTGCGAGGAAGAGACCCGCGGGACGCTTGGCTCTTCACGCAGCGTTTCTGCGGTGTTTGCACGACGGTACATGCGATGGCGAGCGTGCGGGCGGTGGAAGATGCGCTGCAACTCGAGGTGCCGCTGAACGCGCAGTACATCCGCAATTTGATTTTGATCGCGCACGCGTTGCACGACCACATTGTTCACTTCTATCAATTGTCGGCGCTGGATTGGGTCGACATTCTGCAGATTCCGAAAGCGGACCCGGCGGCGACGGCGAAGTTGGCCGAAAGTTTGTCTCCGTGGACGCGGAATTCGCGCAATGAATTCAAAGCGGCGCAGGATCGCGTGAATGCGGTCGCGGCTAGCGGCCAGCTGGGGATTTTCATGAACGGATATTGGGGGCATCCGGCGATGCGCCTTTCTCCGGATGTGAATCTGCTGGCCTTCTCGCACTATGTGCAAGCGTTGGAATATCAGCGCAAGGCTTTGCAGGTGGTGGGAATTCTGGGATCGAAGACACCGCACATCCAGAATTTGACGGTTGGAGGCGTGGCGAATGCCATCGATCTGGACAGCCAGAGCGCGCTCAACATGGACCGACTGGAGATGATCCGCGTACTGCTGGAAGACGTGGTGCGATTCATCAACGAAGTTTATCTGGTGGATGTTTGTGCGGTGGCGGCGATGTATCCCGATTGGTTCAAGATTGGCAGCGGGGTGCGCAATTATTTGGCGGTGCCTGACCTGCCACTGGATAGTCAAGGCTCGGCCTACGATCTGCCGGGCGGCATTATCATGAACGGAAATATTGCGGGCGTGCATCCGTTCAAGACGGCGTCGGATAAGGATTTCCGGCAAGGCGTGAGCGAAGATGTGGCGCACGCCTACTATCAGGGCGGCAAGCCGCTGCATCCGTGGGTGGGAGAAACCGAGCCGGACTTTACAGGATGGAACGCCGAACAGAAATATTCGTGGGTGAAGGCGCCGCGATTTAACGGTCAGCCGATGCAGGTTGGTCCGCTGGCGCAGGTGCTGGTTGGTTATGCGCAAGGGCATCCGTTGACGGTGAAACATGCGAACCTGGCGATTGGGAAGATCGAGGCGGTGGGCGGAATCCACGTGACTCCAGACATGTTGCACTCGACGTTAGGACGTCACGCGGCACGCGCGATTCGCGCCAGCATGTTGGCTGAGTTGGCGCAGAAGCATCTGCAGTTGCTGACGGACAACATCGCGAAGGGCGATCTTTCGGTTTGTAACTCGCCGGTGTTTCCGAGTCATGAGGTCGAGGGCGTGGGGACACACGAGGCTCCGCGGGGCACTCTGTCGCACTGGATCGTGATTGAAGACGCGAAGATCAAAAACTACCAGGCGGTTGTGCCTTCCACTTGGAATGCGAGTCCGCGGGATGCTTCGGGCGCGCATGGTCCGTACGAAGCGTCGCTGTTGCACACGCCACTGGCTCGGCCAGAGGAACCGCTGGAGGTGTTGCGGACGGTGCACTCGTTCGATCCGTGCATGGCGTGCGCGTGCCATACGTTCGATGCGTCGGGACGACAGATTGCGAAAGTGAAGGTGCTGTGAGAAGCAGGCGAGTTTTGGGAATCGATTGCGCGCGATGAAGAAGATACTGATTGGCGGCATTGGCAACGTCCTGCTCGGAGATGATGGCGTAGGGCCGTATGTAGCGCGGCTGCTGGAGGCGCGCTACGAATTCGACGAAGGCGTCGAGGTGATCGATCTGGGAACCCCGGCGCTCGATCTGATCGACCGGTTGTCGGGAAGAGATGCTGTCATTCTGATCGATTCGGTGAACGCGGAAGCTGATGCGGGAACGTTGATTCCGTATCGCAAAGCGGACATCATGCGGCAACGGCCAGCCGTGCGTATGGATCCGCATGCACCGGCGCTGGTGGATGCGCTACTGAGCGCGGAACTGTTTGGGGTGGCTCCGGCGGATGTGTTGCTGGTGGGGATTAAGGCGGAGTCGCTCGAGCCGGGATGTCGTTTGAGTAAGCCTGTCAATGCAGCTTTGGAGCGGGCGATTGCGGAAGTTTTGCGGGAACTGGATCGGCTCGGAGTCGCATACCGGCGACGGGAGCATGCGGGCGAGGTTGATATCTGGTGGACGAACGACGAAGTGGTTGGGATTACTGTCGGCTGAGTCTCAATTTCCCAGAGGTAGCCGAAAAAGTTTTCGAGGACGCCAGTGCTTCCCTCAGGTGCTGAAGCGCCACTTATCTTGAGCGAGTTGATTTACGGCACGAGTGGAACTCGTGCCCTTCCCTAAACCCCTAAGATGCGGTTTTTCCGCAAGCTGTCAGCTGACAGTCTCTTGCACGAGCGGTTTATCGGCGGTGCGGCGCTGCTCCAGCCAAGTCATCCATTCATGCAAGCCGTTGCCGGTTTGGCAAGAGACTTTGACGATCTCCATGCCGGGATGAACTTTGCGAGCATTTTCTTCCGCGGCATTCATATCAAACGGAACATAGGGGAGCAAATCAATCTTACTCAGGATGAGTAAGTCAGACTTGAAGAAGATGGAAGGATATTTTAGTGGTTTATCTTCGCCTTCGGTGACACTTAGCACCACGATTTTGGCAGCTTCTCCGAGATCATAACTGGAGGGACAGACCAGGTTGCCCACGTTTTCGATGAACAACACGTCGAGATCTTCGAGCTTCCAGTCGGCCAGGTGCTTGTCGATCATGCGCGCATCGAGGTGGCAAGTGCCGCCGGTGGTGATTTGTTTGACGGGAAAATGAAATCGCTTCAGGCGATTCGCGTCGTTCTCGGTCTGGATATCGCCAGTTAATACGGCAACGCGCTCGTGGCGGGGCAGAGATTCGAGAGTGCGCTCCAGGAGCGTGGTTTTGCCGGAACCGGGCGAACTGATGATGTTCAGACACAATACGCCGTGCTCTTTGAATCGGGCGCGCAGCTCTGCGGCTAGGCGATCATTCTCGTTCAGTACTTTTCGCTCCAACGGTACTCGGTCCATATTCTTCAACCTCCAGGTAAGCTAACTCCAACTCGTCTCCACTGATACATTTGGTTTCGAAACTGAGGCATTGCGGGCAGCGGGAATCGTAATCGTGAACGGGGAACTCGCGGTCGCAAGACTCGCATCGATGACGGCGCGCGCAGAATTCGATGGCGAGTTCGAGGGTGGCGAGGTCGGTATCTTCAATCATGGCTTCGAAGCAGAAGCGGAATGCATCCTGATCGATAGCCGTCATCTCGCCGATGCGGAGGCCGACTTTGCAGGGATACTTTCCTGGGTAGCGGGCCATCTCGATGCGAACGGCGTCGAGCACCGAATTTGCAATTCCCATCTCGTGCATAATCGTTCGTCGTCAATATGGCAGCGCCTGAAGGCGCTTTTACATTCTGATCGCTTCGGCATGCCCAAAGGCATACCCTGGTGCGAAACGCCCGCTTGCTTGCATCGCGGTTAGGATCGCAAGCAGTGGCGGCTCAGCAGATGCGCGGTAGCTGATCGCCGGCTAGCATGTCGACGATGCGGGTAGTGCCGAAAGCGGTGCGCATCGTCACCAGGCCGGCGTTGTCTTTCTTTACTTCTCCTATTAACTGCGCTTCTCCTCCGAGGGGATGTCTCTTCATTGTGCGCAACACTTGTTCCGCAGACTCTGGCGCTACGATGGCGATCAGCTTGCCTTCGTTGGCAACGTAGAGAGGATCGAGACCGAGGAGTTCGCAGGCTCCGCGAACCTGCTCATGAATGGGAAGGGAGCTTTCGAGAAGTTCAATTCCCACCTTAGAACGGGCTGCGATTTCGTTCAGGGTGCTGGAGACGCCTCCGCGAGTTGGATCGCGCATGCAGCGAATGCCGGAAGCCGCGTCGGAAGTTGCGTCGAACATAGCGGCCACTAAGGTGTGCAGAGCGGCGCTATCGCTTTGGATTTGCGTTTCGAATTCAAGGCCTTCGCGCTGGGCAAGAATCGCGATGCCGTGGTCGCCGATCGAACCGCTGAGTAGAACCTTGTCGCCGGGGCGCGCTCGGTCGGCGGATAGATCGAGGCCTTCGCGAACGATTCCAATGCCCGTCGTATTGATGAAGAGCCCGTCGCCCTTGCCTTTCTCGACAACCTTGGTGTCTCCGGTAACCACCTGAACGTTGGCAGCGCCGGCGGCGATGTGCAAAGAGTTGACGATGCGGCGGAGAGCTTCGATCGAGAAGCCTTCTTCGATGATGAAAGCGGCGCTCAGGAACAGTGGCGTGGCGCCGCCCATGGCTAGATCGTTGACCGTGCCGTGGACGGCAAGGGAGCCAATGTCTCCGCCGGGAAAGAAGAGCGGTTTGACGACGAAGGAGTCGGTTGTCATCGCTAGACGCTGGCCGTTCACGTTGACGACAGCCTGGTCATCGAGCCGGGAGAGGATGGGATTCTGAAAGGCGGGCAGGAAGATGTCGCGGATGAGTTCGGCGCTGAGTTTTCCGCCGCTGCCGTGGCCGAGAAGGATTGTGTCTCGGGCTGGGAGTGGCGTGGGGCAGGTGAAGTCGACGATAGTCTTGGTTGACACGCGCTCTCCTAACTTGCGACGGCATGGCGGCGGTAGTGATAGTAGGCCGCGCAGGCGCCTTCGGTTGAAACCATGGGTGCTCCCAGGGGATTCTCGGGCGTACAGCGCATACCAAAGGCCGGACAATCCGTCGGCTTTCTCAATCCCTGCAAAATCTGGGCACTGATGCACTCGGCGGGCTCATCGACGGCGAGTTCCTGCAAGTCGAAGATGCGGTTGGCGTCGAAGGCGGCGTACTCGTCGCGCAGGCGCAATCCACTCTGGGGAATCAAGCCAATGCCGCGCCACTTCTGGTCGGCGATTTCGAAGACTTCGGCGACGATTTTCTGAGCGGGGAGGTTGCCCTGATAACTCACCGAGCGAACATACTGGTTTTCAAGCCGCGGCTCCCGCGCGGTTGATTGCATTGCTTCCAGCTGGCGGATCAGCATGAGAACGGCTTCGAGAATATCGACGGGCTCGAATCCGCCAACGACGATGGGGACGTGAAAATCGCGTACCAGGTGCTCATACTCCTGGCATCCCATGACGGTGCAGACGTGCCCCGGGGCAATGAAACCCTGGACGCGGTTGGAGGTCGAAACCATGAGCGCGCGGATGGCTGGCGGCACGAGCACGTGGGAAACAAGCAGGGAGAAATTGTGCAGATCTTCGCGCCGGGCTTGCCAGGCGGCCATGGCGTTGGCGGGCGCGGTCGTTTCGAAGCCAATCGCGAGAAACACGACCTTGCGATCAGGATTGGTGCGGGCAATCTTCACTGCCTCGGTGGGGGAGTAGGCGATGCGAACATCCGCACCCTGAGCTTTGGCACGTAAGAGGTCGGAATGCGATCCGGGGACGCGCAACATGTCTCCGTAGGAGACGAGGATGACGTCGGGACGGAGTGCCAAGGCAATCGCCTTGTCGACGGTCTCGAGGGGTGTGACGCAGACGGGGCATCCGGGGCCATGGACGATTTCTATGCCATGGGGGAGGAGTTCATCGATGCCGTAGCGCATGATGGTGTGGGTCTGGCCGCCACAAATTTCCATGAGCACCCACGGGCGCGTAGCCGATTGGGCGATCTCAGCCGCCAAGGCCCGAGCGATGCGATGGTCACGGTATTCGTCAAGATATTTCATGGTGGAAGCTGGGGACAACCCACAGGCACGACTGTAGCGGGAGGGGAACCGGCTATCGGTGACAAAGATCACAGTTTGATGTGAGCCACGCACGAGGGCGGGGTTAGGAATCGGCGGGCGGTAATTCGGCTTCGAGGGCGCCCATTTCCTGGAGGAGTTGATAAGTGCGCTCGGCTTCGACGGCGTCCACGCGGCTGATGGCGAAGCCGACGTGAACCATCACATAGTCGCCCGAAGCGGCCTCAGGGACGAAGTTAAGCGACACCTGGCGTACGATCCCGCCGAACTGCACGCGAGCCGAACGCAGGGGGCCGTGTTCCTGGACGTTGAGGATTTTTCCGGGGATGGCGAGGCACACGGCGGCTTGTCTCCAAGGGCAGTACAACAGGTGGGCGGCATGCTATCTGTGACGAGCGACACAGAGGGTCGTGACGAGGCATAATGGAGTTCTTCCCCGGGCGACCAAGGCAGTAGGGCAACACTTCATGGGCCCGATAGTAATGAGATAGAACGATCCCAAGCGGCAACGATCGCTACAGGAGCAATTGTTACTTTAACGATCGTCACTGTGACGCTCGCGATGGGAGCGGCTGTGGTTGCGGAGAGCGGTGTAACGATCCTGGGTGGCGGGTCACTATTTAAATGGAATGGCAGGTCCGGATATGGCATTAACCACTTCGCCAACCGTCAAGGAAGTCCTCGATCAAGAACTGAATCAGGTTGAAGCATCGCGCAACCTGAGACTCAGCGCAAGTTCGCCGCGCCCGGCCGCGCGAGACAGTCTGATCGGGCTGGCGTTTTCTGGCGGCGGAATTCGCAGCGCGACGTTCAATCTGGGGATTCTGCAGGCGCTGGCCTGCTCACGATTGCTGGGCGCGTTCGACTACCTGTCGACGGTTTCTGGCGGAGGCTATATCGGTGGATGGCTGATGGCGTGGATGCATCATCAGAAGATTGGAATCCACGAAGTAGAGAAAAAGCTGTCGGCATCGCCGGATGCGCCGAACGATTCCGCCGATCCTCCTGAAGTTCATTTCTTGCGGGACTACAGCAACTATTTGACGCCGAGAAAAGGCTTGTTGGGCGGAGATTTCTGGGCCTTCGCTGCAAGCTATCTGCGCAACACGCTGCTGAATCAGATCATTTTGGTTTTGGCGCTGCTGTCTTTGCTGATGCTGCCGCGGACTTTTGTCTTTCTTCTGCATTTGCTGGAGAGCGCGGAAGCTCCGATGCAAGCAAGAGTGCGCGAATCGCTACAGGACTATTTCACTTCTCAATATTTTGCGCTGGCGCTGGGTCTTGTATTCGCTTTTACGGCAGTCGCTTTGATTGGGATGAATCTGGTATCTGTCGATCCGCGAAAGAAACGGAGAGACTGTTGGTTCACGCATCAGTGGGCGGTGCAGGCGTTGATCGTGATTCCTCTTTTCCTCTCCGCCGCATTTTTTACCTACGGCCTCGGCCAATTCTTTACTGACTGGCAAATTGTCGCTCACCCGTTGTACCGCGCTCCGTTGCTGGGGATTGCCCTCTATTTCGGACTGTGGGCGGGGGCGCTCGCGGTGCGCGCGATGGTGCGCGCCCTTATCAAGACGACGGGGGAGGGCGGACCAAAAAATTGGCTCATTCTGACCACGGCCGCATTTACTGGCACGATTAGTGGATACCTGCTGGTGCCGTTCGCGCGCGTTTTGATTCCGGTGGGAGCGCTTTCGGGAGTCGCGTATTCCAAATGGCACGTGATGACGTTTGGAACTCCGATAACGATCGCCATGATGCTACTGGCGGGTGTTCTCCATATTGGCCTGATGGGCCGAGGGATGACAGACGCTCACCGCGAATGGTGGGGAAGGCTCGGCGGCTGGGTCGTGATCTATGGAGTGTGCTGGTTCCTGCTGTTTCTCATCTCGGTATATTTTCCGGCGGCAATGGGGGACTTCTTAAACTGGGAAGGGCAGCGGCATCCGGCCCATACATATACTTCAACAGCAGTGCTGGCATGGATCGCTACAACTGTGTATGGAGTTGTGTTTGGCAAGAGTGACCGGTCGGGGAAACTGGCGCTCGACCCGACTTTCCGTCAGAAGCTTTTGTATTACATGGCGAAAGTAGCGCCTTACGTTTTCATTACTGGATTGATGCTGGGGCTTTCGCTGCTGGCGGCGACGATCAGCTACAAGATCAAAGGTCCCGACTGCAGGACGGGAATCGAGCCGGCGATGTTGGCAGTACCGAGTGACGACTGTTTTCATCCCGGCGTGCCGCTGACCTGCTTCCTGCTGTTTGGTGCGGCGGTGATTCTATCGTGGCGGGTGGATATCAACGAATTCTCGATCCACTATCTTTATCGCAACCGACTGATTCGTTGTTATCTGGGCGCGTCGGTGCCGGAACGCCGCGCGCAGCCGTTCACGGGATTTGCCGATACGGATAATTTTCCTCTGGCTAGCTTGAGAATTCCGGAGGATTCGAAAGATCCGAAGGATGGGCGGCCGATTCCGATTGTGAACACGAGCCTGAACGTGGTGCGGGGAAAAGAACTGGCGCTGCAGAGCCGGAAGGCGCGATCGTTTGCGGTGACGCCGCTTTACGGCGGGTTCACGCGGCAATCGAACCGGACGAGGGAGTGGGAATCGTTTTTTGGTCCGACGAATCGAGGAGGGAGCAAATTGCCGGGCTACGAAGGCGGCATCACGCTGGGCACCAGCATTGCGATTTCCGGCGCAGCCGCCAGCCCTAACATGGGATCGTATTCGGAGCCGTCACTCGCCTTCCTTATGACGCTGTTTGACGTGCGGCTGGGCTGGTGGAGTGGCAATCCGGCGGGGAAAAAGTGGAAGAATGGAAGTCCAGCCGTCGGTTTTTATTGGCTGCTCGCCGAGCTGCTGGGATCTACGAACGACGACAGCGACTATGTTTACCTGTCTGACGGGGGACATTTCGAGAATCTGGCAGTGTACGAACTGGTGCGCCGCCGGTGCAAGTTGATCGTGGCCTGCGATGCATCGTGCGATCAGGCCCGTAAATTTGCAGACCTACATAATGCCATCGAGCATTGCCGCACCGATTTTGGAGTGGAAATCGTAATCGACCTCAACGACCTTGCAACGGCGCCGGGTCCGAATGGTGTTACGGACCCGAGCGGCTTGCGCTCGAAGGCGCATTACGCTATTGGACGCATTCGTTACAATCCGGCTGATTCTCGACAGGACGGAACCATCATTTACATCAAGCCGTCGCTGGTGGCGGGAGATCCTGATGATGTTCTAGCCTACGCTGGCGTGAACCCATGCTTCCCGAACGACACAACAGCGAACCAGTGGTTTGATGAAACGCATTTTGAGAATTACCGCGCACTGGGGCAAGCCGCGGGAAGTTCCGCGGCGCGGGCGATCCAAGACGCGGTTACGCGCACTTTGGCGGCGGAAGTGGAGTTCCTGGAGCAGACGGGAAGCGACTAGTTCGGTGTGGAAGCGAGTTGCTTGATGGCTGGGAAGGAATCGACTTTGGAGAGGGTGCGTGGCGCGGGTTGCACGGCCGTGCGAATGGCTTGAGTCATCATTTCCAGAGCGAGACCCATGAGTGGCGGTGTGATTACCGTCGCCGCGAGAAGCCCGCGACGCACCCATTCCTGGCCAGTTTTCGGCACCCCGTCGCAGCCCGTGAAGGGCAGGTTTAACCAATTTTTGCGAGCCTGAATATCCGCAACCTCCTCGAATGCTCTTCGAGCGCCGATCGCCATGGCATCATTCTGTCCAGCGATGGCTCGTATGTGCAGAGACTGCGAAGTACTCAACGCGAGCCATGACTTAACGGCACGGTATCCGCTGGCTTCTGTCCAGTCTCCCTTGAGCATTTTGGGATGAATGTTCGGGAGCTTGGTGGATTGCATCCCGGCCGTGCGAAGCCGAGCGACATCGCCGCCCGAAGGGCCCTCGATATAAAGGACGCCGCCGCCATCCTTAAGGAGGGCCGAAAACTGTCGCCCTTGGATTTTACCGACCTCTTCCTGATCGGTGGTCAGCGCGAAGATCGGGACGGAGGTGGTCGAACGAAGCTTGGCGACGTAGTCGACTTCGCGATTGATAATGCCCCATCCGATGCCAGCCGCTGCCGCAGCGCCAGCCACCTGAGGCATCCCTGTGCCGACGGGTTCCACCAGAATTGCGTCGGGTCGTTGGGTGGGGTTTTGGATGGCCTTGAGCAGTTGCTGGCTTTGATTTACGGCGTCGCTGGCGGCGTACACGATCTGGAGGTTTACATCGAGGCGACGGGCAGCATCTTTGGCGGCTGCCGTTTGTTCCATTTGAAAGTCGTTGTTGTCGGTTATGAGTGAAACTACCACGTTGAGCTGCGTCATCGGTGACCGGGGCCTAAGGTTGCCGCTGCAATAGTAAACCTCACCCGGCAGATTCAGGGCTAACTACGAAGCTTCCGGTAGCGGCCGTCATAGCGCGCTGGGCGCCCCGTTTCGAAGAGTCAGCGAAATCGGGTCACGCTTTTTTTGAGGTTGTGGCAAACTGCCGAAGAACATCGATAAAGGCCGTGGTGGCGCAGGACAGGGTGCGGTCGCGGCGATAGGCGAGTCCGAGTTCGCGAAAGAGATCGGCGTCTTCGATATCGATGAGTTTGACTCGGCCAGCCACGACTTCATCGCGGGCGAATGAAGAACTCACCAACGATACTCCCAGGTCGGCGGCGACGAAGCTCTTGATCATGCCGATGCTGGGGAGTTCCATGCGAACCCGGAGTTCGTCGCGATGAGGACGGAAGAGTTTGTCCATTAGACGTCGGGTGTGGCCGGTCTTGGGAAGCAGGAGGGGGTGCTTGATGATGTCGCGAACGGCCGCGGTCTTGTGTTTGGCCAGCGGGTTGGCGGAACTGACCATCAGCATGAGCTTGTCGCGGAAGATGGGCTGGATCTCAAGGCTCGGAGATTGGATGGGCAGAGTGAGGATGCCTACCTCGATGGAGCCGTTCTCAAGCTTTTCAGTGATCTTGTAGCTGAAATTGCGATAGATGTTGATCTGCACGGGAGGGTAACGGCGGCAGTATTCGGCAAAGACCTCGGGCAGGACGTACAGGCACGTGGCTTCATTCGCGCCGACACGAAGTGTGCCGCGGGGAGTGCGGCTGTGGTCGGCGACGGCCTGAAGCGACTCTTCGCGAAGCAGTTTGAGGCGCTCGGCGTAGTCGAAGAGCACGAGGCCGGCGGGGGTCAATTTAACGGTCTTGCCGGAGCGGTCGAGCAGGCGATCGCCGTATTCCTGCTCCAACTGGCGAATTTGGGCGCTAACCGCCGACTGCGAGCGGAAGACCTTCTCGCCGGCGCGCGAAAAGCTGCCCTGCTTGGCGACTTCCAGAAAAGTGATGAGCTGATCGAAATCCATTGAATTTATAAGGTTGCCGCTGATACGCGATTATAACGGACGGATCGAATTCCCGGGATTATCTGGCTGAGTTCGGGCGAAAGACGAGAGGTTCCAAATTTTATATCCGTAACATCGAAATTCTGAATTGTACTTTTGCCCTCGTCAGGCAGTAAGTAAGAAGGTACACAAGTGTGTTCCTGAGGTAAAGTGCGGAGCTGAAGCGCCGGAATAAAGTGCGCGATACCCCCGTAGCCTGTACGGGGCCGAGTCTCAACTCAAGAACAACTCATGCGGCAGCGGCCCAGTCTGCCGTTGGTGCCAATGCTAGAAACGTGGCCATGACGACGCGTCGACAAAACACGAATGCTCCTCCGACCGCGCAAGGTCTATACCATCCTGCCCAAGAGCATGACGCGTGCGGCATCGGATTTGTGGCGAATGTCCGGGGGCAGAAGAGCCATGAAATCATCTCTAAGGGAATTCAGGTACTGCTGAACCTGGCGCACCGCGGGGCTTGCGGATGCGATCCTGAGACCGGCGATGGCGCCGGGATACTCCTCCAAATTCCACATCCATTCTTCGCGCGGGAATGCGGCAAGTTGGGCTTCGAACTTGCCAGTCCCGGTACTTATGGCGTGGGCATGACATTCTTGCCGGTGGAGAAGCATGCGCGTCTGCAATGCGAAGGAATTCTGGAACGCATTGTGCGCGAAGAGGGCCTGACCGTGTTGGGCTGGCGCGACACGCCGTGTTTTGCGTCGGCGATTGGGCGGGTGGCGCGCGGGTCACAACCGTACATCCAACAGATTTTTGTGGGATGTGGTGCCTTCGCGGACGAAGATGCTTTTGAGCGAAAGCTTTATGTGGTGCGGAAACGCGCAGAGAGTGAGATGGCGGCGTCGGAGATTGAGGACGCGAGCGTGTTTCACATTCCGTCGCTCTCTTGCCGCACGATCGTGTACAAGGGTTTGTTGCTGGCTTCGCAGATCACGGGCTTCTATAAGGAGCTGTCGGATCCCGATGTGACCAGCGCGCTGTGCCTGGTGCATCAGCGGTTTTCAACCAATACGTTTCCGAGTTGGCAGCGGGCGCATCCTTATCGCTATATTGCGCACAACGGAGAGATCAACACTCTCAAGGGAAACGTCAACTGGATGCACGCGCGGCAATCTCTGCTGGAGTCGCCTTTATTTGGCGATGATATCAAGAAGCTTTTCCCGATTATTACGCCGGATGGCAGCGATTCGGCGAACTTCGATAACGCGGTTGAACTTTTGTTGCAATCGGGACGGAGTCTCCCGCACGCGATGGCGATGTTGATTCCGGAGGCGTGGGCGGGGAATCCGCACATGATGGCGGAGAAGCGGGCGTTCTACGAATATCATGCGTGCCTGATGGAACCGTGGGATGGCCCGGCGGCGATTGCCTTTACGGATGGCCGCGTGATTGGGGCGATCCTTGACCGCAACGGATTGCGGCCGGGGCGATATGTGGTGACGCATGATGACCACGTCATCATGGCGTCCGAAGCCGGGGTGCTCGACATCGAACCGGAACAGGTGAAGATGAAGGGACGTCTGCAGCCGGGCAAGATGTTTCTGGTGGATACGGTGGAAGGGCGGATTGTCCCCGACAAAGAGATCAAGCATCGACTCGCTTCACGACAGCCCTATGCCCAGTGGCTGAAAGACAATCAGATCACGATCGACCAGTTGCCGGCGCCGACGCGAATGCATCATCCGGATGCGGAGACGTTGTTACGACGCCAACGCGCGTTTGGGTATAGCGATGAAGATCTGCGGATGATCCTGGGTCCGATGGCGTCGAAGGGGCAGGAACCGGTGGGCTCGATGGGAACGGACACGCCGCTAGCGTGTCTGTCGGACCGGCCACAGTCGCTCTTCAATTATTTTAAGCAGCTGTTTGCGCAGGTTACGAACCCTCCGATCGACCCGATACGTGAAGAGATAGTGATGTCGCTGATCAGCTATATCGGAGCTGAGCGCAACATTTTGTCGGAAGCGCCCGAGAACTGTCACATGCTGAAGCTGGCGCATCCTCTGTTGACGAATCTGGAACTGGAAAAACTTAGACGCGTTTCGACGGGAGATTTGCTGGCGATCACGCTGCCGGCGCTGTTTCGTGCCAGCGAAGGCGAAGCGGGACTGAAGCGCGGACTCGATGAGTTGTGCCAGCGCGCGTCGCTTGCGGGGAAGGCTGGATACACGCTGTTGATTATTTCCGATCGCGGAGTGAATAAGGATTACGCGCCGATCCCTAGCTTGCTGGCGCTGGCGGCGGTACATAATCTGCTCGTCCGTGAGGAGACGCGAACGCAGGTTGCGCTGATTACGGAATCGGGAGAACCGCGCGAGGTGATGCACTTTGCGCTGCTCAGTGGGTATGGGGCGAGCGCGATTAATCCTTATCTGGCGCTGGAGAGCGTGGAGAGGCTGGCACTTCGCGGCGACTTAGCGGAGGGCGTGAGCGCTGAGTTGGCGCAGAAGCACTTCATCAAAGCGGTGAACAAAGGTTTGTTGAAAACGTTTTCGAAGATGGGAATCTCGACCCTACAGAGCTACCAGGGGGCGCAGGTTTTCGAGGCGATCGGGCTGAACCACCAACTGATCGACGCGTATTTCGCCGGAACGTCGTCACGGTTGGAAGGCGTGGGGCTGGATGTATTGGCGCGCGAAGCGCAGATGAAACATGAGTACGCGTTCCGCGAGTTGAGCGAGTCGGAGACGGAGTTGGCGGTCGGAGGGCAGTATCACCAGCGTGTGAACGGCGAATATCACCTGCTGAACCCGCTCACGATTGGCAAATTGCAGCAGGCAGTGCGGCAGAACAGCTTCCAAACTTTTCAGGAATACACCGATCTGATCGATGCGCAGAGCAGCAATATGGCGACGCTGCGCAGCTTGATGAAGTTCAAGCCGGCGGCGAAGGCAATTCCGATCGAGCAAGTTGAGCCGGCGAAAGAGATTGTGAAGCGTTTTACGACGGGCGCGATGTCGTTTGGATCGATCAGCAAAGAGGCGCACGAGACGCTGGCGATCGCGATGAATCGGATTGGGGGAAAGTCCAACACGGGCGAGGGCGGCGAGGATGAAGAGCGCTTCCAGCGCGATGCGAATGGAGACTTGCGGCGAAGCGCGGTGAAGCAGGTAGCGTCTGCGCGATTTGGAGTGACGGCGAATTATCTGGTCAACGCCGACGAGTTGCAGATCAAGATGGCGCAAGGAGCGAAACCGGGCGAGGGCGGCCAACTTCCGGGGCATAAGGTCGACGAGGTGATTGCGCGGCTGCGGCATTCGATTCCTGGGGTGGGATTGATCTCACCGCCGCCGCATCACGACATCTATTCGATCGAGGATTTGGCGCAGCTGATCTACGACTTGAAGAATGTGAATCCGCAAGCCCGTATCGCGGTAAAGCTGGTGGCCGAAGTTGGAGTGGGCACCGTTGCTGCCGGAGTGGCCAAGGCGCACGCCGACGTCGTCTTGATCAGTGGAGATAGCGGCGGGACGGGAGCTTCTCCGCTCAGTTCGATCAAGCACGCGGGCATTCCGTGGGAATTGGGACTGGCTGAAACACAACAAGTTTTATTGCTGAACGATCTGCGCAGCCGCATACGGGTGCAGACGGACGGCAAATTGCAGACGGGCCGCGATGTCGTGGTCGCGGCTTTGCTTGGCGCGGAAGAATTTGGCTTCGCGACGACGCCGCTGATCGCGATGGGCTGCGTCATGATGCGCAAATGCCATCTGAATACCTGTTCCGTGGGGATTGCGACGCAAGATCCCGTGCTGCGCAAGCAGTTTCAGGGGCAACCGGAACACGTCATCAATTTCTTCTTTTTCCTGGCGGAACAGGTGCGGCAATACATGGCCGAGCTTGGCTTCCGGCAAATGGACGAGATGATTGGACGCGTCGATATGCTCGACGTGCAGCCGGCAGTGAGTCACTGGAAGGCGAGCGGCCTCGATTTGTCGGCCATTCTTTACAGTCCGCCGCTGCCATCGCGCGTGGCGCGTCATTGCACGCAGGCGCAGGATCACGGACTGGAGCAGGCGCTGGATCATCAGATTCTTGCCGAGTCGCAGGCGGCGATCGAGACGTTGACACCAGTGGAGATCGAACTTCCGGTGCGCAACATTCATCGATCGGTGGGAACTATGCTAAGCGGCGCGATTGCGCGCCGGCACGGGTCCGAGGGATTGCCCGAAGATACGATTCGCATCGATCTGAATGGTTCGGCGGGGCAGAGCTTGGGGGCATTCCTGGCGAAGGGCGTGACGCTGACGCTGGAGGGGGACGCGAACGATTATGTGGGGAAGGGCTTGTCGGGCGGGCGATTGATCGTGTATCCGCCGAGAAAGTCAACATTCGCTCCGGAAGAAAATATTTTGATTGGTAACGTTGCGCTTTACGGTGCGACGAGCGGCGAAGCGTTTTTCAATGGAGTTGCGGGTGAGCGCTTCGCGGTGCGCAACTCAGGAGCGACGGCGGTGGTCGAAGGAGTTGGCGATCACGGCTGCGAATACATGACAAAGGGAACGGTCCTGGTGCTCGGTAGATGCGGCAGAAATTTTGCTGCCGGCATGAGCGGCGGAGTGGCCTACGTTTTTGATGAGCGTGGGGATTTTACGGAGAAGAGATGCAATCTCGACTCCGTGGATTTGGAGCCGCTGGTGGAGGATCCGCTGTTTGCGGCGCCTGACAAGTCGCGTGACGAAAGCCGCGAACTTGAAGCCAAAGTGGTAAAGGATTTGGTGGCACGGCATTTTGCGTTGACCGCAAGCCCACGGGCAGCGTGGATTCTTAACAATTGGACGGAGGCGCTGGCACGGTTCATTAAAGTCTTCCCGCACGAACACAAGCGCGTGCTGGGCATGACGCGACGCCAGCAGCCATATATTCCAGGTGCTGCGCTCGCGGTTGCGGCCCAGTCAGAGCAGGTGTCGCATGGGTAAGGAAACGGGATTTCTGGAATATTCGCGGGAGATGGCGCCGCGCCGTCCGGTGACGCAGCGGGTCAACGACTGGTTTGAAATCTATCTCGACTTCCCTGAACCGAACTTGCGCACACAGGGCGCGCGCTGCATGGATTGCGGCGTTCCGTTTTGCCAGACGGGGTGTCCGGTGAATAATCTCATTCCCGACTGGAACGATCTGGTGTATCACGGGCGTTGGAAAGAAGCGGTGCGGCAGTTGCACGCGACCAACAACTTTCCTGAATTTACGGGAAGGATTTGTCCCGCGCCGTGTGAAGCGTCGTGCGTGCTGGGAATCAATCAGCCTCCGGTAACGATCAAGCAGATCGAAAAAAATATCGTGGAGCGCGGGTTTGCGGAGGGATGGATTCATCCGGAACCGGCGAAGCATCGCTCCGGGAAAAAGGTGGCAGTTGTTGGTTCTGGTCCGGCGGGACTGGCGGCGGCGCAGCAACTGTGTCGCGCGGGACACGAGGTAACGGTCTACGAAAAAGCGGACCGGACTGGCGGTTTGCTGCGTTACGGGATTCCGCAATTTAAGTTGGAGAAGCAAATCATCGACCGACGTTTGGAACAGATGTCGGCGGAGGGTGTGCAGTTTGTGACCAGCGCGGAAGTGGGCAAGAACATCGCGGTCGAAGATCTGAGGAGCGAGTTCGACGCGATTGTGCTGGCGGGAGGTGCGGAACATCCGCGGGACTTGAATGTTCCGGGACGGGATTTGCAGGGAATCCATTTTGCGATGGAGTTTTTGCCGCAACAGAACCGGCGCAATCTGGGTGACGCTCTGGAGCGCGATCTGGAAATCTTGGCGGCGGGAAAGCGGGTTGTGATTATTGGAGGTGGCGACACCGGGGCCGATTGCCTGGGGACGTGTCACCGGCAAAAGCCAGCTTCGGTGTATCAGTTCGAGATTATGCCGAAGCCTCCGGACGAGCGGTCGCCGCAGACGCCGTGGCCGCTGTGGCCGATGCAACTTCGCACAGAAGGCGCGCACGAAGAGGGCGGAGTGCGTGACTGGGGCCTGGCGACGACCAAATTTACGGGCGGAAGCGATGGACGCGTGCAGCAATTGCATGGGGTGCGCGTGGGACCTCCGCCGAAGTTCGAGCCGATTGCGGGAAGTGAATTTACGATGGACGCGGATCTGGTGCTGATCGCGATGGGATTCATGGGGCCGGTGCGAAACGGAATGATCGAGCAGTTGGGAGTGAAGCTCGATGGACGAGGCAATGTCGCGACGGATGCAAACTACATGTCATCGGTGGCGGGAATTTTTGCGGCAGGCGATATGCGGCGCGGACAGTCGCTGGTGGTTTGGGCGATTGCCGAAGGGCGCAAAGCGGCGGCGAGCGTGGACGCTTACTTGAGAACGAGTGAAGTGGCGGTGGTTCGTGGAGCGCCGAGCGTCTCTGCCCGGCAGCATGGGCATAGCTCTCGTCTCTCGATCGCGTAGGCGATCCTGGAGAGCGGTCTTTTTTTATTCTTTTTTCCCTGTCATTTCTTATTCCTCTTATTTCTCGTGGCGCTACTTTCCCATTCCATCCAGTTGACGAGCTGCCGATTCGATTTGCGAGGAGTCGTCTTCGAGGGCTTTTGAGACACGGACGATTTCCTGCTCGGCTTCTGCGTAACGCTTCTGTTCGATTCCTTCGCGGACGCCGGGGACGGTTTTCACGCCATAGCCGCTGTAGACGCCGGGAGCATAGAGTAAATGTTTGTACCAAGGACGGCGCGGGAGTCCGTCGGGATTGGTGAGACGGCGCTCGGTTTCCATGAGTTCGCGATTCAGCACGCGAAGTTGGGCGACAAAGTTTTCGTTATCCAGGTTTGGCTGCACAGCGGATAACGATTGCTGGTAGTGCTTTGAGGTGCGAGTTAGAGAATCGAGGGCGTTCTGCATCGGGGCAAAATTGAGATAGGGGGGAACTTCCGCCTTCTCGGGTGCCACGGTTGGACGCCTTGGATCGAAAGTGGCTTTGAACATTCCTTCTTCAATTTCCTGATTGCGTTCGCGAATCTCGTCTTGCTTGTCGGCAAGCAATTTTTGCAGTTCTTTCGTGTACATGCCGACCGTGTCGGCGAAATCCGTGAAGTCGAAGGGCAGAACCTGCGCGTCGGCCAGGCGCAGGACGGAGGTGCCGACGGTTTGGGCCATGGCGCGTCCGTAGACGAAATTGGTATCGGAAAAATGCGTGTACCAGTAGAAGTCATCGTAGATAGAGTGATAGATTCCGCCGTCGTCTTCGCCGCCGTAGGCCATGTCGAGCGTGGCGATGCCAAGGTGATCGATAAATCCGGTGAAGTCGGTGCCAGAGCCGAGGGCGCCGATGCGTAGGTCGGGGCGCTGGCGGATCTCTTTTTTGTCGTCTGCGGATTTCGCATCGGCGATGGCGTTGAGTTGCGCACGCTGCCACACGGACATTTTGGTCTCTGGATCTTCGATGTCGCGGGCGACTCCGTTGATGAACTGCTCGAGACTGTGCGATCCATTCATGTTTAGTGGGCCGCGATCGTTGCCGTCGGTGTTGATATAGACGGCGGCGTGCTCGCGCAATTCATCGGCGTGCGCTTCGACCCACTCGGTCGAGCCGAGGAGCATCGGTTCTTCCCCATCCCATGCACAGTAGATGATGGTGCGGCGCGGCTTCCAACCCTGCTTGAGCAGAAGGCTCAATCCGCGCGCTTCTTCGAGAAGAGAGACCTGGGCGGAGATCGGATCTTCGGCTCCGTTGACCCACGCGTCGTGATGATTGCCGCGGATGATCCACTCGTCGGGTTCGACGCTGCCAGGGATTTTCGCGATTACGTCGTAAACGGGCTTGATATCCCAGTTGAATGCAACTTTCAAATGAACCTGTGCTGGACCGGGACCGACGTGATAGGGAATTGGGAGCGAGCCGCGCCAATCTTCGGGCGCCATGGGTCCGGCGAGAGCTGCCAGCAAAGGTTGCGCGTCGCCATAGGAGATCGGGAGCACGGGAATTTTCGTGATGCTCTTGGCGTCCTTCACGGCGAGACGTTTTGCATCAGGGGTGGCGCCGACTCCGGGAGTTAGCGGATCTCCGGGGCTGTTGGAAGCAAAATCCATGACGCTGCCGCGCTGGACTCCATCGGGCGGACGCATGGGGCCGATGGGGAAGACGTTGTCGTGGGTGTAGCCGTCGTCCTGCGGCTCGGAATAAATGAGACAGCCGATCGCGCCATGTTCGGCGGCAACTTTTGGTTTTACGCCGCGCCAGGAGTGCAGATACTTGGCGATCACGATTGCGCCTTTGACCGAAATGCCCAGGCGGTCGAGCTTTTCGTAGTCTTCGGGCAGGCCGTAATTTACGAAGACGAGTGGAGCGGTTACGTCGCCATCGATCGAATAAGCGTTGTAGGTGGGCAACTGCTCAGACTTCTGATTTGAAGTTGGATCGATGGCGAGGGCTGGCTCCTCGAGCTTGGCCGTGAACTTCGTCGGCGACACCATTTCGAGGACGCGGATCTTGGGAGTCGGGAATAGCACATCGAACTGTTCGATGTGGGCGTCCAATCCCCACTCTTTGAAATGAGCGAGGATCCATTCGGCGTTGTCTTTGTCGTAGGGCGAGCCGACATGATGCGGACGTGCGCTAAGGCGCTGCATGTAGCTGCGGAGGTTTGCGGGATCGGGGATCGCTCGAAATTTCGCCTCCCAGTCGCGCTCCGTCTGGCTGCTGCGCAGTGAATAGCCTGCGAGGGCAGCGGTGCTGGCGGTGATTTGATCGTTTCCGGATGAGTCAGTACCGAAAGAGAGGGATGGGAGGATCAGGGTGAAAATCAGCGCGACGACGAAGCAGGATCGCATGCGGCTCCTTTTATTGGAAGCGAGCATTATAGCCGCAAGATGATGAGCGAACTGATGCCCGATTTCGTGAGCGTCTGATTTCGCGAATCCGTCTGGTCAGGGTTGATATCGAGCGGCTCTGAATATCGGATTCGGCGACCCGGACGCGAAAATGCTAAATTATAGGGTTCATGTCTGCCCCTAATTCTCTGTTTATCCGCGCCGCTAAGGCTCTGTCTACTGAACGCACTCCGATCTGGCTTATGCGCCAGGCGGGCCGCTACATGGCGGAATATCGTGCCGTTCGCAAACAATATTCACTGATCGATATCTGCAAGAAGCCAGAGGTCGCGGCTCAGGTCACGATCGAAGCGGCCGAGATTCTTAAAGTTGACTCGGCCATCATCTTTGCCGATCTGCTGCTGCCGCTCGAAGTCATGGGACTGCCTTTTCATTTCTCGGCGGGTGAAGGACCGAGGATCGAAAAGCCCTTGCGCACTCCCGAGGATATCGCTGCGCTGCGCACGGACCGCGCTGCCGATCTGGGATATGTGGCAGAGGCCGTGAAACTGGTGGTCAAGCATTTTGGCGACAAGCTTCCGGTCATTGGTTTTTGCGGCGCGCCGTTTACGCTGGCGAGCTACATGATCGAGGGCGGAGGATCGCGGAATTATATTTTCACGAAGAAAATGATGTACTCGGCGCCCGCGGCGTGGAATCAGCTGATGACGAAGCTGGTCGCGGTAACGTCCGAATATTCGGCTGAGCAGGTGCGGGCGGGGGCGGATACGATACAAATTTTCGATAGCTGGGTGGGCTGCCTGAGCGTTGAAGATTATCGGCGGTATGTGTTGCCGCACGTGACCGAATTGGTGAAACGGTTGCAGAAGACTGGTGTGCCCGTCATTTATTTTGGAACAGACAGTTCGACGCTGCTTCCGTCAATGCAGGAGAGCGGGGCCGAGGTGATTGGGCTCGACTGGCGCATTCCGCTGGACACGGGATGGAAAAGCCTCGGGTGGAAAGGCGCGGTGCAGGGCAATCTCGATCCGGTGCTGCTTTTCGCTGACTGGAAGGAAATCAAGTCGCGCGCTGAAAATATTCTTCGGCAGGCTGCGGGACGTCCGGGGCACATCTTTAATCTTGGGCACGGCATTCTTCCCGAGACGCCGGTGGATAACGTGATTGCACTCTGCGCGTATGTTCGCGAGCACTCGGCGGAGTTCAAGCGTGGCGATGAGGAACGCGCGAGATGACGGCGTGCCCGCTGGGTCTTGGCGAAAAGTGTTACTGCGCGAACAGCGTCAGTGCATTTTCGGGGCCGGGCGTGGCGCAGACGGCGATTCTTCTTCTCGCCCACGGAACTCCCGACAACCCGGACCAGATTCCAGAATACCTTCGCTACGTGACCGGAGGCCGGCCGCTGCCGCCGCAGGTCGTCGAAGAAATTCGTCATCGATATTCGCTGATTGGCTTCTCGCCCCTGGCATGCTGGACGCTTCTGCAAGCCGATCAACTTTCGCAAGCGCTAAAGATGCCGGTCTTTGTGGGTATGCGGAATTGGGCGCCGTTTATTGGGGATGCGGTGAAGGCGATTGCTGCGGAGGGCTTCGAGCGCGTTATCGCAATTTGCCTCGCACCTCAGAATTCACGGACGAGCGTGGGGCTTTATCGCAGCGCGGTGGAGACTGGTGGAGCTCTTCCGTTCGAATTGGATTTTGTAGAAGAGTGGCATGATGGGGCGCTGCTCGCCAAGGCGTTTGCGGAAAATTTGCTGTCCCGTTGGGAAAAGGCCAGCGGCGAATATGGGGCTAAGCTTCCGATCATCTTTACAGCGCACAGCGTTCCGGAGCGCACGATTGCGGATGGCGATCCTTACGAGCGGCAGGCCAAGGAAACGGCAGAGTTGGTGGCGAAAGCCGCGGGGCTGTCCGACGAGGACTGGGCGTTTGCGTTTCAGAGTCAGGGGATGTCGGGAGGCGCGTGGATTGGGCCTACTGTCGAGGAGACGATCCGAGGTTTGAAGGCTAAGGGGCATCGCGGTGTTTTCGTGGATCCGATTGGCTTCTTATGCGATCACGTTGAGGTACTCTACGATATCGACATCGCCTTCAAACAGTTCGCAGAAAAAGAAGGCATGCGGCTGTGGCGAGCGGAGTCGTTAAACGGATCGAAAACGCTCACTGCAGCGCTGGCGGACTTGGTTCGCAGCCGTGTCGGTTAAGCTGAGTAGGTCTATTAAGGAGGCGCCATGGATGCTGGAATCAGAGTGCGCTTGGTTATGTTTGCTTCGGTTCTTGCTCTTCTCTCCGGCGACCTATTACAGTGCCAAGAAGCAGTGAGCAACAGACCCACCGATGTCACGGTCTCCGACCTGGGCTTGCATCCTCAAGAGTTCGACGGGCGCCTCGTGCGCGCTCAAGCGTGGCTGGTCTCTGGCTGGGAAGGCGACCGGTTCCTCTCTGATCCTCAGCCTCAGGATGTTAGCGACAGCAGTCCAACGTACGTGTGGCTTTATTGCTCGCACGACCGGGATGAGCACGTTTGTGGGCAAATCGGGGGTCGAGTCAGCGTTTACGGAGAGTTCATCGGGTACTTCCATTTCGTATCTAAGCCGCAGGATAACGGGATGTTTGAACCTGGTCATTTGCAATTTGAAGCGGTGGAAGTTTCCATCCCCGAAAAGCAACCTCGGTCTTTAGCCACCGCGATTAGACAAGGAAACTTAGACGAAGTTCGCGCAATTCTCCATTCTGGTGCCAGGCTTAACGTTCGGGACGAATACCAAGGATTTCCGCTTTTTGAAGCGATCAGCAGCGGTCATGCGGATATTGCAGAGGAGCTCCTTGCGGCCGGCGCTGATCCAAAGCTCACTCTTCCTGGCGGAGAGACAGCCCTTATGCAGGCAGCTTGGAATGACCAGGTGGCTATCGCGAAAGCATTAGTGGATCGTGGTGCATTCGTGAATGCCGCGAACGTCAACGGCGCGACTGCTTTGACATTCGCTGCCCAAACCTGCCCTGATGGGAGAATGGTGCAGTTGTTGCTGGATGCCGGAGCAGCCCCGAACGCTAATAGCGGAGCTGCGCTCCAGGCGGCGGCTGGTAACCCCCTCGTTGTCGAGAAACTGCTTGCGGCAGGCGCTGACCCGAGCGTCAAGGATAAACGGGGAAATACGGTCGAGAGTGAGTCCTGCGATCGCGGCGAGAAAGGCCACGCTCAAGTATGTGCTCTTATCCGTCAAGCGTTGGGAAAGAAGTGGTGCTTTCCGGCGGCGATCGCGGCTACAAGAGATGCTCTGAAGCCTGACGATTAGAAGCGTATAGCGAAAAAAGAACAGCGAACACCGAACCCATGAAACGCATTGCCATCATCGGCGGCGGCATCTCCGGCCTTTCGGCCGCGTATACGATCGAAGAAAAACGGCAGTCGGGTACTGACGTTGAGTACGTTTTGTTCGAATCCAGCGCGCGTTTGGGCGGAGTGCTAGTCACGGACCACGTGGATGGCTGCCTGGTTGAGGCTGGTCCTGACTCCTTTCTCACCGAAAAGCCCTGGGCCGCCGATCTCTGCCGCAAGGTTGGATTGGGCGATCAACTCATTGGGTCGAACGACTCCGAACGCAAGACTTATATCGTCGCCAAAGGGAAACTGGTGGTGATGCCCGATGGGCTGATGTTCATGGTGCCGACCAAGATCTTGCCCACAGTGATGTCGCCGCTCTTTTCGGTTCGTACGAAGATACGGATGGCGGCTGAGTGGTTTCATCCGCCGCGCAAGGCAGAGGAAGACGAAACGGTTGCGGAGATGGTTCGCCGACACTACGGTTCCGAGATGGTTGATCTGCTGGCGGATCCGTTGCTTTCGGGCGTGTACGGCGGCGAGGCGACGGAGTTGAGCGTGCGGTCGGTGCTGCCACGATTTGCCGACATGGAATCCAAGTACGGAAGTCTGGGCCGCGCTATGCTCGCGGCGCGGAAGAAAACGGGGGCGGCGGCGAAGGGTCCTGCTCGACCGCTGTTTACTTCGCTCAAAGATGGCATGCAGGCGATGGTCGATGCGGTGGTGGCGCGGTTGGATCGGAATGCGCTGAAGCGGTCGACGCTGGTGCAGTCGGTGATCCGGCAGAATGATGGATGGACGGTTTGTGCGGGATACCAAAGCGATCAGTTCGATGGCTTGATTGTTGCTACGCCGGCGCACGCGGCGGCAGAGGTGCTGGAGGGTGCGGACGAGAACCTGGCTCGCGATCTCGGCGGCATCACATACAGTTCGTCGGTGACTGTCACGCTCGGTTATGACGAAAAGGTGAGGAGTTCGCTTCCTCCAGGCTTCGGGTTTTTGGTGCCGCGCAGTGCGGGGCATCGAATGCTCGCGGCGACGTTTGTGCACAATAAGTTTCCGCATCGTGCTCCGGAAAATCGCGCCATCATTCGGTGTTTTCTTGGTGGAGCGCGCGATGAGCAGATTTTGGAAAGCAGCGAAGCGGAAATTCTGCAGATTGTGCGCGCCGAACTGAAGAAGATTATCGGGATTGAGGCTGAACCGCTGTTTGTGCGGGTCTACAAGTGGAAGTCTGCCATGGCCCAGTATTCGGTAGGGCATCTTGAAAGGCTGCAACGAATCGAGGCGTCGAGGCTGGTTCTTCCGGGATTGGCGCTGGCGGGGAACGGGTACAACGGGATTGGGGTGCCCGATTGCGTGCGTTCGGGCGCTGAGGCGGCGAGCAAGATTTTGGCCGAGATGGGGATGTGGTCGTCGGCGCAAGATTGATGGATCGGTGGTTAGGTGGATGCTTTGCTGAGAGGCTAGCGGAAGAAGCGGGTCGCGCGACCTCAGCCCCTAAAGGGGCGCCTGGTTTGGAGCGACTTGCGATATCGCTAAAGCGATATCCTGATACAAATCTGTTTTTTCACCGGAATTACCGCCGTAACCTCTCGACCGGAATCCCAATTGCGCGAAACTATGAAGGTGGGGCAGGGTTAGTAGAATCATTAGAATTGGGGTGAAAAAAACCATGAGAACTCTGCTGACCGTGCTTTGCCTGGCGGGAACGTTCGCTTTCGCGCAACAGAATTCGACACAAGACATGAAGGGCATGAATATGCCTGGGCACGACATGTCGAAGATGGCGGGGCAAGATTCGTCCGAAGATCCGGATGCGAGCATGCACGCCATGCATTCCATGGAGGGCCATATGGATATGGGCCCGCACATGAAGATGACGGCGCTTCGAACTTTGCAACCGGGCGATAACGAAAGGGCGCAAAAGGTCGCGGAAACGGCTCGCGGAGTGATGGACAAATTCAAGGACTATCACGTTGCGCTCGACGAAGGCTTCAAGATCTTCCATCCCGAGGTGCCGCAGAAGCAGTATCACTTCACGAACTATCGCTACGGCTTCGAGGCGTTTCGCAGTTTTAATCCGGAGCATCCGACCTCGCTGCTCTATGAAAAAGACGGCGACGGTTATCGCCTCGTAGGCGTGATGTATACGGCGCCTAAGCGCTTTACTGAGGACGATTTGAACGAGCGCATTCCGCTGAGCATCGCGCAGTGGCATGAGCATGTGAATTTCTGCAAAGCGCCCGAAGGTCAAAAGCAGGACGTGCTGGCACCGAGTCCGAAATTTGGTTTGCGCGGATCGATCACGACGCAGGAAGGTTGCGACGCCGCGGGTGGGGTGTTTCATCCTGTGATTTTCAACTGGATGGTGCACTTGTATCCGCTGGAAAAAGACTCGGCAAAAGTCTGGTCGGTGGATCGACAACACGCGGACTGATACCGGGAAGGCTTTCCCCGGCGCCCCTCTCACGCCCTGTAGTTAATAGGTTCTCTTCGCGTCGTTTCGCACAGACGGCGCGGTGAGACTGTTCTGCCTTGCCGTACGGCGCATCGCTAGCTATCATGCGATGACGATGAAAACGGCGAGGCTCTTTCTCTTTTTCGCGATAACAATTTCCAGTTACGCGCAGACGGTCACATCCAAAGAAGTCGATGCCGCCTATCCCGCGGCCCACGAACTCTATCTCGACCTGCATCAGAATCCTGAACTCTCCTCGCACGAGACGCAGACTGCGGCCAAACTCGCTGCGCGTCTCCGCAATCTGGGGTATGAGGTCACTGAAGGAGTCGGTGGCACGGGAGTCGTGGCCATTCTTAAGAACGGCGCTGGCCCCACCGTAATGGTGCGTACCGAACTCGACGCGCTTCCGGTGGAGGAAAAGACGGGGCTCTCGTACGCGAGTAAAGTGCACGCCAAAGATGACTCCGGCCGGGACGTCCCGGTAATGCACGCGTGTGGGCATGACGTACACATGGCGGTGCTGGTGGGTACGGCGGACATCATGGCGCATTCGAAAGCCAGTTGGCACGGCACGCTCATGCTGATCGGGCAACCCGCCGAAGAGACCATCTCCGGCGCGAAGCGCATGATTGCCGATGGCCTGTTTACGCGCTTTCCGAAGCCGACGCTAGGATTCGCGCTGCACGTTGGCAACGAGCTTCCTGCCAATCAGGTTGGAATCACGCCCGGTATCTACAACACGAACGCCGATTCTTTGCGCGTCACGATCTACGGTAAAGGCGGCCATGGCTCTGCGCCGCACACGGCAATCGATCCCATCGTGATCGCCGCAAAGACAATCCTGTCGTTGCAGACCATCGTTTCTCGCGAAGTGAAGCCCGGAGAAATGGCCGTGGTTACAGTCGGCTACGTCCGGGCCGGCACGAAGAACAACATCATTCCCGATCAGGCGGAGCTTGGCCTGACCGTGCGAACTTTTAAGGCTGACGTGCGAAAGCAGGTTCTCGCGGCCATCACCCGCATCATCAACGCTGAGTCGCAGGCGGGCGGCGCTCCGAAAGAGCCGCTGATCGAGCATTACGAGTCGACGGATTCCGTTTACAACGACCCAGCTCTGGCGCAGCGGCTGAGGGTGCCGCTCCAAGCCGCGCTGGGCAAAGAAAACGTAATCACCGAAGAGCCGATTACTCCTTCCGAGGATTATGCCTTCTTCGTGGAACAAGGCGTGCCCTCGCTCTATATGAGCCTTGGTGGCGCGAACCCGCAGAAGTATGCCGAAGCCAAGGTTGCGGGAGTGATACTCCCGTCCAATCACTCACCATATTTTTCTCCCGACGCGGAGATGGCGATTCATACGGGTATCAAATCCGAGGTTGCGGTTTTGCGGAACCTGCTGAACTGAACTGCGCAGTGAAGAGGCCGCAACGCGCGCTCTGATATTCTGAGTTTTCCGCGTCATGAGCAGCGCTTCGTCCCCAAGCAGATGGAAGGTGATTGCTGCCTTTGGGCTGGTCTACGTGTTTTGGGGATCGACGTATCTTGGCATTGGCATCGCGGTGGAGCAGATTCCTCCCGGAGTGGTGTGTGCCGCGCGTTTTCTGATCGCGGGCATCACGATGCTGGCGTACTGCGCGGTGAGCGGGCGCCGGATTCGCTTTTCGGCCCGGCAACTGAGCCATCTGGCCGCCGTCGGCATTCTGCTGCTGATGGGAGGCAATCTCACGCTTTCCTACGCAGAGCAGATTGTTCCCACGGGCCTGGCGGCGCTGCTGATCGCGGTTACACCGCTGTGGTTTCTAGTACTCGACAGCCTGTTGCTGGGGAACCACCACATCTCGCGCCGCGGCAAGATTGGACTTGCGATCGGGGTCGCCGGGGTTATCGTGCTGATATGGCCCGATCTACGGAACTCGAGTTCCATCGGTCATCGTGAGCTCTGGTGGTCGCTTGGGCTGCAGTTGGGATCACTCAGTTGGGCGTTCGGTTCGGTGCTTTCTAAGAAATGGCAGACGGCGGCGGCTGATCCGTTTAGCGCCATCGCGTGGCAGGTATTTTTTGCTGGCGTCGCGAACTTGATTTTCGCGCTGCTGTTCGAGAAACCATTCAACGTGAACTGGACGTTTCGGGGTGTGGGGGCGATTCTTTATCTGGTCGTATTCGGCTCCTGGATCGGCTACACGGCGTACATCTGGTTGTTGCAGCATGTTCCTACTTCGAAGGTATCGACGTATGCCTACGTCAATCCGGTGGTGGCGGTTTTCCTGGGATGGCTGGTTCTGCACGAACGCATCGATCGCTACATTCTGCTGGGGAGCGCAATCATCATCGCATCGGTGGTGCTGGTGACGAGCGCGAAGATCTCGACGCGGACGGTGGCGGAGGAGATTCCCGCCGTCGAACCGGTTGGGGACTAAGCGAGCTATTCGTCCGTGTCTTCGGGGTCGTTTACGATATCGACCACCCGACCTCGTATCGAAAAGACAAGCTTCTGCTGCCCGTCGGGTTGAAAGGTAACGCGCATGGGACTCCGCTCCCACGCGGGAGCCGGACACTCGGAGTCTGGATCGTCGGCGCCTGCCGGTTCGCGAACGTCTTTCTTTAGGATGGGCTTGCGACGGCCCACTTGCGCGACGATGGCATACAGTTTTTTCCCGTCTTCTGACACGCCACAATAGGCGATGAAATCGCGATACCAGCTGGCGGTCGAATAAAAAGGATCGTACTCGGGCAGATTCAGCTGGGAGACGTGCCCGGTCAGGCGGTCGACGAGAAGCCATCCTCCGCGCTGCCACTGCCATCGAGGCGAAGCGATTGCGGTGGTTTCGGAGGGCAACGCGTCATTTACTCGGAAGGCGCGGCGGACCACAAAGAGCCGGTCTGTGAGGTCATGGGGATTTCCGGTCGTGTACTCTTTGAGCCGCGTATCGACGAAGAGAGGGCGGACTTTAAGATCAAGAAGCTTTTGTCCGGTGGCGTTGGGCCACTTGGCGGCAACCCATTTTCCGAAAGCGATGACATGGGGCTTTGGGACGGCCGCACACGTGCTCCAAAGGAGGCAAAGCGTGAAAGTGATGAGCGAGATTTGCCGCAGCATAATGCTCGAAGGTTCGCACAGACAACGAATCGTGGCTATGACGCCTGAACATGGGAATTGTTCGGTTTTCGCGATGGCGAGGTCTGGACATGTGCTCGCAGGTACTCCCGGTGGCGTAGTTTGCGGAGCTGTGGGAAACTGGACTATGCGGAGTCATTTGGGTCTGGCTGAGAGCCGAGTGAAGAGATGACCTATCCCCCTCGACAGCGCCGGACAACCCTTTCCCCACAATCGAGATCATATGCGGGTGTGGATGAGCTGCGGGCCAGCCGCCGGAAGCAATCGATTCTGGTAGTCGATGATAACGCGGTAAATGCGGGCCTGTTGAAGGAGTTGCTCGTCAGCCGTGGCTATCCCACCGTTGCCGTACAGAGCGCGGCTGCCGCCGAAGTGGAAATACGGCGCGAGGCTCCCGACCTGATTTTGCTCGATGTCATCATGCCCGACAAGACGGGTTATGAACTGTGCCGGGAGCTGAAAGACAACGCCGAGACGCGGCTCATCCCCATCGTCATGATTACGGGGCTCAGTGCCCGGGAAGACCGGGTGAAGGGGATTGAAGCGGGTGCTGACGATTTTCTGACCAAGCCGATCAGTTCCGAGGAACTGTTTGCGCGGGTAAGTTCGTTGCTGAAGTTGAAGGAATTTACCGACGAGTTGGAAACAGCGGATTCGGTATTGTGCTCGTTGGGATTGAGCGTTGAGGCACGCGATCCCTATACAGAGGGGCACTGCGAGCGACTGGCACGCGATGCGACGGATCTGGGACGTTATCTCGGGTTGGACGGGGAAAGTCTGGTGGCGCTGCAGCGCGGCGGCTACCTGCATGATCTGGGCAAGATCGCGGTGCCCGATGAGATCCTCAAGAAGGGCTCGGATCTGACGCCGGCTGAATGGGAGATCATGAAGCTGCATCCGGCCACAGGCGAGACGATCTGCCGTCCGTTGAAGTCGTTGCGGCTGGTGTTGCCGATTATCCGGCATCATCACGAGCATTCGGATGGCAGCGGGTATCCGGACGGGCTGCGAGCCGGGGAGATTCCGCTGCTGCCGCGGATTTTGCAGGTGGTGGACATCTACGACGCGTTGCGCACGGCGCGTCCGTATAAGCCCGCTCTCAGTCACGAGCAGGCAGCGATTACGATGCGAGCCGAAGCCGGCGGCGGGCTTTGGGATGCGGAGTTGGTTGCCGAATTTTTTGGTCTGCTCGATAAGCGCCGCCAGGTGGCGTAAGTTTTACGGAACGGGAGATTGATAGTTTGACTTACAGTTTCGTCATTCCGGCCTATAACGAAAGCAGCCGCATCCGGCCCACGCTGGACGCGCTACTGCGCTACACCCAGGAGCAAAGCTGGGACGTTGAAATCCTGGTGGTGAACGACGGCTCGACCGACGATACGGCGCAAGTCGTGCGGGAGTACGGCAAGCAGCATCCGCAGATTCTGCTGGTGGAGAACCCCGGCAACCGTGGCAAAGGCTACAGCGTGCGCAATGGAATGTTGCATGCTCGCGGAGACGTCTGCCTTTTTACCGACGCCGACCTTTCTTCACCGATGACGGAAGCGCCGAAATTGTTTGCTGCGATTGCGCAAGGAGCGGACATTGCGATCGGATCGCGCTGGCTGCGAACGGAACTACAGACCGAACGTCAGCCGCTCTATCGACAGGCCTTTGGACGCATCTTCAACCTGGCGCTGCGTATCATTCTTGGCTTGCGCTTTGCAGACACACAATGCGGCTTCAAAGCGTTTCGACGAGATGCTGCTCAACAAATCTTTCCTCTTCAGAAAATTGAGCGCTGGGGATTCGATCCGGAGATTCTCTTTTTGGCGCGCCGAGCCGGCTTAAAGACGGAAGAAGTGCCAGTCGTTTGGGCTCATAGCGAAGGAACGCGATTGAATCCTTTGCGCGACGGCCTGCGCATGTTTGTGGAAGTGCTGCGCATTCGCTGGTATTCGATTGCCGGCGAATATTCGGGTTGCCCTGTGCCGTCGCCCGGCAAGTTGTAATTACGCTTTTTCGAGGACGCGCCGGGCGTGTTCGCGCGGCGCCTAATAAGCAATCGTAGTTCTCGCAGCCGCGGCTAGGCGAACAAACTCAGCGATCTGGGTGCCCATTTGTTCGGTCGTCACGGTTCGTTCGCCGGAAACCGCCAAGTCGCGCGTGCGGAATCCTCCCATCAAAGTTGAAATCACTCCCGCTTCGACGCATTCCGCTTCCTTGGAGAGATGAAAGGTATGGCGAAGCATCAGGGCGACCGAAAGAATTGCGCCCAAGGGATTGGCGATGCCTTTTCCGGCGATATCAGGAGCCGAGCCATGCACCGGCTCGTAGAGTCCAACTGGACCTCCAATACTCGCCGAGGCAAGCAGGCCTAGCGATCCAACGATTCCACCGGCTTGGTCTGACAAAATGTCGCCAAACATATTTTCCGTAAGAATCACGTCAAAGTTGGTCGGCCTGAGAACGAGCGACATGGCGGCGGAGTCGACGTACATGTGGGAGAGTTGGACATCCGGGAAATCGGAGCCGATACGCGTGACCACTTCGCGCCAAAGGCGGGAACACTCCAGGACATTCGACTTGTCAATCGAAAGCAGACGCCGCTGCCGTGTGCGCGCCAGCTCAAACGCAACCCGCGCGATGCGCGCGACCTCTGGCTCACTGTAGCGCATCGTGTTGATCGCTTGTCGCGATCCGGGCGCGCCTTCCATGGATCGAGGCTCGCCAAAATACAGTCCACCGAGCAGTTCGCGGACGATGAGGATGTCGGTTCCCTTGACGATCTCCGGACGCAGGGGCGAGCAACTGGCGAGGGAGGGATAGAACACCGCCGGACGCAGATTGGCAAATGCTCCCAGTTCCTTACGGAGGCGCAAGAGTCCGGCCTCGGGGCGAAGTTCACGGGGGTTGGCGTCGAAGGCTGGGCTGCCCACGGCTCCGAGAAGTACTGCTTGCGAGGCGAGGCAGGCTTGAATAGTTGCGTCGGGCAAGGGGTTGCCGAACTTTGTGAGAGCCGCACCACCGATCTCTTTTTCGTCCAGTTCGAGATCGTGGCCGAAGCCGTCGGCCACCTCTTCTAAAACACAAATGGCTTGGGATGTAACTTCAGGACCGATCCCGTCTCCGGGTAGGGAAGTGACGCGGAGTTCCATGGAATCCTCGATTCTTTTGCAGACAGATTATACGAGGAAAGGGGGCGACGGCAGGGCAGTTTACAGACTTGGCGAATGCTGTTTCTCTGGCTGTGCCGTTGGCGCGGAGCTCATAATCCCCGCGCGCTTCTGCCTACACACCCCAGAGGTAGTCTTCCTGTTCGCTGTGATGATCGCTGAACGGGATGGACACGGTCGCTTGTCCAGCGCTGCCCGGGACGTGAGGGACGTGCGAGTCGCTTGCGCTAGCATGCGCGCCCGCCGCTGCCGAGGCCGAGCGTGGGAAGGGAAGATTTGCCGTCGCTGGCGGAAATTTCTTGTTGTGGCCAGCGGCAATCTCGGTATTGCTGGCCGTGCCATTGGCGACATCCTGAATCAGTTCGAGCAAATGGCTGTCTTGCACTTTCTTGATGCGGTCGGCAAGAATGACAAACTTGCGATAGACCTCATCGAGTTCGCGGCGCTCGAACTGGTGTCCGAGTTGTTCGCAGCGCAGCGCCAGAGCGTGGCGGCCGGAGTGTTTACCGAGGACTAATCGAGAATCAGGCACGCCGACCGATTGAGGCGTCATGATCTCGTAGGTCAGCGGATTCTTCAGCATGCCATCCTGATGAATTCCGGCTTCGTGAGCAAAAGCGTTGCGTCCGGTGATGGCCTTGTTCGGCTGCACAGGCACGCGAGTGATCTCGGCCAACATCTGACTGGAAGCGAATATCTGTTCGCTGGCGATTCCCGTCTCGTAGGGATAGCGATCGGGCCGAACGCGCATAGCCATCGCAATCTCTTCCAGGGAAGCGTTGCCGGCGCGTTCTCCAATGCCGTTGATGGTGCATTCCACCTGACGAGCGCCGTTCTGCATGCCAGCCAGCGAGTTCGCCACGGCCAAGCCAAGGTCGTTGTGGCAGTGGGTGGAGATTGTAACTTTGTCGATTCCCGGAACCTTCTCGCACAAGGTGCGGATCAGATTTCCGTATTCCTCGGGCATGGTATAGCCGACGGTGTCGGGAATGTTAACCGTGGTTGCGCCCGCGGCGATCACGGCTTCGACTACCTGGCAGAGAAACGGCACATCGGTGCGCGTCGCATCTTCAGGTGAGAATTCAACGTCGGCACAGAGAGACTTGGCGTGTCTCACGGCTTCGCGAGCTTGCGAGAGGCATTGCTCCCGTGTGATCCGGAGCTTGTACTTCAAGTGGATATCAGAGGTGGCGAGAAAAATGTGGATGCGGGGGCGCGCGGCGCCTTGCAATGCCTGCCAGGCGCGATCGACATCGCCTTTGCAGGCGCGAGCCAGGCCGGCGATGATCGGCCGTCGAACGGAAGCTGCGATCTTTTGAACAGCCTCGAAGTCGCCATCGGAGGCAATGGGGAACCCGGCTTCGATCACGTCCACGCCTAGCCGGTCCAGTTGCTGGGCCAGTCGCAGCTTTTCGCCGACATTCATACTGCAGCCCGGCGACTGCTCGCCATCGCGAAGCGTGGTGTCGAATATAGTGATCCGCGGTCGATCCATGAAGAACGTTCCTCCGGTGAAGATTGCTTCTGTAGTTTACCGGCGGGGAACACTCAAAGAAAAGGTTATTATCTTTACAGAAGCATTAGTAGTATTGATAGTATTAGAGTTGTTTATGGAACATAGTGATTCCATAAAAGGTCCCGGATGGCAGGTCTCAGGGACACTCATTCGTGGTTTTAGCTCTGGGACTTGCGGCCTGACGCCTGCGACCTGATACCTGAGGGCTGATTCCCTATGGACCTTTCGCAACTCGAAGTGTTTCTTACGGTGGCGCGTGAAAAGCGGTTTTCGCGCGCGGCCGACAAGCTATTCCGCACCCAATCGGCGGTCAGCCAGACGATCCGCAAACTTGAAGTGGAGATCGGCGAACCTCTGTTCGACCGTTCGTCGCGGGATGGTGTGCTCACCGACGCGGGACGTGTTTTGCAGGAATACGCAGAAAAACTGCTCAACCTGCGTCTCGATGCGCAAACCGCCCTGGTCGAGATGCGCGAGTTGCAGAAGGGCAAGCTGACCATCGCCGCCAACGAATTTACGGCGCTCTATCTGCTGCCGGTGCTGGCCGAGTTCCGGCGGTTGCATCCGACGATCAAGATCACGGTGCGACGCTCGCTGGGCAGCCATATCCCGGATGACGTGCTCAAGCACAACGTCGAACTGGGCGTGCTCTCTTACGATCCAGAAGAGCCGCAGTTGCGTTCGGCAGTGGTGTATCTGGACGAACTGGCGCTGGTGGTTCCCCCGGGCCATCCTCTGGCCTCTGCCGGCGAGGTTAGCGTGCGCCAGTTGGGCGCGGAGTCGTTCGTGGCGCACATCGTTGCGTCGCCTTATCGCGACAAGGTGATCGAGGCCTTTCACCGGCACAAGACGCCATTGCATATGGACGTGGAATTACCCACGCTGCAGGCGATCATGCGCTTCGTGGTGATGGGAAATGGGGTGGCTCTGGTTCCGGAGATCAGCGTGGAAAACGAAATCAGCCGGGGAGAGCTGGTGCGGGTTCCGGTGCGCGATCTGCATTTTCAGCGCAAGCTGCGGTTGGTGTATCGACAGGAGTCAGCGCTCTCGCACGCGGGGCGGGCGTTCTTGAAGGTGGCGGAGCAGGTGGCGAAAGATCGGGGCGGACGGTATCGGTTTCAGCGGGAGAAGTAAGGGACTTTGTGGAACTTGTGCCTAGGAGGAATGGATTTCTTCTTGCGTCATGGCTGCGACCGCTTCGGGGACGCTGGGATAGATGTCGAAGAGCGAAACGAGATTGGTCGCTTCGAAGAGATAACGAACGGATTTTTTCGGGCAGGCGAATTTGAGTCCGTATCCAGCGGCCTCGGCCCACATGTGGGTGAGAACGAGTTCTCCCAGGCCGACGCTATCGATGGAATCGATTCCTGCGAGATCGATGACCATGCGGTGAGCGGAGGGCAGGACCTCGGCGACCATGGTTGCGAGTGCCTGCGCCTCGCCGTGGAAGAGGATTCGGCCCTGGCAGTGCAGGACCACGGAGCCGCCGAGGGTGCCAGCTTCCAGACGGAGCTTGAGGCGATTCTCGTTTCTTCGAGTTGGGCCGGCGGGGACGCGCGGGAGAGAAGCGTCCGGGACGGAAGGTTCAGGCTTCATGATTTCACCGTAGACCGAGAGGCGAGGGAGTGGGTTGCGGGGAGATGAATGTTCGATCAATTCTGCGAGCAAACCTTAACCACGGGATACACAGACTGCACGGAGGGTGAGACAGCTACTTCTGAGAGTCTTTGCGGCGGGAGGAATCGACAGCGGGGACGAGCGAGCGGCGTAGCGGCACGATCGCGCCTTTGGATGGGTCGGCGGCAGCGGAGGCTCGGGCGAGTACTTCGTGCTGGATGTATTGGACGAACTCCTGAATCTGGTGCTGCATCTCTTCCATGCGTTCGCGCATTTGCAGGATGATGGCGATTCCGCTGATGTTTACGCCGAGATCGCGGGCGAGGGAGAGGATGAATTCGAGGCGTTGGAGGTCTTCGTCGGTATAGAGGCGAGTATTGCCTTCGGTGCGGCTGGGTTTGAGCAGGCCTTCGCGCTCGTAGAGGCGGAGAGTCTGCGGATGGATCTCGTACATCTCGGCGACGGCCGAGATCATGTAGGCGCCTTTGGATTTACGCTTGGTCATCGTGGCTGTTCCGGCTAGTTCATTCTACTGCGTGACCAACTGTTTCACCGCCGAGACGCCGAGATCGCCGATCTTAGCCCTCATTAAAGATTCGATTTCTGCGGTTTACTTGGCATATACTCACTGTATATGCCAAAGCCTAAACAGAAATCGCCCACGCCACGCAAAGCGCGAGTCTTCATGAACAATCGCAGCCAAGCGGTACGGCTGCCAAAGGAGTTTCAGTTCAACGTGCCGGAAGTCTTCATTCGCAAGGAAGGCAAAGACGTCGTGCTTTCGCCGCAACCGTTCGACTGGTCGACGTACCTGGCGGCGGGGGCAGTCGCGTCCGTCTCCTTTATGAATGGCATCGAAGATCTCCCCGTGCAGGAGCGGGAAACGTAATGCCACGCTACATGCTTGACACGGACACCTGTTCGTACATCATGAAGCGCTCGAACGAAGCGGTGCTCAAGCGATTAAGGAAAGTCCCTGTGAACGACATCTGCATTTCGGTCATTGCCAAGTCGGAACTCTTATACGGCGTTGAGCTATCGCCAAGGAGGCAGCAGGACGAAACGGCGCTGGCAGCGTTTCTAAGCTATGTTGAGGTTCTGGATTTTCCCGATCGGGCGTCCGTCCATTACGCGATGATCCGCGCCGACCTCAAAAAGCAAGGGACAATGATCGGAGCTAACGATCTATTCATTGCATCCCACGCCCAGTGCTTAGGCCTCACGTTGGTCACGAACAATACACGGGAATTTCAGCGAGTTAGAAATCTGGTAATCGAAAACTGGGCTACCGGCGCCTGAAAAGTATGCGCGGCGGTCAAAAACTGTACAGTTCCAGACCCGTCATGCGCGCGATTCGCACAAAGTCCTGATCGAGTGTAAAAACGCTGGCACCGTGTTCCAGCGCAATGGCTGCGACGAGGGTATCAATTGTGCTGGACGTGATTCCTTTTCCCCGTCCAGCGCGGTAAATCGCGGCGGCGGTCCGGTAGGTGTCAAATCCCCTCGGTTCCAGCATGTCCCATTGTGTCAGGAAACGCTCAATCACGCTGGCATCCCGCTTCAAGCCCTGCAAAACCTCGGCGACTACGATACCGGTCAGGGCGAAAGGTTCACTCTCCTCAACCATCCGCCGCAGTTCAGCCCCTCCGCGTCCCGCTGACGGACGAAAGAAATCGACCCAAACCGAGCTGTCGACCAGGATCACACTCCATTTCTCCGCGAGGTCTGCAGATCGCCTTGCCAGATGCCACTTCCGTAATACTTCAGGATTCCCTTGCGGCTTTCTGAACGCACCAGCAGATCAAGCGCCCGGTCGACGATCTGCCGCTTGGTCCGGAGGTGGGTCAGTTTGCGTGCCTTCCGGATCAGGCTCTCATCGATCACAATGTTGGTTCTGCCCATGCTTAAAATATACACCATTTTCTCCACATTCTGTGTATAGAGAGGCGAAGCCAGGGCCGCAACGTCTACGGCTGGATTTCGTAGATCTCGACGACAGCCGAGATCATTTACGCGTCTTTGGATTTACGCTTGGAGGACATGTTCAGAGTGAGAAATCGATCTTCGATGACAGAGCCAACAGCTGACAAGCCAAGCGAAAGTTCCCGGTACGTACCATGCGAAGCCGATCCAATCGTGAGTCCACAACCAAAGCAAAGAAGAGCCAAGCGCAAACGCGAATGTCGGCGCCCGCCAAGACGTGGCGTGATGCCAGTTGCTCAAGATGGAAAAGCAAAATACGAAGGCGAGAACAGCAATGCTCGGTGCTGCAAAGAAGAAGGCGGTAATTGCATTATCGAGATCGTCCGACCGCTGAAACTTCCCCAGTAGGAAATCTAGCGTGGTTGCGCCAAGAGCTGCGAGCGTCAAGGCCAAGACGGCGGAAACCAGAAGAGCCAGGGGTGTAGCGAGGTACTCCGGCATTCTCCGATAGGCGATCTGAATGCTCATGCTGAGGGTAATGTAGCACCACGAGCAAAGAAAGCGGGATGATTGTCGTCATCCCGCCGTTTAAATCGCGCTGTCGAAGCTTACGCGACCATTTCTGGTTTGCTGGGCGCGGGGGCCCATCCTGATGGCTTCAGGGCGTGGTTGACGAGGTAGGCGACCACGCCGGCTGCGATGACGAGCACGGCAAATGCGAACGAGCTCATGCCGAGCACGACTTCGTGTTCGCTACGCAGAATGGCAAATCCCAATAGCAGGATTGGCGGAATGCCGACTGCGATAACTCCAAACAGGCCGCCGGGCACGCGAAACGGACGCTTCAATTCCGGCTCGCGGATGCGGAGACAGATCAAGGCGACGAATTCGAGTGCCAAACTCGCCCCGTAGATCATGATGTCGAGGGTGACGAGGCGTTCGAATCCTAGATTTAGAGCGAGACCCCAGCCCACGGCCAGTGCCAGGATCGCGACCCAAGGGGCACGCGACTTGGAATGCAGCTTGCCGAAAACCTTGGGCAGCATACCGTCCTGGGCCATCGCGAGCGGCAACCGCGAGTAGCTCATGACCAGGGCGTTGAACATGCCAAAGCCGCTCATCATGCCTCCCGCGACAAGCGCAATGCGAAGGACCGGACCGCCCATCAGCTGAGCGACGTCGGCCCAAGCGCCGGTTTCCCAGGCCGAGGCGGGAAGGCCGGTGATCCACATGGCGGCGAAGGGAAGCACGTAGCTGAAGGCAACAATCACGACGGCCCAGAGCATGGCGCGCGGGTAGGTGCGCTGCGGGCGCTCGACTTCAGTCGCGATGGTGGAGGCGTTGTCCCATCCCATGTAGTTCCACATGCAGATGAGGAGGCCTCCGAGGATGTCGACGTTGGATGTGGTCGGCTTGGTGACGGCGGTGGCGAGTGCGTGAATTTTGAAGGGTGCCAGCACAAAGATCGCGGCGAAGGGCGCCGACAGGGCGAAGAACAGCCAGAGCGAGGTCGTGGAGACGACCTTGACTCCCATGATGTTGAGCGCGGCGCAAGCGATGACCACGCCGAGAGCGACGGCGATGCCGCGATGGTTCTCCTGAAACCAGGGGAACATGCGGGTGAGATAGGCGACGAAGAGCGTGGGATAGATCGCCATATCGAAAATGGACGCTACCAGCGAGAGCCAGGCTTCCTGAAATCCCCAGAAATTTCCCATGGCGCGGCGCACCCAGGCGTAGTAGCCGCCTTCGGAGGGCAGCGCGCTGGCGAGTTCGCCAATCATGAAGGCGGTGGGCAGGCTCCAGAGAATCGGCGTGAGCAGCAGAATCAGGATCGCCTTGCCATAGCCGGCGCCGTGCACGATATCTTCTGTGCCATAGGTTCCACCGGACACCATAAAGAAGGTGGCGGCGACCAAAGGCCAAAGGGTGAGGCGGATGGATTTCTTCTTGTTGGGGGGAGCGACGGCGGGTAGCATGCCGGTCTGCGGAAGGTTAGTGAATGCGGTAGCTGTTGCCAATTTCTATGGCTTCCTCCTCAAGCGACTCACTCTCACCACCGCGTCTCCCTTGGTTTTGCTCTCGCGGCTCCCGGGTAAAAGCGATTCCCGGACATTCGGTAAAGTTAGTTCGCATTTGTGAGATTACGGCAAATTGGCAGAGATGCAAGATTATTTTCAGAAAAATTTGGAAAAAATTTGTCAACAAGGTCAGCGACGTAGGTAATGAGGGTGAGAGCGGTTCACCGCCGAGACGCAGAGGACGCCGAGTTTGAGTCTGATCGCAGTTTCAGTACCAGAGCGGACCCGCCGGTCTTCCTGAACCCGGCACTAGACTTTACTCCACAGTTCTTCTCGAGGATCTTCGGGATTGAGCTTGGCCAACTCCCGCAGGAGTTCTTTTGTTTTTTCGTCGCGGGGCATGGGGACGGTGATTTTTACTTCGACAATTTCGTCGCCGCGGACACCGTCTTTGGTGGCGGAGGGCACGCCCTTTTCGCGCAGGCGGAGTTTTTGGCCGGACTGTGTGCCGGGAGGAATTTTCAGCATGCTGCGGCCGTCGATGGTAGGAACTTCGATCTTTGATCCAAGCGCCGCTTCTACGGCGCTCACCGGCACCACGATCTGAATGTCGTCTCCATCGCGCTGGAAGAGCGGATGCGGCTCGATGCGGATGATGACGTAGAGATCGCCGACTCCGCCGCCGCGCCGGCCGGCGTTGCCTTTGCCAGCGATGCGGATGCGCTGCCCGTCGCGGGTTCCAGCTTTGATGCGAATCTCTAGCGGATTGACGCTCTCGACGCTGCCTTCGCCGTGGCATACCGGGCAAGTGGAAATATTCTTACCGGTGCCATGGCAGCGCGGACAGGTGACGTTGAATTTCATGCGTCCGCCGGTTTGCTCGATGGTGCCCTTGCCGTGACACTGCGGGCATTCACCGGGAGCTTCGATAAATCCATTGCCGTGGCAATTGGCGCAAACATCGCGCCGGGCAATGTTCAGCTTCATCACGCCGCCGCGGATCGCCGTCCAGAAGGGCACGTTGACCTGGTACTCAAGATCGCTGCCGGGTTCGGGACCCTCACTGACAGACTCGGGGCGGCCGCCGCCGGTAAAGATATTGGAGAAAATATCGCGGAAGCCACCTCCGGCTCCGCTCGAAGTCTTGCGGCCACCGGCCCGCGCTCCTTCGAAGAGGTCAGAGAAATCGAAGCCTCCGAAATCCACATTGCTGGGAGCGCCGGGCTGCCGGCCGCCTCCGGGAAAGCCGCCTGAAAAATCGGCGGCTCCCGGCTGGCCGCCGCCGCGCGCGTACGCGTCGGCAGTCGCCGCGTCGATGTTGTCGGAGTAGAAGCCGAGCTGATCGTAGATCTTCCGCTTCTTCGGATCGCTGAGAACGTCGTTGGCCTCGGAAAGAGTCTTGAACTTATCCTCAGCCGTTTTGTCCCCAGGATTGACGTCAGGATGATATTTTCGCGCAAGCTTGCGGAACGCCTTGCGAATGTCGTCGGTGGAGGCCGACTTCTTTACTCCGAGAACGCCGTAATAGTCTTTATCTTTGGTTGGTGTGGCCATGAATAGCTATCAGCTCTCATTATCAGCTCTCAGTCTTGCGAGCCAGCGAGATTTCGAATTTCCAGCCAACCAGTTTCGCACACGAGATAGGTTCCGCTGAAAACTGATTCCTGAGGGCTGATGGCTGGCTCTGTTAGTTCACTACTTCCTTCGCTTGTTCGTCGACCGCCACGGTGAACGCCTGAAACGGGGAGGCATCCACCGACACCGGGATTTTTTGCAATCCCAAGGGCGTGGGCGCGTAGCAAAACCATCGTCCCTCTTCGGGAACGAAATTCACGAAAAACATTTGTCCATTGACTTCAAATCTCAATTCGTTTTCCTCTTTCCTGTCCCAACTGCAGGTTCCCTGCTCCGCTCTGGATGGCAAGCTGTTATTGACTTAGATGCAAGTTGGGGGCGCTCATTGCGCCCCCAACCATGTGCGATCCTGCCAGGCTCCGCTGCGCTTGGTGGGACGGACGAATGCGTGTCCGTCCCCACGCGTTATTTCTTGTCTTCGACGTCGACGTATTCGGCATCGATGACGCCTTCGTCTTTCTTTTGGCCGGCGCCATTCCCGTTCGTGCCGGAGGGTTGTCCGTCACTGGGCCCCGCGCCGGGCGTTGTTCCAGGAGCAGCCTGCGTGGCTTTATACATTTGCTCTGCCAGCTTGTGCGATGCCGTGGTCAGCTTCTCGCGTGCCGAGTCCATCGCTGCTTTGTCGCCACCTTCGATGGCTTTCTTCGCGTCAGCTAAAGCATTCTCCACGTCTCCGCGTTCGGTGCCCGAGATCTTGTCGCCGTGTTCCTTCAGCATCTTCTCGATGTTGTAGAGCATCGAGTCGAGCTGATTCTTGGCATCGATCTCTTCGCGCCGCGTTTTGTCTTCGGCCGAGTGAGCATCGGCTTCTTTCGCCATCCGCTCAACTTCTTCCTTCGACAAACCAGAGGACGATGTGATCGTGATCTTCTGATCCTTGCCCGTGGCGTTGTCTTTCGCCGTCACGTTCAGAATGCCGTTCGCGTCGATATCGAAAGTCACTTCGATCTGCGGAATGCCCCGAGGCGCCGGCGGCAATCCGGTCAAATGGAACTTGCCCAGAGTGCGGTTCTGCGCCGCCAGAGGACGTTCGCCCTGCAACACGTGGACTTCGACTGAAGTCTGACTATCCGCAGCTGTCGAAAACGTTTCCGTCTTCTTGGTCGGAATGGTCGTGTTGCGCGGGATCATCGGCGTTGCTACGCCGCCCAGCGTTTCGATCGAAAGCGTCAACGGGGTTACGTCGAGCAGCAACAAATCTTTCACTTCGCCGCCGAGCACGCCACCCTGAATTGCAGCACCAATCGCCACGACTTCATCCGGATTGACGCCCTTGTGACCATCGCGTCCAAACACTTCCTTTACGATTGCCTGGATGCGCGGCATGCGGGTTTGTCCGCCGACGAGCACCACTTCGTTGATCTTGCTGGCATCGACGCCCGCGTCTTTCAAGCACTGCTTCGACGGGCCAACTGAGCGCTGCAAAATGTCTTCGATCATGGTTTCGAGCTTGGCGCGAGTCAGTTTCACAACCAGGTGCTTCGGACCGGAAGCATCCGCCGTGATGAATGGCAGATTGATTTCGGTTTCCATGGTCGTCGAAAGTTCAATCTTCGCGCGCTCGGCCGCGTCACGCAGACGCTGCAGAGCCATTTCATTGCCCTTGCCGCGCAGGTCGAGGCCTTCATTCTTCTTGAACTCGTCAATCAACCAATCCACGAGACGCTGATCGATGTTGTCGCCGCCGAGGTGCGTGTCGCCGTTCGTGGCTTTCACCTCGATGACGCCCCCACCCACTTCGAGCACCGAAATGTCGAACGTTCCGCCGCCGAAGTCGTACACGGCGATGGTCTCGTCCTTGCCCTTATCGAGCCCATAGGCCAAAGCGGCCGCCGTAGGCTCGTTGATGATGCGCTTTACGTCGAGTCCGGCAATTTTGCCGGCGTCTTTCGTAGCCTGCCGTTGCGCGTCGTTGAAATACGCCGGAACGGTGATGACGGCTTCGGTAACCTTCTCGCCGAGATAGTCTTCGGCTGCCTTCTTCAGCTTTTGCAAAATCATCGCCGAGACTTCCGGCGGGGTGAACTTCTTTCCCTGGGCAACGATGACAACGTTGTCGCCGTCGCGCTCGACCTTATAAGGGACCATCTTCAACTCTTCGCTCACCTCGTCGAAGCGGCGTCCCATAAAGCGCTTGATCGAGTAAACCGTGTTTTCAGGATTGGTAATGGCCTGCCGCTTGGCGACCTGCCCGACCAGTCTTTCGCCGGTTTTGGTGAATCCAACGACCGAAGGCGTAGTTCGCCCGCCTTCTTCATTCGGTATAACCTTGGGCTCGCCACCCTCCATAACCGCAACGCAGGAGTTGGTGGTGCCCAAGTCAATTCCAATAATCTTTCCCATAGCACATCCTCCACTAAAATAAGTGCTTTACAATCAGTGTATTAATGATTACGTCCAAGGTCATCCTATAACCTGAGCGAATCACTGTCAAGGTTTAGATGCTATTGGAAGTGCAGAAGTTGCGGCTGTTTTGGTGAGGGTGGGAACGGGGCCTTGCCTTGTCCGAGCCGCGCAATCATCGGTCCCGCCGACGCCCTCCTTTCAAGGCATATCAATGCGACCCGGAGATCGTCTACGACCTTCCCCTCCCATCAAACCGTCCCTTCATTCGAAGAAAAGGCTCTTCAAAGTACCAACGGGAAAGGGTTGCAACCGCAATCGTGAAGGCAGCAGCGATGCTGAAAGCTAAGACCATCGCACCAAAACGTCCACCGGGAGAGGACAAGCCGGGAAACCAGTGACCAACAAAGTGGTCCTCCAAGTCAAAAACGAGCATGTGAATGAGGTAAACCCCGTAACTGATATCGCCGAAGAACTGCAGTATCGGTCGGTTCACAACCCATTTCCAGCGCGAAGTTCCAATCAGCAGTGTGAGTGCGACCGTCCCTGCGAACAAAAGATTCAGCGCCGTTTCGCGGAGAGAGAATCCAAGGAATCTGCTGGCTCTAAAAATCCCAAATGAATAGCCCCCGCCAAACATGACCAAACTCGCCGAAAAAAGGATCGCAGTGACTCTCCACATTCGAACCCCTGTCCCCCACGGACCTCGAGCTAACGCTGCTAACAGCGCCCCAGTCGCGAGCCCGTCCGCGACGAGCCAGGTATATCCGGTACCTGCATCGTAGCGCCGGATAAAGTAGAAGGCTCGCAAGCAGGGGCAGACGGCACAAATGATTGCTGCGGTAATGGCGACCCTGTGTCTCGTCAGCGAACGGACCGCAGCTGGCCAGAGCAAGTAGAAGTGTTCTTCCACGGCCAATGACCACAAGACGCCGTACTGCATGGGCACTCCAAACAGCCCCGTGACATTGGACAAGTAGAGAAAGCTGAGACCGAGAAAGGCCCACGAAGCTTGGCGGTTAACCCAGCCAGTTCGTGTGAGGACAGCGAGCAGTACAAGTATGGCGTAATACAGCGGCAGGATCCGCAGAGCGCGTCGAACGTAGAAGCGCCGGTAATAATCAGCCTTGGGCCTCGAATCCAGCAGGATTCCGGTGATCAGGAATCCGGAGAGAACGAAGAACAAGTTCACCCCCGTCCAGCCGGGCAGAGTAGCGGCGACAAATATCTTGGGAAATCCCGAGAGCCCGCTAAGGCCGTAGCGGAAGCCGAAACCGTGAAAAAAAAGAACCAACAAGACAGCGATCCCCCGGATTGTATCCAGCTCAGGCATGCGGGATCGCAGCAGGCTCTCGACCGGGGCCGGCTTTTCGGAAGTTGATGTGGTCATTTCGATGTCGAAAAATTCAGTCGGCCATCTCGACCGCCGACAGAATCCGCAACGGCTCCGGTCGATCGGTATAGTCCTCGTTCGCGGAAGCGAACAAAATCGTGCCGTCGCGGTCCAGAATAAATGTTGCGGGAATGGGCAATTCCCAGCTGGGATCGCCGTTGACGTGGGGCAGGTTGACGAAAGTGCTGCGATAGAGTCCCTGCTGTTCTTCGGGGACGCGGTACGCCAGTCCAAACTTGCGGGCGATTTTGTTCTGCGCGTCAACCAGCACGGGGAAGGTGAGCTTGTGCTGATCGCGCATAAAGAAGGTCTGCTTCTCGGTCTGGGGAGAAATCGCGACGAGCGCGGCTTTGGCGGCGATTTCGGGGGCGATGAAGTTCATGGCTTCCAGCTGCGAGACGCAAAAAGGACACCAGCGGCCGCGGATGAACATCAGCACCAAGCGGCCGCAGGATAGAAGATCGGAAGAGGAAACAGGTTTGCCGTTGTGGTCGGGGATCTCGAACGAAGGGGATTTGTCGCCGACTTTCAGGGAGCGGTCTGCGAGTCCCATCGCCTGGAGTTCGGCTACAGCGCGAGTGTGTACGGCTTGCACATCATGAGGAACATACTTGGCGATAGCTTCCTTGCGTTCGGCAAAGATCTCGGGCAGCGGCCGCATGTCGCTGTAGGCGCCGGATTCGGATAAGGAACGCCACTTCATAAGAGCGATTGAATCATCGGATCATTTAAGACTCAATGTCTTAATGACTCAATGTCTCAACTACATTCCGGGAAACTTCATCCCGGCCATGCGGCGAGCGAAACTTGGCTTGCCCATCTGCTTGAACATTTTTCTCATCTGGGCATATTGGCGAAGGAGGTTGTTAACCTCTTGCACGCTCGTGCCAGACCCGCGGGCGATGCGCTTGCGACGGCTGCCGTTGATGACTTCGTGATGATTGCGCTCGTGTCCGGTCATCGAATTGATGATGGCCTCGACGCGGTTGATCTGCTTCTCGTCAACACTGTCGGCGGCTTTTTGCAGTCCAGAAAACGCTCCGACCGAGGGCAGCATACCGACCAGACTTTGTATTGAGCCCATCTTCCGAACCTGCCGCAACTGATCGCGGAAGTCTTCCAGCGAAAAGCCATCGCCGCTGAGGGCTTTGGTCGCGAGTTCGCTGGCTTTCTTCTTGTCGATCTGCGATTCGGCGCGTTCGATCAGCGATAAGATGTCGCCCATCCCAAGAATACGGGACACGATGCGGTCGGGATGGAAAGGCTCGAGCGCGTCATATTTTTCTCCCACGCCGATGAACTTGATCGGCTGCCCGGTGACTTGCCGGATCGATAGCGCAGCGCCTCCGCGAGCGTCACCGTCCATCTTGGTAAGAATGACGCCGGTGAGGGTGAGCTTCTTATGGAATTCGTCGGCGGAGTTGACGGCGTCTTGTCCAGTCATCGAATCGGCAACGAACAAGATCTCCTGCGGATTGAGCAACCGCTTCAGCGATTGCATCTCTTCCATAAGTTGATCGTCGATGTGAAGGCGGCCAGCGGTATCGACGATGAGCACGTCGCAACCAGAGTTGATTGCTTCGCGGCGTGCTTCTTTGGCGAGACGTTCGACGGTCGCGGTATTCGCTTCGCCAACTGTTCCTTCGTAGATGTTGGCCTTGATCGCGGCAGCGACAACTTTGAGTTGCTCGCGCGCGGCCGGACGGTAGACGTCGACCGAAACCAGAAGGGGGCGATGTCCGCCATTCTTGAGCCAGTTGGCCAGTTTGCCCGAGGTAGTTGTTTTGCCGGATCCTTGCAAGCCCGCCATGAGCACGACCGTCGGAGGCTGCGAAGCGAACTTCAACTTGGCGGTGTCTTGGCCCAGCGTAGCGACCAGTTCGTCGCGAACGATCTTAATCACCTGCTCGCCGGGAGAAAGCGCGGTCAGCACTTCCTGACCGACGGCTTTCGCCTGGATGCGGTCGATCAGTTCTTTGACCACTTTGAAGTTGACGTCGGCCTCGAGCAGCGCCAGACGAATTTGTTTGAGCGCCTCAGAAATATTCTCTTCGGTGAGGACAGCTTGTCCGCGAAGAGATTTGAAGGCGCGCTGGAGTTTTTCCTGAAGATTCTCGAACATAGGAGTAAGGAGCTATTTTAGCAGTCGGGGAGACATGGGCGTCGTTGGTCGTTCGCTGTTCGTCGTTCGCCGTGAGAGCTACTCAACCTTCGGTCTTATCATCTCGAACCGCTGGGTGGTTCGTGTGTATTGCATCCCGCCCATGCGTCCGATCAGGTCGAGTGAGTCTCGGTCGAGACGGCCTTCTTTTAAGTGCCGCTCGTCAACGTGAATCGATACGATTTCACCGATTACGAGGCTGCCGCCGTCGGGTCCGGGATTGAAGTCGAGAATCTGATGCAACTTGCACTCGAAGCTTACGGGAGAATCTGCCACGCGACGGGGCCGCACAACTTGCGAAGGGGCTGACGCCAATTTCGCGATTTCGAATTCGTCGGTCGAGGCGTCATAGTCGCCGCTTGTCAGGTTCATGGCTTTGCCTAATTCGTAAGTCACTACGTTGATGACGAATTCTCCGGTCTCGCGAATGTTGCGTAGAGTGTCTTTCGGTGATGCAGCGCTTTCTCCGTCCGGCCGAGATTTATTGGACATGCGCAGTCCAGGCGCGAACGCCAGCAGTGGAGGTTTGGCACATACCGCATTGAAAAAGGAAAAAGGCGCAAGATTGGAAAGTCCAGAGGCGCTTATCGAGGATACCCAGGCAATGGGCCGCGGAGCCACGGCACTAATCAGAATGTGATACAAGTCGCGGTGCGCAAGTTCAGAAGGAACGACGTCCATATCGTAGAGTATAGCTTCGCCGGAAGCATCGACCGATTCAGCGCTTCGTGTTAAATACTTCCTTCGCGGCGATAATCGTGTTGCTGTGAATGGTGACGGTGTCTTCCACTTTCACAGCATAGCCTCCAGCAAACGTGACCATCACGGGGATGCCGCGAGCCCTGGCGACGCGGAAGACGAGTTCGTCGCGCTTCTTCAGTCCTTCGATGGTGAGCGAAAGGCCGCCTAACTGATCTTCGCGGTAGGGATCGGCTCCGGCCAGGTAGCAAAGCAATTCAGGTTGAAACTTCCGCAGGCCAGAACTGAGCGCATTGTCGAGCCACGCCAGATAGTAGTCGTCGCCAATTTCGTCGGGAAGGTCTACGTCGATCGAGGACGGGGACTTACGAGCGGGGTAATTGTTTTCCTGGTGGAGAGAGATGGTGAAAACATCACCCGCGAAGCCGCTCTGCACGCGGGTTTTCGGGACAACCGGCGCCGCCGCAGATTGATGGACCGTTGAGGGTGGCACCGAGGGTAGAGGTTCGCTGGTTGTTCGCGCGCCCGCAAAAATTGCGGCAGTGCCGTTTCCCTGGTGGACGTCGCAATCAACCGTCATCGCGGTGCGAATCTTGTCGTCCCGCTGCATGCGCCGGATGGCGATCGCGACGTCATGAATCAAACAAAAGCCTTCGCCATGGTCGGGAAAGGCATGATGGAATCCTCCTCCGATGCTGATGGCGACGCCGTCGTTGAGCGCATGGTCGGCTGCCAAAATCGATCCGCCCGCGGCGAGCCAAAAGGCGCGCACCAACTCCGGCGAATACGGGACTTCCAATTCCAATTCCTCTCGAGCACTTAGCGTGCCGGCCTTGAGCTTCTCGACATACTGCGGAGTGTGAACCAGGAGTACATCCTGATCGCTGGCGGGGCGAGGAGTGACGAAATCCGAGGCGTCTGCAACCCCGGTGGCGAGCAAGCGCTGCTGAATGCGCTTGTATTTTTCGGCGGGAAAAACGTGGGAGCCGATCGGCAGATAGTAATCGTCGCTGTAGACCAGCTTGAAAGGCAGCATTGAACTCTCAGGGCTCTCGGCAGTCAGCACTCAGGGCAACGAGCGCAGAAAACTTCATATAATACGCGATTACTTCGAGCGGCGTATCAGCCGATACTCTTCGCCGCGATTCCCTACGTTCCACAATTGCGCTTGCCACAATGGCGAAGAGTTGAAGCTGTTAAACTTTCCAAATTGGCTCCCAAGAAGAAATCATCGCCGCAAGAGAGTGTCGCTCCGGACGCAGCGCGTGTTTCCGCTCCGATCAAAGGTAAGGACACAGCCCGCATCTTCCTGATCGACACGATGTCATTCATCTTTCGCGCCTATCACGCGATGGTGCGCCAGCGCCCCATGTCGACGAAAACCGGACTGCCCACTGCGGCGACTTTCGTCTTCGTCAACATGTTGCGCAAGTTGCGCGACGATTTCTCGCCCGAATATCTCGCAGCGGTTTTCGACGTAGGCGCTCCGACGATCCGCAACCAACAGGCGGAAGCGATCACCACCATTCGCAAGTTCGACATCAAGACCCAGACCTTCAAAGAATCGCAATACGGTGGCTACAAGGCCAATCGTGCCGAGATGCCCGGCGATCTGGTGCAACAGATTCCGTATATACGGCGTGCTCTCGAGGGATATCGCATTCCGATTCTGCAGCTCGAAGGTTACGAAGCCGATGACGTAATCGGGACGCTGGCGAGAAAGGCCGCGGCTGAGTCGTATATGGTTTTTGTCGTCTCGAGCGACAAAGACATGCTGCAACTGGTAAACGAACACGTCTGCGTACTGAATCCGCCGAAAGACAATCTGATTTGCGATGCCACGAAGGTGGAAGAAATTCTGGGAGTGCCTCCTTCGCGAGTCGTCGATGTGATGGCTTTGCGCGGCGATTCCGTCGACAACATTCCTGGCGCTCCCGGAATCGGCGACAAAGGATCGGTCGACCTGATTCGGAGGTTCGGAAGCGTGGAAGCGGCGCTCGATCGCGCTGCCGAGGTCGAGAAGAAAACGTATCGCGAGTCGCTGCAAAATAATCGCGACAATATTCTGTACAGCAAGCAACTGGTAACCATCGACACCGATGTTGCAGTCGAGTTCGACGTGTCAGCGATGAAAGCGGGCGACCCCGATGTTCTCGCGCTGCGCGAGTTGTTCGCCGAACTCGAATTCACGACGCTCTTGAAAGAACTTTTGCCCGTTTCCGAAGTGAAAGATGGCGACTACCGGGAAATTCGTTCCAAGAGCGAATTCGAGGAGTACGCGGGAAGCGCCGGCCCTGTGCCGTTGGCCATCGCAATTGAACTGGAGCCCCCAAAGAGCATCGATTCTGAGAGCAGTCCGCAGGAGGAAGAAGAGGAACCGGCGCCGGCGCAGTCAGGATTTCTGGACCTGCGACCCGCGGATGCGGCGCCCGGCAACGAATCCCGCGAGGCGGTGAAGCCGGTAGCAAAGCGCATCGCGATTTCGAATGCTGCAGGGGCGGGCGCGATGGTCATGCTCGAAGATCAGGCACTGACAGAGCGGATGCGAGAGTTGCTGGAAGATGCCGCTGTGCCGAAAGCGATCCACGACCTCAAGTCGGCGCTACATTATTTTTCAGACCAGTTCGTTGAGCGGCCAATCGCTCTCGCCGGAGTGCTGCACGATCCGATGCTGTATTCCTACCTCTTGGATCCGACTTATTCGTCACACGCGTTGCCAGAAGTCGCGCTCCGCAGACTGAACCTGAAACTGAGCGGAAATATCGCAGAAGCCGCCGATATTACCGGCAGGCTCGCGAGCACGCTCCGCAAAGAGGTCGACGAACAGGGCTTGACTCCGGTTTACGACACAATTGATGCGCCGCTGGTGCCCGTGCTGGTCCGGATGGAAGAGGCGGGCGTAAAGATCGATCTGGCGGCTCTGGACGAAATGTCGGTGAAGTTGCAGCGGGAGGCGGCGGCGAAAGCGCGTGACATTTATGAACGCTGCGGCGTTGAGTTCAATATCAATTCGCCGAAACAAGTGGGCGATGTGCTGTTCAATAAGCTGGCGCTTCCGATCCCAGTGAAATATGGGAAGGGGAAGAAAATTTCGACGGCTGTGGATGTGCTGGAGGGGCTGGCAGCGGAACACGAGGTTCCGCGGCTGGTGCTGGAGTATCGCCAACTCACGAAGCTGAAATCGACATACGTGGATGCCTTGCCAGCGCTCATCCGCAGTGGGAGCGGCCGCGTGCATACGACGTTTGGGCAGACTGGAACGGCGACCGGCCGTCTTTCTTCCGCGAATCCCAACTTGCAGAATATTCCGATTCGCACGGAACTCGGCCGCGAGATTCGGGCTGCTTTTATCGCTGAGCCCGGTCATGTGCTGCTGGCCGCCGACTATTCGCAGGTCGAGTTGCGCCTGCTGGCGCATTATTCCAAAGACAAACTGTTGGTTGAAGCGTTTCGCCGAGGCGATGACATTCACACGCTGACGGCGTCGCAGGTCTTCGGCGTTCCTCCGCTGATGGTGACGGCGGACCACCGCCGGGCGGCGAAGGTTGTGAACTTCGGCATCGTCTATGGCTTATCAGCATTCGGACTCTCGCAGAACTTAGGCATTGAGCCGAGCGAAGCGCGAAAATTCATCGACGCGTACTTTGAAAAGTATGCGGGCGTTCGCGCTTTCATCGATGCGACGCTGGAACAGACGCGGCGGGACGGGAAAGTGACGACGCTCTTTGGGCGAATTCGTCCGATTCCCGACATCAACAGCAAGAATGCCACGCAGCGCGGGTTTGCGGAGAGGACGGCCGTCAACACTCCGCTGCAGGGAACTGCCGCGGACTTGATCAAGCTAGCGATGATTCGTATCGATGAAGAGATGCGAAAACGCGGAATGAAGTCGCGCATGACGCTGCAGGTTCACGACGAGCTTGTCTTCGAAGTGCCCGAGACCGAAGTGGAGATGATGAAGCCGCTCGTCAGGGAACATATGGAAAACGCCCACGCCCTCGAAGTTCCCCTGCTGGTTGAAATTGGAGTTGGCCCCAATTGGCGCGACATGGAATAGCTGACGTTCTGGAAAAATATTTCAGCGTGTCTTCGGCTCGGAAGTGCTCGGGCTCGGCTATACTCGGTGCACTGTTTCCAAGAAGCGTTTTACTTGTCGTAAATTCCAGCCGCATGAGCGAGATTTGATTCTTGCGGAGGCTGTCAGATGAGTGCAGCACCATTGCTGGCGTTGGAGTCAACGCCGCAGCGCGGTTTCCCCCGGCACCCTATCGCTGTACCCCTGGACTTGATTGCGCTTCGTTCGGGCGTCCCAGAGACTCTACCCGGACGCTGCACCGATATTACCGAAGCCGGCCTTGGCGCCGTGATCGCGGGAGAACTGGCGGCGGGCCAGCAAGTCGCGGTCGAATTGCGACTGCCGAATGTGGGCGTGCCGGTTCGAGCCCGCGCCGTAGTCCGTTATCAGTCGCGGTTTCGGTGTGGCATTGAGTTCGTCGGCCTGTCGGCGCAACAGCGGGAGATGATTCGGTACTGGATTTACCGGTGTGAGTCAGACCCGCTGGCCCCGAAAGTAGAGTCGAAGATCCAAGAGAGAAGCGCGGCTGTAAATTTCGCGCCGAGTGCGCCACTGAAAGCTGATGCGCCCGAAACGGATCCGGGTTCGACAAGGCAAGGAAAGCGCAAGATTCGGATCGGGCGGAGCGGACTCTTGCTGCTCATCCTCGGAGCCTTGTTGCTGTTAGCTCTCGTGGTGTGGCAGTGGCAGCGATCGTGGAACGAATTGGAAACACGAACGCAGACGGCGGACACAAGGCTGCAAGTTTCTCCTGAAACAATGGAGAAGCGGATATTGACGAAGGTGAATCCCGTCTATCCGGAGGCGGCGCGCGTGGCCTCGACCGAAGGACTGGTCGTGCTGGACGCGATGATCGCGCCCGATGGAAGCGTGGAACGGCTGCGCCCGCTGTCGGGTCCTGACTTGCTGGTGCAATCCGCGAGCGAGGCCGTGCGCTTCTGGAAATTTGAGCCTTACTTGTCGAGCGGCAAAGCGGTGGGGGTTGAAACTACGATCGCCGTCGACTTCCGGTTGAACTGATATCGGGCTAGTCGAACGTCTCGGAGTCCTTAAAAGGTACGCCGCGCTGGTCTTTCGGCGACACAATTGCGGAACTGATTGGCTCGTCGGCAAACTCCCACGCGATGTTTAGCGCGGGGTCATTCCATAAAACCGAGCGTTCGTACTCGGGCGCGTAGAAATCTGTCGTCTTGTAGAGCACGTGGGTGGTGTCGGAAACCACGCGGAAGCCGTGGGCAAATCCGCGCGGCACCCAGAGCATGCGCTTGTTCTCGCCGGAAAGCCGGAACGATTCCCATTTTCCAAAGGTGGGAGAGCTGCGGCGGAGGTCGAGCGTGACGTCAAGAATCTCGCCCGTGATCACACGTACTAATTTTCCCTGCGGCTGTTGAATCTGATAATGCAATCCGCGGACGACATTCCTGGAGGAATACGAATGATTGTCCTGGACGAAGGGATCGGTAATTCCGAGATCAGCAAACGTACGCTGATTGTAACTTTCCAAGAAGAATCCGCGATCGTCGCCGAAGACGCGCGGTTCGAGCAGAAGAATTCCGGGCAGCGTTGTAGCAAGTTGTTTCATGAGATTCGTAGCCGATTAATAAACGCGCTCGCGCAGCAATTGCAGCAAATAAGCTCCATAGCCGTTGTTTCGCATGGGCTGCGCCAATGCGTCCAGTTGCGCGGCGGTAATGTATCCGGATCGATACGCGATCTCTTCGGGGCAAGCGACCATCAGGCCTTGCCGCTTCTCTAATGTCTGGATGAAGAGCGAAGCGTCCATTAAGGCTTCATGCGTGCCTGTATCAAGCCAGGCGGTGCCCCGGCCCATCACGCAGACGTTGAGTTCGCCACGCTCGAGGTAAACGCGGTTCACGTCTGTGATTTCAAGTTCGCCGCGTTTGGAAGGTTTGAGATTCTCGGCAATCTCGACGACCTGCCGATCGTAAAAATAAAGTCCGGTGACGGCGTAGCGAGATTTCGGCTGCTTCGGTTTCTCCTCGATACTGAGTGCCTTTCCGTCTGCATCGAACTCCACTACGCCATAACGCTCCGGGTCGTTCACGGGATAGGCGAAAACCCGCGCGCCATGCGGCTGCAGCGTCGCCTCGCGTAGTTCTTTGACAAGATCATGTCCGTAAAAGATGTTGTCGCCGAGCACCAGTGCGCAGCCGCTCGAACCAATGAATTTCTTCGCAATCAGAAAAGCTTGCGCGATGCCCTCTGGCTGGGGCTGCATCGCGTATTGAAAGCGCACGCCGAAGCGAGAGCCATCGCCAAGCAGATGTTGAAAGCGGTGCAAGTCTTCTGGCGTCGAGATTAAAAGAATGTCGCGAATGCCCGCCAGCATCAGTGTCGACAGCGGGTAATACACCATCGGTTTGTCGTACACCGGCAGTAGGCTTTTCGGAAGCACGTGGGTCACGGGATAGAGGCGCGTGCCCGATCCTCCCGCGAGAATGATGCCTTTGTGATTCGGTTGCGTTGTTTCGGTCATGTCGAGTTTCAGTTTCTCAGCGTTCCGTGGCGTAGTTCTTTGCCATCCACTGACGATAGCTGCCGGTGGTTACATCACGAACCCAGTCCTCATGCTCGAGATACCAGCGGACTGTCTTTCCGATCCCGCTCTCGAAGGTTTCTTCCGGCTGCCATTGCAATTCGCGCTCGATTTTACGCGTGTCCATAGCGTACCGGCGATCGTGCCCAGGACGATCTTTGACAAAGGTCACGAGCTTGCTGTGCGGCATAACGGGATCATGGGGGCGCAACTCGTCGAGCAATTGACAGACAGCTCCGATGATTTCCAGATTTGTCTTCTCGCTTCGGCCGCCGACGTTATAGGTCTCGCCGACGCGTCCTCGCTCGAGCACGGTGCGAATGGCGCGGCAGTGGTCCTCGACATAAAGCCAGTCGCGAACATTTTTACCGTCGCCGTATACCGGAAGCGCCTTGCCGCTACACGCATTCAGAATCATGAGAGGGATTAGTTTTTCCGGAAACTGGTGCGGGCCGTAATTGTTGGAGCAGTTTGTGGTGAGAACAGGCAGTCCGTAGGTATGGTGATAAGCGCGAACCAAGTGGTCGGAGGCCGCCTTGGTCGCCGAGTACGGACTGTTAGGAGCATAGGGAGTCGTCTCACTGAACGCCGGATCAGCTGCCTGAAGCGACCCGTAAACCTCGTCGGTAGAGACGTGCAAGAAACGGAAGGCGGGCCGATCCGATTCCGCCAGCCCAGACCAGTAGGCGCGAGTCTCTTCGAGGAGGCTGAATGTGCCATTCACGTTGGTGCGGATGAAGTCATCCGGTCCGTGGATGGAACGATCGACGTGACTCTCCGCGGCGAAATGAACGATGGCGCACGGTTGCTCGCGGTGCAGCAAACCTTGGAGGAAGTCCCGATCGACAATGTCGCCCTGGATGAAACGATATCGCGGGTGAGCTTCGATTGTCCGTAGGTTATTGAGATTGCCCGCGTAGGTAAGTTTGTCGAGGTTCAAAACGCGAGACTGCTCGTAGGCAAGCCACTGCAGGACAAAGTTCGAGCCGATGAATCCGGCGCCGCCGGTAACGAGAATCAGATCTTCCATGTCGGATGTGTGCGGCATCAAGAGATGTGCCGCAGGATGATTCTAATCGAAGGCACCCTATTTGAGTGCTAAACCCATTGAAATGAGAAGTGCGAAGACTTGCCCCGAGGCGTGCTACCTGGCCGCCGAAGCGTCGACCCGGATCGAATCGCGATGCGGATTCGGCGCCCAACCCAACAAGTCGTAGTAGGCCGCTTCGACCAATTGGGCCACGCGGGGCCAACGGAACTCGTTTTGAATCCGAGCGCGCTCGCGTATGGCCGCTTGCTGCCGAAGGTCGGGATTGTGAATCAGAAGCTCAAGCATGCGCTCGAGGTCTGACTGATCTCCGTTCTTAAAGCTGTAGCCCGCGCCCTGCACCACCTCATTATTTTCCGGAATGTTGCTGGCGAGGACGCATACCCCGGCCGCCATGGCATCGAGCAGCGCAAGCGACATGCCCTCGAGGGCCGAAGGCAGCACAAACAGAGCCGCGTTCGACAGCAATTCGTCGAGATCCTCTCCCGAAACCCACGGTAGAAAACGGATCCGGTCCGAGGCATGGCTCCGCAAGGCTTCGGCGTAAGCGTTGGAGTGACTCGATCCCCCGGCGAACACCAGCTTTATGCCGATATCGAGGTTCTGAAAAGCGTTCACGAGAAGATGGCAGTTTTTCTCCGGCGAAAACCTGCCCAAAAAGAGAACATAGCCGTCTGGCGCGAGACCCCATTCTTGCAGCCGCCGCGGCATCTGTCGGACCGTCAGCTTAGCCCCGTTTGGCACATAGATCGTTTCGCCATGCTGTTTGTCGCGGAAGTGACGTTGCAAGGTGCGCGAAACAACCATTGTGACGTTGGGTCCGCGAATCGCGGCCGATTCCCCTGCCTGTAGCACTCGCGATGCGATCCGGCCCCACTTGCCACGCTGCCAATCGAGGCCCTGCACCGTCACCACGGTCTTTTTTCCGACGAGCCGCGGAAGAAACGAAAACAGCGCCGGCCCGAGACAGTGATAATGCACAACATCGTAGTCCGACATCATGGCGTGGAGAGTACTCAGCGCGGTGTGGACCAAGGTTTCCAGGTGTTTCGACCGGATGGTGGGAAGCCGGCGGACTCGCATGCCCTGGTAGGTCTTGATCGGAGGCGTGAAATAGCTGCGGCAATACAGCGTCACTTCATGTCCGAGCTTTGCCAATTCGTGGCCGGCTTGCTCATAATAAGACTCGATGCCGCTGTACTTCGATACCACCCCTCGGCCTCCGATGAAAGCGACTCGTACGCCGCGCCGCAGCGGCGGGCGATCGGGCAAAGTGGGAAATGACAAAACTCTCGTGGGGGAGGTGAGGCGGCGGTAGAGCTCCAGCATTTTCTCTATGTGCCGGTCGGGATCGTGATTTGCGCGAACCTGGCTTCGGCCCGCGGCACCCATCTTTTGAATCAAGTCCGGCCGATCAAACAGAAATCCGATGGAGTTCGCCAATTGTTCGCGGTGTCCGTCGGTATATAAAAAACCGGTAACGCCATGGCGGACGAGTTCGCGGCGAGAACCCAGATCCGAAGCAATCACCGGCCGTCCCCACGCGTACGACTCGAGAATGGATTTCCCCAGAGTTTCGTAAGCGTGCGACGGAAAGATCGAAAAACGGCAGCCTGCGATGAGGTCTTGCAGTTCTTCGCCGTGAACCATGCCAGTGAACGAGACTTGGTCCAGATTCAACTCTTTCGCGAGTGCCTCGAGGCGCGGACGTTCGGGGCCGTCTCCTGCGATCACCAGGGGAATGTGAGGGAGCCGCACCATGGCTCGCAAGAGTTCGTAAGCGCCCTTTTCCGGCGAGAGCCGACCGAAGTAGAGCAGGTAGCCTTGCTCTGCCACGAGTTGTTCGTCGTGCGGTAAAGTCTGAAAGTGGTGAAGCACCTCGATCTTCTGTGGGGGAAATCCGGCGCCGATCAACTTATCACGCACGAACTCGCTAGGGGCGAGAAACATGTCGACGCACCGTTGATAGGTTTGCAGCCATTTGTGGAGGTATGCCTCTGCTGCGAGAACCATGGCGCTCGACGGCGGACCCTCATAGCATCTCTTGCTAACGACATTGTGGAATGCGCCATTCTGGCAGTGTTCGCAGACACGACCATCCGCGACAAAGTTATAGGCCGGGCACAGAATCTTGAAATCGTTCAGGTGGTAGAGCACCGGAATCCGCTGGCGCTTCAACTCCCACAAAATCGAAGGCGACAGGTGGTGGTAGATGCCTCGAACGTGTGCGAGGTCGGGTGAAAAGTCGTCTATACACTTTCGCATCGCGCGCCGCGCCGAGGGCGAGTAGATGGCATGCGCCGCCATTTTGACTTTCTTCAGAAAGCTGGCGTTGGAATCTTTGAAGTCGACCTGAGGGATGCGATAAGCGCGGCCTGCAAACGCCGCAGTGTGGCCGTGGTCCATGCTGAAGAGCGCCGTCTCGTGCCCGCGTAAATCCATTTGGTGAATGAGGTCGAAGAGGTACGCCTCAGTTCCGCTAAATGGATAGTCGTACTTGTTCGAATAGAGGATGCGCATGATTACCGTCCGATCGTGAAACGCGGGTTAGGAATTCCTCGGCGAAAACGCGGAGATTTCGTTGGCGATTGTAGGAAGCATCAATGCTGGCCGCCGCGGCGCGCTGCATTTCGGCCAGCGACGAGAGATTGGCTTGGATCCATTCGACGGCGTCGACGAAGTCGGGCAACGATCCCGGTTCATAGAGAAATCCAGTCCGCTGATGCTCCACAAGCTCTGGAATTCCGGTGATCGCGGGAGCCAGCACGAGCCTTTCGTGGGCCATCGCTTCCATCAAGACCACTGGAATGCCCTCGCTCTCACTCGTCAAAACGACAAGATCGGCACCGCGGTAATAGTCGGCCAAACTCGCGCGAGGTACGTGACCGATCAGCTGCACGCGATCTTGCAGTCTCAATTCAGCGATCTGTTTCTCGAGAGCGCTGCGCTCCGGACCCTCTCCCACGATGGAGCAAACGAATTCGATCCCACGATCGCGAAGCGCGCCACAACCCTCTACGAGAAAGCGATAATCCTTCACCCGGTGCAATCGCCCGACGGAAAGAAGATGGAACGGCCGGGGACGAATCTCGACCGTGCCGATAAGCGGCCGAGTTGGAACCCGATCGACGCCGAGCCGTTGCACGGTTATTTTGGCGCCGGGAATCGAAGGATAGTTGCGAAGGATGTATTGCCGGTTGAACTCGGAGACGGTCACACAGAACTGGCAGGCTTGCAATTTTGCCGAAAGCAAGTCGGCTCGCTGCAGCAAATCGGAGCCGTGCAAGGTGAAACTGAAACCAATCCCGAGTAGATTCGCCGCAGTGAGCGCCATCCACGAGGCAAAATATCCGTGATGAGCGTGGATATGTTCGACGTCGAGCGGCGCCAGTTGTGCGGCCAGCGCGGCGCCCATGACGGTATGGCCAATTCCTCGAATGCGGCGGTGCAATGCAGTTCCTGGCTCCCACAGAACGGGTTTCAACAACTGCGCCAACTTGTGGCGATGGGATACCAGACGATGCACTGCTCGAAGTATTTCATCGTCGCAGAGCGGCTGAAAATATCGGGTTTCCTTCCACAAAGCGCGCTCGGCCAGGCTCAGATAGGACGGCGAAACTCGCTTGCCGCTACAGCAGATCACACGTGTTCCGTGGCGCCGCAGTTCGGCGATTTCATCGGCTACATACGGTTCAACTGGCGAAGGGAACTCGTTGGCAATGTATGCGACGGTACTCATGCGAGAGACTCCTCGGAGGCGCACAGCATACCGGCCACGGTGAAGAGAAGCCCGATTACGAATTGGTAGGCCATATCGACGAAAAAGGCGTTGAAGAGGTAGACGCTCAGCAGCAGCGGCCAGGTTTTGCGCAGGGCAGCGACGGCACCGGTTTCGCGAGGAGGCTTGTGCCAGGAAAGCCGGAAGAGGTTGAAAAAGAGAATGCCGTAGAGAGCCAGGCCCGGCACGCCGAATTCGACCAACAATGCGAGGTAGGTATTGTGGACGTAGAAGATGCGCAGGTGGTACCCGGCCATGCGGCGGGCAAGCTCGGCATACATACCGCCGGACGTCCACCCGGTGAATGGCCGCTCCCGAAACATCGACCAGCCCGCATCGTAGACTGCCAGGCGCGCCTCTACCGGACCTCGTTCCTCGGTACGCTCCGATAAAGCATTTTTCAGAGACGTATTGCCGAGGCCGATCGCGCAGCCGAGCAGGATCCCGGCGATCGCCACCAGGGCACATACTGCCCGCAGGCGATGTTTGATGAAACGAAATCCGAGAGCGACTGCCGAGGCCGCGAATGCGATCCACACCGCGCGCGTCATCGTCGCCAACACGGCGAAAGGAAGAGCGAGCCAGAGCAACGTCTGCACGATGCCGCGCCTTTGCGAAAGCCCAATTACGAGGATTCCAAGCATGTTCAACGACACTCCGTTGGCCACCGCTTGCAGAAACGGTCCGCGCGCGCGATCTGGATGGAAGCCCAGGCTTTCGTCAAGAATGAAACGTGGATAGATGAGTGATCGCGCGTCCACCAGAAAAGCAATGGCAATGAACACGAGGTAGGCGAGCGCGAGCAGAACAAAGATCTCAAAATGCTTTCGTTGCTCAGGGCCTCGGAACACCAACAGCGCGATGTGAAACAGCGCGAAAGGAACGATGTACTTGCTGGCGATGATGCTCCAAATTTGCGCGTCGAAAGGGTCGCGCAGCGCGCGAAAAACGGCGAGCGCCGTGAGCAGCAGCATGGGGACACTCAACGCTGCGACAAAGGGAATTCTCTCGCGGCGCGCCATCGCACGCAGGACGACAAAGCAAACGAGAGCGCCGAATACGATCCGGTCGGCATAAAATGAAAATAGGTCGGGAGGCCGGAAGAGGAAAACGGCCATCGCAACCACATAAAGGATCGACGGGAAGGCAATCCCAAGATAGAGGGGACGAAGGGTCCAACTCGCGATCCGCCAGAGCGGGTTGGTGTCGGTATCCCAAAAAAGGGCGCGGCTGCTCATGGAGACAATCACGCCCCTTCCGGAGCAAACAAGACGCGAACGGTGCTGGCGAGGATGCGCAAGTCGAGACCGAGACTCCAGTTCTCGATGTAAGTGAGATCAAGGTGCATGTTGAGGTCGAACGAAGGACAGTCACGCGCGGTAATCTGCCACAGACAGGTGATGCCGGGTTTCACATCCAAACGCCGGTAGTGCTGGAGATCGTAATGATTGACTTCGTCCACCGGATGAGGCCGCGGTCCGACCAGGCTCATGTCACCTCGCAGCACGTTCCAGAGTTGCGGCAGTTCGTCGAGACTGTAGCGGCGGATGATTTTCCCAACCCGAGTGACTCTGGGGTCGTCGTCGATCTTGAAGATAGGACCTTGTCGCTGGTTGCGAGAGCGCAGCTCTTCCTTTAGGCGCTCGGCATCAGTGACCATGGAACGGAACTTGTAACAGCGAAAGCGGCAACCCTTGGCACCGGTGCGTTCCGCCGAATAGACGACGGGACCGTCGGAGTCCAACCGGATGAGCAGGGCCACAACCGCCATGATGGGACTGGCCAACACCAGAGCAATCGTCGCCCCAGCAATGTCCAGCAGCCGCTTGAGCAGAAGAGCCGGTCCCGGAATAGGTTCGCGATGCAATGTGACGACCGGAACGTCGCCGATGCGATCTACGCTCTGATCGAACCACGGGCCCGCGGGCAAACCCGGCACGGCACGGATATCCAAATGGTTGCGGTACGCAATCTCGGCTGCTTCTCGCGCCTGCGGCGGCTGGGTGGGAACGGCGAGGATGATTTCGTCGATAAACTGGGCGCGAGCAAGCCAATCGAGATCGGAGATTCGACCGAGTACCATCGGAGACAGCGGAAGATCGTTATCTACGAAGCCACAGACGCTGGCGCGACGCATGGGATCATTTCGCAGGGTTTGTGCGATCGATTGCGCAACCGGACCCCCGCCGACAATCAGGACCCTCCGCAATTCTGTTTCACTTCGCCGCCTCTTCCAGACGATTTGCTTCGACCGGCGCAAGAGCACAAGTGCCGCCAGGCTGCAGCCAAATATTGTGAAAACGGCAAATGGCCGAATTCCTTTCACCGAAACCAGAACCAGACTGACTGCAAACAGGGTCGAACGAAAGAGCAGCGGAAACATTCCGGTGGGATAGGGATCCGCGTCACTTCTGTAGAGGCCTTCCGAGAAACCGAAGAGGGTTACCAGAACGGCGAAAATCGGCAGATCAACAGTTGGCAGCCCCCACTTGGGGAGGAGAAGAGATAGGAGTCCGCAAGCGGCCAGCAGAGCAAGCAAATCGGCAGCCACTAGCTTGAAAAGCAGAAATCGATCGCCAGTTGGATGGGGCAAAAGTTGTTCAATTCGTCTGTGCTGCGAAATCCGCTTAGAGTCACTGCCGCCGGCCCAAGCTGTTCGCGTCTTCGCGGTTGCTGGCGCCGCCGAATCGTCCGCGTCCGCGACGGTTGGAGAAGTCGCCCCACGGTTGCCGAGAATCATGCGGGAGTATGGAGAACAGCCATCCATCGGTCTGTCGCTCCACAGTCGGTTTGAGGTCAAATCCCCCATAGGATTCACAGGTTCCTGTACAAGCCTTGCGGTACCGGAAAGCGACGTTCGGCAAGAACGGACCCGAGGAGTGGAACTTGAGCCTGCCGCAGTTGATCTCGCACTTGCGCCGCCACGATACGTCTGGTTTTGTTCGCGGCGAGCACCAACACCAACCCGTCGCAGGTGCGCGCAACGCTCGCCGTGAGCCAAGACATGGGAGGGCACCACAATATGGAAAAGTCGAATTCCGATGTGAGTTCACGCAGCCTTGCCAAATCTCGTTCCGTGCCCCGGTTCCCTTCGTCGTCCTGCAGCCAGTTCTGGCGAGGAACCATCCAGAGGTGCGGTGCCACCGACCAGGTTGCGTTGTCCTGGCTCGGCGGATCCAACTCCAGTTGCCTCGATAGCGAGACCGCTTCGGTGTTCGCATCGATCAGGCCGACGTCGTACCTGCGGCTTTCCGCCAATGCGGTTGCAACTTCCAGACATAATGTCGCTGTCGCTGTTGAACCTTCGACCGGCGCAAATCCCACATGCCGGACCGCTTTCGATCCCTCTGAGAAAAAGAGCTGTTGTACCAATGCACGAATTTGATCGTTTTGTACGGCGGCCGCAGGAGAAAGCACCTTCCGCCGGCCCAGTTCGCCAAGTGACTTTGCGAACTCCTGTTGACTCTCCGATTGCGGGTTGATGATTTCGTGGACAACGCTCACTGGAGTGCCACCTTGCTCGGGCCCCTGCGACCAATCGAGAAGCTGAGTAGCGAGCGCGCCTGATCCTGCGCCGGCAACCACGCCAGGACGGGGACGCCGAGCAGGCCACAGGCTTCGTCGGGCGTACGAATCGTCGAGTCGAAATACTCCGTGGTGAAGGCGATCCCGATGCTGAACGCGACGGCTAACCCGAACGCGAGCAGAAAATAGAGGATCATCGGATGGGTGGGGAGCACTGGAACCGCGGGTGATTCTACAATCGCCACGTTGAGAATGCGGCGCTCGTCGAGCGCGTCGCCGATCCGCGCCTCTTCGCGTTTGCGAAGGTATAGCAGGTAGGCGTCTTCCGCGATCTTGGCGTCGCGCATCAAGTCCTGCTGATCCACCGAATCTGCCTGCATTTTCTCAGCAAATACTCGCAGGGATGCCGCCTGCGCCGAAGCGTCCGCTTGCCGTGCTTGCAATCCATCGCGCTGCACTTCCGCCTTCTCCATTTCCATGCGCGCCCACTCATAGTTGGGATCTTTGTCGGTGGTTTCGTCGCGGATCGGGGTCAGCGCTTCGGCTGCGATCGAACTGCGCGTGTCGGCGATCTCTTGTTCCACCTCCTGCACGAGCCGGTAGGACGGTTCGAATCGGCTTAGCAGGTCGGTGCGCTTGAGTTGAAGCTCGAGCAAGTGCGTTTTCATCTTCTCGAGAGCTTCGGGATTATCTGCCCAACGATTCAGCGTGACGGATCGCGATGGAAACGACTTTAATTGCTCGTGCAGTGAAGAGATTCGGCGCTCTGTCTCGATGCGATCTTGATCGGACTGACGGTAGGCCGCGTCGGCTTCGCCCAGTTTCTGCAGAGCGATATCGCGTTCCAGTGCCGCCGAGACTACCTGTCGAGCACGAGTGAAGTGCACCAGATCGGCCTCCGACTGACGCAAGTGTTTCTCCTCTTTCTCGGTCTGTTGATCGAAGAACTGCGATTCGCCTGGAGGCCGCTGCAGATTTGTGTGTTCTTGCACGTACAGCGTCGAGAGCGCTGAAAGGATGCGGGCGGCTCGCTCCGGGTCGGTGTCTTTGTAGCTGACCTGGATCAGATTCGACTTCTTCAACGCCTCTACATCCAGACGGCGCGCCAGTTTTCGAGCGGTGCGTTCAATCTCGGCAGGCAATTCGGAGCTCGGTGTATCTGCCGGCACCAGGCCAGCCATCTTTACAACCTGCTTCAGCAGATCTTCATCGCGCAGCAGCTCCACTTCAGAGTTCAGTTCTTCCTCCGTGATATCGGAGCGAGTGAAGTCCATAGCGCTGGCGGGCTGTGAGGAAACGACTGGATCAAATCGTCCCCGCCGCAGTAGAACCTTGAAGTGCGACTCATAACGGGGCGAGAAGAGGACTGCCAGCAGCGTTACTAGAACTACGATTCCGAAGGAAGACGCGACGAGCCGGGGACGCCGGAAAAGCGTCGCCGCCAGTTCCCGAGGAGTGGGGCTGGGGATAGCGATCGAGTTTTCGATATCAGCGGACATAGGTTCAAAAGCAGGCATTCAGACTGGGCTATTCAGAGGCTTTCGAGAACAGACGCGAAGGGAACGCCGCCACTCCTTGAGGCTTAAGACTTGTCAAAACTGCAATGGATTCATGTACCAGCTCATGGAGTTGGTCGGAACATATCTGCGAATCTTTGAAACTCGGCTCTGAGGCACAAAAATGAAGTCGCCCGGCCGAAGATGAAGATCTTCGTGAAGGTCGCGAGCATCCAGCATCTTTTTCACGTCGATCACGTGCGACTCGGCGACGTCCGCGGAAATTCGCCGAAACAACACGACTTGCGAATGCCGCGCCTGTTGCGTAAATCCTCCAGCGATCGCCACCGCTTCGTTTACGGTCAGGTCGCCACGAAACTCATACTTGCCCGGGCGTGCTACCTCGCCCGAAGCAAGAAAGTACGGTTTATCGAAATCTTTCAAAGTTACGGTTACTTCCGGCTCGTGCAAAAAACTGCGATATGCATTCTGAACCGCCGCCTGCATCTGGGGCACCGTAAGCCCCTCTGCCAGAAGAATGCCCGCACCGCGCAGCGCGACGTAACCATCGGGTTGCACCGTCAAGGTCTGGTTGAAGTCAGGAGAAAAGGTGAAATTGACATCCACCGTATCAGACTTGCTGAGCCGATAAAGCGGGTGGCGTTCCCCTCCGAATGCAGGATCTCCCTGGCCACCCACTTTTCCGGGTTGTGCGATCGTTCCGCTGGCAGAAACCGTGTCGGGGCGGTTCTGGCTCTGCGAGCTCTCCACTACCGCGATCGTGCCGGTTGGCGGAGCAGAGGATCCAGAGACCGAATTCGTTGACGGCAAGGTTTCCTGGGCGGATGCGGCCGCTGCGAACTGCAGGATGAGCGCGCCCACAGCTCCCAAAATTGCATACCTGTAAAACACATTCATCTCCGAACTTTTGCCGTTGCTCAGAACGGCGAACTAACCAGCTCCGAATAGGAGCTGATTGCAAGAAACTACCGTTGCGTATCAAACGCAACAAGACGTGGAAAGTAGAGTCCACCGAGGTGTGGGGCACTTTCCCGCCATGGCAAATGGGACGACTCGGGCGAATCGACTCACAGGGCTTGGGTTTTCGTCTCCCAGACCGTTCGCCGCGGGGAAGACGCATGGCACACAAGTAATGCACGAGAGTAGACACACCAAAGTAGGCTCCGACGTCGGGATTCATCACGAACGGAGTGTGACGGAGCCTACATCCGGTCCATGCGCTTTCGGGCATGATGGGGACGTGAGACCCAAAAACCCGACGAACCCATCCGCGGAGAACGAGCCGGCCCGAAGCGAAACTGTGCGAGTTCTGGTTGCTGACTCGGCTCCCATTCAATCCCAACTCTTAACCCGTGCCCTGAATGTTCGGCGAGACTTCCAGGTTTCCGCAGCCGCCCTGGAGATGTCCGCGATACACGAATTCATGCAGTCGACTCCAGCCGATGTAGTCCTGCTAGCGGGCAATCCTCTACCGGACTACGGCTTGCTGCGCTGGTTGCGCGTTTCTTATCCGAAAGCCGCCCCGGTTTTGTTGGCCGAGAGCGATGACCGCGACCAGGTAATCAGTGCCTTGCGGGCCGGCGCGAAAGGGATTTTTCTTTTTGCGGAAACCCCTTTTCCGATGCTGTGCAAATGCATCGATTGCGTTTTCAGGGGACAGATCTGGCTCAACAGCCAGCAGACGAATTATGCGTTGGAGGCTTTGGCCGAGGTACCCACGCTGCGGGTGGTCAATTCCAACGGGCGTTTGCTTTTGACGCCTCGCGAAGAACAGGTGGTTGCCCTCGTGGCCGACGGCTTGACCAACCGCGGAGTCGCCACCGAACTCGGCCTCAGCGAACACACCATCAAGAAATATCTGCTGCGCATCTTCGACAAAGTCGGGATCTCGAGCCGTGTCGAACTCGTCCTTTATGCCATGTCGCATGGTGAGCATCGGCCCTCTGAATGGATGCCAAGCGCCACCGCGAGCGCAGACGACAAGACGGACGGATACAATGCCAGCATGCAGAAAAGAGGCGAGGTCGATCAGTGACCACTCCCGGCGGCCAGTCCACACCCGAGTCCGAGCCGAGCGTTGTTTCGAACTCTGTCGCCAACTCTGGCCCCAGTTCCAATTCAAGAGTTGCGCGGAGATGGACGGTGATTGCTTCCGGTCTGCTTCTTCTCGCGCTCGCCCTGGTTGTCATCTACACAGGGCCCAACGCATTTCTCAGTCCGGTTGCGTTGGTCGTCGTTGCGGCGATTGGTTTCGCGGCGGTTTTGCTACAGGTTTGGTTTCGGAACGATCTTCCGACTATTCGTTCACCGCTCTGGCTGAATGTGCTTGGCATTGTCTTCTCGGTGGTTTCGACGTTCGCAGACGATCTTCGATTGACGCGCCGTACGCTTGATCTGACGGCCTTTGCGGCCGTCGTTTGTTTCGGAATCAGTGGATCGTTGATTCTGGCCGCCCTGCGTCGTCGTACGCGACCCGCGAAGGTCTGGAAGGTGGAGTCGCGCTAGAGAGATTCAGACTAACCGGGATGGACGCGGGTTCCCGCCGCCGAGCCTCTATCCCGTAAGGACTTCCGAATTACAATGCTGTTATGCGCATCACGCTTTTCGGAGCTTCCGGCCTGCTCGGCCAAGCTCTGGTTCGAGAATTAGCCAACCAGCAGCTAACGGCTCTCTCTTCTAAAGATGCCGATCTTCGCGACCGAGAGCGCATAGGGCAGGTGATTCGTGAGACCCGACCCGATTGGGTCATCCTCTCTGCCGCGTACACCGACGTCGATGGTTGCGCATCGAACCCCGATCTGGCCTTTGCCGTAAATTGCGAGGGAGCGATCCATGTAGCCGAGGCTGCTCGCGAGGCCGGATCGCGCCTGCTCTTCCTCAGTACCGATTACGTTTTTGATGGCAGCAAACGTACGCCCTACGAAATCACGGACGCGAGAAATCCTGCGAGCGTTTACGGAGAGAGCAAAGCGCGGGCCGAAGAGCGCCTTCTCGAAATTCTCCCCAAGGCCTGCATTGCTCGGACTTCCTGGCTCTTCGGTCACGGCGGCAAATGTTTTCCCGCCACTATTCTCAAACTAGCGTCGACCCGTCCCGAGCTTTCCGTGGTGAATGATCAACGGGGAAGCCCCACGTTTACGGGCGATCTCGCATCCGCTCTCGCGCAGCTCTGTCGCGCGTCCGCCGAAGGAATCGTCCACGTCACCGACTCCGGCAACTGCACATGGTATGACTTCGCCACCGAAATCCTCCGCCAGTCAGGTTCGCCCACCAAGGTCAAGCCCGTGACCACCGCCGAATTTCCGCGTCCTGCAAAACGCCCAGCCTACTCGGTGCTTTCGCCCGATAGCCTGCACGCCTACAACATTCACATGCCCGAATGGCAGGATGCGCTGCGCCGCTATCTGTCGACCGCGCCCGCAGTTTCCGCTTCTCCCATCCCGCGAACGTAGATTCTGTCGTAGAAGTGACAGCCCACGAGAAAGAGTGCCGACACCGCATAACTAATCGCGAATCTCGGAGCGGCAAAAATGCCCAGCTTATTCACAATCCCCAGCGGACTCAAACCGTAAGCGTGGATGAATCCGAAGCAGGAAAGCGCGGCCGCCGCCAGCAACCACCCCGCCGCGTGCAGGAATCGTCGGTCGAGCATGAACGCAATCGCCGCTGCCCACACCATGGAAACCAGAAGCGCCCCTTGGCTGAGCGCAATCAGCCCATAGATCGGTAGTTCGTCTCCAAATTTGGGAGCGGCGAGCAGCAAACTCGACCCTCCCTTGCGCAGCGCCAGATCGACAAGCTCAAGACCCCACGAAGCGAGCATGGGAAGTAAGCCAAAGGCAACGGCAATGCAGTGGGATTTTGGCACTTCTTGAAACGCCTGCGCCACCATGACCAGGCCAAACCAAACGATCACGATGGCAACGACTTCGAGCGGCACGTAGTGAAGGATGGGAGAGATTAATCCCGTCACGCAAATCAGCAGCGTGACCACTCCGTTCAGAATCGAATATCCCACTCGCGCGCCATATGCTTTGTGCGCGAGGTGTCCAAAATAAAGTGTCGTTGGAAAGGGGCTGCCGAGTGCTGCCGCGCCGAGCGTCGCCAAGCCATTCACCGCGAGCGATGGACGCGTGGCATAGTCATCTCCCGCGACTTTGACGCTTTCCAGAATCTGCAAAGAGACGATCGTGTCGAGCGCGCTCATCGGAAGAATGATCGAAAGGTATTCCCAGCCTTGCCCGTGGCGCAGAAATTCAAAAATGTTCACCGGACGTGGCAAGTGGAAACCCAGCGGCACCAACGCCGGAGGCGCCGGCAGAGCATAAAGGTGAAGCGCTTTCAACACGACGACAAGAACCACGCCCGCGAGGATGCAAAGCAACCCGCCTGGCATCCGAAACGGCAGGCGCATGTGCGAACCGTACACTGCAAGAATAATCACGGCCGGAAGCAGCGCCAGCTCGGGAGTCTGAAAAATCCGCAGAACGAATCCCAGGCACAGGAAGGCAATCGCCAGCCCAGCCAGCGGACACAAAAGCGCGGCGCGTGGCGCGTGGCGACGCAACCAATCTGTACAAAAAGCCCCAGCGGTTTGCACAATTCCGCTTACAAAACAGGCGAAGACGCCGAGGTGCCAGGCGAGTTGGGAGTCGCCGGTCCTCTGATACGCGGGCAGCATGATCAAAAATACATACGCGAAGATCGTGGGCGTGTTGACGCCGAAAGGAATCGCAGTGACATCCGTGCGCCCCGTTCGCAGCGACAAACGCCGCGCCTGCCAGGCATAGAAAAGATTTCCCGCGAGAATTGAACACGCGACTGCCGGGAGAATGCGGCTCGCCACCATCTCGACCGGCAATCCGCAGAGCGGTGCGAGGCCGGCAATTAAAAGCAAGTCGGGAAAGCCGCTGAAAAAAAGCCCGAAGAAACCGTCGAGATCGCCTGAAACAAACCACTGCCCCGGCTGCGGCGAAGCCGGCGGCACAGCTCTACCGGACGCGTTCAAGCCGTACCGTACCGCAAGCCGATTTTCGTAAGCCAGCGCCGGTACGCGATGGCCGTGCGATCCGAACGCAGATGCAGCTCGGCCTGCAAATCCAGCGGCAACAGCTCGGGACGCTGCGACTCGACGATGGGAACATCTTGCGCACTCACCACATCCTGATAGCGGCGCAGTTGTTCGTCGGATGTCTCGGGAGAATAGTTGAGCGCCATAATCATCCAGGAAGCGCTTCGCGTCTCGTCTACCGGCGTGACCGAGTTGAAGATCGCGAAGCGCTGTTCCTGGTGCGATTTGAGAAAATAGGCGGTCAGGGGGCGCAACACGCGATAGGTATACGACACTTCGGCCGAACGACCGGTGCCGTCCGGGTCGGGCTGCCAAACACGGATGTCGCGGGCAATCACGCCGTCCGATGTAGTCTCTACTTCATACTCTCCAACTTCCGTATGCGCCGGATCGCCCAGAAACCCCGCGTGCACAAAGGGGAAGTGGCCAACGTCCAGGAAATTTTCGATCACTCGCGGACCATGAGCCTGAAACAGATAGGGTCCCGAATCCACAGTGCGGAAAGCGTCGTCGTCCCACTCGGCGAAGGCCGGAACATCTTCCACTGGAGTGCCGAGACACACCCAGACCAATCGGTACTTTTCCACGATGCGAAAAGTGGTCGCCCGAGCCCGCGCCGGCGGAGGCTGCGACGGTTGCGCCGGGATCCGCACGCATCGCCCCGAGCCATCGTAATTCCATCCGTGATACGGGCAAACCAGGCAGTCATTCACCACCCGTCCGCCGGAAAGCTTCGCCCCGCGATGCAGACAAAGATCCTGCCACGCACATAGACCTTCTGGGCTACGCCACAGAACGATGTCGCGCCCCAGCAGACGCGCGGCTCGCACGTCGCCGGCTCCGTCCGCGCTTCGGAGATCTGAAGCGCGAGCAACGACGTGCCAATCGTTCACGAGAACTGGATCATCAAGCATGGCGATGGGCTGAGAAATGATCCAGAGAATATCACAGCGTAAATCGCCGCCCCTTGCGGTGGAGCGCCAAGCATCCCCCCGCCGGGCCAAGACGAACTCTGCACAGAAGCTATGTCGTATCTCGCAAATGACTTGATGCCAACCGCGCTGTCCAATCGCCGCCACTGTGATTTATGCTTGCTTCTCTTTTCTTTGTTTGAGGACAACCGTGAGCAAACATTTTCTCTCAACTTTGCTAGCCGCATTTTCCATTTCTGTTTTTTCCATCGCCGCCTTCGCGCAGCAATACGATCCCGCGCTCTACCAGGATCTTCACTGGCGCCTCATCGGTCCTTTCAGAGGCGGCCGCACTGTGGCCATCACCGGAGTGCCGGGCCAGCCCAACGTCTTCTACATGGCGCCCAACAACGGAGGCGTGTGGAAGACGACGGACTCGGGCCGCACCTGGAACCCGATCTTTGATCCACAATCGGATCCGCAACCAGATCCTCAAAATGATTCTCAGGCAAAGGACGCGCAGGCGAACGACGACCATCGCTCCGGCTCCATCGGCGCTCTCGCTGTCGCTCCCTCGAATCCCAACATCATCTACGTCGGCAGCGGAGAAGGCCTGCGGCGCCCCGATCTCTCCGTGGGCAACGGCATCTACAAGTCGACAGACGCGGGAGTGACCTGGCAGCATCTGGGTCAACGGGATGGCGCTCTACGAGATGCTCAGCAGATCGCCTCAATCATCGTCGATCCCAAAGATCCGAACCGGCTTTTCGTGGCTGTCCAAGGACATCCTTACGGCCCTAATTCCGAGCGTGGCGTCTACCGTTCGTTGGACGGAGGCCAAAGCTTTCAAAAAGTTTTCTACAAAGACGAAAACACCGGAGGCATGGATCTCCTCTTTGCTCCTCGCAACTCGCAAGTGATCTACGCCAGCGTGTGGTCGTCGCGACGTCCGCCGTGGACGACTGGCGGCGGTTACAACGGCCCTGGCAGCGGACTCTACAAATCCACGGATGGCGGCGACAGCTGGCACCAACTCACGAAGGGGCTGCCCGGCGAAGCCGAGGGCATCGGGCGCATCGGCCCTGCCATCTCCCCGTCCGATCCTGAGCGAATGTATGCCTGGGTGAACGCCAAAAAAGGCAGCGGCATTTATCGCTCCGACGACGCAGGAGACAGTTGGCAGCAGGTGAACGACGAAGACCGCATCTACGGACGAGGTGACGACTTCGGCTGCGTCCGAGTCGACCCCAGGAATAAGGACGTGATCTACGTCGCGAATACCAGCACCTACCGCTCGACCGACGCGGGTAAGAACTTCACCGCGATCAAGGGCGCTCCGGGCGGCGACGACTATCACACCATCTGGATCAATCCCGAGAATCCCGACATCATCGCGCTTGCCGTCGATCAGGGCGCAACCATCACCGTCAACGGCGGGGAAACATGGAGCTCCTGGTACAACCAGCCTACGGCGCAGTTCTACCACGTCATCACCGACAATCAATTTCCTTACTGGGTCTACGGAGGCCAGCAGGAAAGCGGGTCGATTGGGACGGCGAGCCGCAGCGATTTCGGAGAAATCACTTTTCGCGATTGGACGACTGTCGGCGTGGAAGAGTACGGCTACGTCGCGCCCGATCCGTTGCATCCCAATTTGATTTATGGCGGAAAGGTCACCGTCTTTGATCGCGTTACAGGCCAGACGCGTGACGTTTCTCCGGTCGTTCTCCGTACCGGGAAATATCGCTTCAATCGCACTGCGCCGCTAGTCTTCTCGGGAGCCGATCCGCACGTCCTCTATTTAGGATCCAATGTTCTTTTCAAAACCACCGACGGGGGCAATAGCTGGCAGATCGTCAGTCCCGATTTAACGCGCGAAGATCCTGGAATTCCCGCGACCCTGGGCCCATTCGTTGCCGACGATCCCGCTAAAGGCAAGCATCGCGGCGTGATCTATTCGGTCGCGCCATCGCCGAAAGACGTCAACCTGATCTGGGCCGGAACCGACGATGGTGTAATCCAGGTAACGCACGATGGCGGCAAGAAGTGGGAGAACGTGACTCCGGCAGAATTAACGCCGTGGAGCAAACTGGCGCAAATGGACGCTTCGCACTTCGATACTGCAACTGTCTACGCAGCCGTAAACCGCTTTCGGCTGGACGACCTGCATCCTTATATCTATCGCACGCACGATGGCGGCAAGACGTGGCATAAGATTGTCACGGGCCTGCCCGACAACGAACCCGTGAACACCGTGCGAGAAGATCCCGAACGAAAAGGGCTGCTCTTCGCTGGAACAGAACGTAGCGTCTATGTTTCGTTCGACGACGGCGACCACTGGCAGTCGCTGCAGAAGAATCTGCCGCCAACTTCGATTCGCGATCTGGTTATTCATCGCGACGATATCGTGGTCGGAACGCATGGAAGGTCGTTTTGGATTTTGGATGACATCACGCCGCTACGCCAGTTCACTTCCGAGATTGCGAATTCGCCAGCGCATCTGTTTGCGCCGCAATTGACCTACCGCGTCCGCCGCAACAACAACACCGATACGCCGCTACCGCCGGAAGAACCCGCGGGTCAGAATCCTCCCGACGGAGCGATGATCGACTACTGGATCAGCCCCAACCTAGAAGCAAGATCCCTTCCCTTCACTGCCGTGATCCTGGAGATTGTCGACAGCACGGGAAAAGTTTTGCGCCAATTTTCGAGCGACGACAAGCCTGAGGCGGTCAATCCAAAAGAGCTGAACGTTCCGATGTATTGGGTTCGTCCCGTGAGAACTCTCTCAGCCGCGCCGGGAATGCATCGCTTCATCTGCGATCTCCACTATCCCGAGCCCGACGTGCTCGATCACGACTACCCAATTTCGGCCATCTACCATGACACGCCGCGTTACCCGCTAGGCGCCACCGTGTTACCGGGCAAATACACGGTGAGGCTGACGGTTCAGTCGTACCCTGGGCCCGAGCACGAAGGAGGCGCAGTGTTAGCGCGGGGCAATTCGCAGCCGCTCGAAATCCGTATGGATCCGCGGTTGAAGACGTCGCCTGAGGATTTGCGGCGGCAATTCGAACTGGATCGAAAGATCGCCGATGCCTTGCATCGAGACTACGAAAGCTTGCAACAAGTGCGGAGTGTGCGCGCGCAGTTCAAGACGGTGAGCGCAAACGCTCCGGATGCGGTCAAGAAATCGATCACGGAACTCGACGCCAAGGCCGCGTCGATCGGAGGCGGAGAAGGAGGATACGGCGCGCGCTATCTCAGCTCCCCCGAGGGCCGCAGCCTGTCGCGCTTGAATAGCGGATTCGGCGCAGTCCTCGGCGGACTCGACACCGCCGATACCGCTCCCACAACGCAACAACTCGCGATCTACGGAGAACTTGAGAAAGCGCTCGCTGAGCAATTGTCAGCTTGGGACCAGCTCAAATCGAAAGACATTCCCGAGCTGAACGAGCAACTCAAAAAAGCAAAATTGCCGTTGATCGATCTACAGAAACCGGTCCCGGGCTCAACAGATGCATCCCAAACCACGACGCAGGATAGGGACAGCAACGAAGAATAGTAAATGTTGCAGGGAGCGCCCGAACCGCCCGAGTTGGATGGACTTACTTGCTACGACTGATGTGCGGTTGTTGGGGAGGAATGGTTCGTCGCAGAAGCAGAAAGACGGCACGCCTTGGCTCAGGCCCGATTCTTTCATCACAAACCATCCGTGACCAGACGCACAGACTTCCATCTCAACCCGCGCGATAATTGAGATCTAATTGGGGCAGTGAAGAGGCGTCTCCATCGTACAGATGGTCCTCGAAACTGCCCCAAAACCATTTCGGCGCTCTTTGACAACCTAAGTCCTTATTCCACAAGATTTTGGTATAAGTCCTTTTAAATCAAAGATCACACCCAGATTTTCCTCCTAACCCCATGATTCTCAAAGATCGGGGGGGGAGGGGGTAGGGATACTAACTGGTTAACGTTCAGGGATGGGGCGCCGTCCCCCGTCTCTTGGTTTTTTCTTGCTGTTTACTTTTTCACGCTGAAGGTGACGGACACGTGGGTTCCGTCATCTTGAGTTTCTATTCCGACTACGACGGTCCGCTTGCTGGTTTTGTCTTCGCCGGAAACCATACCTCCGGTTCTTCCGTTGGAGTTGGTGGTCATGTTAGAGACCGTGAAGCCGTTGGCTTTTAAAGAGTCACCGTACGAGGCAATAACTTTGTCGGCGGAGTCTTTGGTGACAAATCCGTAGGATCCGGTTTGCTCGGTCGCGGTATCGGCGGAGAAGGTGCTTTGGGGAGCGGCTCCGGGATAGGCGGGCACCCAATCGGGGGCTTTATCGGATCCGGCGCCGAGCTTTACCGTGCTGTCGGAACTTTTCATCTCCATGCTGGCATTCGCGCCGTCGCCTGACGTGGTCAACGACGAAGTCTTGCCGTTCTCGTCGATCACGGTCATGGATTTCTTTTGCGGATCGAATTTCATGGTGACCACCTTGCCGCTCTTCTTGTCGCGGACGACGATGGTTCCGCTGGAGTCGTCACTTGAAATCAGTTCGGAGTCGGGGTTCATGGTGACAGCCATTTTGGCCGTCGCGAGGGCGGGATTCTTCTTCATCAGGTCGGAATCGAAGCCAGCCTGTTTGACCTTGTGCATGGCGTAGAAGCCGAGGACTGCGCAACTGGCGAAAGAGATCAAGATCAGCGCGGCGATGATGCCGGCGATCCAGATGAGGACTTTGACTCCAGAACTTTGCGGTGCGGGTGGAATGGCCGCGGGTGACGGCGGAGTCGGTGGGATGGTGGACATGAAAAGTCTCCTGGATTTTGAGATGTACTGCGAAGGCTGCGACGGACGGGGGAGACGCCCGGGTAAAGACGCGCAATTATAGCCCAGGCGGATGTTTTGGCGTTTCTTGGGAACGGCGGAGAGGTTAGAAGCACAAGCGCGACAACTTCGCCGGTACTTGCTTCTTTGGGGAGAAAGCCTATAGGCTTCCACAACTGTTCGTGGTTGTGGACTCTAGATACGGAGAATAATGATGCCCCAGGTTGCTGCCGTGGCGGAATGGGATTTTTTGCAGACGCGGATGCGCGGGCTGATCCCAGAAGCTTTTGATAACGAAAACCGCGTCCTGAATTTGCTGGAGGGCGAGTGGAAAGAGCCCGGATTCGGGCGACACTACACGTCGGCGGTGGATGGGCGCAGTTTGGGACGCATTCCGATGCTGGAGTTGGATGCGGCGCGACGGGCGGTGAAATTTGCCAAGCAAGAGGCCGCGGGTTGGGCCGCTGTCGATTTTGATCAGCGGCGACAACGCGTTACCGAGTGTCTCCAGCAACTCAAGAAGGAACGCGAACTGATTGCGCTGCTGCTGATTTGGGAGATCGGCAAGCCTTATGCCCAGGCGCTGACGGACATCGATCGTTGCATCAGCGGCGTGGAGTGGTATGTCGAGAATATCGAGAGCATGCTCGCCGGACGCAATCCGCTGGGGCTGATTTCAAATATCGCTTCGTGGAATTATCCGATGTCGGTGCTGATGCATGCAGTGCTGGTGCAGGTGCTGGCGGGGAATGCGGTGATTTCGAAGACTCCGACGGACGGTGGACTGTATTCATTAACCGTGACCCATGCGCTGGCGCGGCGCTGCGGGCTTCCCGTGTCGCTGGTGAGCGGGTCGGGCGGACAGTTGAGTGAGGCGTTGGTGCGAAACGAATATGTCGATTGCCTCGCATTTGTGGGTGGGAAGAGTAATGGCGGAGTGATCGCGTCCACGTTGTATGACGACCGCAAGCGTTACATGCTGGAGATGGAAGGCGTAAACGCGTACGGCATTTGGGATTTTTCGAACTGGGCCGACCTGGCGCAACAGCTCAAGAAAGGATTCGATTACGGAAAGCAACGGTGTACAGCGTATGTGCGCTTTGTGGTGCAGCGTGAATTGTTTCCGAAATTTTTGGAAGCGTACCTGCCGTTGATGCGGTCGCTAAAGTACGGCAATCCGGTACTGGTCGAGAAGGCAGAAGACGCTCTGCCGAAACTGGATTTTGGTCCCATCATTAACAGCAAGCGAGTGGAAGAACTGCGGGTTTTTTATACCGACGCACTGGGCAAGGGCGCGGTGAGTTTGTACGAAGGCAAGCTGGACGACAAGATGGTTTTTCCCAATCAGGATGTGTCGGCTTATCTGGCTCCGGCGGCGCTGCTGAATATTCCGAGGAATTCGAAGCTTTATCACAACGAGCCCTTTGGCCCGATCGATACCATTCTGGTGGTCGATCATCTGGAGGAGTTGGTTTCGGAGATGAACGTTTCGAACGGATGCCTGGTGTCGTCGATTGCGTGTGATGATCACACGATTGCGCAGCGCGTAGCGGGCGAATTGCGGGCGTTCAAAGTGGGAGTGAACACGGTACGGTCGCGAGGCGACCGCGAAGAGGTGTTTGGCGGGATTGGGCAATCGTGGAAAGGATGTTTCGTGGGCGGGAAATATCTGGTGCTGGCGGTGACGCAGGGTGGCGCGGAGGAGAAGTTGTATGGGAATTTTCCGACGTACTCACGGTTGCCGGAGGAGACTTCGGGGAAGCCCGGCGGTTAGTCTTGGCTGTTGACAAGGCCTATGCTGTCAGCGGCAGTGGAAGCCCACTCTGCGCAAAAAGCGCGCAAGGATGGGGCACCCTCTTTGATTTTCCCCTTCTCATCTTCGGCCGCAGTTTTTGTTCGATCACTGGGGAAATTGTTTTTGGATGTAGGCCAAAGCGTCTTCGAGAGATGTAATTCGACCTTCGAGTTGCGCGTCTTCGATGGCGGATAAGATCTCTTTGAAGCGCGGACCGGGAGCGTAGCCAGCCGCGATTAGATCACTCCCCGTTACGAGCGGCTGCGGACGAATTGCTTCGGGCGGGATGGCGTGCAGCTGTTCGCGCGAATAATTGTAGGCCTCCAAATTGCCGTTGCTGGAGAGAACGTCCATGCGGTGTAACTCGAGGTGCTCGTCGAAGGCGGGCAGGCGAAAAAATCTTTTCAGTGTGGATTGCTTCATGCGCAATACGTCCGCAAAGCGCATGTGATTGTCGACCAGAGCCAGAATCTGATCGGTTTCGGAATTGGAGAAGCGCAAGCGGCGGCATATTTCGGCGGCCATTTTCACGCCAACTTCCACATGTCCATCGAAGCGGATGCGGTCAGGCGTCACGCGGAAGGTTGGCGGCTTGCCGACGTCGTGGAGAAGAGCTCCCCAGGCCAAAGTCTTCGAGGCGCCGGCCGGAAGCTTGTCGAGCAGCAGCAGCGTATGGACGAAGACATCGCCCTCCGGATGAAATTGCGGAGGCTGTTCGACTCCTTTCATGGCGGCGATTTCAGGCAGGACTTCGGCCAACAGGCGGCTTTCGTCGAGTAATTGAAACGCTCTGCGAGCGCGGCCTTCGGTGAGCATCTTCGTGAGTTCTTCGCGAATGCGTTCGCAAGAGACCTGACGAATTTTCGGCGCGAGTTTCTGAATCGCCGCCATGGTGGCAGGATCGATCTGGTAATCGAAGCGGGCGGCGAAGCGCACGGCTCGAAGCATGCGCAGTTTGTCTTCGGTGAAGCGGCGTTCTGGATCGCCGATGGCGCGGATGATTCCGGCTTTGAGATCGTCGCGGCCACCGACGAAGTCGAGGATCTCGTTCGTGGCAGGATCGAGCATCATGCCATTGATGGTGAAATCGCGGCGCTCGACGTCTTCGCGAGGATCTTTGCTGAAGCGGACTTTGTCAGGGTGACGTCCATCGGAGTAGCCGACGTCGGAACGGAAGGTGGCGACTTCGATCGCTTTGCGGGTTGTGCGCACGGAACTCCCGTCAGCTGGCGTGCTCTCATCGAAAGAGTCGACCGGAACCAGCACGACTCCGAATTGCTCACCGACTGCGTAGGTTTCGGGGAAGATCTGCATGACCTGGCGCGGAGTAGCGTCGGTCGCTACATCGTAATCAGCCGGATTGTGTGCGAGGAGGAGATCGCGGACACATCCTCCGGCGAAGTAAGCCTGATGACTGTGTTCGCGCAGGGTGCGGACGATTTCGGCGGCGTGTTGTTTGGCGTTGGACAAGAAGCACTCAACATTCAGCGTTCGGCGTTCACCCATCGCACGCTGAAGGGCAACTTAAATCGTCTAAACTGAAAAGCTGTGGCGCAAGCTTGAGGCCAACAGCCAGCAGCTAATTATGCCTGACGCGTACATCCTCGGTATCGAAAGCTCATGCGATGAGACCGGAGCGGCGGTGGTGCGCTCGGGCGATCAGATTTTGTCGAATGTCGTGGCATCGCAGATCGCTACTCATCAGCCTTATGGCGGTGTGGTGCCCGAGTTGGCGTCGCGGGAGCATTTGAAGGCGATGGTCCCGGTGGTGCGGCAGGCGCTCGCGGAAGCTGGGCACACCTATCAGTCCGTCGACGCGATCGCGGTAACACAAGGACCAGGACTGGCGGGCGCTTTGCTAGTGGGAATCAGTTTTGCCAAGGCGCTCGCCTTCGGTCTCGAGAAGCCATTGATCGCAGTGAACCATCTTGAGGGGCATATTCACGCCGTGTTGCTGGAGCATCGGCAGAGTGGAAATGGTGAGCTGCATTTTCCGGTATTGGCTCTGGTGGTTTCGGGTGGACACACGCACCTTTATCTCGCGCAGTTGCATGAGAATCTTTGGACTTACCGGAACATCGGACACACTCGCGACGACGCGGCGGGCGAGGCTTTTGATAAGGTTGCGAAACTTCTGGGGTTGGGTTATCCCGGAGGACCGGTGATCGACCGGTTGGCGTCCCACGGCGATCCTGTGGCCGTCAAGTTTCAGATTGCGCAGATGAAGCACGCGGACCGGCGCGATCATAAGGAAGGCGAGGCGAAGCGATCTGTCGTACAGGACGAAGGGGCGCATTTTGATTTTTCTTATAGCGGGATCAAGACAGCGGTTTTGCGATATGTCGAAACGCAAAATCTGAAAGCCGCGATTGAGGTCCGACGGCAGGCGCTGGCGGAAATGGATGAGCCCAAGGTTGAAGATGTGCTTCGGCTGTGCGACCGACAGACACTCAATCTGGTGGCTTCATTTCAGCGGACAATCGTGAACGATCTGGTGACAAAGACGTTGGCGGCGGCTCGCGAATATGATGTGCGGACTCTTCTTGTAAGCGGTGGCGTGGCCGCGAATCGCGAATTACGGGCGACGTTTGAGAGGGAGGCTGGGATGGAAGGTCTTCCGGTGTTCTTTCCGTCGCGAGGGCTTTCGACGGATAACGCAGCGATGATCGCGGCGGCAGCGTTTCCGAAGTTCTTGCGGGCAGAGTTTGTGGGGATGGATTTTTCGGCGGAAGCGGGGCTGCGGCTGGTTTGAGAGCGGAATCCTCAAGAGCTCAAACCATCAACCACGGAGGACACGAAGGGTCACGAAGGAAGGCAGCTTGAGGAGATTTCGATCCGCTGGGTTGAGCTTTGGGTTGTGTTTCGGGAGCGCTGGCTTTGACTGGCTGGTGATCCCTGTTTCCTGGGGTTATCCAAATCGTCACATTTCCCAGCTACAATGGTCGCGTGAAACCGACGATCTTTGTAGTGGAAGACGACCCGGATATTTCCCGCCTGGTTCGCCATCATCTGGAAGCGGCGAGCTTTAATGTGCGACTGTACTCAACCGGCAATCTGGTGGTGGTGGATGCGGAGAGGCAGCGTCCGGCGCTGTTTCTACTGGATATCATGGTGCCCGGGAAAGACGGGCTAGAGCTTTGCAGGCAGATCCGGCAGTCAGTATCGCTGGCATCAGTGCCGGTCATCTTTCTGACGGCAAAAAGCGGCGAGGCTGATCGAGTTCTCGGACTCGAACTCGGTGCGGACGATTACATTCCCAAACCTTTCAGTCCGCGCGAGTTGGTCGCTCGGGTCAAGGCGGTGATGCGGCGATTTGAGCGGCCGCTGCCGCCGCTTCCCACCAAAATTGACGAAGTACACATCGATCCGAGTGCGATGACGCTGACGGTGCGCGGGAAACAGGTGCCGACGACGGCGACGGAGTTCCGGTTGCTGGACTATTTCATGCGGCACGCGGGACGGGTGTTCACGCGCGACCAGTTACTCGATTCGGTGTGGCGCGACACGGCGTACGTGACGCCGCGTTCGGTGGACGTGTATGTGCGGCGTATACGAGAGAAGATTGAGCCTGATCCGGAGAATCCGCGTTACCTGAAGACGGTGCGGGGGGCCGGTTACCGTTTCGAGGTCGCGCGTTGAGAAGTCGCATCTTCGTTAAATTGATGTTCGTGTTTCTGCTGGTGATCGGAGTCACGGCGATAACCTTGCAGTTGACTGTGCACCGGGTGTGGGAACGTACGCTGCGCGAACAGATCGAGCGCAATCTCAAGCAGAAGACGTTGATGTTTGCGTATCGCGTCGAGTCGGACCGGGTTCATTCACTGGCCGATATAACGGCTCAGGAGGGACAAGCAGCCGGGGCTCGCGCCACGGTTATTGATCCGACGGGCAAGGTGCTGGCCGATTCCGAAGCCGATCCTACAACGATGGAGAACCACGGACGGCGCGCGGAGTTTGTCTCGGCTCTGGCGGGGAAGCTTGGGGTCGAGGAGCGCAGGAGTCAAACGCTAGCGATTCCATATTTGTATGTGGCGGCTCCGGTTTCGGGAGGAGCGGTGCGGCTGGCGTATCCGCTGCCGGAGATGGAAATCACGGACCGGCCGCTGGGAGTGGCTCTGTTCTGGGGGTCGCTGAGCGCATTCGTTTTCGCGATGCTGGTGGCGGCCGCCGCATCGCAATATGTGGGGGGGCGTCTGCAGCGAATTGTGAACTTTGCCGAGCGCGTAGCCGATGGAGATTTAACCGCCAGAATCGCGTCGACATCGACGGATGAGATCGGGAAGGTGGCGGCGGCGCTCGATAAAACGACGCGTCGGGTAGAAGAAAGCTACGACCGTGTTCAGACCAGCCAGCGCGAACTGGAAACCTTGCTCAACAGCATGCAGGACGCGGTGGTTGCGGTCGATGCGGAAGGGCGCATCCAGTGGGCAAACCGCAGCATGGATCGTCTGCTGCAACGGGCTCCTCGGCTGAATTCGCCGTTAATCGACAGCGTCCGGGACCCGGATTTTCTGGCTGCGATTCAGGGTGCGGCGCGTGAGCAAGCGGTCACTTCCGCGCGCTCGAACACGATAGCCGCCGGACGCACTTTCGACGTTACGGCCGCACCCATGCCCGGAGGCGGCGCCGTGGCCGTACTTCGCGATCTGACGGAAACCGAGAGGATGGAAAAGAGCCGGCGTGATTTCATCGCCAATGTCTCGCACGAGCTGCGAACTCCGCTAACTTCCATCCAGGGATATACGGAGACGCTTCTCGATAGCCCGATCGAAGACAACCACGTGCGCGAATTTCTGGAGATCATTCGCAAAAATGGGGCGCGGATGTCGCGGCTGACGGAAGACCTGCTGACACTGGCGCGCGTTGAGTCGGGTGAGCAAAGATTCGGAATTCAGCAGGTCAGCACCGAAGAATTGCTGCAGGACGCCCGGGAAAGTTTTCGGGAGGTGGCGCGAACTTATGGCGTGGACCTGGTAATCGAAAACTCGGTTCCGGAGAGTCGCGTGAACGCCGACCGCGAGGCTATCCATCAGATCTTTTCGAACCTGATCGAAAATGCATTGAAATACGCGGCCTCGGGAAAGAGAATTATTCTGGGGGCGCGCGCGACGACGGTCGGAGTCGAGTTCTATGTAACGGATTTTGGGCCGGGCATTTCGTCCGAACACCTGCCCCGACTTTTTGAACGGTTCTATCGCGTCGATAAAGCGCGCTCGCGGGAGTCCGGCGGAACGGGGCTCGGGTTGGCCATCGCCAAGCATATCGTTTTGGCGCACGGGGGAACGATTCGCGCCGAGAGCGAACTGAATCATGGATCAAGCTTTCTGTTTTCGCTGACGGCTCCCGAGGGCTAATCGTCTTTTATTCGGGCATTCGAGCCGATCAGTGGGCCATTTGAAGGTGTCCTGAAATCGACGGAAAATTCATAGCTCTGTAACCTGCCTTGAAACGCGTGGAATTATCCTGTTAACAGGGATTGTGTGGAACACTTCGGTTAGTCCGACTCGTTCCGGCGGAGTGGATTCGGCATCCAATTGGACAGGTGGATTTGCCCATGAGTACAGCCAGCGTAAAAACTCCGGCTCCGGAGCCTTCGCACTCTAGCCTGGTGGCGCGAACGGTCGAGGCATGTGAACTGGCGCGCGAAGCGGCGGCCATTGCCGCCGAAGGAATCGCTACTGGATCCATGTCGCGGCTGAATGCCATTCGGCAGTGCGAAAAAGAACTCGATGCCATCGACCTGGAAGTAGACACGGGCGTGACGTCGACGATTACCCGGGTTCCAGAGGCAGAAACGCGGCAACTGCTGGCGTGTATGAAAGTCATGATCGGCTTGGAGCGCATCGGGGATCTGCTGCTGAGTTTTGCGACCAGCGCGCAGGCGGCGGGCGCGCGGCTCGATTCGCAGGATGCTCGCGATCTGACACAGATGGCGACGGTGCTGGAGAAGATGCTGGCGGATGTGGGCTTGTCGTTCTCCCAACGCGACGTCAAGAAAGCGATCGACGTGCTCAGAGCCGACGCTGAAATGGACCGCCTGCGTAATATAATTTTTCTGCGCCACATAGAGAATCCAGAGAACGTGGCGCATCACTCCAGCCTGCAAGTCATCTTCATGACGCAATCCCTCGAACGCGCCGGCGACCACGCGAAGAATCTGGCGGAAGAGGTCTGCCACTTCGTTAGCGGACGCAGCATTCGGCATCTGCTGATGGCGTACGACAAACCGAAAGAGCAGATGTTCATCGAGTGGCTGCGGCACAAGGAAGAAAAGACGCAGTAGCGCTGCATCGTTTCGCCCAGCCCATCCAGCGGCCTCTAAACCCCTTGCTGAAATGTGTGGGCGTGGCTGAACGCGTCCCTGCACCGCAGAGCGGGTTCGCCACATCCGCGATCTCTCCTGAACCCTTTTTCTGAAACTGGCGCTCTTCTCTAGCAGGAGGGGACTTTGATTTCGTTCGTAACCGTTTCTCAACTGCGAAACAGCGCATCCCCGCGGACGCAGGTGGTCGACGTGCGTTCCGGTTCGGAATTCGCCTGTGGACATATCCCGGGCGCCGTGAACATCCCGATGGACCAGATTGAAGCGCGTTTGGGCGACCTCACCGCCGATCTTCCCATTCTCCTCGTGTGCCATTCAGGCAAGCGTGCCCGGATGACGGCGGATCTTCTCGAGCCCTGTCGGCGAAAGATAGCGGTTCTTGAGGGCGGCACTGAAGCATGGATCAAAGCAGGCTTGCCTGTTGTGGCGAGTATGAAAACACGGTGGTCGCTGGAGCGGCAGGTCCGCCTGGGTGCTGGTTTGCTGGTGCTCGCTGGCTTCACGCTCGCGCTGACCCTCAATCCGCGCTGGATGTTTCTTTGCGCATTTGTGGGGGTTGGTCTGACCTTCGCGGGACTCACCGATATATGTACGATGGGGATGGTCCTGGGAAAAATGCCGTGGAATGGGCGCTGCGTGCGTGGCGCTAGCGAAAAGAAGCGAGCCGAATTGGTACGACTGGGGATCGATTCCTGATAACAGGGGACGCCTTGGAGCCGGCGGAGTGCCACAATGAGGGCGTGGACTTTGACGCACTGGCGAAGCAACATCAAGACGCAGTCTATCGGCAGATGATTCGGGTATGCGGCAACCATGAGGATGCCGAAGATGTGTTGATCGAAGCGCTGCTCAAGGCCTACCGGCATCTCGATCAGTTGCGCGAGTCGAGAGCTTTTCGGGCCTGGTTAGCTCAGATTGCGAAACGTGTTTGTTGGCAGCTGAAACAACGGGAATCCTTGCTGCCCCTTTTGCAGCTTTCTACGCTGGAAGACGAGGGTAAGGAGATCGCTGCACCTGACCCGCCTCAAGATGCGCGACTCGCGGAGCAAGAGATGAAGGAAATGCTGCACGATGCGGTGGAAAAGCTGCCCCCGCTGTACCGACGGGTCTATGAATTGTGCGATGTCGAAGATGGGCGGGGGGATGAGGTGGCCAAGAAGCTAGGAATTTCAATGGCCGCTATGAAATCGCGGCTACACCGGGCACGGAATCTGGTGCGCGGTCACTTGGATGTAGCGCTTGCGGGACAAGCCGTCCGGTAGCATTTCGCGCGAAGCCGGCGTGAGATTGCGAGTTTGATGGAAATGGAGGGACTTATGGAAATCAAGGTGGAGCATCTGGGAGCGTTACAGTTCGAAATCAAGGGCCGACAGCACGTTATCGTAAGCGATCAGCCAGCCGAGAATGGCGGACATGACGAGGGGATGACTCCTCCGGAGCTGCTACTTGCTTCGCTCGGATCGTGCGCCGCTTTCTACGCGTCCCAATATTTGCGCAAACATAAGCTGGCCAGCAGCGGCACGCGGGTTCGGGTCACTGCCGATAAACTGAAGGATCCCGCCCGCATCGACAATTTTCGAATTGAAATTGAGGCGCCCGCGGAACTTAACGATACAGATCGCGCAGGAGTCGAGAGTTCGGTACATCATTGCTTGATTCACAATACGCTTCTGCATCCGCCGAAGATCGTTCTGGAAGTCACGCATCCGACGCCCGTCGGGCGGTGAGTGCCGTAGCCGAACCAACAATTGAGGAGCAGCGAATATCCCTCCGATTTACTTTCGCGGCATTGCCGTATCCGCGCTAGCCCGAATCCCGCGATGGATGGACGTCTGGCTCTTGACAGCTGGTGTCTCCGAGGCGAGACTCGGTTCAGCCCCCTTCCATGTACGGATCTGCACAACCCGAAGAAAAGTCCGGTGCCGCGGAGGATGTGGCACCCGGCGTCGACCGGCCCGCTGATGACGGTGTCAGCGAGCGCTCGAATGGGAACCAGACCCTGGCGGAAAACGAACTGGATTCAGCGCTCCAGTTGTTGGTGGAGCGCGCGCAGTACATCACGGGTGCCACGGGGGCGGCGCTCGCCGTTCCGCAAGGCGAGGAGATGGTTTGCCGGGCGAGTGCTGGTTCTTCGGCGCCGGCAGTCGGAGCACGGCTGCAGGTTCGGTCGGGATTGACGGGGGAAAGTATCGCGCGGCGGCAGTTATTGCGCTGTGATAATGCCGAGGCCGATCCGCGGGTGAATCTGGAAGCTTGCCGGGCGTTGGGGATTGCGTCGATCGTCGTGCTACCGTTGCTGCGGCGGGACGGCGCGGTGCGCGGGCTGTTTGAGCTGTTTTCCGATCATCCGTACGCATTTGAAGAACGGGATCTGATTGCGCTGGAACGGATGGCCGAGCTTACCTTAACGGCACTGGATCTGGCGGAGCAGCGCCAGACTTCGGCACCGGCGGCGACGCCAGCAGCGACGCGGGGAACGGAGAAGGCCGTCGACACTCCCGCAGTGGGCGGTTTGCTGACGGTTCCCGTAAAAAATGCTGCGGTTCCGGTTGTTCCGCCCATTCTTCCACCGCCTTCGAAGAGTGAGATCCCTGATCAGGGGCCGGTTGAGCCGAAGCCGGTGGCTCAGGTTGTTCCTGCGGCTGACCCGCCGGTGATTTCCTTGGTATCTGGGCCAACAGCGGCAGGGGTCGACTCGGAGCCTTCGACGCCCGCCTCGATTCCCGCGGCTATGCTGCGCGTACAAAAGTGCGGCTCGTGTGGATTTCCTGTTTCTGAGGGCAGAACGCTTTGCCTCGACTGCGAGAAAAAAGAGAGCTCGATTAAGGAATACGAGAAGAAACAGCGAAAAACTGAGCAAGCCGTTCTCGAACAAAAGGCGGCGCAACCCGAGACAAAGGAAAACGGTGAGGGGCCAGGTGCTTCGCCGAGTTCATCGCCGGTTTCGTCGACTACAGATGCTCCGACGGCCTCTGCCGTTTCGAATTCGGAAGAATTTGTGCCTGCCTTTCTAGCGAATGCCGTCCCCGTAAAGGAATTGTGGATGGCTAACCATGTGAATCTGCTCGCTATCGTTGTGCTGATTCTGGGTATCCTGGTGGCTGTCGTGGTCTTTCGCTAACGCTTCCGTTTGGACGGCTGAGATAACTATCCTTGCACTCGCGAGTGCCCGTTTCCCTTGACAAAATAGAGGCAAAACCCATACTCTGCGCTTGATCCTTGTTTCCCCAAAGGTGCCAAGCATGAAAAATGTGTATGAGGTTTTGCGGCAGAAAGAACTGGAACTGACCCGTTTGGAAAAAGAAGTTGAGGCTTTGCGGGTCGCCGCTCCGCTGCTTTCGGACGAAAAAGAGACGCTCGCGGAAGCGCCGAAGCCGAGCTTAACCGCTGCCCCGCCGCAGCCGGTACGGATTCCGCCGGTGGTCGCCGTGCAAGGTTCGAATCCTCCGGCGCGTGTTGCCGGATGGGAAGACGCAGCGAAGCGCTGGCCATAGGCTAGTTTTCAAGTTTTGTGAGCCGGAGTTTTGCAATCCTGCCCGGCAAAGTAGTCAAAAAGCCCAAGACCGTTGTGCGCCGGTCTTGGGCTTTTTGCTTCGATAGAAGACTTAGTCCAGTGACGTGAAGGCGAGGGCCAAGAGAGTTTTCTGCTCGACGTCATGCGCCTTGGCTGATCCGGTAGCGGGACTTGCGCTTCCTGAACGTTTCACCGAGTGGACAGGCCGTTCGTTGGCGAGCCGTTTCAAGCGCGGAAGCATGAAGGAAAGTCCACCCATATTGGAGGGCTCCTCCTGTACCCAGACGATATCGCGTGCGGTTGGGTGACGCTCCAGTTCGGCTGCCAGTTCGGCTTCGGGGAACGGGTACATCTGATCGACGAAGACGATGGCCGTGGTTGTGTCTTTGCGTTTTTCGCGTTCCGCGCGGAGTTCATGCCCGATCTTGCCGGTGCATAGCAGGATGCGCTTGACGTCGCGCGCTTCGGTGTCGGGTATGACGGACAAAAACTGGCGATGGGTGAGATCCTCCAGCGGAGACAAAGCGTCGGGATGACGCAACATGCTCTTCGGAGTGAACACGATGAGTGGCTTCCTCCATTTGCGGAGGGCCTGGCGACGCAGGAGATGGAAATACTGCCCGGCATTCGAGGGCTGGCAGATTTGAATATTGTCGCGGGCAGCCAACTGTAAGAAGCGCTCCACGCGTGCGCTCGAATGCTCGGGACCCTGGCCTTCGTAGCCGTGGGGCAATAGAAGGACCAAGCCGGAGAGCAGGTTCCACTTGTCTTCTCCGGCGCAGACGAACTGATCGATCACGGCTTGCGCGACATTGGCGAAGTCGCCAAACTGGGCTTCCCACAAGACGAGAGCTTCAGGATAGTCGCGGCTGTATCCGTATTCAAATCCCATCACGCCTGCTTCGGAGAGCGTCGAATTGTAGATGTCGCACGCCGACTGGTTGGGATCGATATGACGGAGCGGGACATATTCCGTCTCGTCCTGAATATCAAGCAAGACGGAATGGCGCTGATTGAAGGTTGCGCGGCGCGAGTCCTGGCCGCTAAGGCGAACCGGGATTCCCTGTTTGACGAGGCTGGCGAAGGCAAGAGCTTCGGCCATGCCGTAGTCGAGCGGCTTCTTGCCGGTGCCCATTTCCTGCCGCTGCTCAAGTAGTTTCTTCACCTTGGGATGAATGTGGAAGCCCTCGGGATACGTCGTCAGGCGCTCGGTGATTTCCGCCAATTCCGCGCGGGGGATGCCGGTGGGCTGCTCGTAGTCGGGATTGTAGCGGCCTCCGAAGTAGTCATCCCAGTATTTGGGAAGATCGCGCATCATCGGCTTCTTGGTGAACTGCGTGGCGGCTTTTTGCGCGGCCTCGAAATCACTCTTGACGATGGTGGCTTGATCCGCGATATTTTCGACGCCGATTCGCTTGGCGTAAATCTGATACAGCGGGGGATGTTCTTTGATCGCCTTGTACATCAAAGGCTGCGTGACGGTGGGGTCATCGACTTCGCTGTGACCATGACGGCGATAACCGACGAGATCCACGACAACGTCGTTGCCGAATTTGTAACGGTATTCGGCGGCGATCCGGGCGACGCGCACCACGGCATCGACATCTTCGCCATTCACATGAAAGATCGGGATGGCCTGGCGGCGGGCGAGTTGCGCCGAGAAGCGAGATGAATGCTCTTCGCGAGCATTGGTCGTGAAGCCGATCAGATTGTTGACGATGACGTGGATAGTGCCGCCGACGGTGAATCCGGCGAGGTCAGCGAAGTTCAAGGTTTCGGCGGTGATGCCCTGGCCAGCAAACGCGGCGTCGCCGTGGACGAGCAGCGGCAGAAACTTGGCGTCGCCACCTTTCCCGGCGCGGTCTTGCTTGGCGCGGGTGCGTCCGATTGTGACAGGGTCGACGGCTTCGAGATGGCTGGGATTGGAAGCGAGGTGGATGTGGATTTTCTTGCCGCTCGCGGTCACATATTCGCCGGTCGCGCCCATGTGGTATTTCACGTCGCCGGAGCCTAGAACGCTGCGCGGATCGACGTCCTCAAATTCGGCAAAGACCTGCTCGGGAGGGCGCCTGGCGACGTGGATGACCACGTTGAGGCGTCCGCGATGGCTCATGCCCATGACGAGTTCGATGGTGCCATGTTCGCCAGCGACGTCGAGGACCTGGTCGACGGCGGTGAGCAGCGAGGTGTTGCCTTCGAGGGAGAAGCGTTTGTTTCCCAGATAGCGCTGCTGCAGTGTCTGCTCGAACAGGTCGGCGCGCATGAGGAGATCGAGGGCGCGCTTTTGATCGACTGCCGCGGGTTCGGCCTCGAGGCGTTCCTGAATCCAGCGGCGGCGCACGGGATCGGCGATGTGCATGAATTCGACGCCGACACTGCCGCAATAGATGCGGCGAGCTTCCCGCGCCCACTCGTTATCGATCTCAAGATCGGGATGGGGTTGAGGAGGCAGCAGGCCGAGCGGGTTGAGTTCTGCTTCGAGGTATCCAAACTGACGGAAGAGGGAAAAAACGCGTTCGCGTTCGTAGTTCTCTTTACCTTGATCCGGGATTGCGGGTGGTACGGTGGCGCGGGGCTTAGTCGTTGAAGTTGCCATATAAGGTCTTCTATAGGATAACGGATGATTGGCTTCGCGTGCCCGATTCAGCGGCGGAAAAAGGGTTACGGTGGAACAGGCGGAGCTGGAAATGAGGCTGTATCCGGGGTCACTGCGAGCCGGTTTCGGGGCGACTATGCTAGGCATTGTGTGATTTCGAAGTTTGAAAGGCGAGGAGGACTTTATATGACTTTGCGACCCGATGCGGCGAAGCCGGGAACTCCGGTGATTTTAGGGATTCCATTTGATGCGAATTCTTCATGGTTAAGGGGGCCGGCTGGAGCGCCTCCGATTATTCGAGTGGCGTTCAATTCGAATTCGGCAAATTCGTGGACAGAACTGGGCGTCGACCTGAGCGCGGAGGGAATGTATTGCGATGCGGGCGACTTGAAATTTGATTTTGAAGAGCCGTTCGCGGCAGTCGAAAAGAGAGTTGGCGAACTGCTGGATAAAGGTCTGCGTCCGGTCTGTCTGGGTGGCGACCATTCGATTACGCTGGCGATTGTGCGGGCGTTCGGCAAGCGGGTTCCGGGACTGACGATTCTTCATTTTGACGCGCATCCCGATCTTTACGACGAACTGGAAGGGAACCGTTTGTCGCATGCCTGTCCGTTTGCGCGGATTATGGAGGATGGGGCCGCGAAAAGGCTGATCCAGATTGGGATTCGGACGGCAAACGGGCACCAGTGCGAACAGGCGAAGAAATTTGGCGTGGAAATGATCGAAATGCGGAATTTGCCAGCCCTGGATCGCATGAAAGTTGACGGGCCGATTTATATTTCTTTCGACATGGATGTGCTGGATCCGGCGTTTGCGCCGGGAATTTCGCATCGCGAGCCAGGGGGGATGTCGACGCGGGAGGCGCTGGCGCACATTCAGGCGATTACGGGAAAAATAGCGGGGGCCGACATTATGGAATTCAATCCGACGCAAGACACGACGCAGATGACGGCAACGGTTGCGGCCAAACTGATGAAGGAAATCCTGGGGAAGATGATTTTGGGCTAGGATAGTGCGTCGGAGCGGAGGAGGTCGATTGAGATGGCCGAGCTGAGGTCAACAGGTCGGGGGCCGAAGTAAGTTCCGAGGTACAACAGGTCCTTCGCTTCGCTCAGGATGACAAAACTATAAAGTTGTTGGAGGCTCGAAGATGGCGAACGGAATTGTGGATGTGGCTAGCCGTTACTCGGTGCCCGAGACTTTGGCGCGGCTGCAGACGATTCTCAAAGAAAAAGGGATGACGGTGTTTGCGTTGGTCGATCACAGCGGCGAGGCGGAGAAGGCGGGACTCGCGATGCGTCCGACGCAATTGCTGATTTTTGGCAGCCCAAAAGGGGGCACGCCGTTGATGGTTGCCGCTCCGAGGCTGGCGATTGATCTTCCGTTGAAGGCGTTGGCGTGGCAGGACGAAGCGGGGCAGGTTTGGTTGTCGTACAATTCGCCGGAGTATTTGCAGCAGCGTCATGGATTTCCGGCGGACCTCATGAAGAACATCGCGGGGATTGCGGGTTTGGTGCAAAAGGCTGTGGAGTAATGCGCGGGCGGAGGATGAGATAGGAAATCCATGGCCAAGGAAAACGAGGGAAGTCTCGACAAGGGTCGGGAAGACCAGAGTCGGGAAAAAGAGCTAGCGGGTCGCGCCGCGGCGAAACTGGTGAAGGACGGCGATATCGTGGGATTGGGCACGGGTTCGACCGCGTACTTTGCAATCGTGGAGCTCGGCGAACGGTTAAAAGCGGGATTGAAGATCATAGGAATTCCGACATCATCGCAGACCAGCGATTTGGCGCGAACTGTTGGGATTCCGTTGACGACGCTGGATGAGCATCCGGAGATTGACATCACGATCGATGGTGCGGATGAAATCGATCCGAAGCTGCGATTAATCAAGGGCGGGGGCGGGGCGCTGACGCGGGAAAAGGTGATCGCGTCGGCTTCCAAGAAGATGGTTGTGGTGGCGGACTCGGCGAAGATGGTTGCGGTTCTAGGGAAATTTCCGCTGCCGGTTGAGGTGATTGCGTTTGCGCGGACTGTGGTAGAACGAAGAATCGCCGCGTTGGGCGGAGCACCGAAACTGCGCGCGAAAAAGGACGGGGGTGCCTTTCTCACGGACAATGGGAATCCCATTCTTGATTGCAATTTTGGGCGAATTGAGGATCCTCCGGGGTTGGCTGCGGAGTTGAGTGGGATGCCGGGGATCGTCGAGCACGGGTTGTTTATTGGGCTGGCGAAGGTCGTACTGGTGGGCCGCGGGCACCACGTCGAAGAAATTAAGTGATCATCGTGTAGTCGGGTTTAACTGGCCATTTGCCTTAGCGCTTCCAGGAATCTTTCCACTTCGTCCATCGTGTTGTAGTGCACCAGACCAATGCGCAGAAATCCGCCTAGCCGTTCCACGTCGAGTTGCTCGGTCACGTTGATGGCGTAGTAGTTTCCGTCCCAAGTGAAGAAGCCGCGAGCGCCGAGCGTTGTCGCCAGTTCAAGCGGTGTGTGGCCTTCGATGCGGACTACAAGCGTGGCGCAACGATGCTCGGGTTGCTTCGGGTCGCTGATTCCGTAGAGTTTTAATCCAGAAATTTCGGACAGGCCTGCCATCATCGTTTGCAGCAGCTTGCGCTCATGGCGATGGATAGCTTCGTGAGCGGCTAGGATTGCGCTGCGCCTGGTTGTGACGGCGGGATTGGCACGACGGCCCAAGTCCTCCCAATAATCGATGGCGGCTTTGATTCCGGCGATGCATTCGTGGTTCAGGGTGCCCCACTCCCAGCAATTTGGAATTTCGTCGGTGTTGGCGCGGACTTTGTAGGGGCGAAATTTCTTCAGATGCTCGCGTTTGCCGTAGAGGACGCCCATGTGCGGGCCGAAGAATTTGTAGGTCGAGCAGACAAGGAAATCGCAATCGAGCGCGCGGACGTCGATCGCTCCATGGGGCGCGTAATGGACGGCATCAATGTAGCTGAGCGCTCCGGCTTGGCGCGCCAGTCGAACGACTTCGGCGACATTGTTGATGATGCCTACAGCGTTGGAGGCGTATCCGACGGCGACCAATTTTGTGCGGCTGCCAATCTTTGCTGCCAGATCTTGCATGTCGAGCGTGCAATCGGATTCGTTGAACTTGACGGTGCGGATGGTCACACCTTTTTCTTCGAGGGCTTGCCACGGGGAGAAATTGGCGTCGTGATCGAGGAGCGTTAGTACGATTTCGTCGCCGGGGCCGAGGTCTCGTCCCAGGGCGCGACTCAGGGCGAAGGTGAGCGAGGTCATGTTTGCGCCGAAGACAATTTCGTCGGCGTCGCAATTCAGAAAGTCGGCCATGGCGGCCCGCGCTTCCTCGAGGATACGGTCCGTATTGTGACTAGTCTGAAAGGCGCCGTGGGTGTTGGCATTGTTGCGAGCGAGATAGTCGGATATGGCGTCGATTACGCGTTGCGGCACCTGCGTGCCGCCCGGGCCGTCGAGAAAGACCGCGGCATTTCCGTTCACGGTTTGGGCGAGTGCGGGGAACTGGGCGCGAACCCAATTTATGTCGAGCGTGAGGGAGGCAGATGAGGGCGAGGCTGATTCCGCGATGGGCATGAGAGACATTCTAATGCCGACAACGGATGTCGTGGAGTGGGATGTCCCAAGGCACCGAAATGATCGAACGGAATCGCGAGCAGCGTCTACGCGACGCGTTCCGGGTGCGTGGGCTGCCTCGATTTGGCTTTATTGGCGTCTTCGAGCCGGATGCGGGTGACTCGTGTGGTTTCCTGCGCTAAGTCGTCGGTGGTACGAACTCCGTCGCCGGCCATTACAGAGCCTGCGGCTAGAGCGAAGCGGAGGGCGTCCGCATGATCTTCGAAGTACAAAATGACTTGTCCCGACATAATTGCATCTCCCTGAGTCTCGATTTCCAGAGTACGACGCAGGCGGCGCGGCAACAGACGAGTGATCGGGCTTTCTGAACCAATTCCATTCATTGTCAAAGATGAGCCGTCGAGGGGATAGTGCTTTCGTTGGTTCTCGCGCCGGCGGGATTATCCGGTGGCGATTTCGATGAAGTCTGCCAACATGCCGTACGCTGTGGCGTAGAGGCCGGGATTCTCTTCTGTGACGGTGAGGCCGGGGAAGATGTCGGTTTCAAATTGGAGGATGGATGAGGTCCCACTGACTAGAGCCATTGGATCGGAGAGTGGTATCTGTTCCGGTAGGACGCTGGCGCGGACGCCGGATTCGTGGCGCTGGGCTCGGCAAACTAATTTGTAGGGCGTTCCGGCCTCTTGGGCCTCCTGCACGGAGTCTTTCGTGAGCTTGCGAATGCCTTCGCGCTGGACCTCTTTTGGCGACAACCGGACGTCCATGATGACGTTTACGAGAGCAGCGACTTTGACGGCCGCATCCCATCCGTCGATGTCGAAGCTGGCGTCGGTTTCGGCTACTCCGAGTTGCTGCGCCTGCCGCAGAGATTCGTCGAAGGTCAGACCGTGTTCCATTCCCGTGAGGATGACGTTGGTGGTGGAATTGAGGATGCCTTTGAATCCCCTCACTTCGAGAGCGGGCAGCGAGTGGCGAAAAAGCGAGAAGATGGGGACGCCGTCCATGACGGTCGATTCGAAGAGGAAGTGTTTGCCACGGCGGGATGCGAGATCGCGCAACTCTCGATAGGCATGGACGACGGGGCCTTTGTTGGCGGTGACGGCGTGGGCTCCGTATTCGAGCGCCTGGCGAATATGGTCGATCGCAGGCTGGCCGGTTTCGACGTTGAGGGACGTGGCTTCGAAGATCACGTCGGGCTGGGCGGCGACGAGCCAGTCGGCGTAGGTTGGGCAGGTGCGTCCGCCAATGTCCGAGTGCGAGTCTGACACGGAATCGCGCAGGAGGTTGGTGGCCGCGAATCCTTCTCCGTTTGCTCTCCATCCGATGCGCCGGGAACCGACTCCCGTGATGCACCACTGGATGCCGTACCCCTTGAGAAGTTCGGCGTTCTTACGTTGCAATAGGTCGGCGAGGGTGCGATTGACGTTGCCGAATCCGACGAAGGCGAGGCGAAAGAGTTTCATGAGTGGGGCGAGAAGCGGCCGCTATCCTTGTATCATGCGCTGCGTGAATAGGGTGGACGGGCGGGTCACCCGTCCCCACACAAGCGAGTGGCCCGTCTCCAGACAACTTGGACTCGCCAGTGCCTTTATTGAACCCCATTTACCAAGATAACGATTTGACGTTAAAATCATCCCAAGCCAAGTAATTCCGCGGTGGGGTTTCTGCAGGATGAGGGAAATGGTCAATCGAGGTGTATTCGTTAGAGCCGTTTGTGTGCTCTGCATCGCCTTGATTTGTGCTCTGGGGATGGTCCAGGCGACCCACTCTCATGCCGACGAGTCGACTGCCTCTCACCATAGCTGTTCGATATGCGCCACGGCTCACGCCGGAATCAGTACGCAGACGGTACAGTCCGCTCCAGTCTTAGCTACCGCGGCGCTGGCCCTGCCTGTTACAGAAGCGACCCTCATCTTTCGTCCGGCCACGACTGAGTTTATTCGTCCCCCTCCCGTTCTCTGATTTCTCTCCTGATCCAGTAATCCGTCCCTATTTCTAAGAGTCGGCGACGTCGATCCGCAAAGGGATCACGCATGCCGCTTATCTATTTTTATTGGAGAAATCATGCATTCCTTTTCTAAGAACTGGCTGACGGCCAGCATGGTCGCGATTGTTTTGTCTTTTGGTCTTGCGGCTGCGGGGGAGCAGTCGGGCTCGAGTTCTGGATCCATTAGCGGGACGGTGCTCGATCCCTCGGGCGCGGTGGTCGCTAACGCTACGGTCGAGATTCACAACCCGGTCAGCGGTTATGACCGGACGACCACGACAGACGCGAAAGGAAACTTCAGTTTTCCGAACATACCTTTCAATCCGTATCACCTTTCGGTGACCGCACAGGGCTTCGCAAGTGGTGCGCAGGATGTGCAGCTGCGGTCAGTTGTGCCAGCGACGGTTCAGATCAACCTGCAGGTGTCGGCTTCTTCGACCACTGTATCGGTGGAGGCTTCGGGCGATCTGGTGGAAAACGATCCGACCTTTCACTCTGACGTTGACAAAGATTTGATCGATCGCCTTCCGACGGGAAGCGGGTCGTCGTCGATGAGCGCGCTGGTGGGACTGGCGACGCCGGGCGTGGCATCAGATTCGGACGGGCAAATCCATGGGTACGGAGATCATGCGGAAAATTCGTTTTCGATCGACGGTCAGCCGATGACCGACCAGACGAGTAAGACTTTTTCTAATCAGATTTCTACCGATTCGATTCAATCGATGGAAGTGATCGCGGGGGCGCCTCCGGCGGAATACGGCGGGAAGACGAGCGTGGTCATTGTGGCGGCGACGCGATCGGGACAAGGCGTGACCACGCCTCATGGCAGCATCACTGCTTCGTATGGATCGTTTGGATCGTCCAATGCTTCGGCGGATTTGGCATATGGCGGAAAGAACTGGGGGAATTTTGTTTCCGTCGGGGGCCTGAATAGCGGGCGATTTCTGGACGCACCAGAGTTCACGGTCATTCACGACAAGGGGAACGAGGAGAACCTGTTTGATCGAGTGGACTATCAAATTTCCACGGGCGACTCGGTTCACTTGAATTTGAGTTACAGCCGGAGTTGGTTTCAAACGCCGAATTCCCTGGATGCGCAGTACGCGACGCCGTGGAGCGGGTTGAATGGTGTTCTTCCGGCAGTCGAGAATTACGGAGGATTAGCGCCTACAGGTCAAACGGTCGGAGGGGCCGACCAACGCTCGAAGATTGGGACGTTCAACATCGCTCCTTCGTGGACGCGCGTGGTGAACACGAATGCGGTGTTTACGCTCGGCGCGTTTGTGCGGCGCGACGATTACAACTACTACCCGAGCGGCGATCCATTCGCGGATTTAGGGCCACCAAGCTTGCAGCGTGAGTCGGTGGGACAGAACCGTACGCTGATGAATACGGGACTGCGCTCGGATGTTTCGTATGTCAAGGGGGTCAACAACATCAAAGCTGGAGTGACGTACGAGCAGACATTTCTGGATGAGAAAGACACGCTCGGGATTGTGGATCCGGCGTATAACGCGCCTTGTATCACGGCGTCCCCGGTAACGTCGGTGAATACGAATCCATACGTTGCTGTCCCTGGCTTTACTGATCCCTCGCAGTGCGTCGGCAACAATCTGCCCAACACGCTAGCTACATACGGCACACTTGGTTACCTGTCAAACGGCCAGCCTTTTAACCCCAACCCAGCTCTCTATCCAGTCTTCAACCCCACGCTATTTCCGTATGACTTAACGCGCGGCGGCGGATCGTACACATTCAACGGCCATACCGACGTGAAGGAACTTGCTCTTTACATTCAGGATTCGATCACTAAAGGGCATTGGGCCATGAACATTGGCATCCGTGGAGACATGTATAACGGGTTGACGATTGCGAGTCAGGCGGAGCCGCGGATTGGAATTTCGTACAACATCAAGAAGACGGGCACGGTGCTGCGCGTGTCGTATGCGCGAACTCTGGAATCCCCATTTAACGAGAATTTGATTCTTTCGAGCATTGGATGTAGTAACCCCGTATTGAACCCACTGCTGGCCTGCTCCGCGCCGAATGCCAACCCCTTGAGTCCAGGCTTCCGCAACGAGTTTCATGCGGGACTGGAGCAGGCGTTTGGACGCTATCTCGTTTTTTCCGGTGAGTGGATTACGAAGTACACCCATAACGGATATGACTTCAGCGTGCTGGGGAATACTCCGATCACCTTTCCGATCGAATGGCACAATGCCAAGATTCCGGGATACGCGGGGAGTTTGAAGGTGCCGAATTTGCATGGCTTCTCGGCGCAGATGGTGTTCTCGAGCGTGGCGGCACGGTTTTTCCAACCACAAATTGGTGGCGCTGGCGCGACAGTCGCGACGGGTGCTGGTCTGCCGTTTCGTATCGATCACGACGAAAAGTTTAACGAGACGACGCACTTGCAATATCAGCCGTGGAAGCGAGGTCCATGGTTCGGTTTCAACTGGCGGTATGACAGCGGTCTGGTGGCGGGAAACGCGCCGTGTTACGGGGTGAATGCGAGCAACGACTGCCCGCAGTCTACGACGATCGGGGGGCAACCGGCGGTCCTGCTGCAGGATGTGTTCGGAAATCCTCTGAGCGCGGATCAGGAGTATGAGGCGGGGTTTAGCTGCAACGGTGTCCACGCGACGCCGACCGTGCCGCTGCCTTCGCCGTGTCTAGCGTCGCAGTTCGGGTCGAGTCGGATTCAGGTGCCGGGAATTAATACGGAGAATGACGACCACAATCCGCCGCGCATCGCATCGCGCAACCTGTTCGATGTATCGGTGGGGGATGACAATCTGTTCAAGGGCGATCATTACAAGTGGAGCTTGATGCTCACCGCCATTAATATCGCCAATACCTCGGCGCTGTACAACTTTCTGTCGACGTTTAGCGGGACGCACTATGTGACTCCGCGAGGGCTGACGGCGCAGTTGGGATTTCACTTCTAGGGCGAGCGAGTCGCTCGCCGCCTCACCTGCCGCTCCACTCTTTACTGCAGTTTGGCGTATTCTGATTTGGCTTCGCGGAAGAGTGGAATGTCGGGGTCGGCATCTTTCCATGCGGTTAGGAAATTTTGATAGGCGATTCGAGCTTTGGGAAGGTCGCCTTCCTTCTGAAACAGACGCGCTAATTGCAGTTGAGCTGCCTGCAGCATGAGGTCTGGTCCCGTGCGATATCTGAAACTCAGTACCTTTTCGAAATCCTGCTGCGCCTCGGGGTAACGGCCCGCCTGCTCGTAGGCCAAGCCGCGGGCGTAAAAGACTCCGCTGTTGGAGCGTGCGTAGAGGGCGGCGGTGTTGAGGAAGTCGAGAGCCTTCGCGGGATCCGGTTTGCCGGAATGGGCCGCCTTCAGAACAACAACCGCTCGGATGAGAGGGACGGTGACATTCACAGCCATGGTGTCGTTGGGATGAGTCCGCTGGATTTCGTCGGCCAAGGCCAAGGCTTTCTGATCCTCTCCGCAAAGCGCGAAAGTGATGGCGACGTTGCTCATTACGGAGAGGCTCCGCGACAATTTGAGCGCCTGCTCGGAATCGCGAAGCGCCTCCGCGCGCTCATCGATGATCGCTTCAGCGCCGGCCATTCCGGCTTCAACGCCGGCACGCCCTTGCAGATGAAGACGATCCAGAGCTTCCTCGACCTGATGCAGTGTCTCCCTCGCCAAAGTCAATTGTCCACGAACGGTTGCCAAACCAAGGCGAAAGGCTAGAACACTTAGCGCTCCGTCCGGAGTCTCGGACGCGGCCTGGAGTTCCTTCTCCATGTCCTGATCCTTGCCGTCGGCCCAGTCGAGCGAGGCTAGAAAGCTGTGAAAAGTAGCGGTGTTGCCTTTGCGCTGAATAGCGCTATTCAGGGTGGAGCGCGCCTCTTCGATTCGGTTCAGCCCACAGTAGGCCACGGCAATTTGTCCGTAGGCATTCAACATGTCGGGATCGAGTTCGAGGGCGCGCTTCGCGTTTTCCAAGGCATTATCGAACTGCCCGAGTTGGTTATAAATCACGGCCAGATTGTTGTAAGCCACGGAATCGCGCGGGTAAGTTTGGCGATAGAGTTCGTAAGCGGCGATGCCTTTGTCGAGTTGTCCGCTGTCGGCGTAGTAGTGGGAGGTGATGTAAAGTTTCTCGCGCTCGCTGGCACGGTCCCGAAGTTCGAAGGCCTTTTGACGATTCTGCTCGGAAAGGTCGGTTTGATCGAGGTTGTTGTAGGCAGTGCCAAGCCGCGCATAAGCCATGGCGAAGTTCGGATCAATCTCGATGGCGCGCTGGTAGTTTGGGATCGCGTTCAGATCGTCTCCCATGTTGTGCTTGGTATCGCCCAGGGTGAATGCCTTGAGCGCATCGAGTGAAGATGTGGTGGCTTGGGAGAGCGACATATCGTACTTCTGTACCATCGACAAAGACTCGCCGAGCTGGCTGCGAAGTTTGGTGGCCGCACCGTGGAGAGCATTGAGCACATCTTCTTTGCGATCGGCCTGCGCCTGTTGGCGTCCCAGCGAGTCGCCGGAGGAGACGTTCGTGGCTTCGAGAGTGACGACGTACTGGCCTCCGACGTTATCGATGCTGCCGTTGAGCATGGCCTTGATGCCATCGCGCTGACAGATTTCGCGTCCGACGTCGCTGGTGACGCGGTCGCCGGGGCTGCGTCCCATGAACTGCAATGTTTGGCGGATTTTCTGTTCGGGGAAGACGTTCAGATACGGAGACTGTCCCAGGTCGAAAGCGAGCCCTTTTTTCAGAGTGTCGTCGAAAACTGGATCGGCGGTGGTATTTACGAAATCGGCAATGAGGATCGAATCTTTTTCGGTGAGGGCGTGTCCGTGCTTGAGGAAAAAGAAGCTGGCGCTGGCGGCGACCATCGCGACGACGAGAGCTGGAATCAACCACAGAGGCACCTTGCGATTGCTTTTCGGACGCCCCGAAATTGGCGGGATGCGCAGGGAAGAACTGGAGGATGTGGCGGCAAGAATCGCACCTGATTCTGAGTCGCGCCGCAGACGTTTCAGATCGGAGCGGACTTCGGCGGCGCTCTGATAGCGCAAATCCCGATCTTTTTCGAGCAGCTTATTCAGAATCACCTCGAATTGAGGCGGAAGGTCCGGGTTAAAACGGAGCGGGGGCGCTGGTGGCCTGTTGAGAATTGCGTCGAAGATAACGGCCGAGGTATCGCCGCGAAATGGGATGGCACCGGTGGCCATCTCGTAGAGCACGGCTCCGAAGGAGAACAAGTCGGTTCGGGCATCGAGGTCTTTGCCGCGAGCTTGTTCAGGCGACATGTAAGCCACGGTGCCGACGGTTGAGCCGGGACTGGTTAGAAACGGATCGTCTGCTGTTAGCGCCGAGCCTAGTGTTTCGGCGGAGGGCGGAGTCTTGGCGGTCCGCTTGGCCAAACCAAAATCTAGCACCTTGGCCTGATTGCGGCTGGTCACAAAAATGTTGGCGGGTTTGATATCGCGGTGAACGATTCCCTTGGCGTGGGCTGCGTCGAGCGCGTCGGCGATTTGCGCGCCCAAGTCGAGCAGTTGCTCTAGTTCCATGGGCTGATCGCGGCCCTGCCCGTGGATGCGGTTCTTGAGCGTCTCCCCTTCCAGCAGTTCCATGGCGATAAAGTGACGTCCACCCTCCTCGCCAACCTCGTAGATGGTGCAAATATTGGGGTGGTTCAGGGCCGATGCCGCGCGCGCCTCGCGTTGGAAGCGGTCGAGCGCAAGGGGATCTTTCTCGGTCTCGGGTGGCAGGAACTTGAGCGCGACGTGGCGACCTAGATTGACGTCTTCGGCTTCGTAGACGACGCCCATGCCTCCTCCACCCAACTGGGAGAGGACGCGGTAGTGGGAGACAGTTTGGCCGATCATTCGGGGGATCACTCCTGGGAGAGAGTCATTGATGTTAGGCCCGCGGGTTAGAGTGCGTCAAATTGGGCGCCGCTGATCAGTAGGATATACGACTCAACCCGTTAACAAGTTCACGGTTCGCCTAAAGAAACATTAACCCTTAGGTTTCTGGGGGATAGAAGCCATCTTTGAATGATTTTTGATGCCCAGGGCCGGCAGAAAGTCACCCCTTTTCGTTACGGAAGTTTGCCCGCAAATGGTCGAACGCTTTCATGCCTAATCCCCGCCTGTTATCAATGAGTGTTCCCGTGTTTTTTGCGCCGGGAAATTGTGCCCCGGGCTTGCCGGGGAGGAGTTTGTCGGAAAATGAAAACTCGCCCTCAATCCTGGAGGGACATGAGCATCGCGCCGCGCTTTTTCATCGCGGTGGTGGTGATCTGCGGGACGGCGGTGCTGACCTATTCGGTCCTGCACGGCAGGAGCGAGAATCCGCTCAAATTTTTCTGTTATCTCCTCATTGCGCTGGCGGCCTCGCGCCTCAAGGTGAATCTGCCCGGCATCACCGGGACGATGTCGGTCAATTTCCTTTTCTTGCTATTAGGCGTTCTAGAACTGAGCCTTTCGGAAGCGATGGCGCTCGGCTGTGCCGCGGTGGTGGTGCAATGCTTCGATAAAGATCGCCCGGTTCCGATTCAAGTCGCGTTCAATGTCTGCTCGACCGCCCTCGCCATTGCCGTAACTTTCGCCTCATACCGGTACGCCCTAGACCACCGGGCGGTGAATAATCCATCGACGTTATTGTTTCTTGCAGCCTGTGTTTATTTCGTGGCGAATACGATGCCGGTCGCCGCGGTTATTTCTCTTACCGAGCGCCGGTCGCTGCGAAAAATCTGGGCAGAATGCTATTTCTGGAGCTTCCCTTATTACCTAGTGGGCGCGGGCGTCGCCGGGATGATGAGCTGGTTGCACGGCTTTACGGACTGGCAAACATCGTTGCTGACGCTGCCGGTCGTGTATCTCATCTACCGGTCGTACCGCCTTTACCTCGGCAAACTCGAAGACGAGAAGCGCCACGTGGAAGAGATGGCTGATCTGCACATGCGCACCATTGAAGCGTTGGCGCTGGCCATTGAAGCCAAGGATCAGACGACTCACGATCATCTGCAGAGAGTTCGTGTGTATGCGGTCGAGGTCGCGAAAGAACTCAAGGTTGACGCTGAGGGAATGGCGGCCTTACAGGCGGCGGCCCTGCTGCACGACATCGGCAAACTGGCGATTCCCGAACACATTATCTCGAAACCGGGCCGCTTGACTCCGGAAGAATTCGAGAAGATGAAGATTCATCCACTGGTTGGGGCGGAAATTCTGGAGCGGGTGCGCTTTCCGTATCCGGTCGTGCCGATCGTACGAGCGCATCACGAAAAGTTCGATGGGACCGGGTATCCCATGGGGTTGAAGGGCGCGCAGATTCCGATTGGCGCTCGCATTCTGGCGGCGGTGGATTTTCTGGACGCGCTGGCTTCCGACCGGCAATACCGCCGGGCGCTTCCTCTGAATGAAGCGATGGCGCGCCTGTCGGATGAGTCGGGAAAGTCGTTTGACCCGCAGGTGGTCAAAGTACTCGAGCGAAAATATATCGAGCTTGAGCAACTGGTCCATCAACGCACCGATAGCATGGGAAAGCAGAAGCTGTCGACGGAAGTGAAGGACCAAGATCCAAAGATAGAGCCGACGATCAAGCCGGCGGCGGGATTTCAGGCGCAGGGGAAAGGGCAAGTGCAGGAGCGCAGCTTCCTTAGCTCGATTGCGGCCGCCCGGCAGGAGGCACAGACACTGTTTGAACTCAGCCAGGACTTGGGCGCTTCGCTTAGCTTGGGAGAAACGTTATCGGTGTTTGCCGTGAAGTTGCGGCGGGCAATGCCTTACGATGCGATCGCGATTTACGTGCGGCACGGCGAAGAGTTGGTTCCGGAGTATGTGAACGGCGATAACTTTCGGCTCTTTGCCTCACTGCGCATCCCGATTGGACAAGGGCTCTCGGGATGGGTGGCGCAAAACCTGAAGCCGATTCTCAACGGCAATCCGTCGGTTGAGCCCGGGTATCTCAACGATGCTTCGAAGTACAGCACGCTGAACTCGGCGTTGGCGGTTCCGCTAGAAGGCTTGCAGGGCGTGGTTGGAGTGGTTGCTCTGTATCACGCCGAAAAGGACTTTTTCACTTCCGATCACCTGCGTATTCTGCTGGCCGTTAGTTCCAAGATGGCGCTGGCCATCGAGAACGCGATGAAGTACGAGCAGGCGGAGAGTTCGGCAGTCACGGACTACCTTACGGGACTTCCAAATGCACGCTCGCTGTTCTTGCAGCTTGATCGGGAATTGGCACGCTGCAAGCGCGACAACAAGACCCTGACGGTGATGGTCGCGGATCTGGATGGCTTCAAACAGATCAACGACCGTTTTGGACACCTAGAAGGAAATCGGGTTTTGCGTCTCTTCGCGCACTCGCTGAAAGAAACCAGCCGTGAATACGACTACGTCGCGCGCATGGGCGGCGACGAGTTCGTCGTCATCGCGCCTGGCTTGACCGGCGAGGCTACCGCACGCAAGGCTGAACAAATGCGTGAACTCGCAAAACAAGCTGGTAAAGACATCTGCAACGAAGACATTCTGTCGCTCAGCGTTGGCAAAGCTGTGTATCCCGAAGATGGCATGGATGCCGAAAAAATCTTATCGGAGGCTGACAAGCGCATGTACCTGCAGAAGCAGAGCCAGGCGGTTCAGAAGAACCGGCGCCTCTACCCGCGTGTGCGCGGGAGGCTGACCACGGAGATTTCCGGCGCAACCGTGAAAGGGGCGATCCTCGGGATTGTAACCAACCTTAGCTTGGGCGGATGCTATGTCGAGACAGGCAATCTGCTCTTGCCGGGATCGGAATTGGAGCTCGCGTTCTCGCACGAACATACAAATGTCTCCATCAAGAGCGAAGTCGTGCGCATGGATATGGGTACGGGAGCTGCGTTGAAGTTTCACGAAGCCACCCATGACGTCAGAGCGTCATTGCAGCGCATTCTGGAACAATTGGCGAGCGCGGAAGCGATTGTGGATCTGAAACGCAGCCACAACGCGGCCGCTGCAGCCAGCAAACTCTAGGCGACTGCGCTATCTGGAAAATACGGCAGGCTGATCTCTCGCTGTTCCGTCTTTCGCCTCTCCACAATTAATTCAAGCGGAAACAGCGATTGTGCGGATCTGGATCAAAGCTGTGGTCTTACTCGTTGCCGCGCGCGGCTTAGACAGACCCTGTTGCAGCATGTTTGCCGTCGGGACGCCTGTGCGATAGAAGGATTTTTCGCAATCCGCAGTGGACGGGCCGCGCATATTTCCCTCGACGTAAGCCAAGCCAGGACAGCGCGAGCAACTGCTGACGTGCGAACACGACGAGCAGGTAGTCAGGTGTTTTGCCTGGATCGATCGAACCTCGTTCATCTCGGGCGAGTGGTTCCAGATATCCAGGAATTTTTGTTGCCGGATGTTCCCAGTTGGCAGAGGAAACTGCACGCAGGGAAAGACATCGCCGTATGGCGAGATGTAACAGAAAGAATGGCCGGCACTGCACGAATACCCTTCCAGATCCTCATCGGAGGGTGGCTTCGGCGGAGCGCAGAAATCCTCTTGATTTCCAACCAGCGCAGGATTGTTGAAGATCTCGGGTAGGTCCTCTCCCGGAATGCGTAGGGAGAGCACAGAGGTATCGCCGTCCATCATCGGTGTGATGGTGGGATCGAGGGTGTAGTGCACGCCGAGTTCTTCGGCCAGTTGCTGCACGCCGAGGTGATCAAAGGAATTTGCCGTCATCAACACGTTGGCGATTGTGACTCGCAATCCCTGTTCGCGCAGAAAGCGGATAGCGGCGACGGTACGGTCGAAGGAGTGCGGTAGTTTGGTAATGGCATCATGCACTTCGGCGCGATGCGAGTAAACGCTGATCTGGATCGTGTCCACGCCCAATTCGCGGATTCGTCTGGCATCTTTTTCGTGGATCATGACCGCATTGGTCTTGATCTTGACGTTGAACATGAGGCGACGGGCGTATTCGAGAATCTCAAAAAAATCGCGGCGCAAGAAGACCTCGCCGCCGCTAAATGTGATAAAGAAAACGCCGGCGGCCGCCAGTTGATCGAGAACGCCTGTAATTTCGGCGGTGGTCATCTCGCCATGATCGTCGTGATCGAGATAGCAATGGATGCAACGTTCGTTGCAGCGATAGGTCACATCCATGTGCACGGCAATCGGCACGCCGAGGTCAAACGCCTTTTGGCCTACCTCGCTCATCAAGCTCATCGGGAAGCCTCCGCGGAAAGTGGTTCGCTGGAAACCAGGAGAATTCCATGGCTTGAGAGCTCGGCCACGAACTGCTCGGCGTCGGTTAAAGCCTGTTCGGGGTCAACGTCAAACTGTTCGCAAATCGTGTCCCGGACAATCTGTTGCAGAGGGGTGCGTCCGTCGGCGGCCTGAAAAATGGCAGTCGCAACCTCGTTCAACGTGAAAAATGTGGAGTTGGCGGAGTTCATGACCATCATTTCTCCGGCCAAAGCGCGGGCCGCAATGGCAGAACTGCGCGTTATGTAAATGCTACCCTCAGGCATTTGCAGGCACTCCCGGGAGTTCGCAATTGAAATTACGTGCAAAATTTCGAACCTCATCCCATACTCGAGTGTCTGGATAGAACGTCAGGCGCCGAATGGGGACTTTGGCTACAAAGTCACATGCGGTCGCGAGCAGCTTTTCTACAAGCGCTCGATCTTCCGCGAAGAACAGAATGTTACGCATCAAGCGGCGAACACCTTCCGCCTGAGATAGCTCGTCGATACGATTCTCCTGGCCTTGTTCAAGAAAAAACAGAGCGCAAACAGGAGCTGCGCAGTTCTCTCCCGGTCGGGCTAACTCTCCGGCGAAAGGCGTGCCGAAGGCAGCGTAGCCGTCCGCGCGCGGTCGCAGATAGGAGATCTCGTCGGTGAGAAGAGTGACGTCGGCGGGCGCTAGCCGCGTCATTGTCGTTTTTCCCGCCCCGGAGACACCGGAGAAGAGAAAGGACTGGCCCTCGCAAATGGCGCTGGCGGCGTGCAGCAAAAATCCCCCACGCTGCGCCAGTATCAGGCTATGCAGAATACGGAGCACGGAATCGAGAGAGTAGGGATTGGAGTTCTGGTGGACTTTACCGCGCCCGGTGCGCGGATCCCAACGCGCCTGAAAGTCGCCCCGCTGCAAAAGCCATTCGTGGCCGTCGCGATTTACGCGGACGTCATCGTCGGAAACAGTCTGCTTGGCAGTGAGGTCAAATTCGAGCTCGAATTCAGGTTGTGAAGAACTAAGGAACCCGTCATAGCGCTGGTGCAAGAGACGGAGGAAGCCCTCGTCGCCGGTGGACAAAGCGATCGAAATTCCTCCAATTTCAACACACGCGACCTTTTGAGTTCCCGTCATCACAAAGCTTCCGGTTCGGCCCCATTCTTGGAACAGCAAAAATCAGATGTCGAAGCTGGCGGGCAATGAATTCTCAAAGCAATGCGCCTCGCCAGGCTGACATGGCAAAACAGAACTCCTAGAGCGCGCGAGAATCTTGCGGACCAACCTGGGCGCAGAGCGAATGCTGAAGACGAAATGCCCCGACTCGATTCGGTGCGACGCACAAGGCGGCCAAGCAGTGCTTCCAGAGGGAACAACGGGTCGACTCCTGGCATCGAATCGCCGCGAAGTAGGAAGCCATCCGGTTGGCAAGGCGCCAGGAGACGGTGCAAGAAGAATCGTCCCTCTCGCGTAGCGAGCACGATCTCGCCCTTTATGACCTCTTGGGGCGCGCAGGGCGCAATTTCAACGATGTCGCCGGGGTAAAGGGCAGGGAGCATACTTTCACCGTAGACACGCATCCGGATGTTCCGGGGTCGATCGAATCCCTCACGACCGATTCCACGCAGAGTATCCGTCACCAAAGATGAGCGTTCCGCATTCCAACTCGCGCTGGGCGAACTGGTGGTCGTTTCAGGCATCAGGAAGTTTTGCGCGAGAACTGACAACTAGGAATAGTAGCCCCGATTTTGCCGCAAGAGAGAGCGAGCGTCTCGAAGACCCGCTCGTGGCGGAATGACGGCTTCTGGTAGAGCTTCTTTGCGTTTCCCGCGGGACGCAAATTCTGGCGATTCTCGCGAGACGTTCGCTGGTCGTCCATAGTTGGTCGAGTCAGTTTCATAAACTGCGCTGACTTCTCCCCCAGTTTTGATAAGAGTAAGGAAAGTGTACTACACGGATTTGCCGAGTGCCAGTGTCACATGGGCGCAATTCGAAAAAGGAGGATCAGCATCCTTAATAGAATGAGAGGGTTCCATTTTGGCGAGCACGCCGCAAACTGAGCGACAGGCAGGCCAGTGCGAGTGGGAGCAGAATCGCGCCAAATATCGCTAAAATTAGTAAGGTTGGTGCGATGGCGGCTAAGGGTTGCCCATCCAAAAGCGCGCGTCGCATTCCGTCAATTGCATAGGTCAATGGAATCGCACGCGCGAGCAGTTCGAGTGGACGAGGTAAGCTCTCCACAGGGAACATTGTTCCGCTTAGAAACCAGACACCGGAACTGAGCAACCACAGAAGGGCCGCTCCGCGCTGAAACGCAACCTGCAGCGTCGCCGCCACGATTCCCAACGCCAGAGCGATCGCCAGTGAGCAGAGCATCACCGCCGCGCACGAATAAAGATTTGCGTGAACGCCGGCTCGGAAAACGGCAACTCCTGCGAAAAGATAAACCAGCAGATTGACCAGATTTCCGGCAAAGGCGGAAGCGGAGCTGAGTATAAGCAGCTCGGCGGGAGCTGTCGCTGTCGTCATCAGTACTTCCAATGTGCCCGTTTGTTGTGCCTCTTGAATCGCGTTCACGAAAGACTGCGCGCTCATCACGAAAAAGGTATAGACCCCGGTGCCGACCAGGAGAAAGGGAAAATAGGCGACGCCCTCGGGTCGAAATCCCGGACCAATGGCGCGAGATAGAAAATAAAAAGCTGCGAGTTCCGTCAATACTCCGACCATGGTTACGACGAACCCGCTGCGGTGACGAATGGACGTGAGCAGATCGCGCCGGAAAATCGCATACAGTTTGTCGAGAGTCAAAGACATAAGAGAACGGAAATTTGTAATTTGTGATTTCTGATTTGTAATTTCTAGCAGCCTGCAAGTAACCGCGCGCCTGAAAACGTTGTTAATTAGCAATTATCGACTACCAGTTACAGATCCTTTTCATCGATCTCGCCGGTTGTGTGGAAATAAAAGGCGCGAAGGGCGTCTGCATTTTCTCCCTTATGAATCGGGCGATCCGCTAGCAATTCGCCGTCATGCAGCAGCAGGACACGATCGGCGACGGCAGCGGCCTCCGCGAAATTGTGGGTGGCGAGCAACACCGTTGTATCCTGCCGGGCCAGTGTGCGAATCGTCATCCAAAAGTGTGCTGTGGTGCCGGCATCCAAACTGCGCGTTGGTTCGTCCAGCAACAGCACTCTCGGACGCTTGACCAGTGCTCGCGCGATGCCGAGCCGCTGATACATACCGCTGGAGAATTTCACGACCAGTGTGTCCGATCCTTCCTCGAGGCCCGTTTCGTTAAGCACCTGAGTGATTCGTTGCTGGCGCTCGCTACGCGGAACTTCGTCAAGGGCGGCGAAGAAGTCGAGGTTCTCGCGCGCGGAAAGACGCGGGAAAAATGAACGCTCGGTGGCAACGGCGATCCCAACCTGGCGACGGACATCCGCAGCATTGCGTCGTGCGTCGAAGCCGCCCACCCGCACGAATCCGGCATCGGGCAGCAGGATCGTCGAGATCAGTTTGAGGGCGGTGGTTTTCCCGCTGCCGTTCGGACCGAGCAGCACCAGGATCTCCGCGCGCTCAGCTGAAAACGAGACATCTTTTAGCGCGATGGTTTCACCGCTCCGTTCCTGTCCGAACCAATTGAACAGGGCTGGACGATGACGGAAAACTTTGCGAACGGATTCGAAGGCGAGCCGGCTCATGAAGTGGAGAACGAAGCGCAAACAAACCTCGGATGCGCGCCGAAGACTCTGTATTATAGAGGCGATTCGCGTTCCGATTCGTTCTGGCCTTTTGCCCTGGTTCTTTATCCAAATCTGTTTCCATGACCGAAATCTATCCTCCGCGTTCCGCCATGGGTGTTGGGCTGCCGCACGAAGGCGAATTCGAGCTTCTGCGCGCGGTGGTTGGCGCGAAGATTTCTGCCGAGCAGATCGAGATGATCGGTCAATGGAATCTTTCGCGAGTCGATTGGGTTGAATTTCAACGCTTAGCCGAATACCACGGAGTGCTTCCGCTCGCCGCCCGGAATCTGATGGAGCATGGTCGCGGGCTACCCGTGGAAATCCAGCGTTCGTTACGATCGGCCTATGAAGCGAATCTGCGACGCAGTCTGTGGTTCAGCGCGGAATTGTCTCGGATCTCGCGGCATTTCGAGGGCAAGAATCTTAGGGCTGTCCCTTATAAAGGGCCAGTATTGGCGGAAGCGGTTTACCGAGATCCGGGGCTGCGTAGTTATTCGGATCTCGACCTCCTGATTATCCCTGACGATTTCGCGCGCGCGAAGCAGGCGCTCACTGAACTGGGATATCGTCCAACTTCTGATCAGAGCGCGGCAATCGAGCGTTTGTGGATCTGGGCCGGATACGAGCGTTCTTTCGATGGTCTCGCTGGCAAGAATCTGGTTGAACTGCAGTGGGCCTTGCTGCCGTATTTCTACGGAGTCGATGTACGGGTCGAGGAGCTGGCGGCGCGCGCGGGACGCATCAGCATTGCTGGGTGCGAAGTCGCGTGTTTATCTCCAGAGGATTGCGTGATCGTACTCTGCTTGCACGCCGCCAAACATCTTTGGACGCGACTGATCTGGCTTTCCGACATCGCCGAAGCGGCGTCGCTGGAATCTGTAAACTGGGCGCTGGTTACCGCGCAGGCAGAGGCGCTCGGGGTCGTTCGCATGCTTGGTGTTAGTTTCTGGCTGACAAAAAATATTCTGCGCTCGAAACTCCCCGCAGCTGCGGAGGAAATAGTTGGCGGCGATGCCCGGGTCTCCGCAATTGGCGCAGAATTTGCCGAACGTCTCCGGCGAGGTGACACCTACAATTTTGAATCCACCGAATACTTCCGCCTGATTCTGAAGCTCCGCGAGCGGCGCTCCGACCAGTTGCGCTACCTTTGGCGTCTGGTCTGGACGCCGGGCCCGGGAGATGTAGCGGCTGTGCAACTTCCCCAAGTGCTTTTTCCACTCTATCGAATGGTGCGACTTGGTCGACTGCTGCGAAAGATTCTAGTCGGAGCTAACAGCTGAAAGGCGCGATCCGCCATCCAGTAGCTAACTTTAATGCAGTTCTCCATCGCCGGGCGCGACGTCGGGAGTGTCGACCTTGTGCGCGACTGCCGTACCTTCGGATGGCGGAGGCTGGAATTCTCCGGGATCCTTGCCGGCCAGGGCGACGCTCATAAACTGCATCCAGATCGGGAGGGCAGCATGGCCTCCCGTCTCTTTGTCGCCGAGAGATTTTTTTTCGTCGAAGCCGATCCAAACGCCGCAGGTCAGGGAGGGGGAAAAACCGACGAACCATGCATCGGTGAAATCGTTCGTCGTCCCGGTTTTCCCCGCGAGCGGATAGGGCATTTTGGCGGCTGCGGCCGCGGTCCCGTGAAGCACCACGTCCCGTAGCATCGAGGTCATAATGCGCGCGGTTCGGGAGCTCACGACATCTTTGATGTCGGAGAAATCCTCTTCCAGAATGCGGCCATCGTAATCGGTGACCCGTGTGATGTAGCGCGGGGCGACGCGTACGCCGTCGTTAGGAAAAACGCTGAAGGCCGAGGTCTGCTCCAGCGGCGTAATTTCAGCCGAACCCAAAGCTACAGGCAGGTAGGCGGGAATGTTGGTGGTTACGCCGAAGCGGTGAGCGTAGTCGATCACCGTTTTAATTCCGATGCGGTCGGCAAGTTTGAGAGCTGGAATATTTCTGGATTGCGCCAGCGCGCGGCGCAACGTCACGGTGCCTTCAAACTTGTTGTCGTAGTTATGAGGCGAGTACGGGCCGGAGGCGGTTTGAAAGGTAACGGGCGCGTCGAGAATGGTGTCGTCGGGGCTGCCGCCTTGATCAATTACGGCGGTGTAGACGTAGGGCTTGAAGGACGATCCCACCTGGCGCAAAGCCTGGGTGGCGCGATTGAACTTAGAGAGATTGAAATCGCGGCCGCCGACCATCGCCTTGATTTCTCCGGTGGCGTTGTCGATGGCAACGAGCGCTCCTTCGGCCCCTGAATCTTGCTCGAGGCTGACGCGTGCCTTTCCATCCGCCTCGAGCGCGAGCACCTTGACATAAATAATGTCGCCGGCGTGCAGGATTTCGGGCGGCTTGGCTTTGAGCTTCGCCCAACTTACATCCGCGGGCGATAACAGTGCGGTGTAGCGTCCGAAGCGAATTTCCGCAGAAGTGGGCGAGACCGCGGTTACGAGGGCGTGCGTGTATCCGTTGAGTTCCGGCTCTTCGTCCCAGTCAGGATCGACATATTTGTCGAGGCTCTGGCCCTGGGAAATTACGTTGACGAGTTTCCCGTGCCATCCATGCCGCCGTTCATAGGCGGCGAGACCGTCAAGCAGCGCCTGGCGCGCGGATTTCTGGAGATCCATATCGAGCGAAGTGTAGACCCGCAGTCCGCTTTCATGAACCTGATCGCTCCCGTACTTCGCTTCCAGATAACGCCGAATTTCTTCCACGTAATGCGGCGCCAGGGAATTGGGATCTTTTTGTAGGTCGAGCACAATCGGTTTGCTCTTCGCATCCGCGGCCTGTGCCGCTGTGACTTTGCCATCTTCCAACATGGCGTTGAGCACGAGATTGCGTCTTTTGAGGGCACGATCGGGATGCGTGATGGGCGAATAATATTGCGGTGCCTTTGGAAGTCCGGCGAGCAGCGCGGCTTCTTCGAGCTTCAGCTTTTTGGCAGGTTTGCTGAAATAGTATTCCGAGGCAGATTCATAGCCATACGCGCCGTGGCCAAGGAATATCTGATTCGCGTAGAGCGTGAAGATCTGTGGCTTCGTAAAGCGGCGCTCGATCTGGATGGCGAGGAGAGCTTCCTGCACCTTGCGATAAAAAGAGCGATCGGGCGAGAGAAACAAATTCTTGGCAAGCTGCATGGTGAGCGTGGATGCTCCCTGCACTTTGCCCCCGGATTCGATGTCGCGGTACGCGGCGCCGATGATGCGCCACAGATTGATACCGGAGTGCCGGTAGAAATCCTTGTCTTCAATCGAGACCAGGGCATTGCGAAGCACCTCGGGATAGTCATCATAAGTCGCGATAACACGGCGCTGCAGAGCGAAAGTACCGATGACGCGTCCCTGGACGTCATAGAGTTCGGTGACCGAACTGGGACGGTAGTGTTCGAGTTCCTCGACTTGGGGCAAGTCGGTGGAGTAGACGAGAAGCAGCCCTCCGGCGGCGCCCACGGCGGCGGAGAACAGAACGAGCAATCCGAACAGGAGACGCCCGAACAGCTTCCGATCGCCAATTTTGATCGTCGGGAGATTTTGGTAGAAGGATCCCATCGGAGCGTGCATTACAAAGTTCGAGTGCTACTGCTTCGATGGTATCGCAGAAGGAGACGAGCGGAATCGGAATGTGACCAGAGTTACGAGTGTGCCAATAATCTAACGCACAAAAAAATCGCTCGCCGAGGCGAGCGATTCGAAATTAAAGTATAAAATTCTTAGCCCTTCGATTCTCTATTCTTCAACGTCTCCAATGCTTTGTTCAGTTGATCGTCGGGTAGATTCTTTGGCTTCTCGTCTTTCTTTTCGACAGGTTTGACGCCGGGCGTGACAGCAGGCTCATCTTCATCGGGCAGTCCGGCATCGTCTTCGACCGTCGAATCAGCAACCATCACGTTGGGCGTAACGGAGGCGTCCTGAATCGCCTTGCCGCTCGGCGAGTAGTACTTGGCAACCGAAAGTATCAGCGCGGCATTGTCGGGCATCTCGATCAGTTTCTGCACCGATCCGTCGCCGAAAGTTTTGTCTCCGACCACGTCACCGCGAGCATTCTCCAGAATCGCAGCCGCGACAATTTCAGCGGGACCGGCCGTGCTCCGGTTCACCAGAACGGCTACTGGCAGCTTGGTGATTTCTTTGGAAGCGTCGGCGTTGAAAGCCTGACGCGGATACTTCTGGCCCTGCAAGTAGGTAATCGTGCCATGGTCCAGGAACAGGTTGGCGGCGGCGATGCCTTCGGATTCCTCGCCTCCGGCACAGTTGCGCAAGTCGAGAACGATTTTCTTCGCGCCGTCTTTTTGCACGTCGCGAATCTTGCTGGCAATTTCCTGCGACTCACCTTGGGGGAATGAGTCGACTTTGATGTAACCCACATTGTCGGCGAGCACCTTGTCGGTGGCGGGTGGAATGGTGACTAGGTCTCGCGTGATGACGATCTTCTGCGGTTCGGCGCGGCGCGGACGGACCACCGCTACGGTAATTGTCGATCCGACATCTCCCGACAAAAGACTACGGATTTCAGCCAGCGACATGTCATGCGTGCTCTTGTTTTCAATCGATTCGATGATGTCCGTATTCTCGATGCCAGCCTTGTCCGCAGGTCCACCCGGAATTACCGCTACCACGGCCGCGTATCCAAAGCGCTTCGAGACGTCGGCGCCGATATTCGCCTTGCCGCCACTCTTCGTCGTCTTATATCGCTTGTATTCTTCCGGCGAGAGGTAGCTGGAATTGGCGTCGAGAGATTCCAGCAGACCGTGCAGCGCGCCATCGGTGACTCCGGGAATATTCGGTTCTTCCACGTATTCCAAGCGAATGCGTGAGAGGACTTCGCTGTACACAGACAGCTGGCGATAGGCGCCATCGTTCGGAGACGCGTGTACATTCACGAAACCGCCCACGATCGTGAACAGCAAAATGGCCAGCGAACAGCCAATCACGGTGACCTTCAACTTCGTCGACATAGATTGTTTTTTCTCGTTAGTGCTGATTCTTTTGGACCGGGTTCTGGATAAGGCATCCTGAGGGAACTTTCATACCATTATAGACGGTTTGATGCGTAGTTTTGATAGCAAGGTTCGGGCAGGGTGTCGTGGGTAACGGTGATCGATCAAGTCTAATGTAATCATTAAGTTGGACCGTAGCATTCCCCGCCGAACTAAGACGAAGAAAGACGCAAATCAACCGCTCCGGTGTTGCTAGGCCTCCAGCAGGGCGGCAATTTCGTGGTGGCCTTTCTCTCGCGCCACTGCGGCGGGAGTCTTTCCATCGGCGTTGGTGAGCGCGGGATCGGCTCCATGCTTCAGTAAGAGTTCGACCATGGGCCGGTCGCCATTCTGGGCAGCAGCGTGGATGGGAACCCATCCCGATTGCTGGCGGGCATTGACAGGGGCGCCGTGTTCGAGCAGAAGACGCACGGCTTCCAGATTGCGAGCGGAGGCAGCGGAATGGAGTGGCATGACCTGCGTAGGATTTGCGGCCACGGCGTCGACAGCGGCTCCATTTTCGATCAGCACGCGCGCGGCTGCGGGCTGGCCGAAATAGCTGGCGAAGTGGAGAGCCGTGAAGCCGTCTTTCGAGCGGGCATTGACGGCGGTCGATTCGCGTCGGATTTCCTCGCCGATGCTTTTCTTGAGGCTATCCAGACGGCCAAGGGAGGCCGCTTCGAACTGGTCCAGAGCCTTCTTCTTTCTCGCGATCAGTTCGGCCAGATCGCGCTGCCCGCGGTAGAGGGCGTGCATCAGCAGGCTCACTCCGGTGGCGTCGCGGGATTCGGAGGCGGCAGAGTCTTGATCGAGAAGCCGGCGAAGTCCGTCGAGATCACCCGACTGCAAGAGTTCGAGCGCGCCTGGCGCGGTTTCCATGAGATTCCGTCTCCTAATTGCTTAGCAATGCTAACGGAGTATAAAACGTCAGAATCACTACTCGTCGGCTATTGGATTGCGCAACTGGCCGATGCCAGGGATGGAAACTTCGACCACATCTCCGGCGAGAACCGGGCCAACGCCTTTTGGAGTGCCGGTGGCGATTAGATCGCCGGGTTGCAGGGTCATGACCTGCGAGATGTAGCGGATGATGATATCGAGGGCGAAGATAAAATCGCGCGTGTTTCCGGACTGGCGCACTTCGTCATTCACTCGCGTTTCGACTTGAATTCCGGCCCACGGATCGAGTTCGTCGGCGACTACGGGGCCGACGGGACAGAAGGTGTCGAAACCTTTGGCACGCGTCCACTGGCCATCTTTGTTCTGCAGATCACGAGCGGTGAAATCATCCACGCAGGTGTAACCAAGAATGTAGGGGCGAACATCGTCGCCTTCCGTGAGTTTGTGGCAGCGTCTGGCGATCACGACACCGAGTTCGCCTTCGTAATCAGTGCGCTCCGAAACTTTGGGACGACGGATAGTTTCGCCGGGCGACAACAGGGAAGAGGGCGGCTTGAAGAAGATCAGAGGCTCTTGCGGGACGTCGTGTCCGAGTTCGGCGGCGTGTTCGCGGTAGTTGCGGCCGACGCAGACGATTTTTGAAGGTTCGACGGGAGGCAGCAGTGAGGCTTCGGCGATGTGGATGCGGTCCATGTGGCGGCTGGGCAGACCTTCTACGTCTCCATCACTATTCTGCGGAGGCTGCAGGAGCAAGCGGGTGATTTCATCGTGGCCCGCGACGGATTCGACGAGACCGTATTGCGGCGAGCCGTTGAGATTGAATCGACAGTATTTCATCTGAAGAATATCTAAACACAGTTTCGAAAGTGCGAGGGATGGAAAGTTGCTACAACGATTTATCGGGCGAGATCAGGGAACAGGCTCGCTCGCGGGATCGCTGCGTTGGCTTTCGTTGCCTCGGACGTCAACTGCCGAGACAATATAGGTATAGGTTTTGCCGGAGACGACGGCGCTGTCACGATAGGATGGCGATTTCAGCAGGGCTTCGTTGACTTTCTCGTAGGCATCGTTACTTTTGCTGCGATAGATGTTGTAGCCAGCGAGGTCTGCGGTGGTCACGGGCGCCCAGACGAGATCGATGAATGGTTTCTGGCCTTCGCCGGAGTAGGCAGCTTGCAGGCCGGTGGGAACGGCGGGTGGGAAGATGTCGTGCGCGATGACTTGCACGGACGAGCTGTCGTCTCCTTCTACTTGCACTTCGCTCTCGGGCCGTCTCAGCAGGCTGACGGCGGTGACGCGGTAGAGATAGGTCTTCTCCCATTCGAAGGTCGAGTCGGTGAACTGCGTGGTTTGCGGTTCGTTCGAGGGCACTGGAATCTCGCCGGCGATTGCGTCTTTTCCGGAAGACTGATCGCGGCGATAAATGCGGTAGCGATATTGCACTGCGTTCGCGGCATTCGGCGGTTCGGCAGCGCTCGTCCAGGTCAGGACTACACCATCGGCGGTGAGTTTGGGTGCAAGGTCGTTGGGCGGAGGCAAGGTGATGATGGCGGGAACGTGGACGCGATTCGACAATCCCGCACCGCGCGCGTTGCGGTTCAGGACCTCGACGGCGTAGGTGACGTCCGCGGCGGGATCGGGCCGCTGCATCGCTGCGGGGAGAGTGTCGGTGTAGATTTCGGGCGGTTGGCGCTGCGCGGCTGATTTCTTTTGGGAAGCCTTCTTCGAACTGGGTAGTTGCGGATTGCTCGAGGGAGCGGACAGCTTGGCGGCGGGAAGTCCGCAAGCGGTCATTTCGGGGGCGAGGTCGCGGCAGACTAGAGTTGGGCCGAGGAAGCGCACGCTCTGGCGGTCGGTCGTGAGGATGGGTTCGGTCCAACTGAGGGTGACGCGGCTGCCTTTGCGGGTGGCGCGCAGATCGCCGGGAGGTTTGGGAAGTTCGAGGGATGGTGGTAAGGGAGGTCCAGTTTGGGCGCAAGCGGCCATGATCAGGCAGAGAGCCAACATGGCAGCGAAGCGGGCTTGGTCGAGTGTCATGCGAAAGGGAAAGAGTATCAGAGAGGGTATGTGGGCGAGTCGCCCGCATCCACGCGTCGAGCATTCATACTTCGTTTGCATCCACTGGACTTTCGCAGAGAGAGTTGTGATTGCCAGGTGTTAACTCCTCAGGCAGTAACAAGATGGTATGT
>JBEKPH010000004.1:0-133940 GCA_049520915.1 Terriglobales bacterium
GCGCGTGTGTAAATCGCAACCTATAATCATCATCGCTCGGCTCCTTTCCTCCGAGCCTTGGTCGCTTGAGCGCTTCCAAGTCTACTCGCCCGAAGGGAGCCGACACGGTTATCTCATCAGCCGCTAACGTTCGCGCAAACAGCAGGTTCTTCGCTTCGGTCGGGATGACAAACATCGAGTGATAAAACGCAAGGTCCCTCCACTCCACAGATCGTCGCTTCGCGATGATCTGTTCCGGTCGGGATGACAGAGTGGGGGGAGACCCTCACTTCGTTCGCGGTGACAGAGTTAAAACAGGTCCTTCGTCCAGGATGAGAAATCTCCAACGCGCGGGGTGCGAGATCCTACTCGCGCTCGGAGAGCTTTCTTACGGCTTTGGCGATTTCGGGGAGCTTGGCGTAGGCCGCGCAACATTTCAACCATAGGCGATGATCGATGGCGGGCGCGCCGCTGACCATGGCTCCGGGGGCGACGTCGTGCGGGATGCCGCTTTGGGCAATGGCGATGGCGCCGTCTCCTATTTTGACGTGGCCGCTGACGCCGACTTGTCCGGCGAGGATGGCGTGGTTGCCGATGTCGGTGGTTCCGGCGAGGCCGACTTGGGCACAGAGGAGCGCGTCGTGTCCGATGGTGCAGCTGTGGCCGATGTGGACCATGTTGTCGATTTTGGCGCCGCGTCCGATGCGCGTTTCTCCGATGCTGGCGCGGTCGATGCAGGCATTGGCCTGAATCTCGGCGTCACTCTCGACGACGACGTTTCCGGATTGGACGATTTTGTGCCAGTGGGAGTTGGGTCCGTTGCCTTCTTCGGTCTTGGCGAAGCCGAATCCATCGGAGCCGATAACGGCTCCGTTCTGGAGGAGGACGTTGTCGCCGAGATGACAGAACTCGCGGACGATGGCGTGGGCGTGAGCGAAGAAGTTGTGGCCGATGGTGGCTCCGCGATAGATGACGACGTGAGGGAGGATGGTGGCGTGGTCTCCGATGACGACGTCCTGGTCGATGACAACGTAGGGGGCGATGTGGGCATTTGTTCCGACTTGAGCGCTGGGATGGATGACGGCGGTGGGATGGATTCCTGGTGCGTATTGGGGAGGGCGGTAGAAAAGCTCGATGGCTTTTGCCCAGGCCAGATAAGGATTTTTGCTGCGCAGCATGCCGGTGGCGATGGCGGGGAAGGTCTCGGAGACGATGACGGCGGAGGCTTTCGTCGTTCTGGCGGCGGCGTTGTATTTGGGATTGGAGACGAAGGTGAGTTGGCCGGCGGCGGCGTGTTCGATGCCGGCGACTCCGGTGATTTCGGTGGTGGGAGAGGCGTTGTCGAGATGGGCGCCGAGGGCGGAGGCGATGTCGGATAGTTTCATGTGGGTCTCGGGGAAATTGTAGCGGAAGACAGGATCAAACACCTTCACCGCCGAGGCGCAGAGGGGCGCCGAGAAAACCTTTGGAGATCTTCCTGAATTGCTTCCAGCTCATGTGGCGGAACGCGTAAAGCTGATGACAAGTCAGGTTCGCTCGGTTGGACGGATGAATGAGTTCGTCCCTACGGAAAGCTACTGTTCGAAGAGGGTGACTTGGCGCTGGTCGGGTTGGCCGCCTTTTCGGCGACGGTTGGCGGATCCAATTACGGCTAGAACGGTGACGGAGGTCAACGCTTCGCGAGGGACGAAGACGCGTTGCGTGTTGGAACGGAGGTCGGGAGGGTTCACGAGGAATCCTTCGGCGGGATTTTGGATGAGGTCGTTGGGTAGAATGCCCTCGATGATGTCGTTATCTTTGAATTTCAGGCGAACCCACAGACCTTCGGTGCGAGGACGGGTGGTGAAGGTCTTGCGGAGCATGAGATCGGTGTCGGAGAACTCGCGAACGAAATAGACGGCCTTGATGTCGCGGAGATCGATGGCGACTACGTTTCCCGAGGTGTTGAGGAGTTCGAGTTTGCCATCAACGACGAAGTTCGAGGGGGAGACGTGGCCGCTGACGGAGTCGCGGTCGTGTTTCCGCACGATAACTTTTTTGTGAGTCGACGACATTTGTTTTCTAGGAACGTTACCGTTCCACAGCTAGATACTGCGCAATCCACATTCTGTTGGGGCAGGGTTACGATTTCGCGGAAAAGAATGCCTGCGCCAGACCAATTCACACCGGCGCAAGTCTCACCAGTGCAATTGGATTCTCGCACTTTCTGGGCGAATTCGAACAAGCGGGGGCTAGGCAGTAGCCAAACGGTAAACCTTGTGTTATTTTCTGTAGCTTGCCGGAATCGGGAATATGGGATATAAGTCTAATGTCTAGAGAGAGTTAGATTCCGTTGTCCGGCGGCTCGCCGTGAAGCGGGCAGTTTCCCTGTGGAAAACTTGTGAAAAACGCCCCGGCCGCGCCCAGAAGGGCCACCGTACGGCGACTAGGAAGGCATGGCCGATTACATATACACGCTGGAGACCCGGCTCAGCCCGGACCAACAAAAGGCAGTCACTGTTGTCCTAGACGCCGCCAAGGCGGCGGGGATGAATCTATATCTAACGGGCGGAGCCATCCGCGACATTATCACCGGTTTTCCCATCCGCGATCTTGATTTTACGGTTCAGGGGAACGCGCTCAAACTACAGAAGGATCTGGAACGCGCCGGAGCGGTGATCGGCGATTCCGATTCAGAGACCAAGACGCTGTTGCTGACGCTGCCGGGCGGAGTGCGCGCCGAAATTGCGATGGCGCGGTCGGAGCGGTATGACAAGCCGGGGAAGGCTCCGGTGATGGCGCCAGCGACGATTATTGAGGATCTGCGGCGGCGGGATTTTACGGTGAACGCGATGGCCCTGTCTATGAACGAAGGGTCGCGCGGGCTGTTGATGGATCCATTTAACGGCGCTGCCGATATCGAAGCAAAAGTCATACGCGTGCTGCACAATTACGCGTTTCTGGAAGAACCGTCGCGCATGATCCGGGCGACGCGGTTCACGACGCGGTTTCATTGGCCGCTCGAAGAGCGAACACAGGCTCGCTTCGAGTCGGGAAAAGAAAATAATTATATCGAGTACATCCGCCACGACCGGATCGGGTACGAGATCGAGCAGATCGCGTATGAAGACGATGCGCTGGGCGTGCTGAAGGCGTATGAAAAAGAGGGCTGGCTGAAGGTGCTGAATCCGCACTGGAGCACGGCCAAGGTTGATACTGCCGGCTTGGGCGCGTTGATGAAGACGCGGCAGCAGATGAATGATCTCGGCTACACGCCGGATGTGGCTCCGGCGGTGCTGTATTTCCTGACGGAGCGGCTGGGCGACAAAGACATTGCCGATTTGCGGAAGGCGATTCCGCGCAAAGATCTGGTGGCGGCGTGGAAGGATCTGGAAGACAACGCACACGGCCTGGCGAAGCGGTTGACGGGGAAGGAAGCGGCAACACCGTCGCGAACCTGGCAGTTGCTGTCGTCGGCGCGTCCGGAAATGATTTTGTTTTTGGCCATTCGGGCGCGGCAGCAGGCAGTGGCGGAGAAGATCAAGAATTTCTTTACGAAATGGCGGCAGGTGCAACAGAAGATTCCGTTGCCGGAGATGACGGAACTGCATATCACGCCGCAGATGCCGGAGTATCCGAAGATTGCGAATGACGTGTTCTTGCTGTTGTTGGATGGCAAGCTGCGCTCGCGGACGGAGACGCTGAAATATCTGAAACCATTGGCGCCACCGCCACCACCGCCACCTCCGCCGCCTCCGGCGAAGCGTGGACGAGCTGCGAAAGCGGCGGCTGCGGCGGCCGCAGCGGCTGCTGCCGAGGCAGCGGCAAAGGCTCCGGTAAAAGGAAAGGGCAAGAAAGGTAAGGCTGCCGAGGTTGCGGTGGCGGCGGCTCCGGTTCCGGCGGCAACAGGGAAAGCGGCGAAGAGCGCCCTGCCTGCTCCTACGAAAGCGGCGGGGGCTCCTGCAGTTGCTAAGCCGGCAGCTGCTAAGAAAGAAGAGAAGGCTACGACGAAGACGGTGGTTGCCAAAGAAAAACCCGCGAAACCGCAGAGTTCGAAGCCGAAACCTGCCAAGGCGACTAAGACGGCTGGTAAGAGCGGGGCAAAAGCCAAGAAAAAGTAGGCGAAAGCCGATTCCGCATAAAGCCCAAGGGGACCAGTTCGTGGAATCCCACGTTTCAAGTGCGAAACGTGGGGCACCCGGCAAGACGTAGTCGAGAGTCCCCGCCCTTTGTCTGCAAAGAACGCAGACAATAGGACGGGCCACCCATGAGCGAGTTTGGGCTCTAGTCCTAGATGGAATTGCGCTATAATGGGACATGCGGCGCTGGGTGACTAGAGCGGCGTTTGGCTTGGTTTTGCTGGCATTGCCGGTTTGGGCGCAGCATGGCGGCGGGCATTCGGGCGGAGCCGTTGGCGGCCACTCTTCAGGATCGTTTCACTCTTCCGGTGGTTCCTTCCACTCTTCTGGTTCTTCTCTTTCTGGGTCATTCCATTCCTCGGGCGCATATCGTGGTGGTGGAGTTACGCGAGGTTCCAATTTGCGCGTACGGGGAAGAGTTCCGTATCGTCGGGATCGAGGGCTTTACGGGCGTGGGTATTATCCGTACGGTTACTACTATCCTTATTTGTGGGATTACGGGTACGACGGACTGGATGACTCGGCGGATTATCAGGATGGGAACCAGACGCAGGATGTTTACGCGAACACTCAGCCGCAAGTGCCGTATCGCGAAGATAGCGGCTTGCAGCGTGACGTGCAGACTTTGAACGGGAAGATTGACCGGTTGCAGGCGGATGTGGAAGCCCGCAATCGTCCGAAGAGTCAAGAGCCCGAGACGGCGCTGGTGTTTCAAGATCGGCATGTGGAAGAGGTACGGAATTACGCGATTTCCGGTGGGACGCTTTGGGTGTTGAACGATCAGGCCGCCAAGAAAATTCCGCTGGCGAAGCTTGACCTTCCGGCCACGGTCAAAATGAACGACGATCGCGGCGTGGATTTCGAGATACCGAAATAATATTTCCCAAGATCTCGGGCGCTTGCGTTGCCAGCCGACGCCACGTTCGGCGGTTCGCGTCCTGTGCGCGATTGCACCACTTTCAGGCGTTGCGCGAATTTCTCCAGCCGTTAGAATGAAGCGATCCCGTTTATTCAATTGTCCATGAGCCAGAATCAATTCGTACATCTGCATCTTCATAGCGATTACTCCATGCTCGATGGCGCTTGCGACGTCGAGAAACTGGTGGAGCGGGTCCACGAGCTGGGCATGCCGGCGGTCGCGATGACCGATCACGGCAATATTTTTGGCGCAGTCCATTTTGTGAATGCGGCCAACAAGGTTGGCGTAAAGCCGATCGTGGGCTGCGAGTTGTATGTATGTAAGAAGGATGATCACGTCATTGCGCGCACGCCTCCCGACGGCGATACGTATAACCACTTGCTGGTGCTGGCCGAAAATGAAGAAGGCTACCGCAATCTGATCAAGATCACTTCGGAGGCTTCGCTGCGCGGGTTTTATTACAAGCCGCGAGTAAGCAAGAAATTTCTGGCGGAGCATTCCAAGGGATTGATCGGGCTTTCGGGCTGCCTGAAGGGCGAAGTCGCCGAGCGGTTGACGGAAGGGAACTACGAGGCGGCGCGGACGGCGGCGGGCTTCTACCGCGATCTTTTCGGCAAAGATAATTTCTTTCTCGAGATTCAAGATCAGGGGCTGGAGCAGGAACACCGCATTCGTTCGGGGTTATTCCAGTTGGAAAAAGATATCGGGCTGCCGATGGTCGCGACGAACGACAGCCACTATCTGTGCGAGGACGATGCGCACGCGCAGGATGTGATGCTGTGCATTCAGACCGGGAAGTCGATTCAAGAAACGAACCGGATGAAGTTCGAGGGAACCCAGTTCTTCGTCAAGAATGGCGACGAGATGCTGCGGGTGTTTGGCGATGCACCCAAAGTCATCTCGCGCACGCTCGATATTGCGGAGCGCTGCAATCTGAAACTGGAGAAGATTCCGAGCCCGTTCCCGCACTTTGATGTTCCCGACGGATTTACGACGGACAGTTATTTCGAGCACATCACGCGGCAGGGATTTGCGCGCCGGATGGAAGCGCTGCGGAACCTGTCGGCGGGCGGACGGCTGAAGCATTCGCTGGCGGATTACGAGCAGAGACTGGCGCGGGAGATTGCGATCATCCAGCAGATGAAGTTCCCGGGATATTTTTTGATTGTCTGGGACTTTATCCGGTACGCGAGAGAGAAGGGGATTCCGGTGGGACCGGGGCGTGGATCAGCGGCGGGCGCGCTGGTGGCGTATTCGCTGGGGATTACGGATATCGATCCGCTGCAGCACGAGCTTCTGTTTGAGCGCTTCCTGAATCCAGAACGCATTTCGATGCCGGATATCGATATTGATTTCTGCATGAACCGGCGCGGCGAAGTCATCGAGTACGTGACGCACAAGTACGGGCGCGACAACGTGGCGCAGATTATTACGTTTGGCACGATGGCAGCGAAAGCGGCGATCAAAGATGTGGGCCGCGCAATGGACATGCCGTACAGCGACGTGGATCGCATCGCGAAGATGGTTCCGACTACTCTCAACATCAAACTCGCTGATGCGCTGACGGAGTCGGTGGCTTTGCAGGAGGCTTATCAGAAAGATCCACAAGTAAAGCAGTTGATGGACACGGCTCTGAAGCTGGAAGGGCTGGTGCGGAACTCGGGTGTGCATGCGGCAGGAGTGGTGATATCGCCGCGTCCTTTGACGGACCTGGTGCCTCTCCATCGCACGAAGAACGACGAAATTGTGACGGCGTTTGATATGGTCGCCATCGAAAAGATGGGGCTGCTGAAGATGGACTTTCTCGGCCTGACGACGCTGACCATTCTCGATGACACGTTGAAGCTGCTGAAACAGAAGGGAATCATTCTCAACCTGGAAGATGTTCCGCTGGACGATCCGGAAACGTACGAGAAGGTGTTTCATCGGGGATTGACGTCGGGAGTGTTCCAGTTTGAATCGTCGGGGATGCGCGATGTGCTGCGGCGGTATCAGCCGAATTCGATCGAAGACTTGACGGCTCTGAATGCGCTGTATCGTCCGGGACCGATTCAGGGAGGGATGATCGACGACTTCATTGAGCGCAAGCACGGACGGCGGAAGATTGAATATGACCTGCCCGAGCTGAAGGAAGTTCTGCAGGAGACGCTCGGTGTGTTCGTGTATCAGGAACAGGTGATGCAGACGGCGAATAAAATTGCCGGCTACTCATTGGGCGACGCCGACCTGTTGCGACGCGCGATGGGGAAGAAAAAAGCCGAGGAGATGGCGGCGCAGCGCGAGCGCTTTGTGCAAGGCGCGACGAAGAATGGTTTCCCTGCGAAGAAAATTGAAAAGATTTTTGATTTGATGGCGCAATTTGCAGGGTACGGCTTCAATAAGTCGCACTCGGCGGCGTACGCGCTGCTGGCGTATCACACGGCGTATTTGAAGACGCATCATCCGGTGGACTTCATGGCGGCGCTGCTGACTTCGATCACGGGCGATACCGATAGCGTGGTGAAGTACATCAACGAGTGCCGCGAGATGGGGATTGGGGTTGAGCCTCCGGATATTAATGTGAGCGACGCGAATTTTACACCGCATGGTCCGGCGATTCGGTTTGGTTTGGCGGCGGTGAAGAACGTGGGCGGGAACGCGATCGACTCGATTGTGGCGGCGCGGAAAAAGATGGGACGGGCGTTCAAGTCGTTCTACGAATTCTGCGAAGAAGTGGATTTGCGGCTTTTGAATAAACGAGTGCTGGAGTCGCTGATCAAGAGCGGGGCGATGGATTGTTTTGGACGCCGGGCGCAGCTGATGCAGGCGTTGGATACGGCAATCGAACAGGCACAGAAAGCACAGCGAGATGCGGAGTCGGGCCAGCACGGCTTGTTTGGGGTGTTTGCGGAGGAGACGGCGCAGGAGGCGAACGCGGCGCTTCCGAATACTCCTGATTGGGACGAGCATACGCGGCTGGCGGCGGAGAAAGAGATTCTCGGATTTTTCATTACCGGGCATCCGATGGACAAGTACAAAGAGAAGCTGGCCGATTTGCATGCATTGTCGACGGAAGATATCGCGGCGATGAAGAAATCGACGGCGAAGGACGAGAACATCAGCATTGCGGGATTGATTTCGGGCTTGCGGGTGGCGAAGTCGAGGCGCGGCGAGCTTTGGGCGCAGGCGGCGCTGGAGGATATGTCGGGAAAGGTGGAGTTGCTGGTGTTTCCCGAGGCTTATCGCAAATTGGCCGAGAAAGTGAAGTTGGAAGTTCCTGTATTGATTCGCGGGGGAGTGCGGATTGAAGAGGGAGCGAATCCGAAAATTACGGCAAACGAGATTATTCCTCTGGATGAAGCGCGGGTGCCGTTGCCGAAGGCGTTGCGGATTCGAATTCCTCTGGGCAGCGCGACCGATAGTACGGTGGAGGCGCTGCACGCACTTTTTAACGAACGCAAGGGTGAGGCCAAAGTGCTGTTTGACGTGGAGCGCGAAGGCGATTTCATGGTGGTGATGGAAGCCGAAGGCTATAATGTGATGCCGGACCGCAATTTTCTAGGGCGTGTGGAAGAGTTATGCGGGCGCGGCAGTGTGCGCGTGATTGGCTGACGGTTCGTCTGCTTGGGCGAATACGAAGATGAATGGGGACGATGCGAAGAGTGAAACGGAAGCGGGCGGAGGAGGCGGCGCCGGTCGGGATGAATGGGGACACACCGTTGGCCGTTGACGGCACGGACTTTATGCTTTCGATCGTGGAAGCGCATCATACGCGAAAGAATGGAAACGTCATTAAAATGGATTCGGCATTGAAGGCGCAGCAGGAGTTGGCGAAGATCGAAGAGCAGATCACTCGGCTGCAAACTGTTGAGGGGCAGAACACGGATGCGCTGCAGCAGATCCGGCAACTGCACGACCGGGTCAACGATTTGCGGCGGGAGATTTCTTCGCATCTGAATGCGTGGGAGCGGACGGAATTGGCGCGGCATCCGCAGCGGCCCTATACGCTCGATTACGTGGAGCGCATCTTTACCGACTGGAGTGAAATTCACGGAGACCGCGGATTTCGGGATGATCCCGCGATTGTTTGCGGGATGGCACGTTTCCACGGCCAGGAGGTTGTGGTTGTCGGGCAGCAGAAGGCGCGGGACGCGAAGCAGCGGGTGTACCGGAATTTTGGGATGCCGCATCCGGAAGGGTATCGCAAGGCGCTGCGGGTGATGAAGATCGCGGAGAAATTCAAGCGACCGATTTTTACGTTTGTGGATACCGATGGAGCTTATCCAGGACTGCATGCCGAAGAACGCGGACAGGGTGAGGCGATTGCGCGCAATCTGCTGGAGATGGCGCGGCTGGAAGTTCCGATTGTGACGACGGTGATTGGCGTCGGCGGAAGCGGCGGCGCGCTGGCGATCGCGGTGGCGGATCGCGTGCTGATGCTGGAAAACTCGGTATATTCGGTGATCTCGCCGGAGGGCTGCGCATCGATTATGTGGCGCGATGCCACGAAGAAAGATCTGGCGGCCGAGGCGATGAAGATTACGGCGAAAGATTTGAACGAGTTGGGATGCATCGACGGGATTATTCCTGAGCCGGCGGGGGGAGCGCACTCCGATCACGCGCAGGCAGCGGAGTTGCTGGATGCGGCGTTGCGACAACATCTGGATGCGATCAAGAACGTGCCGATTAAGGACCTGCTAGAGACGCGGTATCAGAAATTCCGCAATATGGCGCAATTCTTTCAGGTGGAAGCGTAAGAACGGCGTGCTATGCCATTGGTGTTTGAATGGGACCTTCGCAAAGCCAAGAGCAATCTCCGAAAGCATCGAGTCAGTTTCGATGAAGCGTGCACTGTCTTCGACGATCCGGGGGCAGCTATCTTTCCCAACGAGGATCACTCCAACGGTGAGGAGCGCGAAATTGTCGTGGGTTACTCGATTCTCGAGCGAGTGCTGCTTGTAAGTTTTGTTGAGCGGTCCGCGGATCGAGTCCGAATTGTCAGCGCTCGGAAAGCTACACGAAAAGAGCGAAAAGGTTATGAAGAAAACATCTGCAAGTAAGACCCGAGAAGGACGATCGTCAAAGGACTTGCGGAGGGAGTACGATTTTGACTACGCGAAGGCCCGACCCAACCGATTCGCACGTCGGGCGCGCGAGAAGTCGGTGGTAGTGCTTCTAGCTCCAGATGTCGCGAAAGTGTTTAAGACCGGCGAATCGGTGAACGATGCGCTGCGAGCAATCCTCAAGGCGGTGCCCCGCCGAAGAGCAGCAGCGAACGCCAACTAAGAGCCTCAGAATTCCTTAAAAATCTTCGGAGAAGGGAAACGCTTGTGTGGCGCCCGGCGCCTCCTCTTACTCGTTTGAATGTCATATGATATCATGATATCATTTATGGCATGGAGGAAGTCATGGCGCAGTTGGTCGTCCGCAATCTAGAGAACCTGGTCAAGATTCGCTTGCAGCTTCGGGCGCGCCGGAATGGACGCAGTATGGAAGAGGAGATACGCGACATTCTCCGCAGCGCAGCGATAGAAGAAGCGCCTCCGGGCGGAGGTTTGGGCAACGAGATTGCTGGCTTGTTCACCAAGATCGGTCTTGAGGCTGACATTCCGGAACTGCGTGGATACGCGGTAAAGCCTTCTGAGTTTGAGCCGTGATTATTCTGGACACGAACGTTCTTTCGGCCCTAATGCGGCAGACACCCGATCAGAAAGTGATTGCCTGGCTCGACGAGCAGTCGCGGTCGTCGGTGTGGACGACTTCCGTGACGGTCCTCGAAATCCAGTTCGGCTTACGGATTCTTGTGGCAGGCAGGCGTCGAGAATCGTTGACAGAAGCCTTCGAGGTACTTCTCAAGAAAATGGATGAGCGAGTGGTCACGTTTGATGTCGCGGCAGCTCGCAAGGCAAGCGACCTGATGGCTGCGAGGCACAAGAAGGGCAGACCCGTCGATCTTCGCGACACGATGATTGCCGGGATTGCGCTTGCGCAGCACGCCACTCTGGCAACTCGTAATACTGCTCACTTCGAAGACGCTGCGATTCCGTTGGTTAATCCCTGGGATGCCTAGGCTGAGGCGTTTGGACATCGAATCACTGTAGATCGCTCTGGGTGGGAGTAGGTGGCCGGGCGGGGGCGCCTGGCGCTCCATCGACAAATCTTACAAAAGCATTCTAGAGGATGGGCAGGTGCAGGCAGGGCTGCACCAGAAAATCGAGGGAGTCGATTTTCTTTAATGCTTGATCCACCAGTGAGGCTTTGCATTCCTCAAGCGTAATCAGGAAGGGCAGGTGGGATTTGGGGCAGCCGGGTTTTTGAACGACGGCGTCGATGTTGATGCCGCATTGGGCGAGGATGGTCGCGAGGCTGGCGATGATGCCGGGGCGGTCTTTTACGAGAAAACGCAGATAGTGTTTGGCGCTGAAATCGTTGGTGACGAACGGTTTCTTCTCGGTGGGCTGGCCGGCGTAACTGCATTCGCCGCGACGAGCTCGCGCGATCCCGAGGATGTCGGAGACGATTGCCACGGCGGTGGGATGGCCGCCCGCGCCGTGTCCGCCGAAAACGGTTTCGCCGCCGTACTTGCCGGTCGCGATCAGCATGTTCTTGCTGCCTTCCACGCGCGCCAGCGGTGAAGAGAGTTCGACGAGCGCCGGTTGGACGGCGGCGAAGATCTCGTCTTCTTTTGGTGCATCGTTTTTCGGTGTGTCGTTTCTTGTGGCATCGTCGGATCCGGCTTTCGCTTCCTGGCTCAGTTCAGCCCATGAAATCTGGCGGATGGTGCAGCCGAGTTGGTTGGCATATTCAAAATCGACGGAGTCGATGGCGGCGATCGATCGAGCCATGATGCTGGCGGGCGCGACATAGCAGTGCAGGCCCACGCGCGCCAGTATGGCTAGCTTGGCGCGAGCGTCGAGGCCCTCGATGTCTTCAGTGGGATCGGCTTCGGCGAAGCCGAGTTTCTGCGCCTCCCGCAGCGCGGTGGCGAAGGGAACTCCGTTGGCTTCGATCTGGCTGAGGATGTAGTTGCAGGTTCCGTTGAGAATCCCCTGGATCTTGAAGAGTTCGTCGCCAGCCAGGCCTTCGTGCAGCCCGGAGATGACGGGGACACCGCCTGCGACGGAGGCTCCGAATTGAATCTGTTGGTTTTTCTGGGCCGCGAGAATGGTTAACTCGGGTCCATATTGCGCGATCAACTGTTTGTTCGCGGTGACGACGGATTTGCCGGCGGCGAGGGCGCGGCGAATCCAATCGCCGGAGGGCTGAAGTCCGCCCATAACCTCGACGACGATTTCCGCGTCGGAAGCGAGAACGTCGTCGATATTCTCGGTCCAGCGCACGTCCGCGGGAAGCCAGTCAACTTTTTTCCGTTCCACATTGCGATTGAGAACGTGGGTCAGGCGCAGGTGGGCGTTGGATCGCTCACAGAGAATTTTCGCGACCGAGCTGCCGACCGTTCCGAAGCCGAGGAGCGCAACTTTGCAGGTCGTTGCGTCGTGGACGGCGGGGCTGTCGGCAGAATCTGGTTTCGAAGAACCTGTCATCGTTCTATTATCGCCGAACCGGAACGATGGATAGCAACGGATTAAACGACCGTGGGTCGCCGGTCTTTAGATTGGTCGGCGGATAGGCCAGCGGATTCGTCTCTGAATTGATCAGTGGGAAGGGGCTTGGTGGGTGCGTCGTCGCCCTTCATTGCGGTTTTGAAACCGCGGATGCCGTCGCCGATGCCCTTGCCGAGTTCGGGGAGTTTTTTGGGGCCGAAGACGAGCAGGGCGATGCCGAAAATGATCAATAAGTGCATGGGTTGGAAGAGTCCTTCGAACATAGTTGCTCCTTTTGCGAGTCGATTGGAGTGCAGCGGTTTGTGGAAATGAGGGCGCTGCGACGCCAGGCACGACGGACTGTGCCAGGAATCCCGCAACGCCCTCAGAGGCTCAGAACCCGCGTTGAGCCGCGTCGGCTTGTTTGGCCAGCGCGGTGAGGACTTTGAAGAATGCCGGCGATTGTCCGGTGAAGAGGCCGGTTCCAGTGAGGAAGTTGACGACTCCCATGGCGATTCCCTTAGGGTTCGTGGGGCGAATCACGGCGCAACGGGGAAGGTTCGCGCTGATGAATTCGCAAGGAATGGGGAAGATCAGGTTCGTCTGCAACTCGGGGTTTCCGGTGGCGTTAAAGTCGGGGAAGGTGAGGCCGTTAGTCGGATCGGTGAAGGGAGCGATTGGAGTCTGAACACCGTTGCCGGCGAAATCGACCCACTCGAGAAAGTGCGCGACTTCGTCTCCGCCAATACTGACAATGATGCGAAGAACTTCGAGGTTGCTGCACTTCTGGGCCATCGCCGAGTAGAGAGTGCTGCCGCCTTGTTCGATCATGGCGAAATGGAAGGCGGCGGTATTCGCGATCGCCTGGATGTGGTCGGCCGGGGCGAAGTCGTCGTCGGTTCGCGGAATCGCGGTCACGTTTATCAGATCGATGGCTTGCGGAAAAGTGCCGCCGAGGTCGGGATTGTCGGTGCTACGGTAGCGGGTGTACCAGCTGGTATCGACGGTCAGGTTCGTAAGATTGGTAAGCCGGCCAATGTTCTGAGCTCCAGTTGCCTGGCTGCTCGGCAAAGTTCGAAAGGCATCGAGATCCACGGGCTCCGCGCCTTTGGAGAGCAGGTATGCGTTCAGAAATTGGGCGTGGCTCAGTTCATCGAGAGTGTTGCTGGTGATGTATTGGGCGCCGTCGCCATCGAGTTTTTGGAAGGCTTTCTGGTAAGGACTCTGCTTCCCGGGGGTAACGCCTCCCAGTTCGGCATATTGCTGCCACAGGTCGGTTTCAATGAGTTCGGCTGCGGCTACGAAGCGCAGGATGGCGGCGTCGCCCGCGGTGAGCGTTTTCGGAGATTGCGCTTCGGCTTCGCCCTCGGTAATGGTTGCGAAGAGGGAACCGGCGGAGAGAGCGGCTCCGGCCATGCCGACGCCTTTGAGGAACGAGCGGCGCTTAACGCCATTCGGGGATGGAGCGTCAGCGGTCTCGGGCGACACAGTTGGGAGGAGATCTTCTTTCTGCATATTCTGTACTCCAGTCTTTTCGAAAAGATTTGCGGGAGATCATGGGTAGAGAATGGATTCACCGCAAGACGAGGGTAGGAGTATCCAGAGGACGTGGTGTCACGGTTGAGTCAAATCGGTGTCAACTTATTCCTGCAAAGCGACTGCGGGTTCAGACTGGTTGGCTCGCGCCGTCGCCTGATGGACCGGGCGTATAATGGTGAGTTTTCTTCTTCCTCGGAGTTTCCGGGTGACGGGGTCGCCCGGCTATTAGATGTCAGGGTTCCGACCAGAAAGGCACAAGGGAATGGCCACTACCGATGTCGTGCCCCACGAAGCGCACGGACAACTGGGGCAAAAGCGTGTTGTCAACGATATGAGTATTCAGGTTGCGACCGTGAACGGATCCGGGTCGCAGAGTTCGAATACGGTTTTACTGCGCAGCATTTTCCAGATGGGCGTGCCGATCTCGGGCAAGAATCTTTTTCCTTCCAACATTGCGGGGCTGCCGACGTGGTACACGATCCGCGCCAATCATGAGGGGTATATCGCGCGCAAGAAAGAGATCGATCTCTTGATCGCGATGAACGCCGAGACGGCGCAGGACGATGTCAAGACGCTGGCAGCGGGCGCGGCTGTGCTTTATGACGAACCGCTAGCGCTGGATAAGGTGCGCGACGATCTGATTTATTACGCGGTGCCATATGACAAGCTGGCCGCTACGGTGGGCGCCGAGGCCAAGCTGCGCAAGTTGATCAAGAACATGATCTACGTGGGCGTGGCGGCGCAGTTGCTGGAGATTGATTACGCCGAGGTGGAGAAGGCGATCCGGAAGCAATTTGCGACGAAGGCGAAAGCGGCGGCGCTGAATCTGGCAGCGGCGAAGGCAGGTCACGATTATGCCGTGGCGAATCTGAAGAAGCGCGATCCGTTTTACATCGAGCGGATGAATAAGACGGCGGGCAAGATCATCGTTGATGGGAATTCTGCTGCCGCCATGGGATGTATGTTCGCCGGGTGCACGGTGGTGACGTGGTATCCGATTACACCGTCGTCTTCGCTGGTGGAGACGATGATCGATTACATGAAGGAGCACCGCATTGGGCCGGATGGCAAAGCGACGTTTGCCATCGTGCAGGCGGAAGATGAACTGGCGGCGGTGGGCATGGTAATTGGCGCGGCCTGGGCGGGTGCGCGGTCAATGACGGCCACGGCGGGTCCGGGGATTTCGCTGATGGCGGAGTTTACGGGGCTGGCGTATTACGTGGAGATTCCGGCGGTGATTTGGGATATTCAGCGGGTTGGACCTTCGACAGGTCTGCCGACGCGGACTTCGCAGGGCGATGTGCTTTCGACGGCATTTCTGAGTCACGGCGATACGAAGCACATCATGCTCTTCCCGAGTTCGGTGAGCGAGTGTTTCACGATGGCACAGGATGCGTTTGATCTGGCCGAGCGCTTTCAGACTCCTGTGTTTGTGATGTCGGATCTTGATCTGGGAATGAACAACTGGATGTCGGACCCGTTCGAGTATCCGGAGAAGCCGATTGATCGCGGAAAAGTGCTGACGTTGGCCGACCTGGAAAAAGCAGGAACGTTTGCGCGATACAAAGATGTGGATGGCGATGGTGTGGGATATCGCACATTGCCAGGGACCGAGCATCCAGCGGCGGCGTATTTTGCGCGGGGCAGCGGACACAACGAGAAGGCGCAGTACAGCGAGCGTCCCGACGACTTCGAACGCAACATGGAACGAATCAACAAGAAGTTCGAGACGGCACGGTCGTTTGTTCCTCGTCCGACGTTGGATGGTAGCGGCAAGTCAAAGATCGGGATTCTTGCCTTTGGTACGACGCACTGGGCGATTATCGAGTCCCGCGACCAGTTGGCGAACGAACATAAGATAGAGACCGATTACTTGCGAGTGCGGTCGTATCCTTTTACGCGCGAGATACATGACTTCATCGGGCAGCATGAGCGAGTGTATGTCGTCGAGCAAAACCGCGATGGGCAGATGGCGACGCTGCTGAAGTTAGACATCAAGCCGGAGTTGACGCCGCGTCTGCGGTCGATCTGCCACATTCACGGATTGCCAATCGACGCGCGGTCGGTGACGGACGAACTGATAACGATGGAGGGCCAATAAGATGGGGACCACGACGAATACGCCGACACCGACTCCCGCTCCCGCTCCGAAGACGAATCGCATTGGGCTTCAGGTGATCGATTATCGCGGCGGGAAGACGACGCTGTGCGCGGGATGCGGACATAATGCGATTTCGGAACGAATCATTGACGCGATGTATGAGATGGGAGTGAAGCCGGAGCGCGTCGCGAAATTCAGCGGCATTGGATGCTCATCGAAGAGTCCGGCGTATTTCATGAACCGGTCGCACAGCTTCAATTCAGTGCATGGGCGCATGCCGTCGGTCGCGACGGGAGCGATGCTGGCGAACAAGAATCTGATTGCCCTCGGAGTTACAGGTGACGGCGACACGGTTTCGATCGGCGCGGGACAGTTCATCCACTTGATGCGGCGCAATCTGCCGATCATTTACATCATCGAAGATAACGGCTGCTACGGGCTAACGAAGGGCCAGTTTTCGGCGACGGCGGACTTGGGGTCGACTTTGAAGAGCGGCGTCGTAAACGATCTGCCTCCGGTGGACACGTGCGCGATGGCAATTCAACTGGGAGCGACATTTGTGGGGCGGTCGTTCTCGGGTGATAAACGTCAGTTGCATACGATGCTGAAGGCGGCGATCGCGCATAATGGCACGGTGATGCTCGACGTGGTGTCACCTTGCGTGACGTTCAACGATCACGAGGGGTCGACGAAGTCCTACAAATATATGCAGGCGCATGAAGAGCCTCTGCATGAGGTGAGTTTTGTGCCGTCGTTCGAAGAGATCAATGTGGATTACGACCCGGGCACGACATTTGAAGTGACGATGCACGATGGGTCGAGCTTGCGACTGAGGAAGATGGAGCAGGAGTACGATCCGACGGATAAGATTCATGCGGTGCGACGGTTAATGGAGTCGCACGCGAAGGGCGAGGTGCTGACGGGAGTGTTTTATATCAACGCCAAAGCTCCGAGTTTTATCGACATGCTGAATGTGACGGATGAGCCACTGGCGACGTTGCCGGAATCGGTGACACGACCGGGACGGGAAGTGCTGGCGAAGTGCATGGAAGAGTTGATGTAGGTAGGTGAATTCGGAGTGGAAGATTGAGCCGGCCTCTTTTGGAGGCCGGCTCTTCTTTCTTAGGCTGGTTGAAAGCCGAGATGGCTAAAGACATCTGCCGAGCCTTGCTCGGCTGGGACGGACGAATGCGTCCGTCCCCACACAAGCACGGGGCGCAGCCCCGTCACCACAGTTACATGGTTAGGACTACGCGAAAGCGGGCTTTGCCGGTGATCATCTGTTGGTAGGCTTCGGCGGCTTTCTCTAGAGGATACTTCTCGATCATCGGACGAACGCCTGAGAGGGCACTGAAGTTCAAGGTGTCTTCGGAGTCCATGGCGGTTCCGGATGCCCAGCCCTGAAGGCCTTTGCTGCCCATGATCAATTGAAGGGGAGTGACCGCAATTGGGTCGGCGGTCGCGCCGACGACGAGGAGCTTGCCCCGGCTGGAGAGTCCGTTGAAAACTGAGGACATGGATTTGGAATCAGGCGCGGTGGCGAGAATGATCTTAGCGCCGCCGAATTTCTGCAATTCTGCGGCGGGATCGCCGGCTCCGCTGTCGATGTAGTGAGCGGCTCCCAGTTTGCGGGCCAGAGCTTCTTTGTCTTTGCCGCGTCCGATGGCGAAGGTGCGAAAGCCCATCTGGCGAGCGTATTGAATTCCGAGATGGCCGAGTCCGCCGATGCCTTGCACGGCGACCAGGTCGCCTGGGCGCGCGCCGGAGTTGCGCAGCGCATTGAAAACGGTGATGCCGGCACAGAGCAACGGCGCGGCATCAGCGGCCGAAAGCTCATCAGGAATCGCGGCCACGGCTTCGGCGGGAGAGATCATATATTCCGCGTAGCCGCCGTCGTGAGTTATGGCCGTGATTTTTTCGTTCTTACAATTGACGAAATCGCCGTGCCGGCAGGGAATACACGTAAAGTCGTGTCCGCCGTGCCAGCCGACGCCAACGCGCTGGCCGGGCTTCCAGTTGGTGACGTCCGCGCCGACGGCATCGATGCGGCCGGCGATTTCGTGTCCGGGCACACGAGGATATTGAAGGCCGGGCCAGAGACCTTCTTTTACGAGGGCATCGCTGTGGCAGATACCACAGGCCTCGACTTTGACGCGAACCTGATTGCGGCCGGGTTCGGGTATGTTCCGTTCAACGAGTTCAAAATCGCCGCCGGGCTTGGAGATTTGGACAGCTTTCATTTTCGGCATGATTGTTTCCTCATTTCTCTTAACTGTGGATCAAATGTGAATGGGTAAAGATGGCAATCCAGCGATAGACCAGAAAGCAATAGACCAAGAAAAATAGATGTTCCTGGCCCGGGCGGCGACTCAGGCGTTCTTCGATGTGGATGAAGAGTGGTGGACAGGCGAGGGCGCCCGTCGCGCCATCGTCCCATGATTCTCGTATTGCGGGATTAGTCGGTCTTCTTCAATTCGCCTTCGAAGGAATGCTCGGGGCTTTGGCCGGGTTCGGGGAAGTCGCTGTCGGCACCATCCTGCAACGGATCGGGACTGCGATGGCCGAGTTGGCCGGCCATGGAGTTGTTACCGGATTGGCCGCGTTCGTCGGGTTCCTCGGAACCTTTCCCGCGATCGGCATCGTTCTTAAGGTGGTCGCTGACACTTTTGGGCATATGGCGTTTCGATCCTTGTGCTGCGTATCAGATGCGAAATCAGCGTACGCCGATCGATGCGCGGGAGCAATACAGTGATTTTTCAACGACTTGCATGTTGTTGTAATGGTTACGATAGGTAAATTTAATAGTCGTTTAACGTGGTCTTGAATCTAAAATAGAACATGGCCAGTAAAAATAGGAAACACTATCTGTTTGCCAGCGACTTCGACCAGACGCTGACCTTTAACGACACAGGTTACGTCCTGAGCGAGATGCTGGGCATTTCTGTGGAAGAGTTCGAGCGCAAAGCCAAAGGGATGGCAAAGCTCAACTTGGTACAGCAGGGAGCGGAGCTCTCTTATCTTCTGCTGCACGATCCTGAATTTCACTCGCGCGTAAGGCGGGACGATCTGATCGAGGCGGGCAAGCGCATCCGTCTGAAAGACAATATCAAGCAGGTTTATGAGATTCTCGACCGGAAGATCGACGGTTTTCATTTCGATTTTTACGTGATTTCGGCCTCGCCGGTCGAGGTGATTCAATCGGCGCTGGAAGGGATTGTTCCGGCCGATCATATCTTCGGTACGGAGTTCAATTACAAAGCTTCGGGCGAAATCGATTGCCTGGTGCGGGCGACGGCGGGCTACGGTAAAGTGTGGCGACTGGATCAGCTGGAAGAACAGTTGGGGATTCCTTCGGACCATATTGTCTACGTGGGCGACGGCAGTTCAGACATTCATGTGATGCTGCAGGTGAATCGAAGGGACGGATTCACGATCGCGGTTTCGGAATCGAAACTGGTGGCGCAGATCGCGAAGCGGACGGTGCTCAGCGACAATGCGCTGCCTACCCTGGTTCCGATTCTGGAAGATATTGCGGGATGGCAGCGCTCGCAGATCCGGCAGTTATTCGATTCGTACGGTTTCCTGATACAGGGCTGGGATCGGGTTCAGACGGATTGGGTGACATTGCGGCCCAGCGCCGGGGTGGATAAGGTGGCGGCGGTGGAAGCCCACTAAAGCGGGTTCCGGTTCCTTAAATTAGTCTTACCTGTTTTGTTATAACGGGCGCCGGACCGTGTGCAACAGCGGACCGCCGCTTCTGCTGTAAATTCTCCTTGCACTCTCTGCAACCGAAGAACCTTCTCGTCATCTGATGTAGTTGGGCTGATGGCGCTTGCCCGGAAAGTGCTACCCTCAGAAGCTGCGGTAGGGATTCAAGTGTGTGTTTTGCGAGAGTGAAATTATGCGGACGGCAAGAACGTGCTGGGGTATCGCCCGCTGTCGGAAGGGCTCCCAATGAAATCGCAGTGTTTGCCTTTCCAGCAGATTCCGCACAGCACACGTCTTTTCCTCGACTACCTTTCTTACACTCCTGCCGTTCGCGGAATGTATCCGCGCTCTCCAATTTTTTCTGAATGGGTTCGAGACGAGGCTGGACGTGTCTCGTACGACGACGCGCGGCGCGCCAGGGTCAGTGACATTCTGGAGCGGCAGAATCGAGCCTGGGGCGCGTCAACGAAGACTCTGGCCAACATTGAGCGGCTGCGGCGGGGAGCGCTGACGGCGGTTACGGGACAGCAGGTCGGCCTGTTTGGTGGTCCGCTGTTTTCGATCTTCAAGGCGTTGACGGCGGTGAAGCTGTCGGAAGAAGCGACGGCCGCGGGGGTCGACTGCGTTCCGGTTTTTTGGCTGGCAACCGAGGATCACGATCTGGCCGAGGTCAATCACGTCGCGCTGCTTTCGGAGCAGGGAGTGCCCGAGCGCTTCGCGGCGGAGGCGAACACCTTTGATGGTCAGGCGGTGGCCGACGCGCCTGTGGGCACGGTGAAGTTTGGGCCCGAGATTACTGCCGTGGTCGAGCGGGCGGCGGCGTTGCTGGGAGATTCAGATGTAGCGAGGTGGCTGCGGGAGGCGTACCGTCCGGGCGAATCGCTGGGCAGTGCGTTTGGGTTGCTGTTTGCGAAGCTGTTTGCGGATTGGGGCGTTATCCTGCTGGATCCGGCGGATGAAGACTTTCATGAGCTTGCCAAACCGCTGTTTCGGTCGGCGGTTAAGCGGGCAGCGGAACTTGATGAAGCGCTGCTGGCGCGAGGCAAGGCGATCGAAGCGGCGGGATATCACCAGCAGGTCAAGGTGACGGCGGCGTCCACGTTGTTGTTTGAGATCAAGAATGGCGTTCGGACGGTGGTGCGGCGAAGAAGTAACGGGGAAAATGGCGGGGAGTTCGCGGTCGGCGAGGAGAAGGTTTCGGCGGAAGAATTGATGGAGCGGATTGAGAAGGCTCCCGAGAACTTTAATCCGAATGCTTTGTTCCGTCCCGTGGTGCAAGACTACTTGCTGCCTACGCTCGTGTACACGGGCGGCGCAGCTGAGGTCGCGTATTTTGCGCAGGCAGCGGTGGTCTACGAAAAGATGTTGGGGCGGGTGACGCCGATCCTGCCACGATTTTCGGCAACGTTAGTGGAACCGAAAGCGGAGCGGCTGTTGGCGCGGTATGAATTGAGCTTGCCCGATGTGCTGCAAGGTCCTGAGAAGGTTCGCTGGGCGATCGCCGCGCGTTCGCTGCCGGCGGACCTGCAGGGGCGCTTTGAAGAGGCGTATGCGAGCGTGGAGAAGTCGATGACCGCGCTGCGCGAGTCGATCGGGAAGTTGGATTCAACGCTGGTCGATACCGCAGAGAGCGCGCGAGAGAGCATGGCGCATCAGATCGAGCGCTTGCAGGTCCGCGTCTCGCGGGCCGAGTCTCTGCGGAATGAGGTGATTTCGAGGCACGCCGACGCTTTGAATCACGCGTTGTTTCCGAATAAGTCGCTGCAGGAGCGCGAAGTTGCCGGCGTGAGTTTTGTGGCGCGCTATGGCGTGGAGTTATTAGCGAATCTGTATCAGCAGATTCATACGGATTGCCACGATCATCAGGTGATTGAAGTATAGTAGTGCCGATTTGACGCGATATCCAGAGCCGTCCGGGATTGTTTTCATCTAAGTTGTTTTCATTTATCTAAGCTTGTGCGCGGGTCAGTCCGGGCGCGACGCAAGCTCCTCGAGAACCGACTGCAATTCTCTGAGGTCCTTCACCGACACAGCCCCATTGTCGCGATACGCGCCCGGGACGTCCATTAATACCGCTTGCATGCCCGCACCGGTGGCTCCGAGGTAATCCACGGAATAGACATCGCCAACGTAGAGGCTCTCTTGCGGTGCGGCATTCATGCTTTGCAGAGCAAGGCGGAAGATTTCGGGATGCGGTTTTTCTAAGCCGACTAGGCCTGAATCGGTGATAGTGCGAAAGCAGCGAGCGATGCCGCATCGAGTCAAAACGTCTTCGATCCCGCCGTCGGCGTTGGAGATGACGGCTAACTCATAGCGCTCGGCGATTTCATCGAGGTGCTCCGCGGTCCCAGGGAGGATGATGTCCCAGTTGGCGGATTTGCGAATGCTGGAGACGAGTTCGTCGCGAAGGCGATCGTCTTCGATTTTGAGCTCAGAGAGTAGAACATCCACCAAAAACTGTGATCGGTGCTGCCGCTGGTGGTCATGATGCCGTCGAATTTGTTTTTCGTGCGGCATTCGAGATCGCGCAGGTGCTCGGAATCGGCCGTGATGCCGCGTTCGGTGAGCGGTTGGTGGATGCGCTCGCGATTCGGAAAGAGCAGCGTGTTGCCGACGTCGAAGAAGATGGTTGTAATTTTGTGATTGGTCATTGTGTGGTCATTTTTGTAGAGCGTGTTTCATAAATGCTTTTCAGCCCGGAAAGGACGTCCCTCAGGGGCTAAAGCCCGCATTCTATCGGGCCTTGAACGGCACGGCTGAAGCCGTGCCCTACCCAAAACCGATTTATGAAACACGATCGAGTCACTTTTGTGCTGGCGGCTCGAGGAGAAGACGATCGGTGGTGGCGTTCTCGACAGCCTTCCGGGAATAGAGTAGCGGAAAATAGTTGCCGGCGTCCCAGAGTTGCAGCAGGTCGGAGTAGTGGGGACTGCCGGGTTGACCGCTCTGTCCGGGAGTGTTGATGGCGACGGAGTGATCCCAATCGCTGGTATCGAGGATCTCGCGATAGCTGGCGCCGGAGATTTGGTCCCACGAATCGTCGTAAGTGCCAGTGGCGTTCACGGTGTATTCGTCGCCGGGACGGGGAAGTGGCGAGAGATCGAAGAGGTCTTTTGCGCCGGGTTGCTGGTCAAGAGCGTGGCGGAAGCGGACGGTGTGGAGATGCCCCCAGGTCCGTTGAGAGGGATCGTCGCCCAAGAGCTTCTTGAGTTCGTTGTGCGCGGAGCGGAGGGTTTGCGCCAGCATTTGATCGCGGTCGCGAATGGGATCGGAGGCGTCGAACAAGTCTTTTTGTGGGTTGGAGAGAAGTTGTAGTGCCGTGTCGGGAGTTAGGTCGGTGTAGCGCGCGGCGTGCTGCTTCGAAAAGCGTTCCGCGAGGGCGTGGTCAATTTGTTGCTGCCACGCTTCGTATAACGTCGCGTCGGTCGAATCGCGGGTCAGCCTGCCATCCCACGCGAAGAAAGTTTTCAGCGCCGGATCGGCCTTCAGAGGCGTGGACTGCAAGAGTCTTTGAAATTCCTGCGCGGGCAGAGAGGTGACGTCAGTCTGCAGAGATTCCATGTCAGCGACGGTCAGCTTATGCTCGTCCTGCTTGGCCTTCTCGATAACGCTGCGGATGCGGGTTACGCGATAGAACGGAGCCCATTCGAATCCGACGTTGTAGGGGTAATGATCGGGAATCATTTTGTGGTTCGCGGTGGCCACGAAACCGTCTTTGGGATTGAAGAAATGGGGTAGGTCGGAACTGGGGATGAAACCGGTCCAGTTGTAATTGCCGCTGCCGGGAACGGGGAGAAGGCCGGTCCAACTACGAATGGGGGCGAGTCCGGCGGAATGCTCGCCGATGTTGCCGCTGTCGTCGGCGTAGACGAGATTTTCAGAGGGAACTTTCCAGCGCGCGACGGCGGATTCGAATTCGTCCCAGTTTTCGGCGCGATCGATGGCGAGGGATGCGAGGTAACCGGCGGTTCCCGGTTCGCTGCCGACCCATTTCAAGGCGAGGGCGCGTTTACCGTCCTCCCAAAGGACGGGGCCATGCTCGGTGGATTTCAGAGCGAGTTCTTGCGGCGCGGCGCCTTTCACCAAAAATATTTCTTTGTGCTCTTCCATGGTTTTCCATCCCGTGGCTGTTTTGTATTGGAGCGGGTTGGCGGGATTTAATTCTTCGACGTAGAGATCCTGCTGGTCGAGGCCGAAGATGGTGAATCCCCAGGCGATGTGCTGGTTGTGTCCGAGCGCGACGCCGGGAAGGCCAGGTTCGCCTGCACCGATGACGTCCCATCCGGGAGCGACGAGGTGAATCATGTAGCGCAACGAGGGAAGGCCGACGACGCGGTGAGGATCGTTCGCAAGAAGCGGCTTGCCGGATGCGGTGAGCGCGCCAGAGATGGTCCAGTTGTTGCTGCCTTCGCGTGAGTGCGAAGGGAATTCGATGCGTTGATCGCTGCCGATCAGGTTCTTCAGCAAATCGGGAGAGAGACCCGCGAGATCGAGTCCGGCTGTGGGATCTAGAGCGACGGGCGGATCAAAATTGAAAACTTCTGCCGCTTTTTCGGCGCCGATATCGGTCAAAGCCTGGGCGTGTTCGAGTTCGCTGACAGCATTGCCGGTCATGGAAAACGCGGCCATGCGATTCAGGCAATCCTCGGGGTGCCAGGTGTCGGGAGAGAACCCGGCGAGCTGAAACTCGATGGGAAGGCCGGGACCTCCGGGAGCGGTGAGGCTGGCGACGTAGGCGTTGATGCCGTCGGTAAAAGCAGTGAGGATCGACTGCGTGTCGGGCGCATAGCTTTCGTATTCGGCGCGCATGTCTCCGCGGTAGCGCAGGGCGCGGGCGTTGCGGTCACGGGGAAGCGCGGAGGGTCCTAGGATTTCGGCGAGGTGTCCCTGGCCGGCGCGCTTCCAGAGTTCCATCTGGAAGAGGCGATCCTGGGCGGCGACGATACCCTGGGCAAAGAAGAGATCGTGCTGGTTCTGGGCGTAGATGTGAGCGACGCCCCAACGATCGCGCAGGACGTTAACGGGATGTTCGAGTCCGCGGAGTTGAAGTTGTCCGGAAAGGACTGACAGTGCGGCGTGGGCGCTTGATGACAGGGCGGGCTGCTGGGGTGATTGCGCAGTTAGCTGGAGTGGAATCGCGAGGATCAGGAGAGTCCGGAGAAAGAGCCTTTGCATGCGCGAGCCATTGTAATTTGTTCCGACGAATTCGCTGGTTACTGTTGCTAAATCGGTTCAGCTTAGGGGGAAACCTTTGCGCATGAATTAAACTGGAAAAACTGTCGATAGAACAGGTGAGACGGGAGAAATGGCACAACTGCGAGTCGTTGTACTGTGGCATCAGCACCAGCCGTTCTATAAGGATTTAGTGTCGGGGCAGTATCGTCTGCCCTGGACGCGGCTGCATGCGTTGAAAGACTACTACGGGATGGTGAAATTGCTGGACGAGTTCCCGCAGGTGCATCAGACGTTCAACCTGGTGCCGTCGCTGGTGACACAGATTCAGGATTACGTTTCGGGCGAGGCGCAGGATCCATTTCTGCAGGTGGCGAGCAAGCCGGCGAAAGACTTGACTGATCTGGAGCGGCGGTTCGCACTGCAATATCTGTTTCAGGCGCATCCCGTGAATGTGATTGGGAGGTATCCGCGCTATCGCGAATTGCTGGAGAAATTTCAGAGCGCGGGGGCATCGCCAGAGCGGGCGGAAAAATATTTTCAGGCGCAGGACTACACCGATTTGCAGGTGCTTTCGCAGATTGGGTGGTTCGACGAATTTTTTCTGCTGGAAAAAGACATCGCAGAGCTGATTCGCAAGGGCCGGAACTACACGCTGGAAGATCAGCGGTTGGTGATGACACTGGAGAGGGAGTTGCTGGGACGAGTGCTTCCGGTGCATGCGGAGGCTGCGAAGAAAGGTCTGATCGAGCTTTCGACTTCGCCTTTTTATCATCCCATTTTGCCGTTGGTGTGCGACACGGAGGCGGGGGCGGTCTCGTCGCCGGGGCTGCCGTTGCCACAGAATCGCTTTCGGCATCCGGAGGATGCGCGCGAGCAATTGCAGCGCGGCATGGATCTGCATAAGAAAGTTTTCGGAGTTCGTCCGCATGGGGTGTGGCCGTCGGAGGGTAGCGTTTCGGCGGAGGCGATTGCGATTGCGCATGAACTCGGCGTGAAGTGGATGGCGACCGATGAAGGTGTGCTGGGGAGAAGTTTGGGAGTGAACTTCTCGCGCGATGGATACGGGCATTTGAACGCAGAAGGAGCGCGGCAGCTTTATACGATTTATCGCTACGAGCAGGACGAAACGCGGATGAACCTGCTGTTCCGCGATCACACCCTTTCGGACTTGATTGGATTTGTCTATTCGAGCATGCCGCCGCAGGATGCGGCGAACAACCTCATCCACAAAATCAAGGAGTCGGCGAAATCGCTGATCGCGAGCGGTCAGGATGCGGTGGTGCCGATCATCCTGGATGGCGAGAATGCGTGGGAGTATTACCCGCAGTCGGGACGAGAATTCTTGCGGCGATTATATGACGGTTTGCAAAAAGATCCGAGAATGGAAGCAGTGACGGTGAGCGAGGCGATTACACGGCACAAGAGTCCGGTGCCGTTGCGGTCGCTGACGCCGGGGTCATGGATTAATGCGAACTTTAATGTGTGGATCGGGGCGCCGGAAGACAACAAGGCGTGGGACTACCTTTACCACGCGCGGAATTTCTACGCGAAAGCTGCGCCGGGCGCGACCGAGAAGCAACGCAATCTGGCCTTTGAAGAAATTCTGATTGCCGAGGGGAGCGACTGGAATTGGTGGTACGGGCCGGAGCATCACTCGGCGAACGATCGCGACTTTGATGAGCTCTATCGTAAGCATCTCTCGAACATTTATCAGGCGCTGGGAGGGACTCCGCCGGACTATCTGGCACAGCCGATTATCGGCGGGTTCGTGCGTCCATCGTTCGCGGCGCAGAACGCGTACATTCATCCCAAGGTGACGGCGGATATGGTGCGCTACTTCGAATGGATGGGCGCGGCGCGCTACACCTCGGACCAGCGTTCGGGCTCGATGCATGGCAAGCAGTTTCTGATCGACGAAGTGCTGGCCGGGATCGATGAGGAGTATGTCTACGGACGCCTGGATTTTTCCGCCAAGGTTCCAGAGGGTGCGTTCGAGGTGGTGGTGAATCTGGAATCGTGGGCGAATCATGCGACCCAGCCACGGCGTGAGTTGCGGTTGGATGCGGCGGCGGATGCGGGACGGTTGCAGTCGTGGAAGGTCACACAAGGGAAAGACAAAATCGTGGCCGATGGGAAGGACGCGAGCGACCTCGCTAGAGTGGCGCTGGTCAGGAACTTTGAGTTTCGCGTGCCGCTGGCGTGGCTGCTGGCCGCTCCTCTGGAAGTGGAGAAGATTCGCGGACCGAAGAGTTCGGATGTGCTGACCGTGCGGCTGCGGCTACGCTTTAGCGTGTGGCAGAATCACCTGCCGGTGGACGCGTTGCCAGTAGAAGGATGGATTGAGCTGGAGTTGCTGATGGAAGAAGACTTGGTGGCGGGGGGCGGGTGATCGGCCAGTTTCGGCCAAAAGAGTTCTTCAGAGCAATTCAGACCGCTTCAGATGGGCTCCATGGACCTTTTTCGGGGATGGGCGCAAGATCTCAACAATTCCCCATCGAGCTAAATAGCTCCTGGAGGCTACAAATGAAGCAAGCAAAGTGGGCTGTCGCGGCAATGCTGGCGGTGTTTTCAGGTTTGGCAGTTGGGCAGAGAATTGGCAGCTCAACGATTGTGGCCGAAGTGCCATTTCAGTTTGTTGCGGCGAACCGGGTTGTTCCTGCGGGCGAATGCAAAGTGCAGGCGGAGACCATGGACGGCAAGACTCTGATCATTCGCAACGTGGAAGCGAGGAAGAGCTTGTTTGCGTCGATTTCGGAAACGGAAAGCAAACAAGCCGCCGCTAACTACACACTGGTCTTTGCGCGTTATGGTGACCAATATTTCCTGACGGGAATCAAGCTGGCGGGGAGCCACATTGAGTACCGTCTGCCGGAGAGCCGATTGGAACATGAGCTTCGCGCGCAGAATGTGAGCGCGACGGAAGAGACGGTGCTGGCTGGTTTGGAGTAGTACCTGGGCCAGAGCGGAAGTCCGATGTTCCACAAGTCGAGAATGTTTGAACCCCGTTCCAGTTATTCTGGGGCGGGGTTCGCTTTTATAGAACGTACCTGTAGAAGGATCCACGAACGAAAATCCCTATTGGCCGCCAGCGGCTGTCGTTGTCATGGTCATCGGGCGGTTTAACTCCATAACTAGTTCGGTGCCTGCGGGAAGCATGGCAGAACGATGCTTGCCGAGCCAGTGCGCGACCGTGACGGCGGCGCCGACCGCTCCGCCGATGAGCAGGCCTTTGCCGCCACCGGCCAGTCCACCGACGAGCATGCCACCTCCGGTGCCCATGCCGATTTCGGTGAGATCTTTGCCGTCGTGGCCTGCGCCTTTGAATTGGCCTTCTGTATTGACGTCGGAGCCGTGCCGCGCGTTGGTGTCGACGAGCGACGCGTTGAACATGAACCGGTCTCCGTTGGGCAGCACCAGGTTTTCGGGGAAGATGGCAATGGTCGGCTTGCCAGCAATGCGCCTCGGTTCACTCGACTTGGTGACGCGTCCATCGACGGTTGCGCCGATGGGGATCACGGTTTTTCCGTCGATCACAACGGGCTCGGTGACGCGGGCGGAAAACGGATCTCCGGCTTTCGAGCTGAAGGTGGCGAGAGTGGTTTCGAGTTTCATCTTGACGGCGGTTCCGGTGGGCAAGGCGGTTTGCGCGCAAGCGAAGCCGGCGAGCAGGATGAGCGATGTGAGCGAGAGTGTTTTCTTCATCTTCATTCTTACCTCCGAAAGTTCTTACGTGCAAAGTTCTTACTTGCGAAAATCATTGGACGGGCGCAGGGCCCGTCGCACCACTACTGGCTAGAGTTTTGACGGCAGTTAGAACTTCATCGAGCGGCGCGCGATCGAGCTGGTTGTCGCCGCGATAGAGGTAATGGATTATGTTCGGGGCGGTGCCGACGGAATCGTTGCCGCCGCGGGCGATGACGAGCGTTGCCGGGTGTGCGATGTTGAAGGCGTCAGTGGCGAGGGCGTGATGGAGTCCGTAGGCTTTGGTCACGACGCGATCCTCGTCGAGAAGAAAGACGCTGGAGACGGGATGCTTCGTCAAAAACTTTTCCGGATTCCAAAGGCCGTCGCGTTTTTCAGCTGCGATGAATGCCACTTGCGCGCCTGCTGCTTCGATTTCATTTCTCCTCGACTCGAACTGAGCCATGCGCTTGACGCAGTTGGGTCACCATGTGCCCCGCAGAAACTCGAGAATCAGCACTCCCTGCGCTAACAGAGCGTCGAGCGTGAAAATGCCCGGGCGATTGGCCGCTCCGAGAGAAAAGTCGGGCACGGGCGAACCGATCTCCAGGGTGTTGGTGCGGTTCTGCATGTTGGTGAGACTGTAAGCGAGGCGTGAACGGCGGACAATAACAGACGGGGTACGTGGGGAGGAGCAGCGGGAGTGTTACCGAATGGTCGTAGCTCACAGACCTGGGGTTCTCAGTCCGATATAATTCGATTTCACATGCGGAGGCGCGCGAAGACGCGTTTCTAGACCTAAGAACGTTTCTGAAATTAATTCCAAAATAAAGGACGCAATCATGCCACTTACAAGTATTGCTGAAATTCGCGGACGCCAGGTGATCGACTCACGGGGCAATCCGACTGTGGAAGCGGAAGTTTTTCTCGATGGCGGCGCCAGCGCGCGAGCGATTGTGCCGAGTGGCGCGTCCACTGGCGAGCACGAGGCCGTCGAACTGCGCGACGGCGACAAGACGAAATTTATGGGCAAGGGCGTTCTGCAGGCGGTTGCGAACGTAAACGGCGAGATCGCAGAGACGTTGATTGGATCGGACGCGGCCGACCAGCGCACGCTCGATGCGCGGCTCATTGAACTGGATGGAACGCCAAACAAGAGCCGTCTGGGAGCGAACGCGATTCTGGCGGTTTCGATGGCGGCGGCGCGCGCCTCGGCGCGGGCGTGCGAGCTTCCGTTGTACCGCTATCTCGGCGGTGCGGCAGCGAATATATTGCCGACGCCGATGATGAATATCCTCAACGGCGGCGCACATGCCGACAACAACGTCGATTTCCAGGAATTCATGGTGATGCCGGTGGGAGCGCCGTCGTTTTCGGAGGCGTTGCGCTGGGGCGTGGAAGTGTTTCATACGCTGAAGGGCGTGTTGAAGAAACGCGGCTACAACACGTCGGTGGGCGACGAAGGCGGATTCGCTCCGTCGGTGAAGTCGAATGTGGAGGCGATCGAAGTGGTGGTGGAAGCGATTCAGCAGGCGGGTTACAAGCCGGGCGAGGAGATTGGGATTGCGCTGGATCCGGCGGCGAGCGAGTTCTTTCAGGACGGGAAGTACGTCTTCAAGAAGTCAGACAAATCGGCGAAGAGCTCGGAGGAGATGATTCGCTACTACGCGAAATGGGTGCAAGATTATCCGATTGTGTCGTTGGAAGATGGGCTTTCGGAGAATGACTGGGAGGGATGGGCGCTGCTGACTAAAGAATTGGGCGGGAAGATCCAGTTGGTGGGCGACGATATTTTCGTGACCAACATTGAGATCTTTGAAAAGGGCATCGAGAAGGGAATCGCCAACTCGATCCTGATCAAGCTCAACCAGATTGGCACGGTCAGCGAGACGCTGGACGCAATCGATCTCGGACGCCGCAATGGATACACGTCGGTGATCTCGCATCGCTCGGGCGAGACGGAAGACACGTTCATTGCGGACTTTGCGGTGGCGACAGGCGCGGGACAGATCAAGACGGGATCGGCCTCCCGCACCGATCGAATAGCCAAGTACAACCAGTTGCTGCGGATTGAAGAAGAGTTAGGCGGCGCGGCGCGGTTTTTGGGAGTGAAGGCGCTGAACTACAAGGGGTGAGGAGGGGAATTACCGAGATGAGTGGACGAGCTTGGATTGGACTGGCGATCACGGTGTTCTTCCTCGGTTCTGCCTACGCCAAGAGTCAAGAAGGAACGCGATCGGGCGTTATTCAGGATTATGGGCATCCGGTTGCGGAATCACTCCTTCTTCTCGTCTCGGCCCTTTTACTCGCTGCGGGGCTTGAGCTCTTGGTCTTTCTTAGCGCTACCCACCGTCGAGAGGTCCACTATCTGGCGTATGTAGTCCTTTTGCCATTGGGAGCGGTCCTGACACGGTCTTGCAATAGAATTCTACGTAAGAGGCGGAGGATGAGATCGGTTGCTGAATCCATGGTTGGCTAGTCCATGACTAAGCTATAACAGGACGATGATAGTCAATATCCAAGAGGCAAAGACTCATCTCTCGCGACTACTGCGACGGATCGCCATGGGTGAAGAGGTGATCATTGCCAGGGCCGGAAAGCCCGTGGCCAGGCTCGTCCCGGTTGAGTGTGCCGGAAAGAAGAGAGTTTTTGGCTCGGCGAAAGGGGAGTTCACCGTGCCCGATGATTTTAACGACCCGTTGCCTAAGGAAATCGAAGACCTCTTCTACTCATAGTCTGAGACGGGCAAGCCCCGCCTCTACGCACCGCTAGAAACCCATTCTGTCATCAGCAGAAGGTCCGTAGGTCGCTGGGACCGGTTTTTCGTTCAACCGCAGATAGACGCCGAGTTGGGCGCGGTGATGGACGAGGTGATTGAGAAACATCTGGCGATAGGCTAAGAAGCGCGATCCGCTGAAAATCGTCTTGTCGCCGAAACTGAGCTTCCAGGGCTCGGTCCAGGCAGCCTCGGGAATCTTCGCGAGTGCGGCGCGAGCGTTGGCTGCGCCGTCATCAAAAGCTTTGACTAGCTGTTCGATCGACTCCAACTGCGGCCGCGCTGTACGCGGGCCTTTTGAAAAATCGAATTCTGGAGTGGTCAGAATCGTCACGCCGAACTGAGGGAGTTCGGCGATGTGGGGCGCGAGTTTTCCCAGCGGCGCCGATTTCGGATGAGGCGCAAAGTCCTTCTTGTCGATGGGGACGCGTTCGAGGGCGGCGCGAGTTTTCTTCACTTCTTCGTCGAATTCGGTAAGAAGCAGTTCATTGATTAGCATTGGCAATCGTCCTCGCGGATAGTATAAAGCGGCAAACCTACAGTTGCTCTGAGAAACCATGCGCTTGAAGCGCACCACCTAAGTCGGTGCCCGATTTGAAAAGCTGCGAACCGTCCTATAGATTCTTCTGTTATCCCTTTTCTCCGTGTCTCGGTGCCTCCGTGGTGGATTTTCTCTCGGAAGCGAAAAATGAACCACCAACATTCAGGAGCTAAAAGCAATTTTATGCCTCGTCCGAAACCTCTCGTTCTTATCATTCTTGACGGCTGGGGATATCGAGCCGAAACCAAAGCAAATGCCATTGCGCTGGCGAGAAAGCCGACGTATGACCGGTTCTTGCGCGACTATCCGAATACTTTGATTCATACCAGCGGCCCGTTTGTTGGACTGCCCGAAGGCCAGATGGGCAACAGCGAAGTGGGGCATCTGAATATGGGTGCGGGGCGCATTGTTCATATGGACATCACGCGCATCGATTTGATGATCCTGAATGGTGAGTTCTTCTCGCATCCGGTGCTGGTGGATGCCATGAAGCATGCTCGAACCGGCGGTCGCAAACTTCATCTCTTTGGATTGCTTTCCGATGGGGGCGTGCATTCACGGCAGGAACATCTCTATGCGTTGCTGAAGATGGCCAAGCAGCAGGGAGTGGATCGGGTTTTTGTGCATGCCTTTATGGACGGACGCGATACGCTGCCCACGAACGGCGCGGGCTATCTGGAAGCGTTGCAACAAAAGATGCGCGAGTATAACTCCGGAAAAATTGCTTCGGTGAGCGGGCGCTACTTCGCGATGGACCGCGACCGGCGCTGGGAACGGGTTCTCAAGGCATATAGCGCGATGGTCAATGGCAAAGCCGAAGGCGGGACGCAGACGGATGCGGTGCAGGGGATGAAGGCGTCCTACAACAAGGATGTGACCGATGAGTTTGTGGTGCCCTTCGTTTGTACGGACGATCGCGGCGAACCTCTGGGAACGATCGGCGATGACGATGCGTGCATCTGCTTCAATTTCCGGGCGGATCGCGTGCGCGAAATTACGCGCGCTCTGTGCCGCAACAGCGGGCTGAATGCGACAGGGGGCAGCGATCTGCCGGGCGCGGCCGATCTGGATGCCACGATCCCCCGCGACCGCGTGCCGAAGAACCTGAAGTATGTCTGCATGACGCAATACGACAACAATTTCCGCCTGCCGATCGTCATTCCTCCGGAGTCGATGGCGAATATTCTTGCCAACGTCATGGGCGGCCTGAATATGCGCAACCTGCGCGTGGCCGAGACAGAGAAATATGCGCACGTCACATACTTCTTTAACGGCGGAGTCGAGACGCCGTTTCCGGGAGAGGATCGGGTGATGGTGCAGTCTCCCAAGGTCGCGACTTACGACTTGAAGCCGGAGATGAGCGCGGCAGGAATTGCCGAGGCGGTTGTGAAAGCGACGAATGACGGAACGTTCGACGTGATCATTGTTAATTTCGCGAATGCGGACATGGTAGGACACTCGGGCAAAATTGAACCGACGATCAAGGCAGTCGAGACGGTGGATGCCTGTCTTGGCGAGATTGAGAAAGCGGTGCGCGCCAAAGGCGGGGCGATGCTGATCACGGCAGACCACGGGAATGCCGAGATGATGATCGATCCGGTGAGCGGCGGTCCGCATACGGCGCATACGACCAATCCCGTGCCATTTATTGTGATTGCGGAAGATGCGAAGCAGTATTCGCTCAAGCCGAATGGATCGCTGCGCGATATTTCGCCGACGCTTCTAGGGATGTTGGGCATCACGGAACCGAAAGAGATGACGGGCTCCGATTTGCGCAAGCTGCGGAAAGTTTGAACCGCGGAGACGCCGAGGGACGCCGAGAAAATCTCTAGATCAAGCGATGACGCAAACGACCATTCCTACAATCCGCAAGCTGCTGATTTGTGTTCGTCATCCATTTGATCAGTGGAATGCGCCGGAATGGTTCGGCGAGCGCTTGCGGCTGGAGTTTCCACAGGCCGAAGTTGTTCAACTCACAGATTACGATCGCATGGACAAAGAAATTGTCGATGCGGAGATCGTTATTGCCTGGTCGATGCGCCCATCGCAGATTGCAGCTGCTAAGAAGTTGCGCTGGATTCACTCTCCGGCGGCGGCGGTTCATCAGTTCATGTTTCCCGAACTTGTCGAGAGCGATGTCGTTCTCACCAATGCGCGTGAGGTTCATGGCTCTGTCGTGGCGGAGCATGTGATTGCCCTGATTTTCGCGCTGGCCAAGAAAATTCCAGGTTCCGCTCAACTGCAAACGAAGCACATTTGGGGACAGCAGATTTTGTGGGATGAGCAGCCGCACATCCGCGAAGTCGCCGGCGCGACGCTGGGGCTGGTCGGGTTGGGCAGCATTGGGCGCGCCGTGGTCAAGAGCGCGAAGGCTCTAGGCATGAGGGTGACCGCAGTGCGGGAGAATCCCGCGAAGGGAAGCGATGGCGCGGACGCCGTTTTCGGAGCCGGCCAGATTGGAGAAGTCTTTCGGCAGGCGGATTATCTGGTGTTGGCGGCGCCCGTAACGAACAGCACGAAAGCGATTGCCAATGCAGAGCGCTTGGCGCTCATGAAGTCGGATGCTTGCCTGATTAACGTTTCGCGTGGCGAGCTCGTCGATGAAGCGGCGCTGGGCGCGGCTCTACGGGAAAAGAGGATTGGTGGGGCTGCGCTGGACGTATTTGCGAAGGAACCGTTAACTGCGGATTCTCCGCTCTGGGATATGCCGAATTTATTGATTACTCCACATACGGCTGCCCTTACGGAAAAATTATGGGAGCGGCATTATGCGGTGTTCGCGGAGAATCTTCGGCTGTACTTGAGTGATAGACCGTTGCTGTCAATCGTCGATAAGCGCAGAGGATATTGACGGCTTGTCTAGCGCGTGTCCACCCCAAATCCTAGAATTGCATTGACCTCGACTGGCTCGTTTCCTCGAAATGCGGGACGAAATTTCCAGCTGTGCAGGGCGACCAGAATTTTTGAAGTAGTTTCAGCGGCGCCGGGTTCGAGCACGCGCATCTCTTTTATTTCGCCGGAGCGGTCGAGGATACACGCGATGATGACACGCGTGGGGCGTAGTCCGGCGGGGAGATCTTTGCGCATGGGTTCGGGAGCGCTCAGATTTTCGGACGAGGGGTGAGCGGCCGACGCGGCGTCGGCGTATTGCATGACGGCGGTTCCCAGAGATGTATCGATGTAGATCGAGTAATTGCGATCACCTTTCAAGATGCCGTAGTATCCGAACACTCCACCAGAGCGCGGCGTGGCTTCAATCGTGATCCCCGAACCTTTGTGGACGTTGGCGGAGGAATGGCCCGGGCCGGTTGTGGGAGCGCCACCGTTCGGAGCGCCGAAGCTGGGCAGATTGATGACCTGCGTCGATCCGCCTTGCACGGAGACGCCCGGCATTGCAGGCGGGCTCGTGGTTCCAGTGCCGGCACCGCCTGGACCGGGATATTGCGAGATTCCTGCGCGTGAGTTGGGGTCCGACCCGCGACCGGCGCCTTCGCGACCTGCTCCTGAGCCTTCGGCTTGCAAACCTGCGCCGGGGCCATTGCCTTTGCCAATGCCCGATCCGCCTCCGTTGCCGCCTAATCCGCTCTTTGCCGTTCCGGTGGGCGACATGGCGACCGCGCCAGTCGCGGTTGAGTTCGGAACGCCGACTTGTTTCCCAGGTTGATTGGAGATGACAACGGCAGTGCCGGGAGCGTTGCCAGCGGAGTTGTTGCTTGGCGGTGCTACGGAAGATCCCAGGTCAAGAGGACCGCCGGCACCCGCGCCCTTTGTACCTCGTCCGTTGCCGGAGGCTGCTTTGCCTCCTCCCAGTCCTGGCGGTGGAGGGACGACGTCGGCAGAGCCCAGTAACGAGCCTGCGGGATGACCGGCAGAGGAGCCAGACCGGCCTCCGCTCTGCGAAGATCCACCGGCGATGCTGGCGGGCGGCGGGACGACTTGAGGAGTGAGCGGTCCTACACCGAATCTGGAGAGCGTTCCGCTGCCGGAGGTGCTCGGCGGCGGGGGAACGGGTTTCATACGCAAGTCGCCTGAGGCGGTGCTTCCCCAGCTATTCAGATCGCGACTGACCTGCGACGGCGGAGGAGCGACGATGGCGGGAGCGGGCAGCGTTAGTTTGGCTTTCGAGGACGAGTCGCGGGCGGGCGCGGCAACCGGAGGCGGAACGACATCGGCGGTAGGCGTCAAGGGAGCGCGGGAACTAGCGAGGTCGCTCTGCGTATCGCGCGGAGCAGGAGCGACAACCGTCGGGGCGAGCGATGCTGCGGTTCGCGTCTTATCACGCGAAACGTTAGGGGCAGGCGGAACGATTGAGGCGTTCAAGGCTTGCGAAGTGCGCGTGCTGGAATGGGCGACTTCGGGCGCGGGCGGGACAATGTTCGCGGTGAGGGCACTGGCAGTGCGGCTGGTCTTGGAATCCAATTCCGGCGTTGGAGGCACGGCACTCACCGCCGGCAAAACTGGCGCGGTGAGCGTGGAGCGCAAGCCTTCGGCAGGAGGCGGTCCGGGATTCGGTTTAAATGCCAGCAGGTTAGCGACGGCGGCGTCAGAGCGCGGCAGATTGAGCTTCGGCGCGTCGACGATCTTTTCTGCCGGCTGCTCGCCACGCACGACGCGGATGGTTTGCGTGGCGTGATGAGCTTGCTGCCCTCCGGCGCGTCCGGTTTTGCCTGACTGCGCGCCACCTCGATCTTGCGTCTGCGGCAATTCGTCGCCGGAGTAATAGATGACGTCGGACTGCGGGTGATTTGGAACTGGAGGAAGTTCCAGGGTCACGAGATGCTGCGGCACTTCGATGATGGCGATGAGCAGCAGGCATTCAAGCAGCCAGCAGACGAGCATCCCGCGATAGGGAAACATGCCGATCGGCGCTTCTCCGGCGAGTCGCTTGGGAGCGCGGGTGAAAGCGGGGCGGAGAGCAGACTTGAATTCTTCCCAAGGCGAGGACCATTCGACGAGCAGGCGTGGAGGCTCGGGCCATTGCGTGGCTGGTTCGGGAATGGTTTCGACTTCCGGCATCTTGGCTGTTTTATTTGTTTGGGGGATTTGTACTAGTGTAGCGTGCCAGAAGCCTTCCAGATTGACGAAGTAGCTTGGTCATTACTGACGTTTGAACAGTAAGGGCAGCGTTTACCAGACAGTACCCGGCCGATCTCCCCCGCTGCTGTTAAATCAATAATTTAGAACGAAAATTTCGGTCCCGGTCTTCATACTTCTCATTCAGGCGGCTTCGGAGTGGATTGGGTCTTCGAGAAAAATGTCGACTTGGTCGCCGAGTACGGTTTGCGTTGCGGCGATGGTGCCGGTGGGCAACTCGAGCACCGACGCCGCGCCGATACGGACGGCGGCCATCCGCCACGGCTTCAGGTCCTGTTCAATGTGAATGATGATTCGGTCGCGATCGAGATAGACGGCGTCGATGGGGAAGCGCATGGCGAAGGTGTGAATGCCGCGCGAGGGATTGATCCACAGTCCCTGGCCGTGCGAGAAGCGGGATGCGTCGGTCGCCATCAGCCCGCGAAAACGCGACCAGTGGGTGCGAGCTATCAACAGATCGGTCGCGAGATAGGTGGCGCGGGTGCGGTTAAAAGCGTATCCCTTGGGCCCGGGGCGGGACATGAATAACCCTCAATCTGTAATTGGTGATTTGTAATTTGTAATCAAGAACCGTGAGGGCGACAGTCGCAATCTTAAATCACAAATTACAAATTGACAGTTGGCAAATCCAGTTTCGGGATTCACTTTCCGCCGGCGACCGGCTTGAAGATGTGTAACAGCTGAATGACGGCCGGCCCGACGGTGACGAAGATCAGAGAGGGCATGACGAAGAGCACGAGCGGAATGATCATTTTGACGGTGGTTTTCGCGGCCTGTTCTTCGGCTCTTTGGCGGCGCTCGGTGCGCAGAGAATCGGAGTGCACGCGCAAGGCTTGGGCGACGCTGGTTCCGAAGCGATCGGTCTGAATCAAAGTTCCTACGAGAGAGCGGATGTCGTCGACGCCCGTGCGCTCGGCGAGATTGCGCAACGCTTCGACGCGAGGCTTGCCAGCGCGAGTTTCCAAATCGAAAAGATGGAATTCACCGGACAGTTCGGGATGGGCATAATTCAGGTCTTGTCCGACGCGCATCATCGCCTGATCGAGAGACAGGCCAGCCTCGACGCAGATCACGGTGAGGTCGAGGCCATCGGGAAGGCCGAGCCGAATGCGGAGCTGGCGTTCTTTCAACTTCCTCTTGAGCATGAAGCGCGGCAGAAAAAAGCCGAATGCGGTGAGGCCCAGGAGGAGCATGGGCGAATTGAATCCAGTAAAGACGAAGACCGAGACAAAGCCCAACACGGCAAAGAGCACACGCAGACCGCGATAAATGGTGACGTGTTGGGCGTTGCGATATCCGGCCTGAATGAGCCAGAGCCGGGTTTGGGAAACTTCCGACGGAGAGATGGGCAGGGCGCGACTGAGCGGATCGAGGGCCTGCTGCATGCGCTCGCGGATGGCCGGCTTGGTCGGAGTTTTGGGGCGCTGCCAGCCGATTTCACGCAGGCGAGAACCGAGAACCGACGAAGGAGCAACGGACGCCGCTCCGAAGGCGAAGACGATCGCGACGACGGTGAAGAAAGCGACTATCGAGAGTATGAGGGGCAGCGGCATTAGTAGTTGTCAGTTCTCAGTTGTCAGTAAAAGCAAAAACTCTTGATTCTCAGGTTCCGTTGTCATTCCAAAGCAAAACCAACACCCTCGACGGGGCGGTTTTTCTGAGAACCGAGAACTGAGAACTCCTTTGTCATTTCAAACCTGGATCCTGATAATTCTACGAATAAAGAAATAGCCTAACGTCTGCAGGCTGATGCCGCCGACGATCAAGGCGTGTCCGATGGGATCGGTGAAGAGCGGACGAATAAAGCCGGGATTGAGCAGTTGCATCACGAGCACAACGGTCGGTGGCAATGCCATCAGCAGCATCATGGTGAGACGCCCTTGTGCGGTGTGTACGCGCACCTGACGCAAAATTTTGAAGCGTTCGCGGATCACGTAAGAAAGGTTGTCAAGAATCTCGGCGAGATTGCCGCCGGTTTCGCGCTGCAACATAACCGCGGTGACGAAGAATTTGACATCGACGAGAGGGACACGGTCGGCGAGATTGACCAGGGCATCGCGTACCGGGAGTCCGAATTTCTGTTCTTCGTAAAGCTGGCGAAATTCGCCGGCGACCGGTTCGGAAACTTCGTTGGCGATCATTTCTAAGGCGGTGGTAAAGGCGTGTCCGGCGCGGACGGCGCGGGCGAGAGTATCGATCGCTTCGGGAAATTTCTCCTCAAATTTAGCGAAGCGTTTGGTGCGCATGTGCCCGGCGTAGGCGTAAGGGATAAAAAATCCGAGCAAGCCGCCGGCCCAGGCGAACAGGAGATTGCCGCCGGCGACAGAGGCGACAATGGCGAACACCACCGCCGAGATGGCGCAAAGCATGAGGAAGTTTCCGGCGCGGACATCGACATTGCCCTGGGCGAGAACCTTTTGCAGGGCGGAGACACGTTCGGAGCGGCGTAAAAAAGTGTCAAAGGCCGGGATGCGGCTGAGGACTTCATCGCGGAGCAGAGCCACGTCGGGCAGGGCCTGTTCGGCGGGACCTTGTACATTCGAAAGACGGTCGCGAAGCAGGCGAGCCTGGGCCTTGCGCTCATCGAATAAAGACATGCCGGCAAAGACGGCCACGGAGACGACAACAAAGACCAGCAAGGCGATGACGAAGATCATGGTTTAGACCTCCATCCGCGATTCGAAGAGGGCGGGGTTCAGGCGGCATCCGGCGGTAGCGAGGCGGTCGGCGAAATGAGGCGGCTGCCCGGTGGAGTGGAACACGCCGCGCACTTTTCCAGTTTCATCGATGCCGCTGCGGTCGAAAACGAAGACATCGCGCAAGGCGATCATGTCGGCTTCCATCCCAGTCACTTCGGAGATGGTGATTACTTTGCGCGAGCCATCCGAGAGACGCGCCACCTGAACAACGGCGTGAACGGCATTCGCGATCTGGTGGCGGATGGCGCGCTCGGGAATATTCAGGTTGGCCATGGACACCATATTTTCGATGCGCGAGAGGGCATCCCGCGGCGAATTGGCGTGAACCGTGGTCAGTGAACCTTCGTGGCCCGTGTTCATCGCCTGCAACATGTCGAAGGCTTCCTCGCCACGCACCTCGCCCACCACGATGCGGTCGGGACGCATACGCAGGCTGTTGATCACAAGTTGCCGCATACGCACCGAACCCTTGCCTTCGATGTTGGGAGGGCGAGTTTCGAGGCGAACGACGTGCTCCTGTTTGAGTTGCAACTCGGCCGCGTCTTCGATGGTGACGATGCGTTCGGAATTCGGAATATAGCCGGAGAGAACATTCAAAACCGTCGTTTTACCGGCGCCGGTGCCGCCGGAGATGATCAGGTTGAGGCGGCCCTTGACCATGGCGGAGAGTAATTCGAGCATAGGCTCGGTCAGAGTTTTGTTATCGAGCATGTTGCGCGCGGTGACGGGATCGCGTCCGAAACGGCGAATGGAGAGGCAGGCTCCGTCGAGAGCGAGGGGCGGAATGATGGCGTTGACGCGGGAACCATCCTGCAGGCGAGCATCCACCATGGGCGAGGATTCGTCGACGCGGCGCCCGATGCGCGAAACGATGCGATCGATGATCTGCATCAGATGCTGGTTGTCTTTGAAAGTCAGCCCGGTCATTTCGAGCTTGCCGCCGCGCTCCACGTATACGCGGTCAAAGCGGTTGACCAGAATGTCGGAAATCGTCGGGTCTTTGAGTAAAGGCTCGAGCGGGCCCAAGCCGAAGATTTCATCGAGGATCTCGCGCGACAGTTGCTCACGCTCGGCGAAACTGAGAGGGACGGCTTCGCTGTTGACCGAGCTGCGAATCAGGATGAGAACTTCTTCGCGTGCCGAATCTCCTGCCGAACGGCCGAGTTTCTCAAGATCGAGACGATCGAGGATCTTCCGATGCAGGTCGGCTTTGACCTGCTGGTACTCGCTGCGCTCGAAGGCTTGCAGATTGGCCATAATGCTATTGAATCATTGAATCAATTATTCATTGAATCATTTGTTTGGCAACTCAATGCGGCGGTAACTAGACGGTCTTAAATAGAGACCAGGCGGTGCGCTTCACTTCCAGATCGTCTTTCGTCAGGTATTCCGCCAGCCCGGCAATGGAGCGGGCGATTTCGGTGCTGCCCTGCTGCATTAAGGGTACTCCACGATCGATGGCGGTGGAGACGGCAAAATACTGGTTGGGAATGCGCCAGAGGACCGGCGCTCCGATGGCGGCTTCGGTCTCGGCTTCGTTGAAGCCCGCCACTTTGCGATAGCGATTCAGGAGCAGGGCAAAGCGGTCGCGGGATCCTGTTTCGCCGAGGTACTGGGCGACGCGTCCGGCGCTCCAAAGAGAGGCGACATCGGCGTGGGCAATGAGCAGAACTTTTTCCGACAAGTTGCTGACCAAGCGGGTGGCACTGTCGAGACGCGAAGAAGCGTCCACAACGATGTAATGAAAGAGGCCCGCCATGGTGTCGAAGAGGCGGGCAAAATCGGAAGCGGAGGGCTCAATGGCGGTGGGAGTCGACGGTCCCGCCAATACTTGCAGGCCGCGATCGTGGCGCGCCATGAAGCTGTCGAGCAAGGAAGAATCGAGGCGGTGCAAGTTGGTGATGGCATCCGCAACGGTGAAGGACGGCTTGAGATTGAGGTGGAGAGCGCAGTGGCCGAGGGGTGCGAGATCGACGAGCGCGGTGCTGGGATGGATTGCCTGCAGAGCAAGGGCGAGATTCACGGCAACGGTGGTGGCGCCGCTGCCTCCCTTGGCATTCACGATGGTAAATACCTTTCCGCGGGAGTTATCGCGAGAAGGCTTACGGCGCATCGACGTCAGGCGGACAAAAGCTTCGAGAAGATCGGTGGTGGTGGTGGGTCGTTCGATGTACTCGCGTACTCCCGCCCGCATGGCGCTGACGATCAGCTGGGGTTGCGCCATCGAGCCGACGGCGAAAATGGCGGCTTCGGGAAGTTCCTGGTGCAGCAGTTCCACGGCGCGCAAAGAGCCGGTAATCCCATCGGTCGCGATATCGACGAGCACGACGTCGGGGGCGAAGGATTGAGTTCTTCGGATCACCGGATCGCTGGCAGCGAGAGGCATTGTACCGTTGCTGAACACGGTGCGCGCAACATTCGTGCCATCCACCAAAACCTGAAGCACCGCGCGTTGGTCATCGTCCGTGGAGAAAACAGCGACTGACAAGTCCGGCATGAATCGTTCCCAAAACCCCTTCTAAATCATTACAGCCGCCCACGACAGCCCATTTCTCAACACGGCTTATGAGGTATTTCTAAAGCAATAGCCTGATACGAATCACTGCTTGTTGCTTCCCGGTGCCTTCTTGCCGTCGAACTTATGCGGATCGAGTGTCGGCTCTGGCATGGCCGGTCCGGCCGGCGTCTGAGTACTGGGCGAAATCTTTCTCACGGTGCACAGGACCATCAATTCCGAGTTGCTCTTTTGATCACTCTTACTCTTAAAGAAGTTGCCCAGGATCGGAATATCGCCTAGCCCCGGAATCTTGTTTGCGATATTGGTGACCCGGTTGTCCATCAAACCGGCGATGACGAAGCTCTGGCCGTCCTGGAGTTCAAACTCGGTCTCCGCCTTTCGAGTGCTGATCGCGGGTATGGTTGTGCCGGAAACGGTGACGGCATCGGCGAAGTCGAGTGTGCTGACCTCGGGGGCAACGTGAAGATGGATGTTGCCGTTGGGCTGAATGATGGGGGTGAACTTCAAGCGCACGCCGAATTCGCGAAATTGCACGGTAACGGTGGAGATTCCGCCGGCGCCCGGTTGCACCACGGGGAAGGGAAATTCTCCTCCTGCCAGAAAGCTGGCTTCTTTGCCGTTGACCGCAACCAGGTTGGGCTCGGCCAGAATCTGGAGAAGATTTCGTTCCTGCAAGGCCTGAATCACTCCGCCAAGATGGACTTGCGGGTTGAAGAAAAAGAGATTGAGGGCGTTCGAGATCGTCGTCGTAGTGGAGACGGTGCCACTACCGTTCGCGTTCGTAGTATTGGTGATGGGTCCGTTGCTGACGCCGCCGAACTGGCCGGTGCTTATGGTGCCGATGGTGTTGCCGGCGCCCGTGGAAAAAATATTAATGCCGGCCTGCAGCAGGGCGGTGCGATCCACTTCAGCGAATTTGACTTCGAGCAGGACTTCATCGGCTCCGACGGGACCGAAAGTGAGCACATTGACTACGTTCTTAGAATAGGCCGAGGCGAGTGCTCCGGCATGTTTGGCGACGTCTTCGGTAGTCACGTGTCCGGAGAGAACGATCGCGGAACGCGACGGAGTTACGCTGATCTGCTCGTTCGGAAAAAGATGAAGCATTTCTTCCGAAGCGGCGGTGATATCGACATCGACTCGAAGGTCGAAGCTGCGCGACCGCTCGTCTTCGTCCCAGATGAGGAGCGAAACTTCGCCGGGAGCGAGTCCGTTGACGAGGACTTGCGTGGGTGTAACGACGATGGCATCGGCCACCGAAGGGTCGGTCACGGATACACGTTTCAGGCGTTCGGTGGTGTTAATCAAGAGAGATTTATCGACCATCACCCGCAAGGGAGCCGCTCCCTGGGTATCGTTCTGGCCAGCGGTTGAGGTGGAGGTTGCCGAAGGCTGCGCGGCCACCTGTGCCGAGGCTGCCGTACTCAAGGCGCACGTCAAGATCGCTGTCGCACCGAACAGGACAGCGGTGGCGACGAGGCTAAGAACCTTCATTGATTCGCACCTCTGCGAGGATGCAGGAAACGAGTTCATCGTGGGTGTTTCGATTTTGCACTCTTGCAAGCGGCGATCGAACGATCGGTGACAGCTTAATTGACTCAAAACTTGTTTTCTTCCGGAAACTTATTTTCTTCGCGTTTGTTTCCTCGGATCATCTCGACCTGGTAGGTAGTGGGCGGCGCAGGCGGACCGGCTTTCACTACGACTTTATGGACTTTGGGCTTGGACTCGGTCGGCGGCGGAGTATCGCCCAAATAAAGAGAGCTGGAACGAGTGGCGCCAATGCCGCCCTTTTTGGTGTCCATAGGATTACGCAAAGACAGCTGAATCCGTCCTTCCTGAGAAACGAGAGCCAGCTTTTGGGCGTCGTCCGGAGAAACCGCCAGGGTAATTACCGGAGCGATTTGCGCATCCGCGGCCGCGTTGCGATCGAGACTTCTGCCGACCGCGAGGACCAGCACATTTTCGAGGACGGTGGTCGTTTGGCGCTCGTTTGCCGCTTGATTGCCCGTCGCCAGCACATCGACGTGAGTCCCCGGTTGTACGAAGCCAGCTACGGAAACAACGTCATTGACCCGTACGGATACGGCGCGCATACCGGAAGGGATCATGGCAGGTAATCCGGCGCCCGCGTTCTCTGGGGCCAGTTTGCTGGAGAGAATGAATTCCCCCTTGCTGATGGGGAGCACGGCGCCCCGCTCCACAACCTTCGATATAGTGGCGAAAGATCCGGGCGGGATCGCCGATTGCGGCAGGTTGATGACACGCACGTCGTGGCCGGTCACTTTCACCCCAACGGGAATGTCATTGGAAGCCACAACCACGGGCGCTCCGCGTTCAGACGAGCTCGAGCTCGCGGAGGTTTTGAGCTGGTTATAGACGGTAAAACTTACCAGCAGGCCGAGAGCAAGTGCCAAGCCCCCGATCATCAACAAACGACTTCGGTTCATCCCTCTCCTTCCGCAACAACCTGAGACTTATGGGTGGCTGCGGCTGAATTATGTATTCATGCAAAGCCGAACTTTCGCGGCCTGGATTACTGAATCTGGCTGGCAACCGAAGAGAATACGTTGTTGGCATTGCTGCCAATCAGACGAACGGTGCCGATCACGATCACCAGAATCACGGCCAACATCACAGCGTATTCAGCAATGTCCTGGCCCTCTTCATTGCGCACTAAATTGCGCACTAAGTTTTTTGCGAGACGTGCCATTCTAGACTCCTTGGCTTTTATTTTAGTAACTTGCCACTTGGTACGAGCGTCGAGCCCGTCCCAATACGCGCCCTAGTTTCGCAGATTCGGGATGGCTCTGGGAAACAATTTTTCACTCTGTTGCCCTTCCGACGGGGGTGGGTGGAAGTACTTGCGCATTTTGACCCCCAAGCGGCGCCCGAACAAGCAAAATAGCAGCTTTATCGGTCACTTTAGTGTGCCAATCGGGCTCCAGCAGCAGAGCCTGGGCTAGGGCGCAGGATGGTGGAATCAACACGGTATCGATACCCCAGTGATCGAGCACGTCGCGCCAACCCGTCCGTAGTTCGGTCGTCGTCTGCATCGATTGCCGCATCAGATCGTCGCCGTAGAGGTCGGCACGGCCGTCGATGAAGACGCGATATTGGGGGTAAAGCTTCCAGATAGCATAGCCTCCCCAGTCATAGTAAACAAAGAGCTTAGATGGTTGGTCGGTGGCCCGCAAAAAGGCTACCGCGTCGCGGGGGAAGCGCTCGGCTTCGCGCACATCTTGGTCGCGCGCGAGGGTCGTCCACCGCACGAGGGTAAAGCTGGCGAGCAGGACAAGAATGACCGCGTTCACCGGTGAACGACGGCGCAAAACTGGCAAGAAGCGTTTTCGAGACATTTTGGCGGTAGTCGGCAAAGCGCCGGCCAGCACCGGTATCACCACCAAAACGAAGATGGGGATGTGGCGGACGGCATCGAGGGCCGCGAAGGCTGTGAGAAGGAGCGGCGCGAGCACCCGCCCCTTGATGCAGACGCGCGAACTCGCCAGCGCGGTCAGGAGCAGCAGCCACAGCACTAGCAACGGGCGATAAAGCCACTGATGGAAATCGGGCGAGAACCACTCCACGATGAAGGAGCGCATGGCGTGGGAGCGCAAGGTGTCGAATGGATAGCGATAAAGTTGCGCGCCGCTCGGATTAACGGGGACGAGCGCGAGGCATGCCACCAGCAATAGTGACGCTCGTAGCAGGATCGGGTAGGCCTCAAGCCAGGAAGTGCTGCCGACTGCGGTCTCGCAAAGAAGACCGGCAGCATACGCGAGCAAGAGCGCGGGAGCGAGAGCAAAGCCGGCATGCAAATTCAGCCATAAGAGAAAAAGGGGGGGGATCCAGAGCAAGAGCGCCGGGCGATGTTCGCCGCGCTCGATCAGCCAGAGAAGCAAACTCGCTAGCATGAAGGTAAACATCTGCGGCCGTACGCCCCAGCATGGAGCTGCCGCCAACGCGCCGAGAGCCATAGCCGCCGCTGCCCAGTGTCGTTTCCCAGGGCAACGCCAATAGAGGATCATGAAGCCGGCAGTCCAGATGATGGCGGAGAAGACGATCAAGGCCGCGGGACCGCTGCGCTTCCACAGTTCGTAGAATACGACTTCCGAGAGCCACTCGTGCGATACCCAGGCGTGCCCGGCACGAGTGAAAGAAAAGGAGTCGACGTGGGGGACGTGGCCGGTTTCCACAATCAACTGACCGGAGCGGAGATGCCACCACAGATCGGGATCGACGGCATTGCGGGCCGTCATGGCGAGGAAGCCAAATAAGAGGATGCCGTCGAAGACGGTTAGCCTGCCCCACCGACGAATTCCCCACGTGCTCATCGCTGTGGATTATAGAATCAGAAGTCCTCAAAAGCCTTTTATGAGTTTGTCGGGCAAAAACCGGCGGGCGGTGGTTGTGTCCTTTTTGCTCGCAATGACATTTTGCAATGTGTCACTGCCCATTCGCATTCTGCCGGAGCTGCGCAATGGGTATCAGGATTTCACCATCTTCTATACGGGCGCGCGACTGCTGCGAAGCGGCCAAGCTTCTCATCTATACGATCTAGGCACGCAATACCGGCTGCAACAGACATTTACGAATGTCCCCATCCGATCAGGACCGTTGCCGTTCAATCATCCGCCGTTTGAGGCGCTGCTTTTCATCCCGTTCACTTTCCTGGCCTATTGGCCGGCCTATCTTCTTTGGACTGCGTTGAATCTGGTCATGTTGGCGGCAATCGTCATTCTCTTGCGAATGAATTTTCCTGAGTTTGCCGCGATGTCTCCCGTGGCGCTCGGTCTGGGAGCGACGGCATTCTTTCCGGTGGCGATCGGTGTGATTCAGGGGCAGGACATTATTTTCATGCTTCTGCTCTTCGTGCTGGCGGTGATCTGTCTTGATCAAGGCAACGATGCGACAGCAGGCGCACTACTCGGGGCGGGTCTTTTCCGGCCCCAACTGGCTGTGCCTCTGGTTTTGCTTTTCGCGGTTCGACGGTGGCGCGTCCTGGTTGGCTTTGTACCGGTCGCGCTTGCTCTGGGCGGCCTTACGGTGGCACTAATGGGATGGCGAGGTCCTTTTGATTACGTCCAATTCGTTCTGCACCTGGAGGGGACGGACAGCCGGGCTTTCAGACCTGGGTCGGTTCCGAACTTGCGCGGTCTGGTGTCGCAGTTGCCCGGCGTGAACGCTTCCGGCATGGCGGCCCACATACTCATTTTTCTCTCATCGACGGGCGTGTTGTTTTTGGCCCTACGGCGGCTTCGCAAGGGAGAAGATTCTATCTTCTTTGCGTCGAGCCTTGCCATTGTGACCACTCTATTGATCAGCTTCCATTCGTTGGTCTACGATTTGAGTCTTCTGCTGCCCCTCGTGCTCTGCCTGATTTCAAGATCAACCGGCAGCGACCCGCACAAAGTTGAGACACCTGCAATTCTCTTGGCTTTTTTCTTGCTGTTGACCCCGGTCTACGTCCTGCTGTTGATGGTGACCGACAGCTTTTTCTGGTTTTCGCTGGTCTTGCTGGGAATCTATTCTTGGCTGTTGTTATCCCCGGAACGCGACTTCCGCGACAGGACGGCGAGCCTGGGGATGTAGAAACCGAGCGCGCACCACAGTCCGACTTGCTGTATGGAGTGGGGAAAGTGATACCAGCGCCAGATGCCGACGATCCAGCTTCAGGCGACCGTGGCGAGGATGCTCGCCGCGTTTTGGGAATCAGCCAGAGGAGGAACGAATCGTAAAACCGCCGTTGCCATCACTTGACCTGGAACCGCCCATAGCCCATGCTTCAAGCGTGGATTCTCCGCTCAACAAGATGAGAACCACATTGCTGCTCGGTCTAATTCCGTTCGCAGGATTAACCATCGTTTTACTAATCAGAGCGCTGCCCGGCGACCAAACTGGTCGAGATTTCCGCCAGCTCTATGCCGCAGGCTTCATGGTCCGCACCGGACAAGCCTCACAGCTCTACAACATGGAAATTCAGCAAAGCGTGCAGCAAAGGGTGGTTTCCGGTGGCTCTGGCGGCTACATACCCTTCATCCGGCCAGCCTACGAGGCGATCTTCCTGATGCCTCTCTCACTCCTGCCCTACCGGACAGCATATTTCTGCTTCCTGGGGCTGAACGTCCTGCTTCTCGGCGTCACCATCACCATGCTTTCGTCGGGTTCGGTTTGGGGTGTTGTGCAAGTCTCCAGCATGGTTCTCTGTTTCATGCCAGTCAGTATTACGTTGTTTGCGGGTCAGGATTCCGTTTTGCTCGCGGTCATTCTAGCCGCGAGCTGTAAGGCGCTGGATCGCCAGCGCCCCTTGGTGGCAGGAGTGATTGCTGGGCTGGCATTGTTCAAGTTCCAGCTAATGATCCCGATATTTTTGCTTTTCCTGCTTTGGAAACGTTGGAGGTTTTGTTACGGATTTGCCCTTTCAGCTCTTGTACTGGGGCTGGTGTCGATTTCCGTTACGGGTGTTCATCAGTTGGGGTCCTACATCCAGCTTCTCCAGGAGGTCGACCGCAGTAAGACTCTCGGAGTGCCTCTCATGGCGAACTTGCGCGGCTTGCTGGTTGGAACCATGGGCGGCATTTCGGAAAAGGCAGTGATCGCGGCCGACGTTGGCTTGGGCGTACTGCTCGCGATTTTTCTCCTCCGATTGCAAGAGCGTCGGAATGCCCTCTTGCTGGCGATTCCGGCAGCGGTTCTGTGTTGCTACTACCTCTTCAGCCACGATCTGACACCGCTTTTCCTGCCGATCGTTGCGGTAATGACCGCACGCCAGCCAACTAGTCTCGCATGGTGGAGTGCGCTGCTCCTGTTGCTCGCTCCGACCGCCCTAATGACGCACTCATCTTGGGTAGCACTCCCGTTAGGTTTCTTCCTGCTGGAATTCGCCATACAAGGTCGACCAGCAAAACGAGAATGACAATAATAGAAATCGACACCATCGATCGGTGGAGTTTATCCGCGTCGGTTGTGCGCGGGAGATTTGCTCGGATCCGGACAGATCAGAACAACCACCAGCATCGGAGCGTAAAAGCCGAGCACACACCAAAGTCCCACCTGGTGCATGCTGTGCGGGATGTGATACCAGCGCCAGACTCCGACAATCCAACTACAGGCCACGGTTGCGAGAATGCTTCGCCGTGTTTTCGGAATCAGCCACAAAAGGAACGAATCATAGAACCAGCGCTGCGGCATGACGCAGCACAGCAACAACAGAAGAGCATCACGGTCACGCCAGCGCCAAAGCGCCAGAGCCAGCAACGGTCCCGGAATCACGAGCAACGGTATGAAGTGCTGGTAGCCGTGGAGTTGAGCGATCCAGTCGGCGGGCCAGTGTGGCCGGAAGAGAAAGCTGGCGAGCAGCAAAGCGCAGCCCGCTAACACGCCCGCGCGAGAGGGGTGAGTAGCGGCGACTGGCAGTCCGATTTGCGGCTTGGCGATGGAGAACGCGAGTGCGAGTGGAAAGAAGGCGGCGCACATGATGAGAGGCGTCCATTGCGCGGTCATCAGTGCAGCCCAATAAGGATAGGCCAGGAAAATCAGCAGGCGATTGGGATCTTGCCGGACCAGCCCGAGCGCGAGCAGTCCTGAGCTGATGCCGAAGAATAGCGCACCGGCAATTTCGACCGACAATGGCGCAAACGGTAGAGCAACAACAGCGGCAGGCAGCGGGTAGGGAATTGTTCCGGGCGGCGTGTTGGCATAGGGATTGTTGCCGGAGAGGAGCGCGCGCGCAGCCTGGTGCGACCAATTGAAATCCGCGCCGCCCAGTTCGAAACGGTGGAGAAAGGTAAAGCACAGCGTTCCGCTGAGAATTCCGATCGCCGCTCCGACCACGAAATTTCTGCGCGGACGCGAAATGTTCACGCGAGCATTGTAATATCCAGATTCTCGCGGACCTTGCATGGCACCCGGCATTCTTCGGAATCCCGTCTGGCTGGTTCTCGCTGCCATTCTCTGCGCAGTGGGCACGTGGACCTATGCCGAGCGGGTCTTAATCGCGTATCAGGTGTCTGACGCCGCCGCGCATGACCGCCCTCGCGGGAATCTTTCCGATCTTTATCCGCGATGGCTGGGGGCGCGAGAACTGCTGCTGCATGGCCGCGATCCCTACAGCGCGGAGGTCACGAGCGAGATTCAAGCTGGCTACTACGGACGACCCTTGGACGCTTCGCGTCCCGATGATCCGCACGACAAGGCTGGTTTCGCGTATCCGGTATACGTCGCGTTTTTCCTGGCGCCTACCGTGCGAATCCCTTTTCCTGTGGTTCAGCGATGCTTTTTCTGGTTGCTGGTTGTGGTGACATTGGCTGTCTCGATGCTATGGCTGCGAGTGTTGCGATGGTCATTGCCGTGCTGGAGTCAGGTCTGCGTGCTCGCCCTGACTGTGGGCAGCATTGCTGTCATGCAGGGGTTGAAGCTGCAGCAGATCACGCTTCTCGTTGCTGGACTTATCGTCGCTGCGATTGCGCTACTCATTGCGGGTCAATCGGTGGCTGCTGGAATCCTTCTGGCTGTGGCGACGATAAAACCGCAAATCGTTGTGCTGCTGCTGCTGTGGCTTGCGCTCTGGACTCTTGGCGATTGGCGACGCCGATATCGGCTGTTCGTGTCGTTTGTGGTCTCGATGGCAGTTTTGTGCGGAGCGGCGGAATGGCTCTTGCCGCACTGGATTCTTCGATTCTGGCATGCGCTCCACGACTACCAGAGTTACACCGGGGCGATCTCCGTGCTGGATGGACTGCTGGGCACGCCTTCGATCGCCGCACCCTGGAGTTGGATTCTCGAGTTTGGAGCGTTTGCCGCGCTTCTGGTTGCGTGCTGGAGGGAGCGGAAAGAGTCGGCCAACTCCCAATCGTTTGCGTTCATGGTTAGCCTGGTGCTCGCGGTCACGATTCTTCTTGTTCCTACATCGGCCCAATACAATCAAGTGCTCTTAATCCCCGCATTGCTGTGGCTGGTCAAGGAGCGCCGATCCATCTGGCAAAGAAGCAGGATCAACCGCCTTTTTTTCGTGATGACCGCGGCGCTGGTGGTGTGGCCGTGGATTTCGAGCGTTCTTCTGGCGGCGCTTTCCTTCATTCTGCCTCGGAATGTCGTGGAGAGAGCGTGGGCGGTTCCCATCTGGACGACGACCCAGATTCCGGTGGCAGTCGCTGCCTTGATGCTGCTCCTTTACTATCAGAAGACATTTGCCGCCTCTGAAAGGCCAGGCTCGTCGTAGAATGCTTGGAGTCCATGTCAGGCTGGGTAGGGTCGCCCCTGGCATGATGGCGGCAGGAGAATTCAGGGTACATGTCGGCTTCGTCGCATTCGGGCATTTCCAGCATTTTTCCCATCGCGATTTTTGTGCAGGGCAGCGATCAGCAGACGCTGTCGCTGAATCACACTCCCTACACCGTTGGGCGTAAAGTCGATCGCGATCTGGTCATCGCCGATCCGCGGGTCTCGCGCGAGCATGCTTCCATCGTTTCAGAGAACGGCGAGTTTTTTGTCGTCGACCTGGGAAGTAAACACGGAACCTTCGTCAACGGCGAGAAGGTGGATCGTCACAAGCTGCAGCGCAACGACCGCCTGGAATTTGGCGCGCGCGATGTTGCTTACCTGATTTTTCATCCGCTGCACACCACTTCAAACACAGCGCGGGAATTCCTCAGCCAGATCTCGGGTATACAAATCGCGCCGGAAGCCAGCGACCTGGAAAAGCTCACGCTGTTCATGGAAGCGGCGCGCAAGCTCAATACCATCGGCGTGCTGGATGAAATCCTGGTCACGCTGCTGGATGCGACGCTGAAATTGACGCGTGCCGAGCGCGGGTACATTTTTCTTCGCGATGGGGAAGGTAACCTTATCCTCGCGGCCGGGCGTAATTTGAAGGGCGAGCCGCTGCTGGATGACAAGACTATTTCGCGATCGGTGCTTGACGGTGCGGTTGCCTCCAACTCTGAGTACTTAGTCACCGACACCAGCAAAGAGCTCGATGTGCAACAACGGCAGAGCATCGTAGCTTTTGACCTGCGCACCGTAATCTGCATGCCGCTCCGCAAGCCGCTGGTGCAAACCACACGTGACCAGCAACCCGCCGGCGGAGACGTGATGGGTGCACTCTATGTGGACTCGAAATTTGCCGCGCGCGATATCACTAGCGTCGGCGCTGATATCCTGCGGGCGATCGCGACAGAAGCCGCTCAGTTGATCGAGAACGCGCGCCTGGTGCAGGCGGAAGAAGCGGGGCGCCGCTATCAACAAGAGTTGGGAATTGCGGCGTCGATCCAGCAACGGCTGTTGGCTGTAACGCTGCCGGAGGTTCCGTTTGCGCGCGTCAACGGACGCAACATGTCGTGTAAAGAAATCGGCGGCGACTTCTTCGAGGCGGTCAACACGCCGCAGGGACTCGCTGTGGTCCTGGCCGACGTGAGCGGGAAAGGTGTTTCGGCGGCGCTGTTGGCGTCCATTCTGCAGGGAATGGTTTATTCGCAATTGATCTCGGGCATGCCGCTGGTTGAAATTGTCGATGCAGTCAACCGCTTTTTTACCTACAAACACATCGGCGAAAAGTACGCGACCATGATCATCACCCGTCTGCGTAATGACGGCGAACTGGAATACGTGAACTGTGGCCATGTGCCTCCGGTTTGGATCTGCGGCAACGAAGTGCTGCGTCCTTCGCATGGCAACCTGCCGGTTGGACTTCTCGCGGATGCGACCTATTCCAGCGACCGCTGCCAGATGCGTCCCGGGGATCGCCTGATTCTCGTGACCGATGGCGTCACCGAGGCCGAGAACGCCCGCGGCGATATGTTCGACAGCGAACGCCTCGAACTGGTCGCGGGCAAGAGCTCCTCGATGGAAGACGTTTTCGCGGCAGTCGCCGATTTTTGCGGAGGCACGCCCCTGAACGACGACTGCACCGTGGTGGAGCTTTCCTATACGGGTCTCTAGCTCGAGCTGAAAACGTACCTCGAAAGACGGCGCCAGGCGCGACTTCCGGGGGTTCGAGGAAGTCGCAAAATACAAGTCCTGACCTTCTTCACATTACCTCAGTGATCTTCTGCGAACACACGCGGCGACTCTAGAATCAGATTCGATTGACCCGCTTGAACCGCCCTGTTATGCGACTTTCCCCACGCTCGATGCTGGCCACTGCGATTCTTTGTCTTGCGCTCGCTGTTTTCATGGCGGCCCAGGCGCAACCGGATCCCGCAGTCAAGCGCCGCGTCGTCGCTCAGAGCGCCCCGGTTTATCCCAGCCTCGCACGTAACATGGCGTTGGAGGGAGTCGTGCGGCTCGAGGTCTTAGTCAACCTCGACGGCGTGGTTACAAAGGTAGACGTAAAAGGTGGACATCCGGTTTTGGCACAGGCGGCGGCGACCGCAGTGCGGCAATGGCGATGGGAAAAAGCACCTCACGAATCGCGGGAAACGGTCGAACTGAGGTTCAATCGTGAGTGACTTGGGAAGGTCGGAGTTCCATTCACACCCTGCCCCTTCCCAGAGAACATCGCGGCTTTTTCGCAAACTGCTAGGGCTGAGCGCTGGCGTGAATCTCGACCGTCGACCACGTCTTATCGGCCGCGTGACATAGCTTTTCCAGTGCGCAATCGGCGCACTTCGGATTGCGCGCCACGCAGAGTTTGCGTCCGTGCCAGATTACTTCGTGAGAAAAGTCTGTCCAGCGCTCGCGGGGAATGATCTGCATCAGGTCTTCTTCGATTTTTCTCGCGTCCTCTTGTTTCGTAAGCTCTAAACGGCGCGAAATTCGCGTCACGTGCGTATCGACAACGACTCCTTCGTTCTTTTTGAACCACGTCCCCAACACCACGTTGGCGGTTTTGCGAGCGACCCCGGGAAGGCTCAGGAGTTCATCCATAGTCGCAGGTACATTACCCCCAAACTCGGCCACGATCTTGCGCGCGGCTCCCACCACGGACTTCGATTTGTTGCGAAAAAAACCGGTCGAGCGGATGTCCGGTTCCAGTTGCTCGGGCTCAAGCGCCGCGAAATCCTGCACGGTCGGATACTTTCCAAACAAAATGGGAGTGACCATATTGACCCGTACGTCGGTGCACTGCGCGGAAAGAATTGTGGCGACCAGCAGTTCCCATGCATTGCTGTGGGTCAGCGCGCAAGTCATTCCGGGATAAAGTTGATCGAGCCCGGCGATGATCTGACGAACGCGCTCGGGCGCGATGGGATCATAATTCCCGGGGCGCTTCCCGGCACTCTTCGCGGCTAGAACCGATTTGGTTTTCGGAGTTGCACTCGCCGGCTTTCCGGCAGCGGACGATTCTCGGCTTGCGCCGGCACGAACAACCGCGTTCCGGGCGGCTGCTTCCTTGCGGGACTTGGCGATCTGTGGTGGCGCGCTCTTCGTACGGCTCGCGCCCTCCTGCCTTCCACTGCGACTGGGTTGACGCGGCGCATTTCCGCGGGGCATGGGTTCCTCCTGAACAGCGATCATACTAACAAGCTTTTCGAGCACGCCGCGAACGAGGACGAAGCGTATCTAGCAGACCAAGGTAACCGCGTCGCAATTGACGGCTTGGTGGCGGGGTGAGTACCCTGAGGACTAAGGTATAAAACCGTGGGTATAAAACTGTGGCCGTAAAAGGAATCAAACTCGGACAAGTCTGGCGGCACGACGCAACCGGCCAGGATCATCTCGTCACCAAGGTCTATAGCGAAGTCTTCACGCAGTACGCGGTGTTGCGCCCTGCGGAGGTCACTGCGCCGGACGCTCCTGTCGTCAAGGTCAAGGTCGCAAAGTTGGCCGACGGTGTGACGTTGCCGGGCTTCAGCTTCACGCAGGAAGGCGCCTTTTAAAGACAACGGGTCATTGACGATCGGGTCATCGGGTGATTAGGCCCCCGACTCAGACGATCCGATCAGTCGATACCCGGTTGATCCGGCGGCCCAATCATCTGATCTCTAATTTCTGATTTCTAATTTCCAATGACCGAAAAAATTCTGACGTTAGTTTTTGTCTTCATCAGTTCCGTTGTGGCGGCCACGGGCTATGCGGGCATTGCGCTGCTGATGGCGATCGAGTCGGCCTGCATTCCGCTGCCCTCCGAACTGATCATGCCCTTCGCAGGCTACCTGGTTTTTGCCGGCAAGATGAAATTGATTTGGGCGGCCACGGCCGGGGCAATTGGCTGCAACATTGGTTCGCTTGTCGCCTACGAAATCGGATGCTATGGCGGCCGCCCTCTGGTGGAAAGTTACGGCCGCTGGATTCTGATGGGCCGGCGGGAACTCGACTGGGCCGACCGCTTTTTTCAGCGCTGGGGATATATGGCCGTCTTTATTGCAAGGCTCTTGCCGGTGATTCGCACGTTTATTGCGCTGCCCGCCGGAATTGCCCGCATGCCGCGCGGCAAGTTTCATATCTACACTTTTCTGGGATCGTGGCCCTGGTGTTTTGTGCTCGCCTACTTCGGAATGAAGCTCGGCGAAAACTGGCGCTCTCTGGGAAAGTACTTCCACAAATTTGATGCCGTCATCGGAGTCGTGCTGATCTGCGGGGTCGCCTATTTTCTCTGGTCGCATTGGCAGAACCGGGTGCAGACGGCGGAGTAGTGTGCTTCGATAGGGTCTACGGCTCCAGCGGTCGAGCCAATTGCGAGGCCACCAGCTTCCACTCGCCGTCGCGTTTCCGCAACACATCAAGATAGATATAGCGGACGGCAAAGCGCTTTCCGTCTGTTTCCACTTCATCCGATTCCGATCCGTGGACGACAGCGGTGTCGCCGAAGAGTCGAATCAGTCGTCCCGTAGAAACAATTGACGGATAGCGAATAGCGCCCGTCCGGAAATTGTCGAGAACGTCCTGCTTGGTGAAGGCCTTGCCAGCCTCGTTGTACTGGACGTAGTCGTCGGCGAAGATCTTCGCCAGAGTCGCGAGGTCGGCGGCCATCAGCGCCCGGTCTCCGGCCTCGTGCAGCGTTAAAATCTGTCGTTCGTCGTCGCGTTGTTCGCTGTGAATCTTTCCAGACATTCCTACTCCCTTTCGTTCCGTTTTCCAGATGCGATGGCCACCCGAGAGTCACTTTCTCCATCTTCCACAAATGTGTAAGCTCACGCTAGGCCTCGCTTGGCCGAACCAGCATGGGATTTCTAAGTTACTTACTCTACCCGTGGGGCTTCATCCTACAGGGATTAGCGATCGTCCACTTCATTCGGCGGCGACCCGATACCTATTGGATTTTCATCATTCTGTTTTTAGGTGCGCCCGGCGCGATTATTTATCTTTTTGTCGAGGCGCTGCCCGATATTGGGCTGGTTGGCCAATCCTTCAAAGTTTTCCCGCGGCGCAAGCGCATTCGCGAGCTCGAAGCGGCCATTCACGATAATCCCTCGGCGGGAAACTATGAAGAACTTGGCGATCTCTACATGGACGACGGCAAGTTTGCCGAGGCCCGCGCTGCTTTCGACAAAGCGATTGCAGCCCGCGCCGATACGCCGGATCCTTTTTACCGGCGCGGTGTTTGCGCGATCCAATTAGGAGACGCTGCAGCCGCCTTGCCCGACCTCGAACGCGTGGTGAGCAAAGAATCCGATTACGACTTCCAACGCGCCGCCGGATTGCTGGCGCACGCCTACGCGCAGACCGGGCAAAAAGAGAAAGCCGAAGCGCTCTTCCGCCAACTGACCATCACGTCGACGTTGTCGGAGACGTATCTAAATTTTGCGGAGTTACTGGCCTCCGAAGGACGAAACGCCGAGGCGCGCGAATGGGCACAGAAGGTGCTCGATAAAAAACCGTCGATGCCGGGATATCTGAAGAGGCGCGAGCGCCCGTGGTTTCGGAAGGCGAATGAAGTGCTGAAGAGGGTTCCTGCATAGGACGCTGTTCGTATTTCGCTTAACTCGGAGCCTCGCTGCTACTATTACCCTCGGCGGCGGAATGCTCCAAGCCTGGTCGTGATTGAGCTTTCGGGCTTGGTCGCAATCTCTCTGGGGATACCCCAGGGAAACGTGAAGAGCTGGGAATTCGTCGCGTGAGACTCCCCTGCGCGCAAGCGCAGATATGCTCACGCAGAGTCTGACTCGTTGGAGCATTCTACCGTCGTGAGTCGTGCCGATCTATACCTCATCAAGATGCTTACCCGTTGTCTTCTCGACGGCGAACCGGAAGTTCAATCAGTCACGGATCGATGCAGCCAGACGCTGGGCAGGCGCTGGCGCTGGCTTGGCCCTCTGGTTCGCCGCTACCTCAAGGTTTTTGCTGGTACTCGGCCGCGTCAACGGGATGTAGTCCGGTTTTTGCAACGAGATGAAGGTTTTCAAAGGGCCTGGTCAAAGTATTACCAGGAATTGTCCGTAACGCACTGGCTCGGCGAACCGCAGCAAATGCGGCCTATTCAAGCTGCGCAGGAGTGGGAGATTCCTGCTATTACCACGGTCGGCGATCTTTCCGACTGGCTCGACATCAATACGAGCGAACTTGAATGGTTCGCCGATCTGAAAGGGCTGGCGTACAGAAGAAGCAATCCGAAGATCAGCCACTATCACTATCGCGTTTTAGTAAAAGCGAGTAGTGGAGTTCGTCTAATAGAGGCGCCAAAATTGCGACTCAAGAAAATGCAACGGCAGATCCTGACGTCAATTTTAGACAAGATCCCAATCCATCGCGCGGCGCATGGGTTCGTGAAGGGACGATCCATCAGGACATTTGTCGCGCCCCATGTCAGACAGCGCGTTGTCTTGCGTATGGATCTCCAAGATTACTTCCCTTCATTTCGTGCCGCGCGCATTCAGGCTCTTTTCCGCACCCTGGGATATCCAGAAATAGTCGCCGATCTGCTGGGAGGCATCTGCACCAACGCGGTACCGCGTCGTGTTTGGCGAGATACTTCTTCGGTCATCGATCTCCCTCAACTGCAGGAAGCGCGGTCTTTGTATTCGAGAACGCACTTGCCGCAAGGCGCGCCAACTTCTCCAGCACTCGCCAACCTCTGCACCTATCGCTTGGATTGCCGCCTGGCCGGATTGGCGAGATCTGTGGGCGCCGTATACACACGCTACGCCGACGATTTGGCATTCTCTGGCGACGAACTATTTGAGAGGGGAGTTCAAAGATTCTCAACGCATGTGGCCGCCATCCTTATCGAGGAAGGCTTCATCGTGAATTACAGGAAGACTCGTATCATGCGGCGAGGCGTGCGGCAACATTTGGCTGGCTTGGTCACTAACCAGCATACGAATGTTATGCGGGGCGACTTCGATCGACTTAAAGCGACACTCACGAACTGTGTCCGATCGCGTCCTGACAGTCAAAATAGAGAGGCTCTTCCGCGTTTCCAAAAGCATCTCGAAGGTCGGGTGGCGTTCGTGGAATCAATCAATCCTGCTAAGGGCCTCCGTCTTCGCAGAATCTTTGAGCAGATTCGCTGGTCGTAACTGGTCGCTGCGAACGTAGTGCTATCCTTTTCGAAATGCGAATTTCTAATCTTGAATGCACTCGTTGCGGAGAACATCTCTCTGCCGATCATCCACAAAATGTCTGTCCCAAAGATGGCGGAGTACTTTACGTCCGCTACGATCTTGCCAGCTTGAAAGGGAAATTGCGCCGCGAAGACTTATCTGGACGCGTTGCCAGCATGTGGCGTTATGCGGAAGTGCTTCCCGAATTCCCTGGTGGTGAGAATCCCGTTACGCTCGGCGAAGGATTCACTCCGATGCTTCCGAGCCGCGAGTATCCGAATGTTTATATCAAAGATGAAGGCCTGAATCCTACGGGATCGTTCAAGGCGCGCGGCATGTCGGCGGCGGTGACGATGGCTCGACATTATGGATTGAAGAAGCTGGCTGCTCCTTCAGCGGGAAACGCTGGCGGCGCGCTAGCCGCCTACGCGGCCGCGGCGGGAATCGAGGCGTACATCTTCATGCCGAAAGATGTGCCGATGGCGAATCGCATCGAGTCGGATTACTTCGGCGCGCACGTCACGCTCGTTGACGGATTGATCAGCGATTGCGGCCGCATGGTGGCGGAGCGCATAAAGAAAGACGGGTGGCCGAAAAATAACGACGGATGGTTCGACGTCTCGACGTTGAAGGAGCCGTTTCGCGTCGAGGGTAAGAAGACGATGGGCTACGAAGTCGCCGAGCAGTTGGAATGGAAGCTTCCGCAGGGAATCGTTTATCCGACCGGCGGAGGCGTTGGCATGATCGGCATGTGGAAGGCGTTCGATGAGATGCAAGAGCTGGGATGGATTGGCAGTGAGCGTCCGAAGATGATTACGGTGCAAGCGGCCGGTTGCGCGCCCATTGTGAAGGCGTGGGAAGAAGGGAAGAGCGCGTCGGAAATGTGGCCGGGGGCGGCGACGTTTGCGTCGGGGCTGAGGGTTCCCAAAGCGTACGGGGATTATCTGATTCTCGACATCCTCAAGAAGAGCAGCGGAACGGCGGTGGCCGCGACCGACGAAGAGATGCTGGCAGCCACTCGACAGTGGGCGAGCAAAGAGGGCGTCTTCGCCGCGCCGGAGGGAGCCGCATCGCTCGTTGCGTATCAAAAGCTGCGGGCCAGCGGCTTCTTCACTCCTGACGATACGGTGGTGCTTTTCAATACTGGAACGGCTTACAAGTATCTCGACATGATGGAGGCGCAAGAGAAGAAATTAAAGTCTGCGCCGGCGACGCGGCATATCGGCGGAATTATCGGGCCGTACTAGCTCGCAGAAGAATGCTTCACCACGGAGGCACGGAGCCACGGAGGAAAATCGGGGCTTAAAGGTTCGATGGATACCACGCGGGGACGCGTTGCGCTCTACTTCGCGGGCGAGTGCTTTACAATTTAACCGTGGGCGTTTTCCGGAATCTTAAGATTACCCTCGAGATGATCAAGTGGGAGCACTCGATCTTTGCGCTCCCTTTTGCGCTCTGCGGTGCGATGCTGGCCGCGGGTGGACTGCCGGGTTGGCGTCCGCTGGCTTGGATCATCGTCGCCATGGTTTCGGCGCGCTCGGCGGCGATGGCCTTCAATCGGCTTGCGGACGTCTCGATTGACGCGGCGAATCCGCGGACCGCAACGCGCGCGCTGCCGGTTGGGCATCTAACGCCGGCGTTTGTGAGCGTATTCGTGCTTTTGTCGTGCGGTGTTTTTGTGCTGGCCGCATCGCAACTCAACCGGCTCACGCTGCTGCTCTCGCCGGTCGCGTTGGCAGTGATTCTGCTCTATTCCTATACCAAACGTTTCACCCGCTGGTCGCATCTTGTTCTCGGATTTGCGCTCGGCATCGCTCCGGCCGCTGCCTGGATTGCGGTTCGTGGGTCGCTCGATCCCAGGATTCTGCTGCTGACGGCAGCGGTGACATTCTGGGTCGGGGGATTCGACGTGATCTACGCGTGCCAGGACTACGACTACGACAGCGCTCACGGCCTGCACTCGATTCCGCGCTATCTCGGAATCAAGAACGCACTGACGATCGCGCGCCTGTTTCACATCCTGATGATTGGGTTGCTGGTAGCGCTGGTTATTACTTTTGGATTAGGAAAACTTGCGATGGTCGGAGTAGCTGCTGTCACGGCGCTTCTGCTCTACGAGCATCTGCTGGTTCGCCACGATGATTTGAGCAAGTTGAATGCCGCGTTCTTTACGATGAATGGCGTGATTTCGGTGGTGTTCTTTTTATTTGTCGCGGGAGATTTGCTACTCAGGCGTTGGCACCGGGGATAGGGGTCCTTCGACTTCGCCAAGCCATCCGCTTCGCGCATGGCTCGGCTTCGCTCAGGATGACAATCGGACGGGGCTCCAGCGACCGTTACTACACTGTGACTTCCATCACCTCCTGCGGTATCATCAATAGCGATGCCTGTTTCCCACTCATTCCAGACCCACGCATTCCAAACCGACGATCCGCGCCTCGTCCCGATCAAAGATAAAGTTCTGGCTGGCGAACGCCTGAACCAGGCGGATGCGCTCGCGCTTTACGCGACGGGCGATATTCTCGCGGTGGGATGGCTGGCCAACTGGGTTCGCGAGCGGATGCATGGGGATAAGGCTTACTTCAACGTTAATCGCCATATCAATCCGACGAATGTTTGCGTGGCGGCTTGCCGGTTGTGCGCGTTTGGGAGGAAGAAAGACACTCCGGGCGCTTACACGATGGCGCTAGAAGAGGCTTTCCAGACGGCGGCTTCGGGGTATACCGAGGCGGTGACTGAGTTTCACATTGTTGGCGGGCTGCATCCTGATTTGCCGTTTCAGTATTTTCTCGACCTGGTTTCCGGATTGAAAGAGCGCTTTCCGCAAGTCCACCTGAAGGCATTCACCATGGTCGAGGTTGCGTACCTGGCGAAGCGGTCGAAGCTGACGATTCGCGAGACGCTGGTCAAAATGAAAGAAGCGGGCGTGGATTCGCTGCCCGGCGGCGGCGCGGAGATTTTTGCCGACCGCGTGCGCCACATTATTTGCGATCACAAAATCGATGGCGGCGAGTGGCTCGATACGGCGCGGCTGGCGCACCAAATCGGGCTGAAGTCGAACGCGACGATGCTTTACGGGCACATTGAAAACGATGAAGACCGCGTCGATCATCTTCTCAAGTTGCGGACGCTACAAGATGAGACGGGCGGCTTTCAGACGTTTATTCCGCTGGCCTTTCATCCGGCCAATACGCCGCTGCAACACCTGTTTACGACGACGGGGATGACCGACATCAAGCAGATTGCGGTCAGCCGGTTGGTGCTCGACAACTTTCCGCATATCAAGTCGTACTGGCAGATGATGACCCCGAAGATTGCGCAGATCTCGCTGCGGTTCGGAGCCGATGATATCGACGGGACCGTCGTCGAAGAAAAAATCTACCACGATGCTGGAGCTACGACTCCGCAAGGACTGCGGCGGCACGATCTGGTGCGCCTGATTGAAGAGGCGGGACGCGAACCCATCGAACGCGACACGCTTTATCGTCCGGTTACTCGCACGGAAACTTCTTTTACAGTTTCAGTGTAAGTCGCTTCACTCATGTTACTTTGCTTGGCCCAGAGTGATGGTGCTCCTTCGTTTCTCGTATTTCTCCCCAAAATAAAAGCGTGCCTCCGAAGCTTTGTGCGGTACTATTCCTAGTTTCTCGCGCCTCTTCCTGGGAGTAGTCATGCGATTTTTCATCCTCTGGCCAGTTGTTGCGTGTCTTGTACTCTGCTCTCAGCCGAGTTTTGCCGGCGACGCCCAATGGGTCGAGGTGCGTTCGCCGAACTTCTCAGTCATTACGGATGCGGGTGACAAGCGCGGCCGCGACGTCGCGCTTCACTTCGAACAGATGCGCAACGTATTCGGGCGGCTGATGGTGAAGGCGAACGTGAATCTATCCGTGCCGTTGCAGATCGTAGCTTTCCGGAATAGCAAAGAAATGCGGCAGGTTGCACCGGTATTTAACGGGAAGCCGACGGAGCTTGCCGGACTTTTTCAGGGCGGGGACGACCGCAGCTTCATCCTGTTGGATATGTCGGTGGACAATCCATGGTCGGTGGTTTTTCACGAATATGCGCACCAGTTAATGAACGGCAATGTGTCGGTGCGCATCGATCCCTGGTTCGAAGAAGGATTTGCCGAGTATTTTTCGAGTATCGAGGTCGATAACAAAGAAGCCCGCGTCGGCAAAATTCCCGAGGACACGTATCGCATTCTGCAAGGCATGGGCATGATGCGAGTCGTTGAGCTATTTCGGGTGCAGCAGTACTCCAAGACTTACAACGAAAGTGGCGACCACCGTAACATCTTCTACGCCGAGTCCAGCCTGCTCGTGCACTATCTTTACGACAACCAACTCGTGGCCAAGGTGGCGGACTATTTCGATGCGGTGCGCAATCACAAGGAGTCCGTGGAAGAGGCTACGCAGAAAGCTTTCGGCATGACGCCCGAGCAACTCGATAAAGCGTTGCGCAATTATTTGAATAGCGGCCACTTCAAGTACTATCCCATGGCGACCCCCGCGGGAATTGTCGCCGCGCAATTTACAGAAGCGCCCGTGACCATGGCCGACGCCCGTGCTGTGCTGGCAGATGTAGACGCGCATTCTCCGGATCATCACGGCCGCGCCTTGGGTGAGTTTGAGGACATCCTGAAGACGGATCCCAGCAACGCCTCCGCGTTGCGAGGGGCCGGCTACTCCTGTTTGCAGCGGCAGGATTACGAACGCGCCGCGGATTATTTCCGCAAAGCGGCGCAACAGGATAGTAAAGATCCTCGTGTCCACTATTACAACGCGATGCTGATGAATCGGTCGGGAGCTTTAACGGATCGAGAGAAATCGGACTATGTAAAAAAAGAACTGGAAACCGCCATCGCGCTGGATCCGAAACTGGCCGACGCCTATTCGCTGCTCGCCTATGCGCAGGCGTTTTCTGGCGAGCCCGAAAAGGGGATGGCGACGATGAAGAAAGCGGTGGAACTGTCTCCTCGAAACGAAACGTATCAGATCAACCTGGCCAATATTTACCTGGCGAACCGCAAAGCGGACGAGGCGATAGCAGTGTTGCAGATATTAGCGAGCAGCGCAGATCCCCAAATCTCGGATCGTGCCACGGTTGCCCTGGCGCAGGCGCAGCAGTTCAAAGACCAGTCGAAGTCGTTTCAGTTGCGGGTCGAGAATCGAACGTCAGAGCACGCAGTGCGGATCCGCGATACCGCTCCCGATTCGTCAGCGAAAGTTGAGGCCGAGATTGAAATGGAAAAGCCTGCCGCACCGACCCCGGTTCGATTTATCAAGGGAAAAATTACGGGAGTCGATTGTTCGGCTGCTCCTTCGGCTTTGTTGACGTTTGTGTCGGGAGGGCGGCCTTTGAAGTTGTACGTCGGCGACAGCCGACACTTGGTGCTGTTTGGCGCGGATTCGTTTTCCTGCGACTGGAAGAACAAGAACGTGGCCGTCAACTACCGCGAGCGTCAAGACGGCGGGGCAGACGTGGTTTCGCTGGAAATCCAGTAGATCGATACAGGGCGGCGCTGGGCGCGGAGGTGGTATCTTTCCGCCGTCTGAGGCATCCAATAACCATGGCAAACGAACAAAAAGCAATTTTCGGCGGCGGGTGCTTCTGGTGTATCGAAGCCGTATTTCAGCGTCTGACGGGCGTTAGCCACGTCGAGTCCGGTTACATGGGCGGACGCGCCGATCAGGCAACGTATAAGCAGGTTTGCGACGGCGATACCGGACACGTCGAGGTGGTGCGCGTCACTTTCGATCCGGATCTAATCAACTATCGCGAATTGCTGGATGTTTTCTTCGCCGTTCATGATCCCACGACGCTCAATCGCCAGGGCAATGACGCTGGCGAGCAGTATCGCTCGGTGATCTTTTATACCGATGAAGAACAGCAGCGGATCGCGGAAGACGTTATTGCCGAGATGACGGCCGCGAAGGTTTATCCGGAGCCGATTGTGACGGCAGTCGAACCGGCGGAAGAATTTCATCCGGCGGAGAATTACCATCAGAATTACTACAACGAGAATTCACGGCAGCCCTACTGCATGTTCGTAATCTCGCCGAAGCTTGCGAAACTGGAAAAGAAGTTTGCCGAAAAGCTGAGGGCGTAAACTCTGCTTCTCTTGAGTGGCGCGCTGGGACCGCGGACGATTCTACGCCGCTGAATCCTGCCCGGTGGTGGGCGCTGGTTCTGGACGTTCTTCGAGCAGCAAGCGGCGGAGAGTTCTCAGGTCATTGAGCAGACGACTGCTGATCTCCAGATGTTGCTCCAATTTATTCAATTTGAATTGCACGATCTGAAGAGCCTGTGCCCGGCGTTCCGTCTTGTGGCGCAGCGCCACGCCCAGATCGGCTTCGATTTCGCCCTTGGCTTCCACGATGGTTTCCACCAGCAGCCGCACATAACGGTGGGCGTTCTCGACACTGTCAAACGGAGTCTCAAGAGGGTCGTTCATCGGCGAAGGCTCCTCGCCAGAGGATAGAGTTTCGCAACGCAAGTGGAATTCTGCTTTGCCGTGTTTGTACAGATCATTCTTGTACGGGTCATGAGGATCGTAACGTTAGCGATTCTAGACTCTGTTTATAAGCCTTACAACTAGATTCCTTAGTATAGGACGCGGGAGGGGATTTACCCAGCGCGGCGCCCCTGGGTCGGCCTTCTCGGGCATGAAGGAGGGCTAGCTGTGGGCAGATGCCTGTAGCGTGTATGCCGTCGTCTTCGTCCGATCACCTTCGTACCATCAGTGCGCTGCCGTTATACTGTTTCCTGCCGAGCCGTCGCTCGCGGAGAACGCATGTCGAGCCTGAAAGAATTTCAATGCGAAATTTGCCGGATCGTCAGTCAAGGCCCGATCCGTTGGTTTGTCATCGAGTGTGGAGACCAGAAACTTTGCGTCATCAAATGGGACTTGACCGCGGCCATGAGCCCGACCGCCCGTCACTTTTGCGGGGAAGCCCACGCGCAGGTTTACATCAGCCGCTGGTTTGAATCCATCTGCGTCCCCATCAAGCCCGCCTCCAAAGTTTCCTAGGCGGAAGAATCCAGCTTCTCTGAAGACAGTCGGCTAGAGTCGGCTAGGGCTTTTGCGTGGGACGCAGCAGGATTTCGCTGGCGAAGGATTGCGGCGCCTGGGTAACGATCATGGCCACGGCGTGAGCTACGTCCTCGGCTTGCAGCATTTTCTCGGCATTCTTTCCGGCGTGCGGGCTGAAGTCGGTGTTCACGGAGCCGGGACAAATGACCGACACCCGAATATTGTGCGGCCGCAACTCTTCGGCGACCGAGTAAGTCAGTCCATTCAATCCCCATTTGGAAGCGGCGTAGGCGGCTCCGTTGGGAAGGGCATTTTTTCCGGCGAGGGAAGAGATGTTGATGATGTGTCCGCTGTGGGCTGCGATCATGAGCGGGGCCAGGGCGTGAATACAGTAGTAAACGCCGCGCAGGTTGGTGTTGAAAATTTGGTCCCAATTTTCGGGCGCGAGTTGGTGGAGAGGGCCGGTTGGGCCTCCCATGCCGGCGTTGTTTACGAGGATGTCGAGGCGCTGGCAGGTCTGTTCAATTTGCTGAGCGAGCGCTTCGACGGAGCGGAGATCGGTGACGTCGCACTCAATCACGCTCGCGATCGAAGAAAGCTCTTCGGTAGCGGACTTGGGAGTGGACGACGCGGATGCCTGGCCAGCGTTGTTTTGGATGGCGGTAGCGGTCGTTTCTAGGCTGCTGCGCCTCCGCCCTGCGAGAACGACGTACGCGCCCAGGGCGGCAAGTTTGACGGCAATGGACTGGCCAATGCCCTGTCCCGCGCCAGTTACGAGTGCCACCTGACTGTGGAGAGGGCCGTGCAGCGGCGAGTTGGATGCGATTTGCGTCAAAAGGGCTAGCTCCGGCGAATGAGAATATTTCGATTGCCCCCTTATTCTATCCGGCATCGATTCTGCATCCAAGGATCGGGGCGAACAGAGATCGTTAGGGTGGGAGCGGTTTCCAATATCGATACAGTTGCCGTGGGCAAGAGCAAGACGCTTGCCTTAGGCGGATTCCATCCTTATAATCCGCTCACCGGAATAATGTTAAGCCGCAATGAAACGAGGGCGGCGCATGAGTTTCGGGATCGTCGGTTCGTACTTTTTGGCAATTGTTGCAATGATCGCTTCAGCAAAAGAGTGCTGCATGGTGCAGGTCCGACACCAGGATTGGTTGGAGTCGGGCACGAAATCAAAACTCCATCTTCCCCGAAGAGCCTAAGGAGCCACAGGAAATGAAGAAGATTGTTCTCGCGATGTTGCTGGTATCCGCAGTTACCGCCGTCGCCCAGACCGCCGCGCCGGCGCAAACACCCGCCCCCACGGCCGCACCCGCTGCTCCCGCGCAAAAGAAAGAGATCAAAGATCCGGCGGAATATAACGCCTACGTGGGCGCAGTCCAGCAAACGGATCCAGCGGCTAAAGTCAGCGGATTGGAAGCGTTTTTGACGCAGTATCCCAACAGCGTGATGAAAGAAGATGCGCAGGAACTGCTGATGGGTGCTTACCAGCAGACCTCGAACCAGGCCAAGACTCTGGAAACAGCGCAAAAGGTGTTGCAGACGAATCCGTGCAACATACGGGCGTTGGCTTTGCTGGCGTATACCAAGCAGGCGATGGCTGTAGCCGGGCAGAACGCGGCACAGAATTACGCCGATGCCGGCCAGAATGGCGAGAAGGGCCTGCAGTGTCTGGGCACCGCGACCAAGCCGCAGGGAACATCCGATGCGGACTGGGACAAACTGAAATCGCAGACTGCGACCATCTTTAACGGAGCGGCAGGACTGGCTGGTTATGCGGCCAAGGACTACGCCAAGGCCGAAAAATACCTGCGGGCCGCGGTCGAGAAAGATCCAGCAAACTTGCTGGATGTATACGATCTGGCGCTCGCCGATCTGGCAGCCGGTCCGACGGAAAATGATGTGGATGGACTCTTCTTTATTGCCCGCGCTTCGAACCTGGCGCAGGGTCAGGGTAAAGACCAGATCGCGAAGTTCGGCAAGAGCAAATACGTGAAGTATCACGGCGCCGAAGACGGGTGGACCGACATTCTGGCGCAGACGGCCACGGCATCCGTGCCTCCGGCGGGTTTCACGATCAAACAGTACGTGCCGCCGACCCCTGCCGAGCAGGCAGCCACCTTGGTGAAGACCAAGAAAGTGGAAGAGATGAGCTTTGCCGAGTGGCAGATGGTGTTGTCGGAAGGAACTCCTGAGGACGCCGAAAAAGTATGGACGGCACTCAAAGGCAAGCCACTGCAGATGCAGGCGCACGTGATCAGCGTCGATTCCTCAAGCAAAACCACAACAAAACTGCAATTGGCTGGCAGTCAGGACGACATCGATGCCAAGCGTTCCGACATCGATCTGACCATGACGGCGGCGATCCCGGTGAAGCAGATGCCGAAAGAAGATTCGGATTTCCAGTTTGAAGGAACGCCGGTCTCCTACGTGGCGAAGCCGTTTGTGATGACGATGAACGAGGGAGCGCTGCTGGTGAAAGCGGCGCCGAAACCGGTGGTGCATCACAAGCCGGCGGCACACTGAGAAGAGCAGGTTTCAAGTGGCAGGTCTTCGGTGTCAGGAAGGCCTGCTGACTTGGAAACAAATCTATCAATGAAATAAGGGCGGTCCTCTACAGGAGGCCCCCTATTAGCGCAGCCATCCGGGCGAAGCTCGGCTCCTGATTGCGTCGCCACGACCCTTCACCCGATACCGTCCCTTGCTCCAATTCGGCTAGATGCGAGAATAGACTCGCAATGAACCTCACCATCAACGGCGAACCACAATCCTCCTCCGCTGAAACCCTCGCTGCCTTAGTCGAGCAACTCGGCATGAAGCCTGATCGCGTCGCAATCGAACTGAATCGCGAGATCGTCCCTCGCGACCGCTGGCCGCAGACTCCCTTGCGCGAAGGCGATCGTCTGGAAATCGTCCAGTTCGTCGGAGGCGGTTAACCTGCGCGAGCAGTTCTCTCCAATCACCCACGCACTCTCCGCCTCTGGAAACCTCTTTTCCAACCTGCTAACCTGATCTCTGGCGGCCCCGTCGTTCAACGGATAGGACTTCAGTTTCCTAAACTGACTATGCAGGTTCGATTCCTGCCGGGGCTACCATCCCTCCCTCCACTTCCGAAAAAAGTTCCGCGGAATAATTTCCTTTTGGCCGGTCATACTTGCACGCCTGCCTTTCGTGAACTCCTCCGCGGTCCGTTGCTCCCGCTTCGTTTCAACAACTTAAGGGCGATCGCTTCCATTGGAAGAAAACTTGCATCCAACGTAGGCCCAGAGTGCGAACAAGGTGCGAGACAATGCCCGCAAAGGAGGGCCCACGAATGCGACGAGTCGGACCAACTTTTGCCGCAGTGCTGCCAGCCCTCGCGCTGATCGCAATCGCATGGCTCGCGCCTTCGATGTTTGCCCAGTCTTCCTCCGATTCTTCGCGTCCCGCCCCTTCTCAGTCACATCGTCTGCAACCAGATGAGCCGGTCGCCCCTTCGGGTAACGTCTTTATCGGAAAAATCATGAAGTCCGGAGACAAACTTGTTCTCGCGTCCTCTGACGCGACCTATCAACTGGACGATCAGCAAAAAGCTCTGCTCTTCCTCCGTCGAACCGTGAAAATTACCGGCATGCTCGATCCATCGACGGGAACGATTCGCATTGCCACCATCGCACCTTCTTAGTTCCAAAGCATTGCCAGGGATTTTCCCTGTAGAAACCTGCAGACAAATGAAAGGCTGGCAGAGCCCGTTCTTTTTTCTTTCTTGATTACTCGAAGAGACTTTCTAGTCAGACCTTTGTACCGAATGGACAACCAGACTTGCCTCTATCGCGTCATATTCCCGGGTCCAAGGACAGTGCATGCGATTGTTGAGCTTTCGCCTGATCATTGCTCTCATTGTTGGCATTACTCTGATCTCCTCTGGCTTTTCGTACTACGAGGTGGCGGGCCAGAAACGAGCCCTGCGCAGCGAATTGGAGCGGCGCGACGAAATCCTGGGAGAAAGTCTTGTCGCCAACGTTGAGCAGGCTTGGAATGCCACCTCGAATCCAACCATCGGCCCACCAAGCCCCGGAGCGTCCGCCGCTTCAACTCCTGAACTCAATCAACTGGTACAACGTTTCGGCAACCGGGTAAATCTGCTCGGAGTCGCCGTTTACAACCGGCAGGGCGCCCTCGTGACGATGTCGCCGGAACTGGACAAAATCCTCAACTCGATTCCGTCCTCCGTGACCCACGCGATTAAAGAAGGCCACGGAGAGAATTCTTTCGTCACGCTAGGCAGTTCCCATGTCCACATACTTTCCCTACCTGTTCGGCGGGGCGACGAGATCATCGGCGGCTTAGCCCTGGTTCACGATGCCGGCTACATCCGTGCCCAGATTCTCCTCGTTTGGCGGCAATCGTTTCTTCGCGTCTTGGTGCAGGTTTTCCTGATCGTTTTCGTTACCCTCTTGATCGTTCGTTGGAGCATCACCGGTCCCATCGCGCGGGCCGCGCAGTGGATGCAGGCTCTCCGCACCGGAAAAGTTTCTTTCCGTCAGGAGGTTCCCGACCTCGCCATGTTTCGTCCGCTGGCGCGTGAGGTCGCGACCATGGCCGAAAGCCTCAGCCACGCCCGCAACGCAGCCGAACATGAGGCGCGCCTCCGCGAAGCTGGGGAATCCTCCTGGACCGCCGATCGTCTTTCCGTGCAACTCCGTTCGCGCCTCGAAGAAGGCCACCTCTTCGTCGTCTCCAATCGTGAACCCTACATGCACCAGCGCGACGGCAAGTCCGTCGAGGTTGTCGTTCCTCCCAGCGGTCTGGTGACCGCTCTCGAGCCCGTACTGAACGCTTGTGATGGAACCTGGATCGCTCACGGCAGCGGCAATGCTGACACGGAAGTTGTCGACGACCACGACCGTCTCCGCGTTCCTCCCAATGACCCGCGCTATACCCTGCGCCGCGTCTGGTTAACCAAGGAAGAGGAAGAAGGCTACTACTACGGCTTTGCCAACGAAGGCCTCTGGCCTCTCTGCCATATCGCGCACACTCGTCCGCTCTTTCGCGCCGCTGACTGGCAGCACTATCAGGACGTAAACCGCAAGTTTACCAACGCGGTCCTCGAGGAAATCAAGAACGTCGCCAACCCCGTCGTTCTTGTCCAGGACTATCACTTCGCGCTGCTCCCCCGCATGATCAAAGAGAAGCGCCCCGACGCCCGCGTCGCCATTTTCTGGCACATTCCCTGGCCCAACACCGAAGCCTTCGGAATCTGTCCCTGGCAGCGCCAGTTGGTCGACGGATTACTCGGCGCCGATCTCATCGGCTTTCATATCCAGTCCCACTGCAACAATTTCCTCGAGACCGTCGATCGCGTCGTCGAGTCCCGCGTCGACTGGGAGCATTTCTCCGCCCTCCGCCAAGGCCATCGCACTCTCGTCCGGCCTTTTCCCATCAGCGTTGACTTCACCGATGACAGCGCCCCTGAAGACCTGAACCACGGTTTCAGCTACCTCGAGCGCGCCGCTTTGCTGCGTAGTTTGGGAGTTGAAGCAACCCTCATGGGCATCGGCGTCGATCGCGTCGACTACACCAAGGGAATTCTCGAACGCTTTTTGGCCATCGAACGATTCCTCGAGAAATATCCGAGTTATCAGGGGAAATTTACCTTCGTCGAAATCGGAGCGCCCAGTCGCACGCACATCAAGCGTTATCACGACTTGCTCGCCGAGGTCGAAGCCGAGGCCGATCGCATCAACTGGCGCTTTCAAAGCGGCAAGTGGAAGCCCATCGTCTTCCTCAAGCGCCAGCACAGTCACCAAGAGATCGAGCCCTTCTATCGCGCTGCCGACCTCTGTCTCGTCACTTCATTGCACGACGGTATGAATCTCGTAGCCAAAGAGTTCCTCGCTGCCCGCCACGATGAACGCGGAGTCTTGATCTTGAGCCAGTTCACCGGTGCCGCCCGAGAACTCCGCGACGCTCTTTTGGTCAACCCTTACGATATCGATCAGACAGCCGAAGCCATCCGCGCTGCCTTAGAGATGGAGCCGGAAGACAAGCAAATGCGCGTCGCTCGCATGCGCAAAGACATTAAGGATCACAATATCTATCGTTGGGCCTCGGATCTCATTACCGAGCTTTGCGAAGTTCGCTTGGACACGAGCCCGAACGCGACCCTCGACGCCACGGAAAGTTCGCAAGGTAAGTTCCGTGCCAAGGCATCGGTCGCTTGATTGGCGGCCCGACGCTGAACAACTTATTGGAGGGAAAGGTATGAAGGGACCAATGTTTTGAGGCCGGAGCTCCAAGCCCAACTGGCCCCGTTTCTGCAATCCGTCGCCCAGGCCCCGCAGGCCGCGCTGCTGCTCGACTATGACGGAACACTCGCTCCCTTCCAGCAGAAACGGGACGACGCCTTCCCGTATCCCGGCGTTCTGCCCCTTTTGCAGAAAATCATGCTCGCCGGACGCACCCAACTCGTCATTATTTCGGGCCGGGATGCCAGCGACGTCCTTCCCTTTCTCCATCTTCATCCCAGACCCGAAATCTGGGGCATTCATGGGCTGCAGCGCCTTCGTACCAACGGCTCCCTGGAAATGCCCCTGCTCGACGAGCGCACCCGCAGTGGTTTGTCCGACGCAGAACGCTGGCTCAACTATCAGGGACTGCGCCACGCAGCGGAGTTCAAGGCTGGCGGCATTGCCGTCCATTGGCGCGGCCTCGACGAAATCGGAGTGGAGGATCTCTGTTCTCGCGTGTTACTCGGCTGGAGATCGATCGCCGAACACAACCATCTCGACCTCTTGCCCTTCGACGGTGGCGTGGAAATTCGCGCCGGAGACCGCGATAAAGGCGATGCCGTTCGCACTCTGCTGAGTGAAATGAATCCCAATATTCCGGTCGCTTATCTAGGCGACGATATCACCGACGAATCCGCTTTCCTCGCCATCGAAGGCCGCGGCATCGGCGTCCTCGTTCGTCCCCGCTGGCGTCAGACCGAGGCCCATTTTTGGTTGAAGCCTCCCGGCGAACTGCTCGACTTTCTCAATCTCTGGCACGATCTCTCCACCCCCGCCCCCACCCCGCATCTACAACCCCTCCGCCAGCAAAGAGCGTGAGGAAGACCCTCGCTTGTGAAACGGCCCCGCCTTTGCCGCGCCGCAGTCTCCCGAAAAACTCAGTCTTATATTCAGAAGAACCCAGACGTGTATTCAGAAGAACGCAGATTCGTATCAGGATATCGCTTTAGCGATATCGCCAGTCATTCACATCAGACGCCCCTTTAGGGGCCGAGGCTGAATCATCAGCTTTTTCTGCCTTCCGCCATCACCTTTCGCAACGCTCGATTGATCCTCGTCTGGTATCCCCGCCCTTGCTTTTTAAACCAGGCGAGAATGTCCGCATCCAGCCGCAGCGTCACCGGCTTCTTGATGGGCCGGTAGTATCCGCGCCAGGCCGAACCCATATCCGCCAGTTCGCCCTCGTCCGCAGCCGCCCGCAACCGTCCAATCGTTCGCCCCTTCGCTACCCGTCCCCTGGCCGCCGCTCCCTGCGCTGCTCGTCCCTGCTTCGACCGCTTCTGCTTAACCACCTTTCGCTTCTTCTTCATATTATATGTATATAAATGTACGGACACACATGCAAGTACAAAATGTTCCGCGTGGAACATTGTACGTACAATTCTCGTACGTACACTAGGCCCACGACCTTCGCTCTTTCCGAACCCCGCCTTTCACGGAAGCGCCCCGTCCCCCGGAAGTCACTACAAATGCGCTCCTTGCTGCCGTATAATCAAGGTATTGTGCTCAAGTACTCGATCGTAGTCCCCCTCCACAACGAGCAAGAGAACGTCACCGACCTCTACGCCCGCCTGAAATCCGTAATGGAAGCGAGCGGCGAAACCTTTGAGATGGTCCTCGTCGACGACGGTTCAATCGATGGAACCTTCGCTTTGCTCCGTGAAATCGCCGCCGTTGACAGCCGCGTGACCGTCGTCAAGCTGCGCCGCAACTTCGGCCAGACCGCTGGCCTCGCCGCCGGATTCGACCATGCTCGCGGCGAATACATCATCGCCATGGACGGCGACCTGCAACACGACCCTGCCGACATTCCTCTGTTCCTCGAGAAAATCGCCGAGGGCTATGACATCGTCAGCGGTTGGCGCAAGAATCGCGTTGACAACTTCTGGCTCCGCCGGTTCCCCTCACGCTGTGCCAACTGGCTGATGGCCAAGCTCAGTGGCGTCGACATTCATGACTTCGGCACCACCTTCAAAGCCTACCGCCGCGAAATCCTGGGACAGGTTCCGCTTTACGGAGAACTCCACCGTTTCATCCCGGCTCTGGCCTCATGGTATGGCGCTTCAATCATCGAAGTTCCCATCAAGAACATCGTTCGCGAGCGCGGGGTCTCCCATTACGGAATCTCCCGCACCTTTCGCGTCTTCTTCGACCTGATCACCATCCGCTTTCTGCTTAAATACCTGTCCCGTCCATTGCACTTCTTTGGCACGGTGGGCATGTTCAGCATCCTCGGAGGCTTCGCGGTCTCTAGTTGGCTGATCTTGCAGAAGCTCTTGCACAAGGCAGATGTCATGACGCAACACGGTCCCCTGATGATGTTCTCCGCCGTCTTGATTCTCGCCGGCCTCAACATGCTTGCGGTTGGCCTCTTGGGAGAAATGCAGGTTCGCCATTATCACGAACCGACTCAGCGCGCCCCCTATTCCGTCGATCGCGTCCTACGAGCTCAGAGCGAAGAAAGCACCATCTCAGAATGAGTTAAGGTCAGAGGTTCGAGGTCAGAAATTTTATCTTCATTACGACGCCGATCGGGCTTTGGCTTTTCACCTCTGAAGTCTGACTCTAACCTCTGCCGTCACAAGGCGCTATAATTCTTACCGTTGCTATGCCCACGACAACCCAATACGAATTACGCCTGGCTGGCCGCATGTCGCGGCTCGGCACGGAAACCGCCTTTGAAGTTCTAAACCGCGCCCGCGCGCTCGAAAAGCAGGGCAAGGAGATCGTCCACCTCGAGATTGGCGAGCCCGATTTCGACACGCCCGCCAACGTAGTCGAGGCGGGTATCGACGCCCTCCACAAAGGATGGACTCACTACGGCCCGGCTGCCGGCCTGCCCGACCTCCGTCAGGCCATCGCCGACTATGTCAGTCGCACTCGCAAGATCCCTGTTTCGAGCGATGAGGTTGTGGTTGTCCCCGGCGGCAAGCCGATTATTTTCTTTACGATGTTGGCGCTGATCGAAGCAGGGGATGAAGTGATCTACCCCAACCCCGGTTTCCCCATTTACGAGTCGATGATCAATTACTCGTTGGGCAAAGCGGTTCCGATCCCGCTACGCGAGGATCGCGATTTTTCAGTCGACGTAAAAGAACTCGCCTCGCTGATCAACGATCAAACGAAGCTCATCATCCTCAACTCGCCGCACAATCCGACCGGCGGGGTTCTCACCAAGAAAGACATTCTGGAGATCGCCGAGGCCATCGGCGACCGCAACATTCTGATCCTCTCGGACGAAATCTACAGCCGCCTGATCTACGACGGCGATCATTTCTCCATCATGAGCGTGCCCGGCTTCAAAGAGCGCACCATTCTTCTCGACGGCTTCTCGAAAACCTACGCCATGACGGGATGGCGCATGGGCTACGGCGTCATGCGTTCCGACCTAGCGGTGCATATCGCACGTCTCTCGACAAACTCGACATCCTGCACCGCCAGCTTCACCCAGGTTGCCGGAATCGAAGCCCTCCGCGGCGATCAGTCGTCCGTCGACAAGATGAGCGCCGAGTTTCAACGCCGCCGCGATGTCTTTGTTACTGGCCTGAACAAAATCAAAGGCTTTTCCTGTCGCGTGCCGAAAGGCGCATTTTACGCCTTCCCCAACATCACCAAGACCGGCTGGCCGTCGAAGAAACTCGCTGACGCGCTCCTCGAAGAAGCCGGAGTAGCCTGCCTCTCCGGCACCGCCTTCGGCGATCACGGAGAAGGCTATCTCCGCTTCAGCGTCGCCAACTCGCTGGAGAATCTGAACCTCGCCCTGAAGAAAATCGAAGCCTGGGTCACCTCTAACCTCTAATCGTTCGTGTGGACGCGGGCGTCCCGCCCGCGTTGCTCTTGCGAGACGACTCTTGCATGACAGTAGTGCCCAATCGCCATCCCAAGCTTCATACTCCGTTAACACCGACCCGCCCCACCTGGTGTACACTCCTACCGCTATGACAAACATCGATAAAAATCCCGCTGGCGCTTTCTGCTGGATCGAGCTCAACACCACCGACCAGTCCGCAGCCAAAACTTTCTACACTTCGCTCTTCGGCTGGCAAATTCAGGATATGCCGATGGGCCCAAGCGAGTTTTACACCATATTCCAACTCGAGGGCCGCGACGCCGCTGCCGGATGCACGCTCCGCCCAGATCAGCGCGCTCAAGGAGTGCCTCCGCACTGGCTCCTCTACATCGCGGTCGACAACGCTGACGATGCTGTCGCCAAGGCCAAGCAACTCGGCGCCACCATCCTCGCTCCCGCCTTCGATGTGATGGACGCCGGCCGCATGGGCGTCATTCAGGATCCCACGGGCGCGATCTTCTGCGCCTGGCAGGCGAAACGGAACACTGGCATCGGAATCGCGCACGTTAACGGTACCCTCTGCTGGGCCGATCTCAGCACCCCAGACGCCAAGCGCGCCTCTGATTTCTATTCCGCCTTTTTCGGATGGCAGATCGCCGCTGACCCGAAAGACAAATCCGGCTACCTGCACATCAAGAACGGCGAGCATTTCATCGGAGGCGTTCCGCCCGCCGCCTTCCGCCAGCCGGGCGTCCCGCCGCACTGGATGGCGTATTTTCAGGTAGACGACGTCGACGCCACCGCGTCGAAAGCCAAAGAAATGGGCGCCACTCTATATATGCCTCCCACCACCATGGAGGGAGTCGGCCGGATGTCCGTAATCGCCGATCCCCAAGGCGCAGTCTTCGCCATCTTCAAGTCAGCCCGAGGATGAATTCCCGGTTCCATAACATGTCGTCTTTATATGTATCTACATAATAGATACATTGAGATATACTATGTATTATGGAATGGGAGAGTTTCAAATGAAAACTCAGATGGTGAAATGGGGCAACAGTTTGGCCGTGCGGATTCCCAAATCGGTGGTTGAGGATGCCAAACTCAGGGAGGGCGACGCGCTCGAGATCGAAGCGCCCGCCGAGGGACGAGTCGAACTCCACCGCCCAACTCGTATCCCTACGCTTTCGCAACTCGTTTCTCAAATCACCCCCGAAAATCGCTACGCCGAAGTCTCTACCGGAAAAGAAGTGGGAAGAGAAGTCGTGGAATGGTAACCGTTTACGTTCCGGAATCCGGGGACATTGTAATGATGGATTTCGATCCGCAAGTTGGCCGCGAACAGGCCAAGCGTAGGCCCGCCCTCGTTCTCACCGATCAGCGTTACAACCGAGCCAGCGGCTTAGCGATCGTCTGTCCCTTGACCAGCAAGCGCAAGCCTTATCCCTTCGCACTGCCCATATCTTTCGACGAAATCGACGGCGCCGTTCTCGTCGACCAGTTCAAGAGCATGGATTGGGGCGGACGACACGCCAAGTTTCGCGATAAGGCAGATCCCGCCGTGGTCAGCAAGGTGCGCCAGTATGTCGCGGTACTGTTGGGCCTAAGGTGATCCGTACGCCGAAACAAACCTCTCGCAACCGGTGAGTGATAGTAGGCATTTGCCTGGGTCCCACCGCGAGTGATAAAAACCTCCCAGTGCTAAAACCTCAAGAGGCCTGATCCGTGAAAAAACTGCCAAGAACTACTGTCTTCATCGCTCTCCTGGCTCTTTCTTCGCTCCTTGCCGTCTTGCTCGTCGCCCGCGCCGCCGATCGCTCGCGCCGCATCAATCTTCCCACCAGCAAAACCTTGACACTCCCCGTCCCCGGATACCTCGCCCGCACCAACAGCTTTCCCGCGACGATTGCGCTCAGCCCCGACGGCCGCTACGCCGCGTTGCTCAATCAGGGATACGGCACGCAAGAGACCGGCGCCCGCCAGTCGATTGCCATCCTCGATCTCAGCAATAACCAACTCCACGATTTTCCCGACGACCGCCTGAGCGACGATTACTCAACCCGCCAAAGCTATTTCATCGGACTCGCCTTTTCGACCGACAGCAAACACATCTATGCCTCCATGGGTTCGATCACCGACCCCACCGGCGACAAACCAACCAGCACCGGCAACGGCATCGCTGTCTACAAATTCGCGGACGGCCAAGTCACTCCCGAGCGCTTCATCAAGATCCCGCCGCAGAAACTCGCCGAAGGAAAAGAAGTAGCCTTCGGCCTCCGCAAGACGCCGGCAAGAACTGCGCTACCGTATCCCGCGGGCATCGCCGTTCTTTCAGGCGCGAAGGGCGATCGCCTGCTCATCGCCAACAATCTTTCCGATAACGCTGTGCTTCTGGATGTCAGCTCTGGCCAAATCGAGAAGTCATTCGATCTCAGCCGCAGCCGCTCTATTCCTGCCGCGTACCCCTACACCGTGGTCGCCAACAAGGCCGGAACCAAAGCTTGGGTGAGTTTGTGGAATACGAGCGCGTTGGCGGAGTTGAATCTTGCGACAGGAAAAATAGCGCGCTGGATTGAGTTAACGGAAACTGTCGATCCAATCGCGCCAAGTTCGCATCCGACCGCGATGCTGCTGAGCCCTGACGAAGACACGCTGTACGCGGCTCTCGCCAATGCCGATGCCGTTGCTGCCGTCGATCTGAAATTAGGGGTCGCTTCCCGCCGCTATCACACCGGTTCCAAGGGTTCGGTCCCGCAAGCGATGGTGCTTTCGCCCGACGGCAAACGTCTCTATGCGGCTAGCGCTGCAACGGACGCGATTGCCGTGTTCGAAACCAAGTACGTTCCGAGCCTAACCACGAACCCCGTTCTATTCGGCCCGATGGAAGAACCGCTCGGTTTCGTCCCCACCGAGTGGTACCCCAGCGCGCTCGCCATCGCCGGCAACGACCTGCTCATCGCCACTGCCAAGGGAGAAAGCAGCGGCCCCAACAATATGCCCGGCAAACTCAAAGGCGAGCGCAAACGAAAAGAGCATCCATACATCCCGACGCTAATCGGCGGATCCATCCAGCGCATCAGCCTAGCCGACATCGACAAGAATCTCGCCGCCTATACTCATCAAGTCGAGGAAGACAATCTCATCCACTCCGATGGCGGCAAGTTCGAATTCGCTGGAGGGAAAAATCCCATCCGCCACGTGATCTACGTCCTCAAAGAAAATCGCACCTACGATCAGATTCTCGGTGACCTTCCTGTCGGCAACGGCGACAAGTCGCTCACCATGTATGGAGCCGACATCACTCCCAACGAGCATAAACTCGCTCTCCAGTTCGGAGTTCTCGACAACTTCTACGACAGCGGAGAAGTTTCCGGCGACGGCCACCTCTGGTCCACAGCCTCCACTACTTCCGACTACAACGAGAAGACCTGGCCCATCGGCTATCGCAGCCAGGAGCGCACCTACGATTCAGGCGGCAGTGTTGCTGGTGAATATCCACTCGAGCAGGGAATTCCTGACATCGACGATCCCGGCACCGGTTTCCTCTGGGACAATCTCGCGAAACACAACCTCACCTACCGTATCTACGGAGAATTCATCGCAGCCGTCTGGTGCAAGAGCGAGAAAGCCAAGTCACCGAAAGAAGGCACACCATCTCTCGACGTCGCTCCCTGTTCCGTACCCGAAATTAAGAAAGGCGAAGCTTTGCCCGCGAATGTTGGCAACCCTCCCGGAGGTCCGAGTCCGTGGCCGTGGCCGGTTCCGCAGATCAAGCGCATGCGTCCCACGAAAGCCGCGCTCCGCGATCACTACGATCCGCAATTTCCCGACTTTAATACCGACTATCCCGACCAACTTCGCGCCGACGAATTCCTGCGCGAGTTCGACCAATTTGTGAAGGCAAAAGGAACGAAAAAAGAACTTTCGCAGTTCACGCTCCTTTATCTCCCCGACGATCACACCGGAGGAACGCGCCCAGGTAAGCCCACACCGAATGCCTCCGTCGCCGACAACGACCTCGCCGTCGGACGCGTCGTCGATGCTGTCTCGCACAGCCCCTACTGGGACGACACTGCCATTTTCGTGATTGAAGACGATGCGCAGGACGGCGCCGACCACGTCGACGCTCATCGCTCGATTGCCCTCGCCATCAGTAAGTACTCTCCGCGCGCGCAACAGCCCTTCGTCGACCATCACTTCTACACAACCGTCAGCATGATTCACACCATGGAATCGCTGCTCGGCCTCCCTCCCATGAACCTTTTCGACGCCCACGCTCCCCTGATGGCACCCCTGTTCACTGGACCGGGAACGCAACCTCCATATCCGGTAGACGATCAGAATCTTCGCAGCGGCCTCATCTACAAGGTGAACGAGAAAAAAGCTCCCGGCGCAAAAGAATCGATGCAGATGAATTTTTCCAAGCCCGACGCAGTCGACACAAAAAAGTTGAATGCCATCCTGTGGGAAGACGCCAAAGGCGCGGCCGTGATGCCGGCCACTCAGAGCAGACCCTAAACAAATCACGTAGGAATGGACGCATTCGTCCGTCCCGCGGAGCAAAGCTCCGCAACACAGATGCAAGCAGCTCCGCAACGCAGTCGCCGGCAGCTCCGCAACGCGAACATAACCTACGCTACAATCTGCGGATGGGTTCCCCAATCCAGTGCACCGACCTGCGCAAGACCTACGACGGAAAAGTCGAAGCCGTCCGCGGCCTCAGCCTGCAGATCGAAGCCGGCCAGTGCTTCGGCCTCCTCGGTCCCAACGGAGCAGGGAAGACGACGACCATCGAGATTCTCGAAGGCCTGCTCGCGCCGACCTCCGGCGAAGTCCGCATCTTCGGCTTCACTTGGAAAGAAAATGAACGCCAGCTGCGCGAATGGATCGGCATTTCACTCCAGGAAACGCGCCTTTCTGAAAAGCTAAACGTCCGCGAAACCATCGAACTCTTCGCCAGCTTCTACGCCCAGCCCCGCCAGACAACCGAAGTTCTCGAAGAACTAGAACTCACCGAAAAATCCGATGCCTGGGTCGGCAAGCTCTCGGGAGGCCAGAAGCAGCGCCTCGCCGTTGCCACCGCTCTCGTGGGCAATCCCCGCATCTTGTTTCTCGACGAGCCCACCACCGGGCTCGATCCGCAGAGTCGTCGCCAACTCTGGGACATCGTTCGCGCCTTCCAGAAAAAAGGAGGCACCGTCCTCCTAACCACCCACTACATGGACGAGGCCGAACGCCTTTGCGACCGCCTCGCCATTGTCGATCACGGTCAAATCATCGCCGAAGGCACGCCGGCGGATCTGATCGACCGCCTCGGTGGACACCATGTCGTTGAATTTCAAGTGAGCGGCGAGGTCGGCAAGCCGAACGGTCAGGCCGATCTCTGGAGCGCCTTGCCCACCGTCGAATCTGTCCGTCACGACGAGGAGATGGTCTGCCTCAACGTGCGCGAACCGCATCTCACCATCCCTGCGCTGCTCGCTGCCATCAACCAGAAAGGATGGCGACTTGACCATCTCAGCACGCGCCAGGCGAGTCTCGAAGACGTCTTCGTGCGCCTCACCGGCCGTCACCTGAGAGAGGATTAAATGGCTACTGAGACCACTACCCCGCAGACTCCCGACGCTTCCAGACTCGAGCGCCCCGCGCCCTCAAGCGCTCCCACGCGCCGTAACGGCCGCTGGTCCGGATACCGTCATCTCCTCTGGGCCCGCGTGATCGAACTTAAACGCGAGCCCGAAGTCGTCTTCTGGGTATTCATCTTCCCCTTGCTGCTCGCCGGGGGATTAGGCATCGCATTCCGCAACAAGCCGGCGGACGTTGCCTCGGTCGTCGTCATCGACGGCCCGGGCGCGCAGAAAACTCTCGCCATGCTCGAGAATTCCGAGCAGAGTGCGCAGCAAAGTGCCGAGCAAAGTTCGAAGCACGACAATTCCGCGCACTCCATCGTTCGAGCGACAATCCTCGATCGCGATGCCGCCCTGAAATCCTTCCACTTTGGCAAATTCGATCTCGCCGTCGAATCCAATCCCGATGGCAGCTTCACTTATTACTACGATCCGGCGCGTCCCGAGAGCGTTCTCTCTCGCGCTGAGATCGACGCTGCCCTGCAATCGGCTGCTGGACGGAAGGACTCGATCGCCACTTCCTCGCATTCCTCCAGCGAGCCCGGCTCGCGCTACATCGACTTCCTGATTCCCGGCCTGCTCGGCATGAACCTGATGAACTCCGGCATGTGGGGTGTCGGCTTCGCGCTGGTCGAAATGCGGCAGCGCAAATTGCTGAAGCGTTTCGTCGCCACTCCGATGCGCCGCAGCGATTTTCTTCTCGCGTTGTCCAGTAGTCGGCTCGTTTTAATGGTGATTGAAGTGGGTCTGCTCTTAGGCTTCGGAGTGATCGCCTTCCACATGCGGGTCGAGGGCTCGGTTTTCTCTGTCTTGGTGCTCGCCTCAGTCGGCGCAGTCGCCTTCGGAGGAGTAGGCCTGCTGACCGCCTGTCGCGCGCAAAAAATCGAAAGCGTCTCCGGGCTCATCAACCTGGTGATGATGCCGATGTGGATTTTTTCCGGTGTCTTCTTTTCCTATCAGAAATTTCCCACGGCGGCTCACCCATTCATCAAGGCGCTTCCCTTGACCGCCCTCAACGACGCCCTTCGCGCCATCATCATCGAAGGCGCAACCCTCAGTTCTCAATCAGGACGCTTGCTCGTCCTCGCGATTTGGGGCGGCTTATCGTTCATTCTGGCGCTGCGCTGGTTTCGCTGGACCTAGCCGTAACCTTCAGCCCTCGGCCTAATTGTCTTTTTGCGCCCACAAACGGTATCCGCCCAAAAATGCGTTGGTGTTCTTGCCTAGCCGAGTTTTCGCCGGAAGCGTTTTTAGCTTTTTAGCGTTGCCGCCTCCGAGCACGACGTAATCGGCGTTCATCGCGGCGCGCAGTTCCGCGACCACCGCCGCCACGCACCGCCGCCACTTCTTTTTGCCCATGCGCTCCAGGCCGCGCAGGCCGAGATAGTCTTCGTAGGTTTTTCCGTGTTTGTACGGAAGATGCGCCAGTTCCATCGGCTCCACAGCTCCATCGACGATCATGGCCGAACCGAGCCCTGTGCCCAGACCCAGAAACAGCATCCGCCCTCCCTCGTAGGAACCCAGTGCTTGCATCGCAGCGTCATTGATGATTCTTACGGGACAGCCCAACGCTTTCTGGAAGTCGAAGCCGACCCAGCCCTTTGCCAAGTTATACGGTTCGCGTACAGGTCGTCCGTGGACAACCGGGCCGGGATAGCCGATTGACACTACATCGTGCGGCCAATCCCTTGCGGCGCCTCGAATCCATGCACACATTTTGCGTGCCGTCATCCTAGGACCGGAGTCAAGTTTTCGCGAAATCTTCTGGCCCGTGGCGAGAATTTTGATGTGAGTTCCGCCCACATCGACAACCAGAATCTTATGAGTCATGCGCCGCCTCGTGAAAGTCGAGCCCCCGCCCGAATGCCGTATTTGGAGAGTTCTTGGAATAGCCTGCTCAGAATAGATTGAACGACGAGCCGGCTCCTACTTCTCTCGGGCGACCACGAACTCCGGAGCCCACAGGAGAGCCCGTTTAATCTCAGAGTCGGGGAAAATGCAGATCGCTTGCCGCGCCGCTTCGGCGTAGCGAGTTGCCTCTTGGGTGGCGAACTCGAGCGAACCGTAGCGGTTAAGAATCTTCAGAATGTCCGCATGCGTTACTCCGTTAAACGCGCGGTCGCGCAAGACGGTTTCGATTTGGTGGCGTTCCGCCGCAGTACAGCGCTCGAGGGCATGAATCACGGCCATGGTGGCCTTGCCTTCTCGCAGGTCGCTGGCCACCGGCTTGCCTAAGACACTTTCCGAAGCCGTAAGGTCAAGCACATCGTCAACAATCTGGAAGGCCAGCCCGAGATCGCGTCCGTACTGGCCAAGACGTTGTTCTTCGTCTTCCGTCGCACCGCCGAGAATCCCTCCGACTCGCATGCACACCGAAAACAGGCAGGCCGTTTTGCGGTAGATCAGATCCATGTGCTCCTGCAGGGAAATCAGCTTCCCGAGCTTTTCCATCTGCAGTAGTTCGCCTTCCACCATCTGTTGCGTAAGTTCGATTAGTACATCGAGGATCCGGAAATTCCGCTCCTGCACCGCGATCTTGAACGCCTGCATGTAAAGCCAGTCGCCCGCCAGAACGCACATCGAGTTTCCCCATTGCGTATTGGCCGCGGGACGGCCGCGCCGGATCTGTGCCTCGTCAATAATGTCGTCGTGAACGAGCGTCGCCGTGTGGATGATCTCAACGACCGAGGCGAGCCGGACCGCGCCCTCTCCTTTGTATCCCAGCAATTTTGCGGAGAGCAACAAAAGCGCGGGGCGAATGCGCTTGCCGCCTCCCACGCGAAGGTATTCGCCAATCTCGGTGATTGCCGCGACGTTGGAAATCGTGTCGCGTCCAAATTGTTCTTCAATCGCGACGATGTCGTCGCGCAGAAGGTCAAATATTTCTTTCCCGTTAATGGACGACGTCGTTCCCAAGTTCCTGATGGCTCCGGTGATCCTTAACGCCGGTAATTAATTGCTCCGGTAATTCGTAAACTGCAGATCGATGCCAAAATCCTTTTGTTTGATCATGGCAATCACATCCTGCAGCGTGTCGCGATCTTTGCCGCTGATGCGCACCACGTCCGCCTGAATCGAGGCCTGCGCTTTTTTCTTCGAATTCTTCACCAGCAGGACAATTTCTTTGGCCTTCTCGATCGGAATACCCTGTTGCAGCGTCACCTTTTGTTTCACGGTGCTGCCGGCTGCCGTGTCCAGAGGCCCGTAGGTCAGTCCCTTCAGCGAAACGCCGCGTTTCACCAGCTTGGCCTGAAGAATGTCGTTCACCGCCTTCATCTTGTATTCGTCCGCCGAGTGCAGCATGATCGCGTCCGTTCCTTCCATCGCGATCTGCGACTTCGAATCCTTCAAATCGAAGCGCGTGCTCACTTCTCTCGTCGCCTGCTGGATCGCATTGGCGACCTCGGCCAGATCGATTTTGCTTACGATATCGAAACTGTTATCGGGCATGGAATGTCACCGTTCGGCTCAGAAACGTCCTTCTGGTTCAGATTGTCAGCTAGGGGATCCCGATTCGAAAAGTTATCCTGCGGATCACACGCCCCAGCGTGTACCCATGAGGGTAACAGAAGAGAGAATATCTGCGTAGGCTGACTTCGCGTCTCGAATCGTCGCGCAAAATAGCAAGGGAACGCCATCCGGCTTCGAGGTTTTCCGCACACTCCAAACGCCACCAGCGATTGCATTGTGAGTCAAAGAGTGACTCCAAAGAATGTGAGGAAATTCTTCGCCGCCTGCGCTCCAACCTCTTCCGCAGCCAGATTGCGCATTTCGCCGATCTGCCGGGCCACCTCTTTGACATAAGCCGGCTCATTGCGCTGGCCCCGATGCGGAATCGGCGCAAGATACGGAGAGTCAGTCTCAATCAGCATGCGGTCCAGCGGCGCCATCTGCGCCGCGTCGCGAATCGGCTGCGCCTTCGGAAATGTAATATTCCCCGCAAACGAGATCATGAAGCCCAGATCGAGAGCGCGCCGCGCATGCTCAACGCTGCCCGTAAAGCAATGTAGAATGCCGCCCAGTCCGCTCGAACTCCAATTCTCGGCGATCATCGCGAGGCAGTCGTCCCACGCGTTCTCGCTGTTGTCGGACGGACGGCAGTGAATAATGATCGGTAGTTTCGCAGCTCGCGCCAATTCCATCTGCGTGCGGAAGACCGTCTTCTGCATTTCGCGCGGCGAGTGGTCGTAAAAGTAATCGAGTCCGATCTCTCCCCATGCAATCACGCGCGGATGTTTGGCCCATTGCAGCAATTGAGCGTCCGCGGCGTCACTGGCCAGGTTCGCTTCGTGGGGATGAATGCCGACACTCGCCCAAATTCGGGGATATTCCGGCTTTCCGTCAAACTCGTCCGCCAGCCTGATCCCGCAGTCGGCAGTCTCCGGGCCCTCGCCATTTCCGATCGCGAGATATCCTTCGACGCCGCTCTGCTTGGCACGCGCGAGCACCTCGCGGCGATCCGTGTCGTAGCGCTTGCCTTCCAGATGTGCGTGCGAGTCGATGAACATGTCCTAGTTCAGGTAAAGAAGATCGCGTGAACAAATTTGTGTGGGGACGGGCATTCCTGCCCGTCCCCAACGTGCGCCAACAATTGTCGGAAGTCCCCTGAGCAAAGGCGAATGATTTGAGTCCAGCGAAGCTCGGCTGCTATTTCAGACGCGTGCCTAACGGCACATCTTCCAGAAAGCTCGCCAGCACCGGTTTGCCGCCTTCCGGCGAGGCCGCCACAATCATGCCGTTCGATTCCAGCCCGCGCAGTTTACGGGGCGCCAGATTCGCCACGATCACGACCTTGCGGCCAATCAGCGCTTCGGGTTCGTACGCTTCGGCAATTCCAGCCACCAGTTGGCGGACCTCGGTCCCAAGATCAACCTCCAGCCGGAGCAATTTGTCCGCGCCCTTCACACGCTCCGCGGTCTTGACCTGGGCTACGCGCAGTTCCACCTTGGCGAAGTCGTCGATGCTGATTTTGCCATCGGGAATGGCGGCGGCAGCTTTGGCCGGAGCCTCTTGTTTAGCCGGCGCGGCTGCGGGCTGAGCTTCGCTCGTCCCCACACTTGAACCTTGCTCTTCCATCTTTTGCATCCTCTCGACGGCCGATTTGTCTGCTCGTGGAAACACTGCCTTCACTTCTCCCAACTTCGTTCCCAGATGCAGCTGCCCCCACTGCAATTGCGCGAGGTTGAATTGCTTAATGTCACCAAGCCCCATCTGCTCCCAGATTTTCGCGGTCGCATCGGGCATTACGGGATATGCAAGAGCGGTGACTATGCGCAGCGCCTCGGCGCTCGTATAAAGTACCGTCGCCAGACGCGACCGGCTTTCTTCATCTTTCTTTTCGTCCAGCGCCCACGGTTCGTTTTCGACAATATATTTGTCGACAGCGCTGACCAATCCCCAAGCAACTTCGAGCGCTCGCGAGAACTGGTACTGGTCGAACAACACGCCGAATTCCACAATCGCCTTTTTCGCCGTTTCCGCGATCGCTTCGTCCGCCGCCGTATGCGCGGCATTTGAAGGATACGGCACCTCGCCTTTGAAATAGCGCGTGATCATGGTCAGCGTGCGGCTGGCGAGGTTGCCCAGTCCGTTCGCCAGATCGGAGTTGTAGCGTTGCACCAGCGCGTCGAAGCTGAACGATCCATCCTGCCCAAAAACTACTTCGCGCAGCAAAAAATAACGCAACGCATCCGCGCCCAGTACGTCAACAATCGTCTCCGCGCGCACAATATTGCCGCGCGACTTCGACATCTTGCTCTCTTCAAACAGCAGCCAGCCATGCGCCGTAATGCCTTTGGGCAAAGGCAATCCCGCCGCAAGCAAGAAAGCCGGCCAGTAGACACAATGGAAGCGCACGATCTCTTTGCCGATCATGTGCACGTCGGCAGGCCAGTATTTGTCGAATTTCGTCGTGTCGCCCGATCCGTAGCCGAGCGCGGTGATGTAATTTGCCAGCGCGTCGAGCCAGACGTAGATCACGTGCTTCGGATCATCCGGAACCGGAATGCCCCAGGAAAACGTGGAGCGGCTGATCGACAGATCGCGCAGCCCGCCGCGCACGAACGAGATCACTTCGTTGCGCCGGGCCTCGGGCCGTATGAAATCCGGATGCTCGGTGTAAAGCCGAAGCAACTGATCCTGAAACGCTGACAGCTTGAAATAGTAGTTTTCCTCGCTGACGGTCTCCGTCGGCCGTCCGCAGTCTGGGCACGGATCGCCCGGACCAATGCCGTCCACATAGAGCTCATCGGATACGCAATATTGGCCGGTGTAGGTGCCTTTGTAGATGAAGCCGTTATCGCGAATCTTGCGCCAGAGTGCCTGCACCCCCTTCTTGTGACGGTCCGAGGTCGTGCGGATGAAGTCGTCGGGCGTTAATCCCATCCGCTCCCAAAGCTTGCGAAATTCCGCCGAGATTTCGTCGGTGAATTGTTGCGGCGTTTTCCCCGCAGCCTGCGCCGCGCGTTCGATCTTTTGACCGTGTTCGTCGGTGCCAGTCAGAAACCACGTGTCATCGCCCAGCATCCGGTGCCGACGCGCGATCGTGTCGCAGGCAATGGTGGTGTAGGCGTGCCCGATATGGGGATGCGCGTTAACGTAGTAAATCGGAGTCGTGATGTAAAACTTTTTGCTCATCTCTGTTGTTTCACTTCCGTTGTTCAATTGCATGCCGAACTGCAGACAGTACACCTGCAGAAGACCTTCCCTGATGTGTGCAGCTAAGCTGCGTTGGATGCACCCGTATCCACTTCGATTCCAATGTGTCGCAGATGGTGCACCATGTGCTCAATGTAGTCATCAAACACAAACTCCAGGGTGACCGGTTGTCCGCCGGCGATGCTCAGCGTCCGCGACCAAGCCGAAGCGGGAACGTTCTCCGCCGCCGCCAGCAACTGGCGATTCAACGCCCGCCATGTGTCGATCAACTCGTCCCAATCGCGGCTCTGATAGCCATGAACGACGATCCACCGATTCTGTTCATACCCCAGCATCGCAGGATTGTCTTCGAGTTGGGCACGTACGATTCTTTGATGATTATTGGCCGCTGAATCCAAAAGATGTCCCAATTCCTCTTTCGCCGACCAGGCCGACGGACTCGTTTTGCCTGAAACCGCATCCTTCGGCAATTTCGCAAGCTTGTCCGGCACGGTTTGTAGCAGTTCACGCATTCTGCCGAGTTGAGGCATGACTTTTCTCCTTAACGTTGACCTGCAACGATGGCCTTCGATGCAAGACTCTAGAAGCTAGTTCTTGCGGCTGGCATAAACTCGTGCCGCTTCCTGCATCACCTGTTTCAGCGGCACACGATGTGCCTCGGCCAATGCGCGGCAATCTTCAAATTCCGGAGCATAGTTGGAAATCGTGCCATTCATATTTGCAATCTTGATGCGCACCGGACCCCACGGCGTATCCACCGTCTCCCACCGCCGAGTGAGTGTCTGACGATATTCCTCGCGTCTGCGCACTCCCAAAGTTGTGGTCTCCGCAAAAATTGTCTTCGTCAGCCGACTGGCGTCTTCCATCTTTGCCAACACCGTCAACACCGCGCCCGCACGCCCTTTCTTCATTTGCACGGGCACGCTAAACACATCTAACGCGCCCTCAGCCAACAATTTTTCCATGGCGTAAGCCAGAACCTGCGGACTCAAGTCGTCGAGATTCGCTTCGAGAACGATGATTTTGTCCGCCGATGCACCCGAAGACGCAGCCCCCGAAGACGCACCAACCAACTCTCCCGCTCTGTCGGAAGTACGGTCTTCCGACGCGCTTTCTCCCACCGTAATGCGCAGCAGGTTCGGATGATCGGCGAACTCCCGCGTTCCCGCGCCGTAGCCCGCCTTCTCAACCTTAATCGCCGGAAGCGCCGCAAAACGCGTCACCAGAACTTTCACAATCGCGGCCCCTGTGGGCGTTACCAGTTCGACCTGCGGCCCCGACGAATAAACAGGCGCACCCTGCAGCAGCGTCAGCGTGGCTGGCGCAGGGACGGGAAGCGTCCCGTGAGCGCACTTCACGGTTCCGCCACCGACATTCAGCGGCGAACACACCCACTCCTCGATTCTAAGAGACTCCGCTCCCACCGCCGCGCACACAATATCAACCATCGCATCCACCGCTCCCACCTCGTGGAAGTGGACTTTCTCGATCGGCACATTGTGAATCTCAGCTTCGGCTGCTCCCAAGGCCTCGAAGATACGAATCGCGATCGCCTTCGCGTCCTCGTTGATCTTCGCTTTCTCGATGATCGCGCGAATCGCGCTCAGACTGCGACCATGCGCATGGCTCGCATCGTTGTGCGCATGCGTGTGGGATTCCTCATGAGCGTGTTCGTGACCTCCGGCGGCATCATGTTCGTGGCTGTGTGCGTGCGAGTGTCCGTGAGAATGATCATGCCCATGTTCGTGTTCTCTCTCTGCCTGAAAAACTTCCCGCGGCAGATCTTTTTCCCCATGCGCGTAGACGTCGACTTTGGTCGCTGAAATTCCGCTACGCATGACCCGCGAAATCTCCAGCCGCGCTCCAATATCCAGCGCCGCGACCGTGTCTTCCAGCAGTTTCGCGGACACACCGGCATCCACCAGAGCGCCCAGAAACATGTCGCCGCTAATGCCAGAAAAACAATCGAGGTAGGCTATGCGCATGAAGAAAACCGTCGAGCCGCAAAGTTTGGGTTTGTTCGCCGACGGCTTTCAGTTGCAGAGACGCAACCGGCTCGACGAACGACGAACGACCAACGACTGACCACTAGCAGCCAACGACCTGACTTTTCATCATTTTTCATCATAGGGAAGCCGCGCACCTCCGTCAAACTCGCGCTCCCTCGCGAGTTTGTTAGAATCACTGTTCCTTCAATCAGTTAGCAAGAATTCAGAGGGCATCCTTGTATCGATATCTGGAACGGCGGTTGGTCGAGCATCTGCGCGAGTTTCTGCGGCGTACTTACGCCCTGGAAAACGCGAACATCGTCGTCGAGCAGCCGCCAAAAATCGAGTTCGGCGAGTACGCGCTCCCGCTCGCCTTTGAACTTGCCCGGAAGCTTCGCAAGGCTCCGCGCAAGATCGCCGAAGAGATCGTTGCTGGGGTCGGAGCGATCCCCGGCTTTGAGAAATTCGAAGTCGCCGGCGGCGGCTACATCAATGTGCGCGTCAGCCGCGCTGAGATGGCCAAAGCCCTCGCTGCCGACGAATCGCCGGTTGCTGCCGTTCCTGCCGGCAAGGTCTTGGTCGAACATTCCAGCATCAATCCCAACAAAGCCGCCCACATCGGACACCTCCGCAACGCCATTCTCGGCGACACCTTCGTCCGCCTCCTGCGTTTCGCCGGCAGGGAGGTAGACGTTCAGAATTACATCGACAACACCGGCGTGCAGGTAGCGGATGTCGTGATGGGATTTCTGCACATTGAGAAAAAGTCGCGCGCTGAGATTGAAGAGCTGGCCGCAGGCCCGAAGTTCGATTACGTCTGCTGGGATCTCTATGCTCGCGTCTCGCAGTGGTACGAAGAAGATAAAGCTCATCTGAAAACTCGCTCTGAGACTCTCCATCTGATCGAAGAGGGCAACAACGAGACTGCTTCGATTGCCGATTTGATTTCGGTTGCTGTTCTGCGCCGCCATCTTGAAACCATGGAGCGCCTCGACATTGAGTACGACTTCCTTCCGCGCGAAAGCGAAATCCTACGTCTTCATTTCTGGGACGCCGCTTTCGGCAAGCTGAAGGAGTCTGGCGTCCTCACCTACGAGAACGATGGCAAGAACAAAGGTTGTTGGGTGATGCGGCGTGCGGGGACTAGCGCCGCGAAACCCGAAGAGCCTGCCGACGACTCGGTGGAAGCCGCAGCCGCGGACACCACAACCGCCGACACCGCGGTTACCGAAGCAAAGATCACCGAAGAAGATCAGAAGGTCATCGTTCGTTCCAACGGAACCGTCGGCTACGTTGGCAAAGATATCGCCTATCACATGTGGAAGTTCGGCTTGCTGGGACGTGATTTCGGCTATCGCAAGTTTTTTCTTTATCCAAATTCCCATGATTGCTGGATCTCGACCACCGACGGCGATAAGGATCATCCCCATTTCGGCGACGTAGCGGAAATTTACAACGTCATCGATGCGCGCCAATCCGAGGCACAAAACACCGTCATCGAGGCCTTGCGCGGACTAGGTCACGATGAAGCGGCCGATCGCTATACCCACTTTTCCTACGAGATGGTTGCGCTCACCCCGCGGTGTGCCGCCGAACTCGGCTACCAACTTAGCGACGAAGATAAGTCGCGCTCCTGGATCGAAGTCTCCGGTCGCAAAGGCTTTGGCGTGAAGGCCGACGATCTTCTCGATGCCCTCATTGCGGCGGCGCGCAAAGAAGTCGACGCCCGGCATCCAGAGCTAAGCGAATCCGAGCGCGCCGGCATCGCAGCGCAGGTTGCCATCGGCGCGCTGCGTTATTTCATGTTGAAGTTCACCAAGCCGTCGGTGATTGCTTTCGACTTCAAGGAAGCGCTCAGCTTCGAAGGCGACACCGGACCCTACGCACAGTATGCCGTCGTGCGCGCTTCTAACATTTTTCGCAAAGGAGGATTCGATCCCGACACGTTCTGTCGCGTCGAAGCGAGCCGAATTTCTACCTTCGAACTCGGTGAGCATCTCAATGGGGAAGGTGGCAACGAGATCTGGGAACTTTGGCTGGCAGCCGCGAAAACTTCCTACGTTGTCGGGCAATGCATCGCTTCTACCGAGCCGGCTTATCTCGCGAAGCATGCCTTTCAGCTGGCGCAGCTGTTCAATACCTTCTATCACCGCCATCCCATCCTGAGCGAAACAAACGAAGGCCGGAAGAAATTTCTTCTGATCACCGCGGCCGTGGTTCGCCGCGAACTCGTTCGCATTCTTGCGATTATGGGTATTCATGTTCCCCCAGTAATGTGAGCCGGTTACCTCGGTCTGCCAGATCGACCGATCTCGAGTATCCGTGCCTTGCATCTTCAGCCCTCCCGTTCGCATCCTTCTCTGTAGGAGTCATTTCTTATGAGGAAGAACATTGTTGCGGCGCTGCTGCTGGGCCTGGCATTTGCGGCCAGCGCATCGTCGCTGGTTAGCGCCACCGTTGCTGAAGTTCCCGCAATCCCGCGCACTCTTGCGAATGCTCGTTTTGTTTATGTGGCCGCCTACGATGGCGATCAATTCGATCCCCGCTTGTTGCCGGACGACCGCGATGCGATCGGACGGGTTCAGGACGCGATCCAGAAGTGGGGAAAATTGACCGTGGTGTATCGGCCGCAGGATGCCGACATCATCCTGTTGGTGCAATCTCGTCCCTCGGAAGACGTGCTGGCTCTCTACGACGCGCATCGCGGCGACGACGCCAGTCGGCCGTCCAGCATGTATCTATGGCGCGTAATGGGCCGCGGTGGATTGCAAAAAGGCGAAGTACCCTTGATGTCGCAGTTTGAAAACGCCTGGTCCAAGATCGCGAAGTGACGATTTTGAGATTGAATAACTGCGAACAGCAATCTCGAGATAACGATGTCGAAACAACGCTCGCGGATAGCCGTTAGGTAAGAGATATCGCGTAGAGACGGGGCTCGCCCCCCTCTTGCACCACTCGCAAACTATGTTGGAAACGAGAGAGAAGGGCATGGCTTTAGCCATGCCGCTAGAGCCCGCGGCTACCGGAAACTCACCCACCATGTGTCTACTCTGCTACTCGTGAAGGCACTTTCTCGACGCCTATAATCCACTGCGACAAATTATCTTCAAAAACGAATCGTATAAAATTTCTACGGTTCATAGCGTGTTTGCTTGGCTCACAGCCACAACCCATTTTTTGGTACCGCCAGTAACGTCTTGATAATAGGTGACTTACGTCTGTAGTCTGTGGAATTCAAATGGCATCCCCCGTGCATTACAACAGAGTGGTTCGAGCCCGCTAACATTTCGAACCAGACAGGCATCCAAAAGTAGCGTCAGAAAGCAATTTTCGGGCAAGGAGCCCTTAACTAACTATGAATCGCACATCGTTGACCCTAATGCTGGCGGCGACTCTGTTCGCATCGATGGGATGTTCCACCAAGAATTATGTTCGTCAACAGACCACGCCGCTCATCAACAAAACCAATGAGCTCGACGACCTGACGGCGAAGAACTCCAAAGACATCAAAGACGTTGATCAGCGCGCCCAGTCTGGAATCCAGGCCGTGCAGGCCAAGGCTGCGGAAGTCGATCAAAAAGCGTTGGCGGCTGGCAGCGAAGCTGACAAAGCGCAACTCTCGGCCAACAGCGCCACCCAACGTGTCGACGCGCTCACCAATGCCGTCGTCAATCTCGACAACTATCGACCCGTTGTCGAGACCGCTGTGCATTTCGGTTTCAATCGCGACAACCTGACGAAAGACGCGAAGGAAGCGATCGATCAGCTCGCCGCTAGTGTTGCCAACACCAAGGGATACATCATCACGGTCGAAGGCGCCACCGATTCCGTGGGCAGCTCGGACTATAACTACGAGCTCAGCCAGCGCCGCGCCAATGCCGTGATTCAATATCTCGCTGCGGAAAAGAGCGTTCCCGCGTACAAGATTTATCTCATCGGCTTGGGCAAGGATAAGCCGGTCGATTCCAACAAGACTCCCGACGGACGCGCCAAGAATCGCCGCGTAGATATTCGTCTGATGACTAACACTGGCGCGGGCACGACCACTCCGGCACAGGCGCCAGCTGAAAATCAGACTCCGACGGCCAGCGCGAACCCGTCCATGTAGCTTCTAAATTTGACCCTCCTCCCCGGAGGACTTGCCAAACCAGGCCGTCCCATCTGTGGACGGCCTGATTTTTTGTCCCCTCATTTTTGTCCCCTCGGCCCGCTTTCCCGCCGCCGCCGAAGCGCTACAATAAGGGAGTGCGTATCCGATTTCTGATTGTTTTTTTCGCGCTCCTTGCGACTCCCGTCTTTGCCCAGGATTCGACGAACAACGATTCGACGGACAAGACGGCACCAGACAAGACAGCCGACAGCAATCAAGTCTCCGGAGAAAGCTCCAGCCGCGACACCAGGGTTGATCTCAGCCCGCCGCGCGACGATGAGAAGAGCCATCCCGCCAGCAAAGACGCGGTCGCGGACCTCGACGGCACCCAAAGCCCCGACAAAGCCGACACTTCCGGCGTACAGGAATTCCATCCCTGGAGTCCGATGAAAGCCGCGAAGGATATCGAGGTCGGCGACTATTACTTCAAACGCAAGAACTACAAGGGCGCTCTCGAGCGTTACAAAGACGCTCTCTACTACAAAGACGGCGACGCAGTCGCCAGCTTTCGTCTCGCCGTCTGCCAGGAGAAATTGGGGGATAAAACGGAGGCTCGCAAATATTACGAGCAGTACTTGAAGATCCTACCCCAGGGGCCATTCGCCAAAGACGCCCACGCATCGCTCGACCGGCTGGCGAAAGCGCAATAGACAATTCAAGAGACACGCGCCGCCGGTTTTGCCACGGCCTGCCGTCGCCTACACCCGCCACTCACAAATCAATTCTATTTTTCCACGCGCGAGAACTCTCCGCTCGACGCATTGACCGCCACGCGTAGTTTGGCTGTGTCCCGGTCCGCTCCGTAGATAACGTGCCACAGCAATTCGTTCGTCAGCCGGTTCCACTCCAGCACATAGAACACCGGGGTGTCGGGTTCTTTCTCCAGCAACTTGTCGCCGCCGTGCTCCTGCGCAATAGCAAACGCCTTGTCCGTGTCCACCTTCAGAAACTGAACGTTGAAAATCTGCGTGCTCGAGTTGGTCGCGCTATACCCGTCTTCAACGCTGTGCGAGACCTCGCCCAATGCCCATGTGTAGGGACGCGTCGCGCGTTTCGAAGGTGAGGCAAATCCCGCCCGCCACTCACCCGCCTTGCCGTCCCGCCCTTTCGAGTCGTTCGTCGGTTCTGACTCCACTCGATAAGGCTGAACATCCGCCGCCCAACCGCGCGCGGAAATGTAGCACTTGTAGAACGCGCTGCTCCCCGTGATCGCCTCAGGAATCTTCGGTTGTGGCTTCTCCGCGGCTGGAGGATTGGGCGCGGAAGAACACCCTAGCATCCATCCTGCTGCTAAAATCACTGCGAAGAGTCCGTGTGTTCTGGTGATTTTCATTCTGTCCACTCACCGCTTCCCGAGCATGGTCTCGAATTCGAATTCCGTCCGCGGTTATTGTACTGAAGCAAAGCTATGAATTCCTACTTGGAACGCTTGCGGCAGGAACTCGAACAGGCAACAGCCGGTGCGGACGCAACTCGCCTGGCGCAGTCTCTCGCGGGCAAATGGAGTGCGGTTCAAATCCTTGAACACCTGCTCCACACCTATAAAGGCACGAACGCTGGCTTGAAACATTGCCTGGAACAAGGTTCACCGTCAGCGTCCAGAACGACGATGAAAGATCGTTTCGCAACCCTGCTGGTAGTCGGACTGGGCTATTTGCCCGAAGGCCGCAAGGCTCCCGATCGCACCATGCCGCGGGGAATGACACCCGATGAGATTCGGCCCGCGGTGGCGTCAGAACTGAAGCGGCTGGCTGCGCAGATGGACGTCTGCGAGCTTAAATTCGGCAGCCGCACCAAACTCTTGGATCATCCGTTTATCGGTCCACTCACTGCAGACCAATGGAGAAAGTTTCACTGGGTCCATGGCCGGCATCACATCCGCCAGATGCAGGACCGTATGAAATCCTAGTCCGAGCGGATCGGATTCTGGGCGGATCGGATCTCGAGCGGAGCAGATCTCGATCAGATGACGATGGATCCGGAGTTTAGCGACAAGCGCAATTTCCGCTTATCCGGCCGATTCGCCCAACAAAACTATTTCTTGTCCGTCGTGCTGTCGTCCTTGGCGGCATCCTTGTTGCCGTCGTTACTCTTGTCTTTGTCTTTCTCTACGATTCCAGCCTTGCGCGCCTGTTCCTGCAGTTCGTCATATTCCTGTTTGGCGGCGTCAATCGCTTTCTGCTTGTCATCGATATCGTTCTTCGTCTGCGCTCCGTCTTTGTCAAACTGGGCGGCGTTCTGCAAGCGTGCCGTTCCATTGGAATAGAAGTTTGCTTCCTTGAGCCGGAATTCGCGCTGCTCGAGATCGAGATCTTTGCTGAGCGAATCGATTTTTTCTTTCTGTTTGTCGAGCTTTTCCTTCCACTCGTCTGCCACTTTCTTCTTCTCTTTGTCAGGATTTGCCGCTCCAGGCGCAACGGCAGCCGACGTTCCGGCCGTTGCGGTCTCGGCCGCAGGCGGCGGACCGACGACACTCAGCGTCTCGTTGGTCGGAAGATTATCGTTATCGTAATGCCGCGTCGACGGACTCGGTTCCGGCTTGTTTTTTCGCGCCGCACGAGCGTAGTCCCCAAGCGACTGGGCGGCGGCGGCGCCGACGGCTAAGAAAAGCAGAGTGATCAGCGTAGCGATTTTTGTCCGTTTCATGTCCCCATCCTTTTGCAGGCCTCGACTTTCGTCGCGGCCTACCTTTTGCGATATCAAGAACTTGTGGTGGCAGCCCGGGCGCCTCCCAGAAAACTGCCAATGGTTCGGTCTAACTGTGCTGCCTCGCGCGCGATATTGTCCGCGAGTTGGTGCGCCAGTTCCGCGTCGCGGCTGCACGCCAGTTGTTGAGCGTATCCCGCGATCGTCGTCAGGGAATCGCGCAGAGCCACCGAAAGGTCCGAAGAAGTTTCCTGCCGCATTTTCTGATCGTGCCGCATCCGTTCAATGTCCGTTTTGTCGTTGACAACCACCGTCGTTCCCATCAGGCTGCCATCCTCCGACAACACCGGAGAGGCGGCGATTTCCAGCACTCGGTTTTCACCCTCGCGCGTAAAGTAATTCAGCACCACTCCCCGAACGGCCGCCGTTCCCGCCAGAGCGGGCGCGAGAACTTCCTCGACGGTCATTGTCGATTCCGTTTTCGATCCATCCGGTATCGGACGCAGCGTCGCGCTGCGAAATAGATCGGAGGTCTGAAGTCCCACCGGCGACGCAAATCCCAGCAACGCCCGCGCCGCCGCATTCGCTTGCCGCAGCAACCCGTTCGTATTGAAAAACAGAACCCCGCAAGAGAGATTCGACAGGATCGTTGTACTCAGTGTGTCGGAAGCTTTCGCCTTTCGCCGCTCAGAAAGCTGCTGCGTCGTCAGTTCATGTTTCTGCTGTTTCAATTGCTGGATGACCGCGTGATACGCATGGACGGGCAGCCCTTCGCCAGCAAACGGTACCTGCGTGAAGGAATCCTGGTTTTCGACCAGGCTGCGTCGCACCCAACGGATCAGCAGCAATCCCATCACGAACGACGCGACCGCTGCGACCATGAGAATGACCGCCCGCAGAACTACGGGACTGGCCAGCAGCCTCACAGTGCCCTCCAATACCAGTGCAGGAGCTGGTTGCCAAACACAAACGACAAGATCGCCATGCCGCCCAGGAACACGCCAAAGGGCATCTCGTAGTAACGCAGAGCCAGGCGCGCCGACTGCCACGCCCGCCGCCGTGCCTGGGCGGGAGCCGTGCCCCGCGCCTCATTTCGCCGAACACGCCGCATCCAAATCGAGAGCACCGTGCTCAGCCCAAATAGCGAACCCGCCAGGGACGAGGCAAAAATCGTAAGCACCGTGAGTTTCGTTCCGAGAAACGCGCCAATCATCGCCATCAGCTTTACGTCGCCGAAACCCATGCCATCGACGCCGCGCGCTCTCAAGTAAATAGCAGCCGCGCCATAGAGGAACGAAGCGCCAATCGCCGCACCCAGCAACGAATCCGTCAGCGACCATAGGCGCCACGAAATCGCCTGCCGCATCGCGGTCGATACGAGCCCGGGCATAATGCGCGAAGCCAGATCATTCACAGGAACGATCAGGCTGAACCCAATTCCCAACGCCAGGCCCGGCAAAGTCATCGCGTCCGGAAGAAGCTTTGTCTCCGCGTCCGTGAAGATCAGCCCCAATAAGAGATAGCCGAGCACGATGCACTTCAGCGTCAGTAGCGTGAATCCAAAATGCAGGAAACATCCCGCGAACAGCAGTCCGGTGAGCAGCTCAATGATGAGATAGCGCGGCGAGATCGGCTCTTTACAGCTCCGACATTTTCCCCGGAGAATCAGCCAACTCAAGACCGGAAGGTTGTGGTAAAGCGGAATCATATCGCCGCAGTGCGGGCACGCGGAGCGCGGCGCGACCACTGACTTGCCCCGCGGCAACCTGTAGATGCAGACATTCAGGAAGCTGCCAAAGCACAGCCCATACACAAACATCGCGATGGCGACAAAGGTTTCCACGTTGGCTAAGTGCCCAGTAGGCTAGGACTTGGGATGATTATAAGCCGGGCCGGTTGGGGCCTCTAAGTACGAAGGTCACTGTACTTCTGGAGAAGGTAAGTTGTTGATGGGCAAAGCAGAAAACCGGTTTGCTACGTACCCTCGCCACCCAACTACGTACCGAGGTTATGCCACTCGACTGACCGTGTCGCGCTGCGGCAGAAAGATCGAAAACACAGTCCCCGTAGCGTCCCCGTGAGCCCGGCTCCGCACCCGGATCGAGCCCTGGTGTTTCTGCACGATGCCGCGCGACACCCATAAGCCCAGACCCGTCCCCGTCTCTTTCTTGGTGGTGTAAAAGGGCTCGAAAATCTGCCGCAGATTCCCTCGCGGAATTCCGCTCCCGTTGTCCGCCACGGTGATACGAACCCCCTCGTTCCCGCTCGACCAATCGCGCGCCAGCGCCACCCGCACCTGCAAACACCCGTGATCGGTCATGGCATCGACCGCGTTCACCACCAGGTTGGCCAGCAACTGCCGCAACTCGCCCGAATAGCCACTGATCTCCGATTTGCCCCGATACCGCCGGCTCACCCGAATGTGACGCCCTTCCAGCTTGCGGGAATATAGCTGGAGAATTTCGTCCATGATGATTGCCGTATTCACCTGCCCCGGCGAATTGCTGTCCCGTACGAATCCCAAAGTCTGCTGTGCCAACTGCGCCACGCGTCCCACTTCTTGCTCGGCCATGGTCAGATAATCGCCAAGATGGCTCGAGTCATGGCGCGCCAGGTAAAGCAAATTGACCACGGCCTCCAGCGGATTGTTGATCTCATGCGCGATCGAAGCCGCCAACCGCCCCGCCGTTGCCAGCTTTTCGCTGCGCCGGATCGCCTCCTCCGACTGCATCTCGGCCGAGATGTCGCGGGCGATCGCCGACGCCCCGAGCGTTTCCCCGCGCGCGTTCCGCAACGAAGAGACCGACAGTAGAATGGGGCAGCGCGATCCATCTTTGCGTAGGCGCTCGGTCCGGTACGACGCGATGTGTTCGCCTTGCGCCACGAGTTCGCGATTCCGCTCCACCTCGGCCGCTCGTTCCGGTGGCGCCAGCATCCCAATGGATGCGCCCACCGCTTCTTCCGCCGTGTATCCGTAAAGTTGTTCGGCGGCGTGATTCCAACTGGTGATCGTCCCGTCCGGACGCGCGCTATAAATCGCGTCACCCGAAAATTCGACGATTGCCGCCATCTCTTGCCTCGTGCGATCTGCCCTCGACTCCGCCAGCGTTTTTTGTCGCGCCATACTTCCCGCGAAGACGGCAATCACCAGGAACACGAGCAGACGCTCGAGATCGGCCTTCGAATTAATACCGAAATTGAAATAGGGAGCAATGCCGAAAAAGTCGAGGCTGACCGTTGCCAGCAGGGTACAGAAGACGGCCGGTCCAAAGCCCAGAAAACGCGCCGTGAATAGCACCGCCGCCAGCAGCAGCACGAAAAGATGCCGGTGCAGGATCGGAGAAAAAGTCCAGACGCTCAGCGCCACCCAGACCGCGATCACCGCGCCCGCATACTGTGCCGGGGCTGAATGCCGATGTCGTGCGATCCAGTGATTCAGATTGGGCCCAATTCCAGACATTGTTAAAAAAGTAGCCGGGCTCCTGTACGTGTCGCTGTGAGGGGAGGAGCGAAAGCAACTGTACTAGAAAAACACTGACGAAACTTTAGCAGCAGCGGCAGCGCGGGGCAACTCCCCGGCGCCAGGAGGGTCAAGATGTCTAACCAGGTTTTCGGGAATATCCCTCAATTAACGCCTGGCTGATTTCCGTGCCGTGATTCAGAGGTGTCGGTTATTCCTGATGCAGGAACTTGTAATCGAGAATGGAAGCCGCCAGGCCGAACGCGTCTTCGATGTTTTCGATCGCGTCCTTCACTCGAATGAGCCTGCCTTGGCAAAGCACGTTACGGTTCTTTTGGCCGGAGATCTCTTCCGGCATCTCAAAGATCAGTTCCACCAAAGCGTTCGCCGGCAGTTGCTGTGGACCATAGAACAATACGCCTGACTGGCTGATGTTCCGGATCTGGCCTTCGTACCACGTATGCAGGTTTTTTCCACGATAGCGTACCGGAAGTGTCGATCGCAGCCGTCGCGCGCGCGGCATCCAGGTCGGTTGCTTCTGCCCCGACCGCCGTCGGACCGTCGTAACATCCGCCACCGGTTCGTCAACCTTGTTTCCGCGGCGCATCGTCTTCCAGTCGTACTGGTAGGCGGTAGCGCACAGCAGGCACACCTGGTAAAACTCGCCACTGGCAGCGCGCCGCGGCCAGGAAAACTCGTGCGAACAGCGTCCAAGCATGAGAACGTCCATTAATTTTTGCGCCATGATGACGAGCAGTGCCCCCTACCAGTCGAACATCTTCATCTTCTGACGCCTTCGCCATTCTGGATAGGTTACTTTCGTGTATCCCGCCTTAGGCCTTATGCTTTCCGTATGGATAGAAGCGTATTGACGCGAGCCGCCTTCGTCCTTGCCGGAGGCAGGAGTTCCCGCATGGGAACTGGCATCGATGGCGCGAAAATCGATAAAGCGTTTCTGGACTTTCGTGGCCAGACGTTGCTGCATCGGGCCTTGGAAACGGCGCGCGCTGTTTGTGCGACGGTTGCGATCGTCGGCGATCCGGCCAGGTTCGCTAGTTACGCGGCATTGAAGAATGAAGCCGTAGTGCCGGACATCTTTCCCGGCTGTGGGCCGCTAGCTGGAATTCACGCCGCGCTCATGCAGTCGTCCGCCCAACTCAACCTGATGCTTGCCGTCGATATGCCATTCGTCTCGAAAGCTCTTCTCGATTTCCTCTTTACCACCGCCGAAAGAACCGACGCATCGGTGACGGTGCAGAAAATTGGCCAGGGATGGCAACCCCTCTGCGCTATCTATCGCCGTGAATTCGCGCAGTCTGCTGAACAGGCCCTACGGGAAGGGAAGTACAAAATCGATACGTTATTTCGTAGCATTTCAGTTGACGCGATCGAAGCCCCACAACTGATAGCCGCCGGTTTCTCAGAAAGCAATTTTTTCAATGTCAATACGCCGCAAGACCATCTGGGAGTGAAACAAAAGTTGCCTTAGAGTATGTCGCAGACTTCAGCCATGCCGTTAGAACCCGCTACGCAGGCTCTCTGCTCATTCCATAAATTTCGGGGACAGCACACTAGATGACGAAGTGACTGCCGAGGGGGCTCCCGGCAACAAAACAAGAAGAGAATACGTTAACGAGAAGAGACCGAAGAGATCAGCTGGTAAAACGGCTTCGAATCCAAGCGGCCAATCCAACCAAACCGCCGCCCAGCAGCGCCAGAACACCAGGTTCGGGAAAAAGTGACGACGTGACTGCGGCCGGCTGTGCAAAGGACTGTCCAACCAGCACCACAACGACCCCAATGACAGGCAACCAGCTTCGCACGGTGGTACTCCTTTCCCCTTTACTTCCGCACCATGACGTGTCGCAAGTGATTGTCCAATTCGCTGACTTTCACACTCAATTCACAGAATGGTTTTTCCTAGGGGTTTCATACCGTTAACGCACGGCGGGCCGGAGTTTTCCAGAACCTGCCCCGTTTTGCGTGTGCACGAGTTTGCACAGTCTCGCACAATGTCGCCCTAAAATGACCCTTCTTGGCCATGAAGAGCGGGATCTGGCCCGATCCAGTATGCTGGAAAATTCTCACCGCCGCTTTGCATGGACCCCGCTCCTGAACTCGAAATCCGGTCAATCTCTCTCGCCGCCTACGCGCGCCTCCTCGGCGGCAACCGGAATTTTCGCCGTCTCTGGGGCGCTCAAGTTGTCAGCGAGATTGGCGACTGGTTCTACACCCTTGCGATCTACAACCTGCTCTTCCAACTCACGGGACGCGCCGGATCGGTCGCTCTAGCTCTCGTGCTCCAGGTTCTACCGCAAACCGTTATCGGGCCAACTGCCGGAGTAGTCAACGATCGCCTGCGCCGCAAGTACGTGATGATCGCTTCTGACCTGGGACGCATGTTGATCGTTCTCGGCATGCTCTTCATTCGCTCCAAAGAAAAGGTTTGGATCGTCTATCCACTGCTCATGGCCGAGACACTTCTCGTCGCCTTCTTTGAGCCGGCGCGCAATGCAGTCATCCCCAACATTGTCGAGCGCGAAGACGTAGTCATCGCCAACACGCTCTCGTCCACGACTTGGTCGGTAAACCTCATGCTAGGCGCGACCCTCGGAGGATTTGTGGCCGCCTTCTTTGGCCGCGATGCCGTATTCATCCTAAACGCTCTTTCCTTCATCACGTCCGCGGCGCTGATCGGAAGAATGCATTTCGCCGAACCGCACGTCGAAGTCGATCGTCCCTTTCGACTTCATGAATTGATCGATTTCACGCCCATCGTGGACGGCATCCGCTACATTCGTGCCCACGTGCGTCTGCGTTCCACCGTCCTCCTGAAGTTCGGCAACTTGATCATCGGTCCAGGCTGGGTTCTGTTCACCGTAATGGGCCAGAACGAATTCGCCATCCGCTGGCGCGGCATGTCCCCCGAGCGCGGCGCCTTTCTCGGGATGAGCTTGCTGCTCGGCGCTCGCGGGCTGGGTGCGCTCTTAGGCCCACTGCTGGCCGCTCCATGGGCCGGACATTGGAAGCCCCGCCTCGAACATGCCGTCTTCTGGGGATACCTGGCCGCCGCCGTCGGCTACACGCTGCTCGGAGTTTCCGGCCATCTCTGGCAAGCCTGCCTGTGCGTGATGCTGGCGCACTTCGGGAGCTCAATCGTCTGGGTCTTCTCCACCACGCTCTTGCAAATGCAGAGCGACGATAAATTCCGCGGCCGCGTCTTCGCCGCCGACCTTGGCCTCTGCATGTTTACCATCGCTGCCGGAGCCTATCTCGCCGGACGCTTCGTCGACTGGGGCTACGCCGCCCGAAACGTCGCCAGCGTCTCCGGCATGTTGATGATAATTCCCGCCGCTTTGTGGGGATGGTCGTTGCGCCGAAATGCCGCTTCAAATGCCGTCGTGGAGTGACGGGCATCCTCGCCCGTCCAAAGTGCTGACGCGTTCGTCCTCGGAACCCTAACTCAGCTGATCGATCTTCGCGGCCAGAATGAAGTCCGACTCGGTCAGTCCGTCCACCGCGTGCGTCCAGGTCGTGATTTCAGCTTTGCCCCACCCGAGCAAGATGTCAGGATGATGGCCCTGCTCCTCGGCAATAGCGCCCACTTTGTTCACGAAGGCCAGAGCAGACTTGAAATCGGGAAGCTTGTAAGCGCGGACGAGATGATGCTCATCAACAATCTTCCAAGCCGCGGGATCGGCCAGTTGCTGATGAATCTCTTTCAGCTCTTTCCCTTTGAGTGAAGGAACACCACCGCGGCAGGGAACGCAGGTTTTGTCAGCTAGAGAAACCATACTTCTTCGATGCCCGAGACTCACAACGATTTCGGGAAGGGCTCGACTTCAGTCGTGCCGCAACTCGCTCGACATGCGTGGCGCTTCTAGCGCCCGGAGGGACTCTCGCCTCCTAGAACGGAATATCTTCATCCGTAATCGGAGAACTGCCCACCGGCGCATGCTCTGGCTCGGGCGCGCTCTGATCAAAACTGTTGCCACCGGAAGACGCCGAAGATGATGCCCCGCGCGAGCCGCCCGCGTAATCGCCGCCGCCCTCGCCGCGTCCGCCAAGCAACACGAGATCGCTGGCCACGACTTCGGTCATGTACTTTTTCTGGCCGGACGTCTTATCGTCCCACGATCGTGTCTGCAAGCGGCCTTCGATGTAAACTTTGCCGCCCTTCTTCAGATATTCGCCGGCAATCTCCGCCAACCGCTGCCAAAGCACCACGTTGTGCCACTCGGTGCGGTCTTGCCATTGCCCGTCTTTGCCTTTAAACCGTTCGTTCGTGGCCAGCGTTATCTTTGCCACAGGAGTGCCTTGCGGAGTGTGCTTGATCTCCGGATCTTTTCCCAAATTTCCAATGAGGATGACTTTATTTACGCTCTTCATGAGTGCGCGCTCCTTCGCCTGCGATGATCTTCAAGACGCTCACTATAGCAGAATTGAGCGGTCCGATGATGCTGCCGAGATCACAGCCAATATGTGACGAATCCGACTTTACGTGACCAATCCGCCGTATTTTTCGTAGAGTCTCCGCCGGACGAGATAAACGAGACCGGGCAAGCCCCAGTCCGTCCAGCGCAAACCATCCGTCACGCAATCTGAAACAGCATCAGATACACGATCACGCCCGTCACCGAAACATAAAGCCATATCGGAAACGTCCAGCGCGCAATCGCCCGGTGCCGGTCGAATTGCTCGCGCAAGCCGCGGGTGAGCGTAATCAGCACCATCGGGACGATCACGATCGCCAGAATAATGTGCGAGTAGAGGATGCTGAGGTAAAGCGTGTGAATCCATCCCGTGCCGCGAAAATAGACGATCCCGCCATGACCAGGCCAATGGTAATAGAGGTAGCAGGCGAGGAAGAGGGACGAGGTGACGAAGGCGGCGATCATCACCGCCCGATGCGCCGCGATCTTGCGCCGCGCGATCAGTGCCCGCCCCGTCACCAGCAGCACCGCGCTGAGCCCGTTCAGAGTGGCGTTGATCTTGGGGAAAATTGAGTAGTCCGTCATAAGGGGAACTCGGGGGAAGTCTAGTTTTACGGGGAATCGTGCACTTTGGCAAGGCGAGAGCTCGAGAGAAGAAAGGTCAGAGGTTAGAGATGAGAAGTCAAAGGTCAGATTGCCGAGGTGAAGAACAACCGAAGTTCCATCTCTGCAATCGAACCTCAAACCTCTGACCTCGCCCCTCCTCGCTCCTTTCCCTCGCCTGCGTATAAGATATGGCTACCATGCCTGAAGTGGAGACCTCCCAGCCGCAGATGTCTTCAGCGGCTCCAAATTCGGCGGCTCCAAAAGAAGCTGCGCCCCGTCCGCTGCCCGTCGTCGCCGTGTGGGCGCGCGATCTTCTGGTCTCGCTCGCCATCTCCGCCTTCATCATTATCTTTCTCTACCAGCCGGTAAAGGTCGAAGGCACCAGCATGATGCCCGGCCTCGAAGACCAGGAACGCATCTTCGTCAACAAGTTCGTCTATCGCTGGGAGCCCATCCAGCGCGGCGACATCGTCGTCTTCCGCTATCCCCGCGATACCTCCAAGAGCTACATCAAGCGCGTCATCGGAATCGCCGGCGACCGTATCCGCATCGACAATGGCCAGGTTTACGTCAACGGCGAGCTCCTCGACGAAGACTACGTTCCCAACGATTATGCCGACGCCCGTTCCTACGGAGAAATCGTCGTCCCCACCAACAGCTTTTTTGTCCTCGGCGACCATCGCTCCATGTCAAACGACAGTCGCGACTTCGGCACCGTCAACGAACGCTACATCTACGGCAAAGCCGTCTTCGGCTACTGGCCCATGGAAAAATTGGGAAGACTCCGCTAAGAGCTTGGGATTCTCGTATCATTTCAGCGCGAAGGGCAACGCAAAATGAGCAAGAAGACTATTTCCAGCAAAACGCTTAGGCCCATGACGCACGAAGCCGTTGAGACCTCGGCTCGTGCCGACCGCGATGCGCAACCGCTGACTCCAGCCGATCTCAAACGGATGAAGCGCACTCCGCAGGCAAAGGTCATTCGCCGCGCTCTGGAATTGACGCAAGAGGAATTCTCCGTTCGCTACCACATCCCTCTAGGCACTCTGCGGGATTGGGAGCAAGGCCGCGCCGAGCCCGATCAACCCACGCAGGCCTACTTAAGAGTCATTGCGCGTGATCCCGAGCACGTCGAGCGCGTTCTGAATTCGAGGCCGCACTGACCGTGTTGCGGGCAATCGGCACCGGCGCAAGCGCCCACAGGTTTTACCGAAGACTGACAACTGAGAACTGATAGCTTTTTCCGCGCAATCCACAGCCTCTCCTGCTAAAATCCTTAAAATCCACTCCACAGGAGTTGCAATGCAAGCAATCCTTGCACTCGAGGACGGCAGAGTCTTCCGAGGCAAAGGCTACGGCGCGAAAGGCGAGTGCTACGGCGAAGTCGTTTTTAATACTTCCATCACCGGCTACCAGGAAATTTTCACAGACCCCTCCTACGCCGGACAAATTGTCGTCCTGACCAACCCCGAAATCGGCAACTACGGCACCAATCCTGAAGACAACGAATCGCAACGCCCCTACATTGAGGGCCTGATCGTCCGCGAGTTTTCCAAAGTCAGCTCCAACTGGCGTTCGCAACAGGTCACCGACGAGTTCATGGAACAGTTCAGGATTCCTGTCCTCGCCGACATCGACACGCGCGCTCTCGTCCGGCATCTGCGCACCTACGGCGTGATGCGCGGCGTAATCTCGACGCTGGAAGAAGACACCGACAAACTCGTTGCCAAGGCGCGAGCAATTCCGAAGATGGACGGCCAGGATCTCGCGAAAGTCGTCTCCACCAACCACACCTACGTCTGGGAGCGCGGCGAGCGTTCGCACTTGCCCGACGAAATTGTGGGAGTGAAAGACGAGCCCGCCCGCTTCCACGTTGTCGCCTACGACTTCGGCATCAAGCAAAACATCCTCCGCAAACTCCGCGGAGAAGGCTGCAAAGTCACAGTCGTCCCCGCGCAAACCACCGCCGAAGATGTCCTCGCCCTGAAGCCCGACGGAGTCTTTCTCTCCAACGGTCCCGGTGATCCCGAGCCCTGTACCTACGCCGTCGATAACATTCGCCGCCTCATGGGACGCCAGCCCATCTTCGGCATCTGTCTGGGCCATCAACTCACGGGCATCGCTCTAGGCGGCAAGACCTTCAAACTGAAATTCGGCCATCACGGCGGAAACCATCCCGTAAAACAGCTGGCCAGCGGCAAGATCGAAATCACCGCCCACAACCACAACTTCGCCGTCGATCCCGACTCGCTCCCGCAAAGCGAAGTCGAATTGACGCACATGGATTTGAATGACAATACGCTAGAGGGGATGCGGCATCGGAATCTGCCGCTGTTCACAGTGCAGTACCACCCCGAAGCCGCGCCGGGCCCGCATGATTCGCATTATTTGTTTAAGGATTTTGTGAAGATGATGGAGGAATGCAAGCGGTAGTGACTTTCCGTTTCAATTTCCCGGAATTGTCATCCCGAGCCGTCCGTAGGCGAAGCCGAGGACGAGCGAGGGATCTGCAGTTGGCCGACACCGCCATGAACGTTTGCATCCGAGTGAGCGGTGCGCACTGTAATGATTGAGAGTATGAGAGAAGAGAAGCGATATTACGTCTACATCATGACCAGTCGCTCGCTGACTCTCTACACCGGCGTCACCGGAGATATCTATCATCGCGCACTTCAACATAAATCAGGTGAGATCGAGGGCTTTACCAAGAAGTACCATATCAATCGGTTGGTCTATTACGAGACATTCAAATACATAAACAACGCCATCGCTCGTGAAAAACAAATCAAGGCCTGGACCCGCGCAAAGCGCCTCGCGCTGATCAAAACGATGAATCCAACTTGGCAAGACTTGGCCGAAGGATGGGGCGAACCAATCAAGCTGCAGATCCCTCACTTCGTTCGGGATGACAATTCTAATAGAGAGGCACACGAAGATTTGGGTAAGAAGGAAAACGCTGGCGAGAATAAGCCAGTCCACCAAAATCCGTCGAGGAGCGCGGGATGACCCATCGTCTAGAGCCTTCTCATCCCGAACGGAGTGGTGAAGAATCTGCTGTCCAGTTGCCCCGATCGCCTTCCTATTCATCCCGCTCGCATAACCCTTCTCTTTTATCAGGGAGTAAGGGATTTGCAGTTTTGACGTCTCGACACCATCCCTATAAACCTTGTCATCCCGAACGAAGTGAGGGATCTGCATTTCTGACGTGCGGCTCCAGAATCTGGCTCTTAGCGATATGCGTGTCGATCCTTCTGGCTCGAGAGGCGACCGCATGTACCGTGGTTGTAGTGCAGAGCGATCTATCCGCGATTCGTCCGTCAGTGCGACTACGCCTGCTTCACGATGGCAAGCCATTATCCGCGACCGGTATTGAGCTTTTCCTTGGAAGGCCGAACCAGACAACGAACGACCTACCCTACTTGACGCTTGCCACGAACACGGATGGCTCTATAAACATTCGCGAGTTATCTGTAGCCACGTACTACGTAAGAATCAAATTCCAAGATCATCGGGAAGCTGTCTTCACATTGGATGTGCCCCTTAAGACCGAGAGTCGAGCGTCAAACAACGGGATCGATTTAGTCGCGACGTCTCAAGAACCGAGTGATCTCGGCTTCGTCGCGACTCCGGCAGCCCAATCTCCGCGGATGGCCGAACCGCTTCGAGTCTCTCTACAGCAGTTTCGGGGAGTTCTCGCTGACGTAACAGGTGCGGCTATTTCAAATGTGGACGTCAAAGTTTATGCGGCTGGGAAGTCCGTCTCCGAACCCGTCGTCCCTGTTCGCACGAGCCCGTCCGGCCAGTTTGCTGCGGATGTCGAAAAAGGGAACTACGTCGCCGTCTTCAGTGCACCTGGCTTTAACATCCAGCCTGTGGAGTTTTCCATTGCTGATCATGGCTGGAGGGAAATATGGGTGACCTTAATGATAGCCAATGGTTGCGGCCTTGGGGTTCCGAGTCAAGGAAAAATAACGGAGTACTAAAAGGGTCGGAGTAACTATTTCATTGAGAATAACTATCTAATGCCTCGTAGAACTGACATCTCGAAAATCCTCATCCTGGGCTCCGGCCCCATCGTCATCGGACAATCCGCCGAGTTCGACTATTCCGGCACGCAAGCCTGCAAGGCCCTCAAAGCCGAAGGCTTTGAAGTCGTGCTTGCCAACTCGAATCCGGCCACCATCATGACCGATCCCGAGTCGGCCGACCGCACCTACATCGAGCCCCTCACCCGCGAATATCTCGAAGAGATCATTCGCGTCGAGCGAGAAATGGCGCCCAACGCGGGCTTTGCCGTCCTGCCCACCGTTGGCGGACAAACCGCCCTCAACCTCGCCATCGAACTTTCCGACGGCGGCGTGCTCGAAAAGTACAACGTCCATCTCATCGGAGCCCAGATCAGCGCCATCAAGAAGGCCGAAGACCGTCTCTTTTTTAAAGATGCCATGCAGCGCATCGGTCTCGATGTGCCCAAGTCGGCGCTCGTCAATAATCTGAAAGACGGAGTCGAGTTCGCTGGAAAAATCGGTTTCCCCGTAATCATCCGTCCCAGCTTCACCCTCGGCGGCACCGGCGGCGGCATCGCCTACAACCGTGAAGAGCTCATGGAAGTCCTCGCCCGCGGCCTCGATCTTTCGCCCGTGCATGAATGCCTAATCGAAGAGTCCGTCCTGGGATGGAAAGAGTACGAGCTCGAGGTGATGCGCGACACCAAAGATAACGTCATCATCATCTGCTCCATTGAAAACTTCGATCCCATGGGCGTGCACACCGGAGACTCCATCACCGTCGCCCCCGCGCAGACGCTCACTGATCGCGAATATCAAATGATGCGCGACGCCTCAATCGCCGTCATGCGCGAAATCGGCGTTGAAACCGGCGGATCGAATATTCAGTTCGGCGTCAACCCTTCCACAGGACGCATGGTCGTCATCGAGATGAACCCGCGCGTCTCGCGTTCCTCGGCACTCGCCTCCAAAGCCACCGGATTCCCCATTGCCAAAATTGCCGCCAAACTTGCCGTCGGCTACACGCTCGACGAAATTCCCAACGACATCACCCGCAAAACTCCAGCCTGCTTCGAGCCCACGCTCGACTACGTCGTTGTAAAAATTCCCAAGTGGCAATTTGAGAAATTTCCCGGCGCTGACGAATCCCTCGGACCGCAAATGAAATCCGTCGGCGAAGTCATGGCTATCGGCCGCACTTTTAAAGAAGCTCTGCTGAAAGCAGTCCGCGCACTGGATACGGGCAAGAAGGTGGGCTCCGAAAAAATCGAGCCCAAGATCCTCACGCAACGCCTCGTAACGCCGCACCCCGAGCGGCTTTCCTACGTCCGCTACGCTCTGCGTCAGGGACACACCATCAAGCAAATCGCGAAGATGACCGCGATCGATCCCTGGTTCCTCTACCAGCTCAAAGAAATAAACGACATGCAACTCGAGCTGGAAAAGCATCCCATGGAATCCCTCCCACCCGACATCCTGCGCGAAGCCAAACGCATGGGCTTCTCCGATGGACGCCTCGCCGGAACCTGGCGGCTGGATGGCAAGGGTGGTCAGGAAAAGGTTCGCCACTTCCGCAAAAAGCACGGCGTAAAGCCTGTCTACAAGCGTGTCGATACCTGCGCCGCCGAATTCGAAAGCTTCACACCGTATCTTTATTCCACCTACGAAGACGAAGACGAAGCCGCGCCCACCCCGAAAAAGAAAGTCGTCATCCTCGGTTCGGGCCCCAATCGCATCGGGCAGGGAATCGAATTCGATTATTGCTGCTGCCACGCCAGCTACGCCCTGCGCGAAGACGACTACGAGACCATCATGATCAACTGCAATCCCGAGACGGTCTCGACCGACTACGACACCAGCGACCGTCTCTACTTCGAGCCCCTCACCCTCGAAGACGTCTTCGCCATCTGCGAGCACGAAGCTTCCGGCGGAGCACCCGTCGGCGTGATCGTCCAGTTCGGTGGACAAACTCCCCTCAATCTTTCACTCCCGCTCAAGGCCGCGGGCATCAACATTATCGGCACCACGCCTGAATCAATCGATCTCGCCGAAGATCGCAAGCGCTTCGGCAAGCTGCTCGAAGAACTCGACATCCCGCAAGCCCCCGGCGCCATGGTCGCCTCGGTCGAAGAGGCAGTCGAAGCCGCCAACAAAATAGGTTTCCCCGTCCTCGTCCGTCCCTCCTACGTTCTCGGCGGACGTGCCATGGTCATCGCCTACGACGAAGACACGATTCAGCAGTACATGAAGCAGGCCGTTGAGTACTCACAGGATCGCCCCGTCCTCATCGACAAATTTCTCGAAGACGCCATCGAAGTCGACGTCGACGCGCTCTCCGACGGAGAAGACGTCGTGATCGGCGGCATCATGCAGCACATCGAAGAGGCCGGAATTCACTCCGGAGATTCTTCCTGCGTGCTGCCCGCCGTTGACATCCCCGAGCCGCTGCTCAAGCGCATGCGCGACTACACATTCAAGTTGGCCCGCGCCCTGAAAGTCATCGGCCTGATGAACGTCCAGTTCGCCATCCCCCGCCGCACCCACATTGAGACTCCAGAAAATAATGGAGGGACCGGAGCCAGTGTGGGGACGGGCATTCCTGCCCGTCCAAGCGGATCAGAGCTCCGCAGCACCACCGCCCATGGCAAAGACACAGTCTACGTCCTCGAAGTCAATCCCCGCGCCTCGCGCACCGTTCCCTTCGTCTCGAAAGCTACCGGCATCCCGATGGCCAAAATCGCTGCCCGCCTGATGACCGGCCGCAAGCTGCGCGAGTTCCTGCCAGAAAATATCGAGCGCGGCACCGACCTCGATACCGGGCGCTGTTTCTTCGTCAAGTCGCCCGTCTTCCCCTGGTCGAAATTTCCCGGCGTCGACACCGTCCTCGGCCCCGAAATGCGCTCCACCGGAGAAGTCATGGGTATCGCCGACAATTTCGGCGAAGCTTTTGCCAAAGCGCAAATCGCCGCCGGACAAAAACTGCCGACGCAAGGCACCCTCTTCATCAGCGTCACCGATCATGACAAGCCTCACGTCGTCGAAGTCGCACGCCGCTTCGTCGATATGGGATTCAAGCTGGTTGCCACTCACGGTACCGCCGACATTCTGGAAGAAGCCGGTCTCGCCGTCGATCGCGTCTACAAAGTCAAAGAAGGACGCCCGAACGCCGTCGATCTGATCAAGGCCGATCGCATTCAGCTGATCGTCAATACGCCGCACGGCCCCGACCCGTACTTTGACGAGAAAGCAATTCGCCGCGCGGCCGTTACCGCCCGCATCACGACCATCACAACCCTTTCCGCGGCTCGCGCCGCCGCCGAAGGAATCTCCGCCCTGCAACGCGGAGAAATTCGCGTTCAAGCTCTGCAGACGCTGCACGCGGAAAGAGTAGGAAGCCGGAGTTAGAGCTCGGGCCATTGCCCGGTCCAAAGACTGTGTTACAATTCAGCCATATGAGTAACACACTCACCATCCGTCTCCCTGAAGAATTGCTGGAGCGCCTGCGCGAAAAGAGCCGCCGCACCGGCCTCCCGGTAGGCCGGGTCGTTCGCCAATCTATCGAAGCTACTCTCGCGCCTGGGAAAGACAATCCGCTGATGGAATTCGCGGGCATCATCAAAGGAGGTCCTCGTGACCTTTCCTCCCGTAAGGGATTCTCCCGTAAGTAAGATTCCTGCGATCGTCGACACCGGCTACTTGGTCGCGCTGCTACGCCGTGAAGACGCACACCACGAGTGGGCCACTCAACTGTCTGGCGAATTTCATTTGCCCCTCCTGACCTGTGAGGCAGTTCTCGCCGAGGCCGCGTTCCACCTGCAATCGAGCGCCTCCATTTTGAGAATGCTTCACCGCGAAGCGTTGCGCGTTGCCTTTGACTGCTCGAGCAACCTCAACCAGCTTCAGGACCTCGCAGCTCGCTACGCCGACCGCCAGCCAGACCTGGCTGATCTTTGTCTCATCCGTATGAGCGAACTTTATCCGCGCCATACCGTTCTTACCACCGACGAAGCCGACTTCCGCGTCTTTCGGCGCAACAAGCGCGAGGTCATTCCCATCCTCTGCCCGCCACATCGTAAGAGAACTTAGACTGATATGCTCAATTCCGCAGGCCGCAACATTATTTTTCTGGTTCTCGGATTGCCGCTATTCCTCGCCGCAATCGTTGTCGGACCCGCCGCCTTCGATCTCGTCTTTCATCGTCGTCCGCCCGAGCGTTTCCTCATTCCCGCCGGATTCTCTGGCTGGGCGCGCATCAATTTCCGCCAGAAAAATGCCCCACCTCTGCCCACCGAAGCCGGCCGCGTTCTACTCAAATTAAACGCGCAGGGCACGCTCCAGACTTCCGCCGATCCTCTCGTAGGCCACGGCAAAGACGATTTCTACTACTATTCCGGAGACCAGCGCACGCCGCTCTCCAACGCCGGAGTCTGCAAAGGCGGCATGATCTGGCAGGTTGAGACTATGGTCGATGAGCCAACCTCGACTCCATTCGTCCGCTTTTTTGTCGGCACCGAAGACCAGTACCGCCAAATCGCCGACCCCAACCACAAAGACTCCCCCAACTGCGAGTAAGTGTGAGGGCGGCAGTGTGGAGAGAACAGTGTGGAGACGTGCAACTCGCCCGTCAGCTTTTCTCGGTGCCCTAGGTTCGTGCCCGTTCTTCAGGGCACTAACCTGGGTCCTCCAAAACGCTGCGGTCGGTGCGTCGAGCCCTGCAATGAAGTAACCTCGTAAAATGTTTGCCCGTCACATCCCCGCCCACTCCCCAGTGCTACGATTGCCCTGATTCGCGCGCGAGAAAACCATGGTCGCCATCATCGCCTTTCACATCCTGATCTCGCTTCTCGCGACCGCAATCCTCGTCCGACTGATCCCTCAGACCCTGGTCGTTGACGCTCTCGGCTACTTGCACAGCACCGTCGGCATCACCACGCCTCCCGCCCCAAAAGCGCGAGCCTTCGCCCTGGTCTGGCTCGCATCCACAGTCGTAATTGTCGACGGATGCCTCGCCCTGCTCTTCTTCATCACAAAACTGCTCAACTGATCTTCAAGCCAACAGATTCTTAAAGCAGAGATGACATCCCTTTCCCTTCAGCGTTACCCTATAAGCGCACTCTTACCTCCAATCGCCCTAGGAGCACCCATGCTTTTATCCGGAATCTTCCCACCAATCACAACGCCCTTTTATCCCGACGGCGAGGTCTACTACAAAAAAATCGAATCGAATGTCGAACGCTACTCGCGCACGCCCGTCGCCGGAATCGTGATTCAAGGCTCGACCGGAGAAGCGATTCTGCTCTCCGATCAGGAACGCCGCGACGTCCTGAAAGCCGCGCTCTCAGCCGCCGCGCCCAACAAAGTTATGATCGCCGGCACCGGAATCGAGTCCGCGCACGAAACTCTCCGCCTCACCGAATATGCCGCCGAACTCGGCTACGATGCCGCCATGGTGCGCACTCCGCACTACTACAAAAAGCAGATGGCCCCGGCCAACTTGCTCGCCTTCTATCGCACCGTCGCCGACCGCTCGGCCCTCCCCATCATCATCTACAACTTTCCCCAAGCGACCGGATACGACATGCCCGCCGAGGTTGTCATCGAACTCGCCGGCCACCCAAATATCGTCGCCATCAAAGAATCGAGCGGCAATCTCGACAAAGTCAAAGCCATCGTCGAGGGTACCCGCCACATCAAACGTCAAGTCACCGTCACCGATACCTTCGAAGCCGTAACGCCGCGCATGTTGAAAGCAGCCGTCGCGGAAAGCGAGAAACAGAGCAGGGAATTAGTCAGCATCGCCGCGTTAACCGACTCTTCCGCATTAACCAAATCCTCCGATACCATGGAGCGACGGCCATCCTCGCCCGTTCAGGGCAAACCCGCAGTCGAAGCGGTCTCGAAGCCTTCCTCATCCGCCGTAACCGTAGTCGGCAATCTGAAAACGCGCAAGAAGGAAGTCGGATTTCAAGTCATGGTCGGAGCCGCTCACCAACTCGAACCCTCCCTCGCCTTAGGAGCCGTCGGTGCCATCCTCGCCTTCGCCGTTCCCGCTCCCATGGCCTGCTACGAGATCTATGCCGCGCTCAAAGACGGAGACGCAGCCCTCGCCCGCGAAAAGCAAGACCGCGTCAAACTGGCCGCCCAGCGAGTCGTTGGCGATCTAGGTGTCCCCGGCGTAAAGTACGCCATGGACTTGAACGGCTACTACGGAGGTCCAGCGCGCCTCCCATTTCTTCCTCTAACCGGCGAGCAGAAAGTGGAGATCGAAAAGCTCATGGCAGGGATTAAGAGCTGAGCCCACCGTAATAGTGCTTACTGCGCTTTCGTATCTGGGCTAGAAGCCATTAAGTAACACTACGACTTATCTGCTGGTTGCCGCCGGATTATTACTATGTAAGAATCCTGCGCATGCGCCCTGTCATTGTGTCGTTGATCGTGCTGTCCTTTTTGTGTTCTGTTCCCCCCGCCACGGCTCAGAAAGACCCATCCAAAGATCAGAACGCGGTGGCGATTGTCATGTTCTGGCCCCATCAAGACAACGCCATTCTAAAACTGACCTTTTCGCGCTTTAGGAGTCTGGCGTCAAACGGTGGCAAGACGACCCTGCAGTCAGATGTGATCGTTCAGAATCTCTCCTCCAAAACGATTCCGAAAGGATCGCTTACCGTGTCGCTGCTCGACAAGAATCGATCGGAAGTCGGGAGTGGAACCTTGGTCGTCAACAATCTTAGCGCTGGCGTCCTAGCGCAGATCCCCTTTCAATGCGAAACCGTCGGAGCGCCCGTGACGCTGTCCCTAGCGGCGCGGAATAATGAAGGTGCCCCGGTAGCAGTCAAAACAATTCCGATGACTGTGATCTCGGTACCGGCCGGCGCGAACCTTAAAGTCGATGGCGAGGATGAAGGTCTAACGCCCGCAAACATCTACATCGGCGCCGGCACACATCAGTTGACAATAGCGAAAGAAGGTTTTGCCGTCGCCACCACACCCTTGGAAGTCGCCCCCGACGAAGCGCCCGGCGGCAGCATCACCATAAGTCTCGGCGGCCTCACCGAAGACACCGTCGAACTCCGCGACGGCTCGGTCATTAGCGGCGACGTAATGTCCATGACCCTGGAATCGGTTGTGATCGACATCAACGGCCAACCCCAAACTTTTGACCGGAACAAAATCAAAAAGATTTTCCTGGTCGAGCGCATCGTAACGCACCCCGAGACTCCGGCAGCCTCCCATCCCAAGAAACAAAGCCCGTCCTAACGATAACGCCCCGAGTCCCGCCTAAGCATCTCTAGGTCTCTCAGGATTCTCCTTCGTATGCTTCGTGCCCTTAGTGGTAGAGGGTTCATCTCCCGCGCGGCACATGTCACACCATCTTGTGATATCCATCACGTTCTCCTATAATTAGAACGAACGTTCGAACTGATGCCGACTCTTTCCCCAAATCGATCCGCGCGCGCCCCGCATAAGCTGCGCACGCGGACCGCGAATCCCCCTTCCGACTCCCGATTCGATCGCCGTCTTGGCCACATTCTCGAACACGCCACCGAAGTCTTTTGTGAAAAAGGATACGAAGGCGCCTCTATGCGCGATCTCTCTCGCGCTACCGGCATGTCGCTCGCGGGCCTCTATTACTACTTCGAGTCGAAAGAGCGCTTGCTCTTTCTCATTCAAAAACACACGTTCACCACGATTCTCGAAAAGCTCAAAGCCCGTCTCGAAAGCGTCACCGATCCCGAAGCCCGCGTTCGCATTTTCATCCTCAATCACCTCGAATATTTCGTCAGTAACCAAAAGGGATTGAAGGTCCTCTCCCACGAAGACGACTCGCTGAAAAATGGCTGGAGTTCAGAGATTGCTGGGATCAAGCGCGAGTACTATCGCATCTGTCTCGGTCTGATGGAAGATCTTCGCCGCAAGCGCGCCCTTGATTTCAATCCGCGCACGGCAGTTATGAGCCTGTTTGGCATGATTAACTGGATCTACACCTGGTACAACCCGCGCGTAGACGGCAACGCCGACGCTCTCGCTCAACAGATGGGTGACATCATTCTGACCGGCGTAGCAAACACCACCGCGGGCCGTAAGCACGGTAAGAAACTTCCGAATCAATTCCAAAATTGTCATCCCGAGCGCAGCGAGGGATCTGCAGTTCGCCGGCAAACTCGCACTGCCGGCCACAAATAACTTTTAAGGAGCAACTCTATGGCAACAATCACGACTCAGCCGGCCACCGGCGAATCCACCAAACAACTCATCAACTACCGCACCGATGCTGGAGTCGCTGTCATCGAGATGAACGATCCTCCGGCGAACACCTACACCTACGAAATGAATCGCCAGCTTGACGAAGCCATCCTCAAGGCCCGCATGGATAATGACGTCCACGTGATTGTCCTGACCGGAGTCGGCGACAAGTTCTTCTCCGCCGGAGCTAACATCAAGATGCTCGCCTCCGTCGATCCCACCTTCAAGTATTACTTCTGCCTTCATGCCAATGAAACGTTGCTGCGCCTCGAGCACACGCCGAAACTTGTCATCGCCGCCATCAACGGTCACTGCGTCGGCGGAGGCCTCGAAATCGCCATGGCCGCCGATCTCCGTATCGCCCGCAAGGACGCTGGCAAGATCGGCCTGCCCGAAGTTAACCTCGGTGTTCTCCCCGGCACCGGCGGAACGCAGCGCCTCTCGCGTCTCGTCGGCAAAAGCAAAGCCATCGAACTGATGATCACCGGCAACACTTTCTCTTTCGAAGAAGCCCAGGAGTACGGAATCATCAACGACATTTTCGAGCGCGACGGCTTCATGGAAAACATCATGGAGTACGCCCGCCAGTTCACGCCGCCGAACAAAGCCGCAAAGGCCATAGGCCGCATCAAACGCGCGGTTCAGACTGGCTGGGAAATTCCCATGGAGTCCGCCTTGGCCGTCGAGCGCGAAAATCAGCAGATCCTCTTCCAAAGCGACGACGCCAAAGAAGGCCTGGCCGCGTACGTAGAGAAGCGCCCCGCCGTCTTCACAGCGAAGTAGTGCGGCGATCTTGCCTGTGTGGCGCGGACACTCCTGTCCGCGTTTCACTGGCAGAAAAAGAGATTTCTCGGCGCGCTCGGCGTCTCTGCGGTGAAAGGATTTTGACTTCATGCCAGGCAAAGTAGCGAAAATCGGAAGCTTCAGCGAGTGGGTTGGGCTCTTTAACGAATGGCGCAAAGAAGTCGGCGTAGACAAAGACGACGTCGAGGCCTTCCACTTCGACACTCTCTACGGAGCCATCGAGACCGAAGAGATCCAGTTCGGAGCCTACAAGGGCCGCAACAAGTGGCAGAACCTGCGCCAGGTTCCAACGCAGCAGATGCGCGACGCCCTCATGAACATGATCATCTACCAGGGCGACACCGAATTCGCCAGCGTCGAGCAGCAGCGCAATTTGTTCGCGACCGCGCCCACCGAATGGGACCGCCGCGCCATCACTCGCGTCATGATCGAAGAGATGCGCCACGGATGGCAGATGTGCGCCCTCTTGATCGATTTCTTCGGATCCTCCGGGAAAGTCGAGGCGCAAAAAATGCTCGAACGTCGTGCCTTCGAAAACAAGCGCCTGCTCGGCACCTTCAACGTCGACGTCGATAACTGGCTCGATTTCTTCACCTACACCGATTTCGTCGACCGCGACGGCAAGTTCCAGCTCCAGATGCTGAAGTATTCATCCTTCGCGCCCCTCGGACGCTCGACTTCCTACATGCTCCGCGAAGAAGCCTTTCACATGGGCACTGGCCACGACGGCCTGCGCCGCGTCGTCGAAGCCGGAGTCATCCCGCGCTGGCTCCTCCAGAAATATCTCAACAAGTGGATCTCCAGCTCGTTCGACCTCTTCGGCACCGATCATTCCTCATCCGCCCACTGGGCCTACGTCTGGGGCATCAAAGGCCGTTACGACGAAATGCAGAATGACAAAGTCGCCGATCTCGACGATCTCAACGACTACAGCCGCCATCTCTATCGCGACGAGGTTGCAGGATTAGTCGAGCGCCTGAATACTTTTCTTAGCCCCGGCGAGAAAAAGTTCTACACGCCCGACATGCACTTCAACCGCAACATCGGCCGCTGGTCCGGCCAGAAGTTTCACTGCGAAACCGGCGAATCCCTGGACGACCGCGCTTACGAGCAGCACTGCGAAGAGAATCTTCCCAGCGCGAAAGACAAAGAGCTGTTGCTCGACATCATCCGCAACGAAAAGAAGTGGATCAAAGAAAAAGCCGGAGCGCGCGACCCCCTATCCACCATAGGCGAGCCCCGCAAATCGGCCATCAATCTATAGTAAAAATAAATAATGGAGCGACGGGCGCCCTCGCCCGTCCACCACGAGCCCGAACACAATGCCCACTGCCGACGCCAAGCGAATCGACCTGAAGATCACCCCGCCCGTCGCTCGCCTCACTCTCACGAACCCTCCCCTCAACGTCATCGATCTCCCGATGGCCCTCGAACTCCATCCGATCCTCACCGAACTCGAAGCCCGCCCCGATATCTCCACCATCGTCTTCCAAGGCGATTCACGCGCCTTTTCCGCCGGAGTCGACATCAACGCCCACCTCCCCGACCAGATTCACGAAATGCTCGCCGCTTTTCATGCCGTCATCCGCGCCATCGTTACCGCTCGCACCGTCACCATCGCGGTCGTCCGTGGCGTTTGTCTAGGCGGAGGCGCTGAACTTGCCGCCGTCTGCGACATGGTTTACACCGCCCGCGACGCCACCTGGGGATTTCCCGAAATTAAGCTCGCGTCGTTTCCGCCCGTCGCCACTGTCGCCTTATCGGCAATCATCGGTCAAAAGCGCGCCGCCGAACTCATCCTCACCGGACGCCAGTTCTCCGGCAATCAAGCCGCCGCGCTCGGTTTGGCCAACCGATCCGTCGCCGCAGCAAAACTCGATTCCGTCGTAGAACGAACTCTGGCCGACCTCCGCGAACTCAGTCCGGCCGCTCTTCTCTACGCCAAGAAGGCCATCTATGCCTGGGACGCCATCCACTTTGACAAAGGCCTCGCCCGCGCCGAAAAGATCTATCTCGAAGAACTGATCTCGACCGCGGACGCGCGCGAGGGTATGATTGCTTTCCTTGAGAAACGGCCGCCGAAATGGATAGGCAAATAGAAAATGCGCAGCTGGGCTTGCCGAATATACAGCCGGCGAACATGAACCTGTCCAACCGAAATTTGCCCGACACAAAGCCGCTCGCGCCGAAGCCGTCCGCCTATGCTTCCGGCCATCTCATGTGTCGCACGCCGCTGTGGGGCATTGCCGGCTTTTTGGGATGCGCTTACTTTGCCTGGGTCTCCTTCAGCCACGTGACTCGCAACGAATACGAATGGCCGCACGACTGGTGGACCGCCGCCACCTACCTCGTATGGGTTGTACTCTTGGCAGCCCTGGCGCTCGATACTCGCTGTCTCCGCGAACGCCTGTTCTTCGGCGTGCTGGTCGCAAACTTCGTCGTCGGATGCACATTAACTCTCTGGCACACCATCCCTTCCGCCGACGTACGCAGCGCCCGCATCGGAACCGGCGCCCTCTGGGCAATCGCCGCTCTCCTAAGCCTCACCACGCTAAGCGGAGCGAGTGACCTCAAGCGCTAAAGTAAAATTACCTTGTCATCCTAGTAAAATTGCTTTGTCATCCCGAGCGCAGCGAGGGATCTCATGTTCCCAATTGCATAAGCCTGTTAACGAACTTTAGCCGATGCAGACCGACAACGCTTCACATAATCACAGACACCTATGGACTTCGAAATCTCTCCCAGCCAAACGAAAGCCCTGCAGCAGAAGGGCGACATCTTCACCCTGCTCGACGTGCGTGAACCTTGGGAATTCGAAGCCTCGCACCTGGAGGGCACCAAGCATATTCCCATGGGCGACATCCCCGCTCGCGCCCATCAGGAACTGGACCCCGACCAGCACATCGTAGTCATGTGCCACCACGGCGTCCGCTCACTCAGCGTCACCAACTGGCTGCGTCAGCAAGGATACGAAAAAGTTCAGTCCATGCGCGGAGGAATCGACGGCTGGGCCCGCACCGTAGATCCCAAAATCCCTCTGTATTAAGCCAGAAGCCAGGAGCCGCCTCTGATCACCGACTGCCACGTCCACATCAATCCGATCTCGGGCTTCAAACCGCAGGCGCTCGAACTCATTCAGCGCAACCGCACCGACCTGCGCGACGTCGAAGAATATTGCCGCTCGCCCAAGGCCTTCCTCAATTATCTCGACCGCTGCGGAGTCGACCGCGCCGCCCTCATCAACTATGTCGCTCCCGAAGTCATCGGATTCGGTCCCGAAGTCAACCAGTTCGTCGCCGACTACGCCAGCCACGATCCCAAACGCCTGATCTCCTGCGGCAGCCTTCATCCCCGCCACACCACCAACATCATGGCGGACGTCGCCCACATCCTGCGCCTCGGCCTGCGCATGATCAAGATTCACCCACCCCATCAACTTCTATTTCCCAATGATTATCTAAACGGAGTGAAGGAACTCGAAATCATCTACCGTGCCGCCGAGGCCAACGGAATCCCCGTCATGTTCCACACCGGTACATCGGTTTTTCCGGGCGCGCGCAATAAATATGGCGACCCGATGCACCTCGATGATGTCGCCATCGATTTCCCCAAGTTGAAAATTATCCTGGCCCACGGAGGCCGCCCGATCTGGATGGATACCGCGTTCTTCCTTCTACGCCGCCACCCAAACATTTATCTCGACATCAGCGGTATCCCGCCGAAAGCGCTGCTGACGTACTTTCCGCGGCTCAGCGAGATTGCCCACAAAACATTATTTGGCACCGATTGGCCTAGCCCCGGCGTAGTCGACATCAAGCGCAACCTCGACGAGTTCCGCTCTCTGCCGCTGGACGAGAAGACGCAAGCGCAGATTCTGGGTGGCACAGCTGCCGCCCTCTGGCCCGTTTAGTTTTTCTTGAGACAAAAATTGCGCAGCGCGGAAAAGCCTACCGCTCTTACTCTTTATCCTGAAGCCACGCTACAATGTTTTCCTTCGTGTCCCTTAGTGCCCTTAGTGGTAGAGCATTTTGCAAGCAGCGCCACTAACTATTCTCCCGTAGTCTTGGCCGCGCCTTTCATCCCCGTCAGTTCGTCCGCCAGCGCATTCGCGCCATAGATCTGGCGCAGCGCTTCAATGATCCCTCGCGAGTCCACCGAAACCGCCCGCGCCTGCCGGTCGTCATAATAAAAATCCAACGCCAGCGACTGGATGTTCCCGTCGAAAATAATTCCTACGACCTCTCCCGCCTTATTCACCGTCGGACTCCCCGAGTTGCCTCCGATGATGTCTGCCGTCGTAACAAAATCCAGTGGCGTCTGCGGATTGAGCTTCGACTTCATCTTGGGCCAGCTCGGCGCAAGATCAAACGGCGCCTTGTTCCCATGCGCCTGCGCATGTTCAAAAGCCCCAGCAAACGTCGTGAAATAAGGAATCTTCTTCCCGTCTTCCTCGTATCCCTTCGCTGTCCCATAACTCAGACGAAGCGTAAAGGTCGCGTCCGGAGGGTGAGTGAACCCCGTCTGCCCAAACCGATCTCGGTTGATGGTCGCTCCGTCCCGGCGTACCGCCGCATCCACCTCGTCGTCGAAGCGCTTGCGCACCTCTCGCGCCTCCGGATCCACATTCCGCATCAGCACGATCAGCGGGTCTGTACTCGCATCGATGGCCGCCTTGCCGCCTTCGTAAAGCTGTTTGCGGACAGCCACATCTTCCAATTTCGTGCCCGCAATCAGCGCTTTCGCCGCCTCCGGCGCGGACTTTCCGCCCAACGCCGCCTTCACCGCCGGATCTTCGCTTCCGAGTGCTTCCTTCATCTGCCCGAACGCCGTGGTCAACGTCGACGTCTCCAGAGTTTTATAAACCGGAGCCGTACTAAAAAGCTCCTGTTCCAGCGAAGGCAGCCCAGAATCGCGATACTCCCGCAATCTTTGCCCATTCGGTTTCTGCTTCTCCGCCGCAACTCGAACCAAGGTCCGCGCGTCGTGCGCCAGGTCCGACGTGAATCCGCGCATGCGCTCCACGTACGTCATATGATCGTAAATTTCGCGATTCACCTTCATCGCATTCGAAATTTCTTCCCACGGATTCGGCTCTCCCGCGTGCTTTTTCATATAAGCCGATTCCTGCTCGCGCTCGGCCGTATGCATCTTTGAAAGCACAGCCGCGTTCTGCAGCGCCGTGTATTCGCCGTTAATCGCCTTCTGCGCGTTCTGCAATCCAAAAATATCTTCCTGCGCGATGCGCGCATTTTCAGCGGATTCCGCGCTGAACTTCTGTAGCGCATCAATCCGACGCTTATAGGTCGTTAAACGTGACGGAAAATCCACGTCCTTCAGGAACATGATCTGCGCAACCGTCTCCTGGCGGTCCGTTCTTCCGGGATGCCCCGAAACAAAAATCAGCTCTCCATCTTTTGCCCCGGCCTTTGACCATTCCAGATAATTGTCGAGATGAACCGGCTTGTCGTTCTCGTAAATGCGAAAAAACGTGATGTCCAGGTCATACCGCGGATACGTGAAATTGTCCGGATCACCACCAAAAAATGCCGCCGCAAATTCCGGCGCAAACACCAGCCGCACATCCGTGTACTTCTTGTACTTATAAAGGTTGTAAACTTCGCCCGAATACAGCGTGACCACATCGCAGCGCAGTCCGGTCGAACTGGCGCACTCCGACTCGATCGCGCTCATCGCCGAGCGCTGCGCCTGCCCCACATCCGCCGTCGACATCGAAGCCTTGGCTCCGGCCTTTACCTTCGCCGTCACGTCCTCGATCCCAACCAGCACATTCAGCTCAAGGTCAGGACACTTCGCCTCTTCCGCCTGCGTCTTGGCGTAGAAGCCCGTCTTCATGTAATCCGCGCCCGACGTCGCCAGCTTCTGGATGCAATCGGCGCCCACGTGATGATTCGTAAACGCCAGTCCATCCGCCGACACGAACGATCCTGACCCGCCATTGTTGAATCGCACCGACGAAAGCCGCAAATGGTCGAGCCAGTCCTGCGTCGCCAGAAAGCCATATTGTTTCTGCACTTTCTCCGCTGGAAACGCGTTGTACAGCCACATTCCCTCATCGGCGCGCGCCACCGACGAAACCAAAACAAAGCCCAAACTCACCATCAAACCAAAAAATGCCAGCTTACGATTCATCAATCTCTCCAAGGGACATGTAGATTTCCGCCGCCGGTCCACCCCATCCACGTCCGCCAGCAAGCAAACCACAAATTCTACGCGACCGCCGCCTTCCCGGCCACCTACTCCCGAGGGTGGCCCGTCCTCGTGTCTGCGTTTTGTGCAGACACAGCGCGGGGACTTTGACGGTCTGTTCCTTGTTCCATCCACTCCCACCCCCTCTTGGAAACTTCCCTCCGCATGGCGTATAAACAAAGGTTGCCCTGCCGCCGCTTTCTATGAACCGCAGGCACCGACATTCATCCACTCGAGGGCCCCATGTCTACTCTCTCCAGCCTGCACGCTCCCAAAGGTCTCGAGGGTGTGGTCGCGACCACATCCAGCATCTGCTTCATTGACGGAGAGCGGGGAGTCCTCGCCTATCGCGGATACGACATCCACGATCTCGCAGACCATTCCACCTTCGAAGAAGTCTGCTACCTGCTCTGGTTTGGCCGCTTGCCCAACCCCGACGAACTCCGGCAGTTAAAGTGGCGCATGGCCGAAGAGCGCAAACTCGACGCCTCGATCTTCTATCGCCTGCAGTTGGTCCCGCGCCATGTCAATCCCATGGACATGCTGCGCACCATCGTGTCCGCTCTGTCCTATTACGATCCCGAGTACAACAAGAACGATCACGAGGCGAACATCAACAAAGCCATCCGCCTCACCTCGCAGATTTCCATGGTGGTGGCGAACTACGATCGCATTCGCAAAGGGAAGCCCACCGTCGAGCCCGATCGTTCGCTCTCCCATGCCGCCAATTTCCTGCTCATGCTCAACGGCACCGCGCCCACAAAAACCGCCGAGCGTGCCCTCGACATAGCTTTGATTCTGCACGCCGATCACGAACTGAACGCCTCAACCTTCGCCGCCCGCGTGACCGCCGCCACCCTTTCCGATATGCACTCCGCGATCACCTCCGCCATCGGAACCCTCAAAGGTCCGCTTCACGGTGGCGCCAACGAAGCAGTCTTCAAAATTCTGAAAGAAATCGACACCAACGGCGCCGATCCTGTTGAATACGTCAAAGGAATGCTCGCCCAGAAAAAGAAAATCCCCGGCTTCGGACACCGCGTCTATCACACCGAAGATCCTCGCGCCACTCACCTTCGCCAGATGTCTCGCGACCTCGGCCACTCCAGCGGCGATCCGAAGTGGTTCGAGTATTCCCAGAAAATCGAAGAGTTTGTCCGAGGCGACAAGAAGCTCAACGCCAACGTGGACTTCTATTCCGCCTCCACCTACCACACCCTCGGAATCGAAGTCGATCTCTTCACGCCCATCTTCGCCGTCTCCCGCGTCGGCGGATGGACCGCCCACGTCATCGAGCAACTCGACGACAATCGCCTCATCCGTCCCCGCGCCGATTACATCGGCCCCGCCTACCCTCAAAAATACGTCTCGGTAGAAAACCGCTAGAGCGATTTTGGAAAGAGCACGGTCCGAAGGTGCCCCAGGTTCGTGCCCGTTCTTCAGGGCACTAACCTGGGTCGTTCCGGCCCATTGATTTTCGCCCCACGCCCCCTCGCCTCTGTTGCATAATCACCCATGACTTCGCTCCAGGAAACGAAGCCCTCCGCCGAATCTTTCCCAAAGCCGCAGAGCGTCTGGTCGAGCGATCAAGCCGTTCTGATCTACCTCGCCCTCGCCACCATTCTCGTGCAAAGGCTCCTCGGCGGACGCTTCGGTTTTCACCGTGACGAGCTCGCCACCCTCGAAGACGCTCGCCATCTCGCCTGGGGATACATCGCCTACCCTCCCATCACTCCGTTCTTCGGACGCATCTCCCTCATCCTCTTCGGCACGTCCGTATCTGGATTCCGTTTTTTCGCCGCCGTCGCCCAAGCCACGTCCGTCGTTCTCACCGGACTGATGGCCCGCGAACTCGGTGGCCGGCGCGGCGCTCAACTCGTCGCCGCAGCCGCAGCCGTTCCGTTCTGTATCGTCAGCGGCGCACTCATGCAGTACGTCGCCTTCGACTATCTCTGCTGGGTTCTCGCCGCCTACTTCGTCATCCGTCTTCTGAAATCCGACGACCCCCGCTGGTGGCTCGCCATCGGAGCTACCATCGGCCTCGGCATGATGTCGAAATACACCATGGGATTCTTCGCCGTCGGAATCACCGTCGGCGTCCTCGCCACCAACACCCGCCGTCATCTCACCAGCAAATGGCTCTGGATCGGTGTCGCGCTCTCCCTGCTCGTGTTTCTTCCGAACTTCCTCTGGCAGGCGCAGCATCACTTTATATCGCTAGATTTTCTCCACACCATCCATCAGCGCGATGTCCGCATCGGCCGCGCCAAAGGCTTTCTTCCCGACCAACTGAAATTCACTCTCTTCGGTTTCCCGCTCTCGCTCGCCGGACTCTACTTCTATCTCTTCTCGAAACCCGGCAGCCGTTTCCGCATGCTGGGCTGGATGTACATCGTCCCCTTGCTCCTCTTCGTCATCGCCAAAGGTCGCGGATACTATCTCGGTCCCGCCTATCCCATGCTCTACGCCGCCGGCAGCGTTTGGGGAGAGCAACGCCTACAATCGCTGAGTCGCGCCCCAGCCGCCGCCCTCCGAAGCCTCGCCTGGGTCGCGCTCACCGCCGACATAGTTCTCGTTGGCGCCATCGCCATTCCGCCCGCGCCCATCAACTCCCCGCTCTGGAAGTTCGCTGCTAAGAACAACGGCGATCTTCTCGAAGAAGTCGGATGGCCCGAACTCGTCCAGTCCATCGCCCAGATCCGCGACTCTCTTCCCGCCGAAGACCGCTCTCACCTCGGCATCCTCGCCGCTAACTACGGAGAAGCGGGCGCCATCAATCTCTACGGTCCCGCCCTCGGTCTGCCGCCCGCGATTAGCGGCGTCAATTCCTTCTGGGCTCACGGCTATGGCAGCCCTCCGCCGCAAACTTTAATTGTCGTCGGCTTCTCCCAGGGTTTTCTCCAGCGCAATTTCGCCTCCTGCCAGATAGCCGGTCACAACCCCAACTCCTACCACCTCGAGAACGAAGAAACCCGCGACCATCTTGACCTCTACGTCTGTCGCGGATTGCTCCAAACCTGGCCCGACTTCTGGAAAGATTTCCAATACTACGGCTAGCCAGGGGAGGTCAGAAGTAAGAGGTCAGAATGCAGAAGTGCAACCTACACCTATTTTGGTGTATTGGCTTCTCACCTCCGCAATCTGACCTCTCGCCTCCGACCTCAAGTTACTTCGGTCATTTGATTACCTGTCACCATTCGTCATATGGTCGGACTAACTCACGCGGTTGTGTGGGCAATCGCGTGCGTCGAAAGCGAATTTAATAGCATTTGGAAACCCCGAGGCATCCTCCGCCTTCGTCGTGTTTCCCGCCTCCTTACTCGATTGCATTGGGCCCCGAGGCGATGCATCCTGAGGTGACGTTTTATGAAGTGGATCTTCCGCGTATCTGCGTTCTTCGCCCTTGCCCTCTTCCCAGTCATTTCCGCCGCACAGATGCCCTATCAAGTCGTCGCCGTTGAAGACGGAGGAACGATCCGCGGCACCGTCAAGTGGCAGGGATCCCTGCCCCACCTCGTCCCCTCCGAAATCAATAAGGACGCGCAAATCTGCGACCCCTCCGGAGAGAAACATCGCGACCTCGAGCGCCTCGTCGTCGCTCCCGGCGGTGGCGTCGCCAACACCGTCGTCTTCCTTCGAAATATCACCCACGGCAAATCCATGGACTTGCCCGTGCAGCGCCGTTTCTTGAATCAAAAGAACTGCCGCTACGAGCCTCACATTCTATTGGTCCCCGCCCAGGCCACGCTCACCGTCAAAAGTAGCGATCCCTTGCTGCACACCGTCCACATGTCCGGCAGAGCCGACTACAACCTCCCGTTTACCGCCGAGGGCCAGGAGATCACTCGCCCCATGACCCGCGCCGGCGTCGTCAGCCTTCGCTGCAATGCAGGCCACGTCTGGATGAACGGCGAAATGATCGTAGCCAGCCATCCCTACTACGCCGTCACCGATTCGGATGGCAACTTCTCGCTCACCGACGTTCCTCCCGGACAATACGAGATCGTCGCCTGGCACGAAGGCTGGCGCGTGGTGGGCGAAAGCGCTCTCTACGACATCGCGACCCAAGCTCGCGTGAAGCGCCCCGTTTTTTCCGATCCCCTCATCTGGAGCAAGTCTGTCACCGTCTCCCCCCGCGCCACCGCCGAAATCGATTTCACCCTCGGAGAGCACACCGCCCAAACCATGCAAGGCCAATAAGACCTTGCTCGTGTGGAGAAGAACTCGTGTGGGGCGGGCATTCCTGCCCGCCTGCGTGCCCCACCAATCAGGTGTCGGGATTTGGAAGTTCACGTATCCGCTCCCCCGTCCCGCCCCATTTTCCCGCTACAATAGAATCACCGTGTCCCGCCGCGTCTATCTCGATAACAACGCCACCACCCCGGTCCTACCCGAGGTGTTCGAGGCCATGTGCCCGTACTTCACCGACCACTTCGGCAACGCCTCGTCCATCCACCATCATGGACAAGAAACTCGCGCCGCCATCGAGCGTGCCAGGGAATCCGTCGCCGCGCTCCTCGGTTCTCGTCCCTCCGAAATTGTCTTCACCAGCGGCGGCACCGAGGCCGACAACCTCGCCATCTTCGGACTCATGTCACCCGGCGACCACGTCATCACCTCGACCATCGAGCATTCCGCCGTCCTCAATGCCTGCAAGCATCTCGCGGATCCGCCCCATCGTTGCGAAATCACCATCATCCCCGTGGACGGCCGCGGCCTCATCGATCCCGCCGACGTAAAGCGTGCCCTCCGTCCCAACACAAAGCTAATCACCGTCATGCTCGCCAACAATGAAACCGGCACGCTCCAGCCCGTCGAAGAATTAGGAAAAATTGCCGCCGAAGCCGACGTCTATTTCCATACCGACGCCGTACAAGCCGCTGCCAAGCTTCCACTCGACGTAAAGAAAATCGGCTGCGACCTGCTCTCCATCTCCGGCCACAAAATCCACGCCCCGCAAGGCATCGGAGCCCTCTACATCCGCAAGGGAACCGAACTCACTCCCCTGCAATACGGAGGAAGCCACGAGCGCTCCCGTCGCGCCGGAACCGAAAACGTCCCCGGCATCGTCGCCCTGGGGAAAGCCGCGGAGCTAGCCCACGCTGGCCTGAAGCGAGGCGACGATCGAAATATGTCCGATCTCCGCGACCGCCTCGAAAGGGAACTGCTCAAGATCGAAGCCACCCACTTGAACGGAAGCTCCAATGGACACTCGAACGCGCGCTCGAATGAAGATGCCGCTCTCCGCGTGCCCAACACGACAAACATTTGTTTCGATGGCATCGAAGGCGAAGCCCTCGTCATCGCCCTCGACTTGCAGGGACTCGCCGTCTCCACCGGTTCCGCCTGTTCCTCCGGAGCCATCGAACCCTCGCACGTCCTGACCGCCATGGGCCTGAGCCGCGACCAAGCGAAATCCAGCATCCGTTTCAGCCTAGGCAAGCAAAACACCGCAGAAGACATCGACTTCGCCCTGAGCGTGATTCCCGCGACCGTCGCCCGTCTAAGAAGTCTTTCGCCCATCTGGAGCGCAGCTCCAGTAGTATCGAATCAAGCAGCACACAAATGACAGCCAGCAAAAGATCGAGCTAAAAGCCAATAGCGAACAGCGAACAGCCAAATGCCTTCCTCAACCATCGCCGTCGCCATGTCCGGAGGAGTCGACTCCTCCGCCGTCGCGGCCATGCTCCGCGCCCAAGGCCACAACCTCATCGGCCTCACCATGCAACTCTGGAACCAGCGCCGCCTCGCCGGACACGCTGGCATGCCTGAATCCGTTCAGGGCCGCTGCTGCTCCATCGACGATGTCTACGATGCCCGCCGCGTCGCCGAAACCCTCGGCATCCCCTACTACGTCGTCAACCACGAGGAGCGCTTCGAGCGCGATGTCGTTCGCCCCTTCGTCGAAGAGTATCTCGCCGGACGCACGCCCATCCCCTGCAGCCTCTGCAACAATCACCTCAAGTTCGATCAGCTTCTCGTCGTCGCCCGCCAGATCGGAGCCGACCAGATCGCCACTGGCCACTACGCCCAAGTCACTTTCGACGACCAAATCGGACGCTGGCTGCTCAAGCGCCCCACCGATAAGTCGAAAGATCAGACTTACTTTCTCTTCGGACTCACCCAAGAGCAACTGAGCCGCACCCTATTTCCCTTGGGCGGAATGACCAAGCCCGAAGTCCGCGAACTCGCGCGCAAGCATAGGCTTGTCATCGCCGAAAAGCCCGACTCGCAGGAAATTTGCTTCGTTCCCGGCGGCGATTACAAACGCTTCATCGACGCCTACCTCGCCGAGCAGGGAGACAACGCTCCCGAAATCGGCCGCGACACCGTTGGAGGCGAGATGGTCACCACCGGCGGCAAAGTCATCGGCGAGCACGCCGGAGTGCACAATTTCACCGTCGGCCAGCGCAAGGGTCTCGGAGTCGCCACCGGCTCTCCGCTGTACGTGATTCAAATCAAGAATGAAACTCGCCAGGTAATCGTCGGCAACGACGCAGATCTATTTTCGAAAACTCTCACCGCCCGCCGCGTCAACCTGATCTCAACCGACGAAATCCGCGAGCCCATGCACGTGGCCGTCAAGATCCGCCACAAGCATCAGCCCGCCGCCGCCACAATCCATTCCTCCGGCCCAGACGAAGTCCAAGTCACCTTCGACGAACCGCAGCGTGCCATCACCCCCGGCCAAGGCGCCGTCTTCTACGACGGAGACACAGTAGTAGGTGGTGGCTGGATCGAAGACCGCGCCTAACCCCTCTGTCATCCCGGGCGAATCGCAGTGGAGGACCCACGCCGAAGCGCAGAGAGTGCGAGACGAGAACCTATCGTTCCTCAAACGCAACCCCGACGACCTCAGCGAAATCCGCATACCGCGCCTCCACCCACTCGGCGGCGGTTTTCAAATAGGCTTCCGGAGAGTCTTCCTCCATGTTCTTGCCACCGGCCCGCCCCGCCAGCCACGACGCATAATTCGTGCCGAGCTTGTGCTCTTCCTTCAGCCACTCCCGTCGTTCTTTCTCGCCCGCCGGCCCCGAGCCCTTAATAAACGCGACCCACTTCTCGAGCGACCGTCCCGTTTTCATCGGCAACTCCTTCACCCACTTCTGAGTCTGCTCAACTCCGGGATGCACCGAATACAAATTCCGCACCTTCGCGCCAGAGACCATTCTTACCCTCCCCGTCTCCACTCGATTTTTCGCAAGCCATCATACACAGCCGCCGTCGCGCCTCGCGATAGAATCTTTAGGATGCCCGCCAAGAAGTCTCGAACCCCCCGCGCCGCCGCTCACCCGAAAGACGCTTCCCCCGAAGCCGGACACAACACGCGCTACATGCAACTCCAGAAGAACCACTGCTTCGGATGCGGCACCAGCAATCCCGACGGCATGCGCCTGCGCTTCACCTACGACGAAGCGCGTGCCTGTTTTGTCTGCAAATTTCGCCTCGCCAAGCGCTACACCGGACCGCCCGGACACTGCCACGGCGGCATCATCGCCACCATCCTCGACGAAGCCATGGGCAAAGTAAATAAATTGCGCAACGTCGTCGCCCTGACCTCCGAAATCACCGTCAAGTATCTGAAGCCCGTGCCCTTGAAACAGCCCCTCCACGTCGAATCCCGCGAAGTCAGCGTAGAAGGTCGCAAGCACATCAACATGGCCGAGATCCTGAACGACAAAAACGAAGTCCTCGCCCGCAGCCAGGGCGTCTTCATCGCCATCGACCCGCACCGCATGTTCGCCCGTTTCGTGGAGCGCTAATGCTCACGTAGGGACGGACGCATTCGTCCGTCCGCCGAGCGTAGCTCGGCCGTTGTCTCTCTCCCTCACGCGATCGGGGGTACCGCGAAACGGGATCGCCCTGTAAAATACCAATAGCAGCCAAAACCCCCGACCATCATCAGTTAGGGTTAGCGAAAAGCCAGAAGCCAAGAGCTAAGAGCCAATAGCCAAAAGCTACCAGCTGCCTTTCGGAGCACACCATGTCGCAGAATAACGGACACAAAAACACCAGCCTTCGCCTCAAGACCGGCCTCGCCGAAATGCTCAAAGGCGGCGTCATCATGGACGTCACCACCGCCGCCCAAGCCGAAATCGCCGAGCGCTCCGGCGCCGTCGCCGTCATGGCCCTCGAACGCGTCCCCGCGCAGATCCGCGCCGAAGGCGGCGTAGCGTCATGGCCAAGTGCCGCATCGGCCACTTTGCCGAGGCGCAGATCCTCGAAGAACTGGGCGTAGATTACATCGACGAGTCCGAAGTCCTCACCCCCGCCGACGAAGCTCACCACGTCGACAAGCACGCCTTCAAAGTCCCGTTCGTCTGCGGAGCCCGCAACCTGGGCGAAGCTCTCCGCCGCATCGCCGAAGGCGCCGCCATGATCCGCACCAAAGGCGAGGCCGGCACCGGAGACGTAGTCCACGCCGTAAAACACATCCGCCAGATCGTGCAGGAGATGAAAATCCTAACCGTGCTAGGCGAAGAAGAACTCTACGCCAAAGCCAAAGAGCACGGAGCCCCCTACGAGCTGATCCGCCTGGTAGCCAAAGAAGGCAAACTCCCCGTCCCCAATTTCTCCGCCGGAGGCATAGCCACCCCCGCCGACGCCAGCCTCGTCATGCAACTGGGAGCGGAAGCCGTCTTCGTAGGCAGCGGCATCTTCATGAAAGACAGCACTACCTTCGCCGACCCAGCCGAAGCCGAGAAACGCGCCAGAGCCATCGTAAAAGCCGCCACGCACTATCAGGATCCGAAGGTGTTACTCGAAGTTAGCGAGGACTTAGTCGGAGCCATGAAGGGATTGGCTGTCTCAGGGCTGGATGAATCGCAGATGTTGCAGACTAGAGGCTGGTAGCTCGTGTGGCGCGGACGCTCCTGTCCGCGTTTGTGCGGCGGAACGAACCGCTCGTGAGATTTTGGGTGGCGCAGCGCTTCAGCGCTGCGGTTCAGCGGACAAAAACCAGCCGGGCGGCTGGCCCACATCTGGCGGGGATTCTTTCCTCGACATCACCAAACCGGGGGTGCCCCACGTTTCGCGGTTTTCGAAACGTGGGATTCCACGACTGCATCGATCTTGAGTTCTTAAAGATTACTGGCGGATTCAGGCTGATGAGATAACCGTGTCGGCTCCCTTCGGGCGAGTAGACTTGGAAGCGCTCAAGCGACCAAGGCTCGGAGGAAAGGAGCCGAGCGATGATGATTATAGGTTGCGATTTACACACGCGC